>NZ_CABVPL010000007.1 GCF_902499045.1 Burkholderia latens | reverse complement strand
CGCCGCGCGGGCGAGCCGCACGCCGAGCGCGGCCGCGAGCGCCTTCTCGTCGGCCGACAGTCCCGCGGGCGCGCCGCGGTCGTGCTGCGACACGTGCGACGCGCCGTACGGCGTGCCGCCGGTGCGCGTCGTGCTGAGCGCGGATTCCGTATACGGGATCCCGACGATCATCATCCCGTGATGCAGCAGCGGCAGCATCATCGACAGCAGCGTCGATTCCTGGCCGCCGTGCAGGCTGCCGGTCGACGTGAACACGCACGCCGGCTTGCCGGTCAGTGCGCCGGACAGCCATTGCGGCGTCGTGCCGTCGAGGAAATACTTGAGCGCCGCGGCCATGTTGCCGAAACGGGTCGGCGAGCCGAGCGCGAGGCCCGCGCATTCCTCGAGATCGCGCAGTTCGGCGTACGGCGGGCCGTCGTCGGGAATGTCGGGAGCGGTGGCTTCGCACACCGTCGATACGGGCGGCACGGTGCGGATGCGCGCCTGGATGCCCGGCACGCTGTCGATGCCGTTCGCGATCGCGAGCGCGAGATCGCGCGTCGCGCCGTGACGGCTGTAATAGAGGACGAGAATGTCTTTCATGGGCGGCGGAGCCGCGTGCGGCCGCGCGCATGCCCGGTGCAGTCGGCCCCTGCTGGATCGAGCGGCTATTATAGGGGCTGAAGCCGTCGCGCAGCGCGGCGGCGCGCCGTCGGGCGCGCAGCATCGAGAAGGAGAAGCCGTTTGCCGAAGTTGAGCGTCGATCTCGACACCATCAAGCGCCTCGCGCAGTTCGCGGCGCGGCGCAGCGCCGAGGATCGGATCCCGCAGGTCGCGGGCAGCCTGACGTTCACGACGATGCTGGCCCTCGTGCCGCTCGTGACGGTCGCGTTCGCGCTGTTCACCGCGTTCCCGATGTTCGCGTCGTTCCAGATCTCGCTGCAGGGGTTCCTCGCTGACCACCTGATGCCCGCGCAGTTCAACGTCCAGATCTTCAAGTACCTGAACCAGTTCGCGTCGAAGGCGAAGGGGCTGACGACGGCCGGCCTGATCGTGCTCGTCGTCACGTCGGTGATGACGATGATGACGATCGAATCCGCTTTCAACCTGATCTGGCGGGTGCGCAAGCCGCGGCCGTTCGCGCAGCGCGTGCTCGCGTACTGGGCATTGATCACGCTCGGCCCGCTGCTGTTCGGCGTGAGCCTGTCGATCTCGTCGTACCTGTTTACGCAGTCGCTCGCGTTCACCGGCGCCGCGCCGTCGACGTCGATCGTCGAGTGGCTGCTCGCGCTCGCATCGCTGCCGCTGACCGTGCTCGCGTTCACGCTGCTGTACGTGTATCTGCCGAACTGCACGGTCGCGTGGCGCGACGCGGTGATCGGCGGGCTGTTCGCGGCGATCGCGTTCGAGCTCGCGAAGCGCGGCTTCGGCTATTACGTGCGGCGCATTCCGACCTATACGGCCGTGTACGGCGCGTTCGCCGCGTTGCCGGTGTTCCTGCTGTGGGTGTACCTGAGCTGGTTCATCGCGCTGCTCGGCGCGATGGTTGCGTCAGCGTTGCCGGCGATCCGCGTCGGCCAGTTTCATCGGATCCATTATCCGGGCAGCGACCTGCTCGACGCGCTCGAACTCCTCGCGCGGCTCGCGGAAGCGCGCGCGGTCGGCAAGCCCGGCTACACCGCGCTGCGGCTCGCGACCATGCTGCGCTGCGACATCGAGACCGCGCAACGGCTGCTGCTGACGATGGAGGAGCGCGAATGGATCGCGCGGCTGGACAGCGGCGAACCGGTGTCGCGCTACATCCTGCTGGCGAACCCGGAGCAGTTGACGCTCGCGCAGCTGTTCGACGCGCTGGTGATCGATCGCACCGAGCTGGCCTATCAGCTGCAGCGGCGCCGCAGCCACGTCGAAGGCGTGGCGCTGCTGGAGGTGCTGTCGAACGACCGGTTCGACGTGTCGCTTGCGTCGCTGATCGCCGCGCACCGGCTGTCGGGCGCTCATCCGGCCGCGGCCGAGCACGGCGATGACGCGCCGGATCGCGCGCCCGACCCGCACGCGCGGCCGCCGAAAACGGCGTGACGCGCGGCCGCGCGAGCATTACAGCGGAATCTTGCCGGTGCAGATGTCCCTGAACATCACCCAGTCGCCCATCAGGCTGTAGATCGGGTGCCGGAACGTGGCCGGGCGGTTTTTCTCGAAGAAGAAGTGTCCGACCCACGCGAAGCCGTAGCCGCACACGACGGCGGCCGGCAGCCACAGCCAGTGGCCGGTCGCGATCGCCATCGCGACGCAGCCGATCACGCCGAGCGAGCCGATGAAATGCAGCCGCCGCGACGTGAGGTTCTGGTGTTCGTTCAGGTAGTACGGATAGAAATCAGCGAAGCTGGCGAATTGCTCCGAATGCGTATGCGCCATGGCCGTCTCCTCGGGCCGCCGTCCATGCGGTCATTGTGCGGCGGGCCGCCCGCGTCCGCAAGCGGGGCGGCCGCGCGGCGCGGGCTCGCGCTTTCCTTTTGACAGGCTTTCCGATAGGATCGAAAGCGGATTTGCATTCAAGCATGAGGGGACTACGATGCGCGTCAGCGATATTCTGAAAGTGAAGGGCAACACGCTGTTTACGGTGACGCCCGATAAGCCGCTGCGCGAAGCGGTCGACACGATGGCCGAGCACGACATCGGTTCGCTCGTCGTGATGGAGTACGGCGATCTCGTCGGGATGCTGACGTTCCGCGAGATCATCCTGCGCCTGCGCGAAAATGGCGGCGCGATCGGCGACGTGCAGGTGCGCAAGGTGATGGACGAGCCGCTCACGTGCACGCCCGAAACCGACGTCAACGAAGTGCGCCGGATGATGCTCGAGCGCCATGCGCGCTACATGCCGGTGCTCGACAAGAAGGTGCTGATGGGCGTCATCTCGTTCTACGACGTCGCGAAGACGGTCGTCGAGGCGCAGAGCTTCGAAAACCGGATGCTGAAGGCGTACATCCGCGACTGGCCGGAATCGGAAGCCGAAGCGCAGAAGCCGTGATACGTGCCGCGCCCGTTGCCATCCCGCGCGGGCGCGGCCACTCGGCGCACGGCGGCGCAGGTTCAGCCTGCGCCGCCGTTTTTTCAACAACAACACAAGGCCCGCGCAGCTTCGCCCAGACGACGCGCGCGTATTCCGCATGAGCGATCACACGCAAGTCTCTTCCGCATCGCGCGGCGAACGGCGCGCCCACGCTTCGCAGTTCGACCTGCTGCGCCAGCGTCGTTTCGCGCCGTTCTTCACGACGCAGTTCCTGGGCGCGCTGAACGACAACGTGTTCAAGATCGGCTTCACGTCGCTCGTCACCTACCACACCGCGCGCTTCTCCGGCGTCGACGCGAAGACGGCCGCATTCCTGATTTCCGCGATCTTCATCCTGCCGTTCGTGCTGTTCTCGGCCACGTCCGGCCAGATCGCCGACAAGTACGACAAGGCGACGCTCACGCGCTTCGTGAAGACCTTCGAGATCGTGCTGATGCTGGTCGGCGCGGCCGGTTTCGTCACGCACAGCGCGACGCTGCTGTATCTGTGCACGTTCATGATGGGCATGCACTCGACGCTGTTCGGCCCCGTCAAGTATTCGTACCTGCCGCAGCATCTGGGCGACCATGAACTCGTCGGCGGCAACGGCCTCGTCGAGATGGGCACGTTCATCGCGATTCTGATCGGCACGATCATCGGCGGCGCGGCCGCCGGCATCGACGGCAGCGGCGAGCGCGTGCTGGCCGTCAGCGTCGTCGTGATCGCGCTGGCGGGACGGCTCGTCGCGCAGCGCGTGCCGCCGACGCCGGCGCCGCAACCCGATCTCGTGATCAACTGGAACCCGTTCAGCGAAACCTGGCGCAACCTCGGGCTCGCGCGGCAGAACCGCACCGTGTTCCTGAGCCTGCTCGGCATTTCGTGGCTGTGGTTCGTCGGCGCGACGTTCCTCACGTCGTTCTTCAATTTCGCGAAGGACGTGCTGTCCGCGAGCCCCGACGTCGTCACGGTCCTGCTCGCGACGTTCTCGGCCGGCATCGGCCTGGGCTCGCTGCTGTGCGAGCGGCTGTCGCAGCGCCGCGTCGAGATCGGCCTCGTGCCGCTCGGCTCGATCGGCATCAGCGTGTTCGCGATCGAGCTGTATTTCGCGAGCCGCGCGCTGCCATCGCCCGGCCATCTGCTGTCGGTCGGCGAGTTCCTCAGCGGCGCGCGTCACTGGCGCATCCTCGCCGATCTGTTCCTGCTCGCGATGTTCGGCGGCTTCTACAGCGTGCCGCTGTACGCGCTGATCCAGAGCCGCAGCGCGCCGACCCATCGCGCGCGGATCATCGCCGCGAACAACATCCTCAATGCGCTGTTCATGATTCTGTCCGCGCTGATGGCGATGGCGCTCACGAAGGCCGGTGTCGGCATTCCGGGCCTGTTCCTCGTCACCGCGCTGCTGAACGTCGTCGTCGCCGCGTACATCTACCTGCTCGTCCCCGAATTCCTGCTGCGCTTCGTCGCGTGGGTGCTGGTGCATACGTTCTACCGGATCCGCCTCGTGCACGCGGAGCGCATCCCGGAAGAGGGCGCGGCCGTGCTCGTGTGCAACCACGTGAGCTACGTCGACGCACTCGTGCTGGCCGCTGCAAGCCCGCGGCCGATCCGGTTCGTGATGGATCACCGGATCTTCAAGACGCGCTTCGCGAGCTGGGTGTTCCGGCATGCGAAGGCGATCCCGATCGCGCCGCGCCACGAGGATCCCGACATGCTCGCGCGCGCGTACGACGCGTGCGACGCCGCGCTGAAGGACGGCGAACTCGTGTGCATCTTCCCCGAGGGCAAGCTGACCAAGACGGGCGACATCAACACGTTCCACCACGGGATCACGGAAATCCTGAGCCGCACGCCGGCGCCCGTGATCCCGATGGCGCTGCGCGGGCTGTGGGGCAGCTATTTCTCCCGCCATGCCGATGCGCGGATGCCGCGGCCGATCAAGCGCGGCGTGATGAGCCGGCTGACGCTCGCGGTCGGCGAGCCGATTCCCGCGTCGGTCGCGACGCCCGAGGCGCTGCAGGCCGCAGTGACCGAACTGCGCGGCGCGCGCAAGTAGGCGGGGCGGCCGCTGCGCGCGTTGCCGGCCAATGCGCGGGCCGTCACGTCGCCGCGAATCGGCCGATGCACCGGAGCGGCGCCAGCGAGCGCGCCGTAGCGCGGCTCCGGCCCCGGCCCCGGCCCGCCTGGGTGGTCTGAACGGTTCACACGGCCCGCGGGCCCGGCACGGCTGGCATAATAGCGGTTGACCTCTTTTTCTCGACCGGCAAACGATCGGCCTGCCCGCGGCTCCGGCAGCGCATCGGTTTGTCCATTTCTCTTTGGGCGGTTCCATCATGTCCGGCAATACCCTCGGCACGCTTTTCACTGTCACGACCTTCGGCGAATCGCACGGTCCCGCGATCGGCTGCGTGATCGACGGCTGCCCGCCGGGAATGGGGCTGACCGAAGCCGACATCCAGGTCGAGCTCGATCGCCGCAAGCCCGGCACGTCGCGGCACGTGACGCAGCGCCAGGAGGCCGACGAGGTCGAGATCCTGTCCGGCGTGTTCGAAGGCGTGACGACCGGCACGCCGATCGCGCTGCTGATCCGCAACACCGACCAGCGCAGCAAGGACTACGGCAACATCGTCGAGACGTTCCGTCCGGGCCATGCCGACTACACCTACTGGCAGAAGTACGGGATCCGCGACTACCGTGGCGGCGGCCGCTCGTCCGCGCGCCTGACCGCGCCGATCGTCGGCGCGGGCGCGGTCGCGAAGAAATGGCTGCGCGAGCGCTTCGGCGTCGAGGTGCGCGGCTACATGAGCGGTCTCGGTGAAATCGACGTGCCGTTCGTCGACTGGTCGCACGTGCGCGAGAACCCGTTCTTCTCGCCGAACGCGGCGATCGTTCCGGAGCTCGAGGCGTACATGGACGCGCTGCGCAAGGACGGCGATTCGATCGGCGCGCGCATCGACGTCGTCGCGTCGGGCGTGCCGGTCGGCTGGGGTGAGCCGGTGTTCGACCGCCTCGATGCGGACATCGCGAAGGCGATGATGAGCATCAATGCGGTGAAGGGCGTCGAGATCGGCGCCGGTTTCGACAGCGTCGCGCAGCGCGGCTCGGTGCACGGCGACGAACTGACGCCGTCCGGCTTCGTGGGCAACCATGCGGGCGGCGTGCTCGGCGGGATTTCGACCGGGCAGGACATCACCGTGTCGATCGCGATCAAGCCGACGTCGAGCATCCGCACGCCGCGCCGCTCGATCACGAAGGCGGGCGACGCGGCGACGGTCGAAACCTTCGGCCGCCACGATCCGTGCGTCGGCATCCGCGCGACGCCGATCGCCGAGTCGATGCTCGCGCTGGTGTTGATCGACCATGCGCTGCGCCACCGCGCGCAGTGCGGCGACGTCGAGACGTCGACGCCGAAGATCGCCGGCAGCGCGACCTGATACGAGCGGGCCGGCAACCGCCGGCTCGGCCGACACGAAAGGAAGCGGGGCGCCTGGTGCGCCCCGTTTTCATTGGGTGCCGGAAGGCGGCGGCGCGGCCGATTCGCGTACGCGCAGCTCCGGCAGCACCGCGCAACCGGGCCCGGCTTCGCCGTTCTCGAGTGCGTCGAGCAACGCGCGGGCTGCCTTGCGGCCGATCGCATCGGTATCGACCCACATCGTGGTCAGCGCCGGCCGGATCTCGCGCGCCAGCGCGACATCGTCGAAGCCGGTGATCGACAGCTGCGACGGCACCGCGACGCCGATCGCCTGGGCCTCGAGCAGTGCGCCGAGCGCGAGTGCGTCGTTACCGCAGATCACGGCCGTCGGCCGTGTCGGCCCGCTGCCGGCAATCGCACGCAAGCTCGCGCGCCCGAACGCGATCGTGGCGGCGCCTTCGTGCTGGTGGACCGGCCGCACCGCGAGCCCGTGCGCGGCCAGCGTGTCGTGAATGCCGCGCAGGCGGGCCTGCACGCGATCGTTATTCGCGGACGGCTGCATGATGATCGCGAAATCGCGATGGCCGAGGTCGAGCAGATGCGTGGTCAGCCGCGCGAAGGCCGCGCGGTTGTCGAAGCCGATGCAGCAATGCGGGCTGTCGTCGCGGTACGCATAGGTGACGACATAAGGCACCCGATGCAGGTCGAGCAACTCGAATACTTCCGGCGGATGGGCTTCGCCGACCAGCGACACGGCTTCGACGCCGCGCGACAGCATCGCGCGCACCTGCGCGAGCCCCTGCGCCGGATCGTAGTTCGAGCAGCCGAGAAAGAGGGTGATGCCGTGCTCGGCCATCACCGCCTGCATGCCCGCGACCTGCGATGCGAACACCTGGTCGTCGAGCGTCGGGATGATCGCGCCCGTAATGTGGGTGCGCGTGGACGCGAGTGCGCGACCGGCTGCATTCGGAATCCAGTTCAATGCGCGTGCCGCGTCGCGCACGCGCTGCTGGACGTCGGCCGACACCTTGCCCGGATCGTTGTACACGCGCGAAACGGTCGCGGTCGACACGCCGGCGAGTTTCGCGACGTCCCCGAGCACCGACCGGCCGCTGCCCCGGCGCGCACGCGCGGCGCCGCCGTTGGAGGAGGGCGTGCTCATCGGCGACTCCGGACCGCAGTCATCGCCCTGCCTGCGCGCTTTCTCAAAAACGCCATCGTTTACCCTCGTTTCGTGGTCGTCCCGCTTGCACTCGCGGTCCTGCCTGTGAGAATGTAAGCGCTATCTTGATGCCAATCCGTATTATGTCAGACGCCCGTTTCAGCTGCATCACCTTGAAATTTTTGTCGACGCCAGCCTGTTCGGCGATTTCCGTTGCTGCGAATGTAAGCGGTTACATTTGATGAAAGATTACGTCGAATCCCCGAGTATCGCTGTCGTCGGCAGCATCAACGTCGACCTCGTCACGCATGCGCCGCGGCTGCCCGTGCCGGGCGAAACGCTGCTCGGCACCACGTTCCGGACCGTCCACGGCGGCAAGGGCGCGAACCAGGCGGTGGCGGCCGCGCGCCTCGGCGCGTCGGTCGCGATGATCGGCTGCGTCGGCGACGACGCGTTCGGCACGCGCCTGCACGACGCGCTCGCGGCCGAACGCATCGACGTGACGCACGTCCGCCGGATCGACGGCGACGCAACCGGCGTCGCGACGATCACGGTCGATGAGCGCGGCGCGAACAGCATCGTCGTCGTGCCCGGTGCGAACGCGCGCCTCGATGCGGGATCGATCGACGCGGCGCGCGATGCGATCGCCGGCGCGGCGCTGATGGTGTGCCAACTCGAGGTGCCGATCGAAACCGTCGCGCGCGCGATCGGCTGCGCGATCGCGCACCGCACGCCGGTGCTGCTCAATCCGGCGCCCGCGCGGCCGCTGTTCGACGCGCTGCTCGCGCGGATCGATTACCTCGTCGTCAACGAAACGGAAGCCGAGTCGCTGACCGGCATCGCCGTCGGCGACGACGCATCGGCGATGCGTGCCGCCGACGCGCTGCGCGCGAAGGGCGTCGGCAACGTGCTGGTCACGCTCGGCGCACGCGGCGTCTGCTGGCGCGGCGGCGCAGGGAGCGGCCGCCACCAGGCTCTCGCCGTGACCGCCGTCGATACGACCGCGGCCGGTGACACGTTCGTCGGCGGATTCGCGGCCGCGCGCGCGGGCGGTGCGTCGATGGACGATGCAATCGCGTTCGGCCAGCGCGCCGCCGCGATCAGCGTCACGCGCCATGGCGCGCAGACGTCGATTCCGACCCGCGACGAAGTGGAGCGCGCGGCCGCATAGATTCCGCGAAGACGGAGCAGCCGAGCGACCCGGCAACCATCAAAGACATGGAGACAACTGCAATGAACGAAAACCACGCTGTTCCCGTCGCGCCGCCCCGTATCCGGCGCGGACAACGTATCGCGCTCGCGCTGCTGATGGTGAGCGGGATCGTCAACTATCTCGACCGCGGCACGCTGGCCGTCGCGAGCTCGGCAATCCGGGCCGATCTCGGGCTGTCGCTGTCGCAGATGGGCCTGCTGCTGTCGGCATTCTCGTGGAGCTATGCGTTGTGCCAGTTTCCGGTCGGCGGGCTCGTCGACCGCATCGGCCCGCGCCGGCTGCTCGGCGTCGGGCTGATCGTCTGGTCGATCGCGCAGGCGGCGGGCGGGCTCGTGTCGACCTTCGGCTGGTTCATCGTCGCGCGCATCGTGCTCGGCATCGGCGAGGCGCCGCAGTTCCCGTCGGCGGCGCGGGTGGTCAGCAACTGGTTTCCGCTGCGCGCGCGCGGCACGCCGACCGGGATCTTCAACGCGGCGTCGCCGCTCGGCACCGCGCTCGCGCCGTTGCTGCTGTCGGTGCTCGTCGCATCGTTCAACTGGCGCTGGGCGTTCGTCGTGACGGGCGCGCTCGGCCTCGTCGTCGCCGTCGTCTGGTTCGCGCTGTACCGCGATCCGGCGCGCGCGCAATTGAGCGCGGCCGAACGCGGGTATCTCGACGCCGATGCGCAGACGACCGTCGCCGCGCCGAAGCTGACCTTCGCCGACTGGCGCAGCCTGTTCTCGCACGGCACCACTTGGGGCATGCTGATCGGGTTCTTCGGGTCCGTGTATCTGAACTGGGTCTATCTGACGTGGCTGCCGGGATACCTGACGATGGAGCGTCACATGAGCCTCATTCGCACCGGATTCGCGGCGTCGGTGCCGTTCCTGTGCGGATTCGTCGGTTCGCTCGTCGCCGGCTGGCTGTCCGATCTGGTTACGCGCCGCAGCAGCTCGCCGGTCGTGAGCCGCCGCAATGCGGTGGTGGTCGCGATGCTCGGGATGGTCGCGTTCACGATTCCGGCCGCGCTCGTGCAAAGCAACACCGTCGCGCTCGCGTGCATTTCGGTCGTGATCTTTCTCGCGAATGCGGCATCGGCGTGTTCGTGGGCGCTCGCGACGGCGGCCGCGCCGCCGAGCCGCGTTGCGTCGCTCGGCGCGATCCAGAATTTCGGCGGATTCATCGGCGGTGCGCTCGCGCCGATCCTGACGGGCGTCATCGCGCAGAAGTCGTCGTTCGTGCCCGCGCTGCTGGCGGCGGCCGCGATCGCGTTCGCCGGCGCGATGGCCTACCTGCTGCTGGTGCGCAAGCCGATTCCCGAGCAGGCCGCCAGCGCCGCGCCCGGACCGCTGCCGGCCTGAGCGGCGCGGCCATACCGCGAATTTATTGAAGCAAGGAGAAAAAGATGCAACACCATCAGCAGTCGAGCGCGACCATCGAGGGGATCGTACCGGTGATGCTGACGCCGTTCGACGACGCCGGCGCAATCGACTATGCGGGCCTCGAGCGACTCGTCGAATGGTATCTGGCGCACGGCTCCGATGCGCTGTTCGCGGTCGCGCAATCGAGCGAGATGCAATTTCTGAGTCTGGCCGAACGGGCGGAACTCGCGCGCTTCGTCGTCGATCGCGTGGCCGGGCGCGTGCCCGTGGTGGCGTCCGGGCACATCAGCGAAGATCTCGATTCGCAGGTCGCCGAGCTGCGCGCGGCGGCCGAATCGGGTGCGCAGGGCGTGGTGCTCGTGACGAACCGTCTCGATCCGCAGCGCAAGGGCAGTGCCGCGTTTCTCGATCATCTTCACAAGCTGCTCGCTAGGTTGCCGTCGGATCTGCCGCTCGGCCTGTACGAATGTCCGGCGCCTTACCGGCGGCTGCTGTCCGATGACGAGTTGCGTGCGTGCATCGACACCGGCCGCTTCGTGATGCTCAAGGACGTAAGCTGCGACCTGGAGACCGTGAAGCGGCGCGTGGCGCTCGCGGCAGGCTCGCCGCTGAAGATTCTGAATGCGAACGCCGCGATTGCATGGGATGCGATGAAGGCCGGTTCCGCCGGCTTCAATGGCGTGTTCACCAACTTCCATCCCGACCTGTACCGGTGGCTGCGTCTGCACGGCGATTCGGATCCGGCGCTCGCCGACGAATTGTCGACGTTCCTGGTGGTGTCGGCGGTATCGGAAGCGCTGGGCTACCCGGCGCTCGCGAAGATCTATCACCAGCGGATCGGCACGTTTGCATCGATTCGCTGCCGCGCGATCGACTACGACGTGCGCGAGCGATTCTGGGCGCTCGACGCGGTGCTCGACAAGATCGTGTCGGGTACCGAGCATTTCCGCCGGCGGATCGCAGTCCGGTAGCGGGTACGGCAGTGCGTACGCGCGGTGCACCGGCCGCGCGTACGCTCGAGTGCGCTGCATGTCGGGCGGACGAAAAAAACGCCGCGCGAGGCGGCGTCTTCTGGCAGGTTACATGTTCGGATAATTCGGCCCGCCGCCGCCTTCGGGCGTGACCCACACGATGTTCTGCGTCGGGTCCTTGATGTCGCAGGTCTTGCAGTGCACGCAGTTCTGCGCGTTGATCACGAGGCGATCGCTGCCGTCGTCGTTCTTCACGAACTCGTACACCGCCGCCGGACAGAATCGCGCCTCCGGCCCCGCGTACGTGCGCAGGTTCACGTTCACCGGCACGCTCGCATCCTTCAGTGTCAGATGCGCGGGCTGGTTCTCCTCGTGGTTCGTGTTCGAGATGAACACCGACGACAGCCGGTCGAACGTCAGCTTGCCGTCCGGCTTCGGATACGCGATCGGCTCGCACTGCGACGCCGGCTTCAGCATCTCGTGATCCGCGTGCTTGTGGTGCAGCGTCCACGGCACGTTGCCGCCCATCACCTTCTGTTCGAGCCCGACCATCAGCGTGCCGAGATACAGGCCCTTGGCCATCCACTGCTTGAAGTTGCGCGCGCGGTACAGCTCCGTGTACAGCCACGATTGCTTGAACGCGTCGGGGTACGCATTGAGCTCGTCGCTTTGACGGCCTGCCTGCACCGCGTCGAACGCGGCGTCCGCCGCGAGCATGCCGGTTTTGATCGCCGCGTGGCTGCCCTTGATCCGCGATGCGTTCAAAAAGCCCGCGTCGTCGCCGATCAGCGCGCCCCCCGGGAACACCGTCTTCGGCAGCGACAGCAACCCGCCGGCCGTGATCGCGCGCGCGCCGTACGACACGCGCTTGCCGCCTTCGAGGAACGCGCGGATCGACGGATGCGTCTTGTAGCGCTGGAACTCCTCGAACGGCGACAGGTACGGGTTCGTGTAGCCGAGGCCCACCACGAAGCCGACCACGACCTGATTGTTCTCCATGTGATACAGGAACGAGCCGCCGTACGTGTCGGACTTCAGCGGCCAGCCGGCCGTGTGGATCACGAGGCCCGGCTTGTGCTTGGCCGGATCGATTTCCCACAGTTCCTTGATGCCGATCCCGTACGCCTGCGGATCGGCGTTCGCGTCGAGCTTGAACGTCGAGATCAGTTGGCGGCCGAGATGGCCGCGGCAACCCTCGGCAAACAGCGTGTACTTCGCGTGCAGCTCCATGCCGAGCTGGAAGTTCTCGGTCGGCTCGCCGTCCTTGCCCACGCCCATGTTGCCGGTGGCGACGCCCTTCACCGAGCCGTCGTCGTTGTAGAGGATCTCCGCGGCGGGGAAGCCGGGGAAGATTTCGACGCCCAAGGCTTCGGCCTGCTGGCCCAGCCAGCGCGTGACGTTGCCCAGCGAGATCACGTAGTTGCCGTGATTCTTGAAGTTGTCGGGCAGCGCCCAGTTCGGCGTCTGCACCGCGCTTTTTTCGGACAGGAACAGGAAGCGGTCTTCCGTCACCTCGACGTTCAAAGGCGCGCCCTGTTCCTTCCAGTCGGGGAACAGTTCGGTGATCGCGCGCGGATCCATCACCGCGCCCGACAGGATGTGCGCGCCGATCTCGGAACCCTTCTCGAGCACGCACACGCCGATCTCGGTGCCTTTCTCGGCAGCCAGCTGCTTGAGCCGGATCGCGGCAGACAGCCCGGCGGGGCCGCCGCCGACGATCACGACGTCGTATTCCATCGATTCGCGCGGGCCGTATTGCTCGATGAGGCTTGCGGGGGTCATTGGCGTTCCTCTAACCGTTAGAATGCTTTTATTCGGGAGCGTATTGTCTGCGAAACGAAACGCTTGCCGCAACAGCATGCGAACAGATTAGCACGATCGTTCTATTTTTTGTGCTACGGTTATGCTGCACGGGCGGGCACCCGCGGCGGCGAAACGACATCGAAAGGGGATGTGCAATGGGTCGATCGATCAATCTGGAAGGCAAGGTCGCGCTGGTCACGGGCGCATCGAGCGGGCTCGGGCAGCGTTTCGCGCAAGTGCTGTCGCAGGCCGGCGCGAAGGTCGTGCTCGCGAGCCGCCGCGTCGAACGCCTGAAGGAACTGCGCGCGGAGATCGAGGCGGCCGGCGGCGCCGCGCACGTCGTGTCGCTGGACGTCACCGACGTGCAGAGCATCAAGGCGGCCATCGCGCACGCGGAGACGGAAGCCGGCACGATCGACATCCTCGTGAACAATTCGGGCGTCTCGACGATGCAGAAGCTCGTCGACGTGACGCCGGCCGATTTCGAGTTCGTGTTCGATACCAACACGCGCGGCGCATTCTTCGTCGCGCAGGAAGTCGCGAAACGGATGATGATGCGCGCAAACGGCAACGGCAAGCCGCCGTACCGGATCATCAACATCGCGTCGGTGGCCGGGCTGCGCGTGTTTCCGCAGATCGGGCTGTATGCGATGAGCAAGGCGGCGGTCGTGCAGATGACGCGCGCGATGGCGCTCGAATGGGGCCGCCACGGGATCAACGTGAACGCGATCTGTCCGGGCTACATCGACACCGAAATCAATCACTACCTGTGGGAAACCGAACAGGGCCAGAAGCTGCAGTCGATGCTGCCGCGCCGGCGCGTCGGCAAGCCGCAGGATCTCGACGGGCTGTTGTTGCTGCTCGCGGCCGACGAGTCGCAGTTCATCAACGGCTCGATCATCTCCGCCGACGACGGCTTCGGCCTCGCGTGAGCGGATGACATCCAGCAACGAAGAAGAGTGCAATGAGCGCAACAAGCGATTACTCCCCCGTATTTGAAATGTCGATGCCGATCCGCTGGGGCGACATGGACGCGTTCGGCCATGTGAACAACACGGTCTATTTCCGCTATATGGAACAGGCCCGGATCTCGTGGTTCGAGGAGCTCGGCATCGCGGGCGGCAATGGCGAGGGGCAGGGGCCGGTGATCGTCACGGCGTCGATGGAATTCCTGAAGCAACTGCACTATCCGGGGGACGTGATCGCGAAGATGTCGGCCGCGAAGCCCGGCCGCAGCAGCTTCGACACCGGTTTCGAGCTGACGCGGGCGGACGATCCGCATCATGTCTATGCGCGCGGCAACGCACGCTGCGTGTGGGTCGACTATGCGCTCGGCAAGTCGGTGCCGCTGCCGCAACTGCTGCGCGACACGATCGAGCGCGCGCTCGCGGCGAAGGTCGGCTGAGCGCCGCCGTCCCGTCGCGCCGAACCGGGCGCCGGTGTGTCGCCATTTCCCGATGTTCCGAATCGGCCGCTTCACGCGGCCGATCGTCATTCCGGCGCGCTTTTACTGGCCGAGCAGCCGCTGCAGCAGCTCCGGCGTATTGTTCGTGCCGTACTTGCGCATCAGCCGCGCGCGATAGATGTCGACGGTGCGCGAGCTGATGTCGAGCACGCGTCCGATCTGCTTGCTGGTCTTGCCGGTCGCGAGCTGCGCGGCGATTTCGCGCTCGCGCGGCGTCAGCTCGACGGCGACCCGGCGCGTCGCGCTCAGATCCTCGAAAGTCCAGACGCCCGCCGCGAGCGGCGCAGTGCGATCGACTGCGCGGCCGGTCACGTGGCACCAGAACAGTTCGCCGTCGGCGCGCTTCATGATTCTGTCGTCGCCATAGGTGCCGTTCGCGATCATCACGCGCGTGATCCGCTCGCCGATGCGCTGGAATTCGTCCGGGGACGGATAGAGCACCTCGTACGACTTGCCGATCAAGTCGGCCCGCGCGCAGCGGAAGATTGCCGCGAGCGCGTCGTTGCAGTCCTCGATCACGCGGTCGCGCGACATCACGAGGCCGAGCGGCGCGAGGTGGAAGGCTGTCTGGTAATCGAGAGCGGGCATGGCGCGGGCAAGCGTAGGCAAACGCTTATGTATTTTTGCGTATTGTGCCGCATCCGCGCCGCATCGTACCCTTTCAGGCATCTCGCGGCGGGTTGTCGCGATATAAAAACAGCGCCCCTCGAAGCAGGTGCCGCCGTGCATGCATAGAATGATGCGGCGGGCTTGCGGCCCAGTGGGCGCGTGAACCGGTTTTGCTGGTTTCCATAGAGGAAGGGACATACAGATGAACAAAGTCTATCCCAGCGCGGCTGCCGCGCTGGAAGGGATCGTCCGCGACGGACAGACCTTCGCGGTGGGCGGCTTCGGCCTGTGCGGGATTCCCGAGGCGCTGATCGCGGCGTTGCGCGATTCCGCCGTCAAGGGCATCACCTGCATCAGCAACAACGCGGGCGTCGACGGCTTCGGCCTCGGCCTGCTGCTGGAAACGCGCCAGATCAAGAAAATGATCTCGTCGTACGTCGGCGAGAACAAGGAGTTCGAGCGCCAGTACCTGGCCGGCGAGCTCGAACTCGAATTCACGCCGCAAGGCACGCTCGCCGAGAAGCTGCGCGCGGGCGGCGCGGGCATCCCCGCATTCTTCACGAACACCGGCTACGGCACCGTGATCGCGGAAGGCAAGGAAACGCGCCAGTTCGGCGATCGCCACTACGTGCTCGAGCCGTCGCTGACGGCCGACGTCGCGCTCGTGAAGGCGTGGAAGGCCGACAAGTCCGGCAACCTGATCTATCGCCGCACCGCGCGCAACTTCAACCCGATGTGCGCGATGGCGGGCAAGATCACCGTGGCGGAAGTCGAGGAGATCGTCGAGAACGGTGCGCTGGATCCGGACCAGGTCCATACGCCGGGCATCTTCGTGCAGCGCATCGTGCTGAACGCGACGCCGGAAAAACGCATCGAACAACGCGTCGTACGCGCGAAAGGAGACTGACATGGCCTGGAATCGTGACCAGATGGCCGCGCGCGCGGCGAAGGAACTGCAGGACGGCTTCTACGTAAACCTCGGAATCGGCTTGCCGACGCTCGTCGCGAACCACGTGCCGGCAGGCGTCGAAGTGTGGCTGCAGTCGGAGAACGGTCTGCTCGGCATCGGCCCGTCGCCGACCGAGGACGAAGTCGACGCCGACCTGATCAACGCCGGCAAGCAGACCGTCACGACGCTGCCCGGCTCGTCGATCTTCTCGTCGGCCGATTCGTTCGCGATGATTCGCGGCGGCCACATCAATCTCGCGATCCTCGGCGCGATGCAGGTCAGCAAGAAGGGCGACCTCGCGAACTGGATGATCCCCGGCAAGATGATCAAGGGGATGGGCGGCGCGATGGACCTCGTCGCGGGCGTGAAGCGCGTCGTCGTGCTGATGGAGCACGTCGCGAAGGGCGATCAGCACAAGATCCTCGACGAATGCAACCTGCCGCTGACGGGCGTCGGCGTGGTCGACCTGATCATCACCGACCTCGGCGTGATCGAAGTGACGCCGGACGGGCTGAAGGTGCTCGAACTTGCCGACGGCGTCAGCGTCGAAGAGATCCAGGCAAAGACGGGCGCACCGCTCGACGTGAGCGCGGTCGCGTAAGTTCATCGCGCGCTGGCGCGCTTGCGACGCCCCGCATGCCGGTCGACGGCATGCGGGGCGTTTGTCGTTGGGCGGGGCGAAGGACGATCCGTCGCTTTGTCGCCCCATTGCCCCGTCGCGGCGACCCGTGCGACCGAAGCGGTTTACAATCGTTTGCACCAGGCGGCTCGTCGGTTGCAAGCGCGGCCCGCCGCGCCGCCCCCGTTCGACAGGATGCCAACGATGCCAACGACCTCAGCGAACCTTCCGGTTCCCCGTCAGCGACGCGTACAGTGTGCGAGCGCCGCAGGCCTTCATCACGTCGCCTATACCGAATGGGGCGACCCCGCGAATCCGCGCGTGCTGATCTGCGTGCACGGCCTCACGCGCTCGGGGCGCGATTTCGATCGGCTTGCCGCCGCGCTGTCCGATACGTATCGCGTCGTCTGTCCCGACGTCGTCGGGCGCGGCCAGTCGGACTGGCTCGCCGACCCGCGGCTGTATGCGATTCCGCAATACGTGGCGGACATGGTGACGCTGATCGCGCGGCTCGGCGTCGAATCGGTCGACTGGTTCGGTACGTCGATGGGCGGCCTGATCGGCATGGCGTTCTCGGGTTTGTCCGGTGCGCCGCTGCGGCGGATGATCGTCAACGACGTCGGTCCGCGCATCGAGCCCGATTCGCTGGCGCGCATCGGTGAATACCTCGGCGTGCAGCCGCGCTTCGCGACCGAGCAGGAGGGCATCGACTATCTGACGTCGCTGTCGTTGCCGTTCGGCGCGTTGACCGCCGACGAGTGGCGCGAGATCAACGGCCCGTTACTGCGCGAGCTGCCCGAAGGCGGCTGGACGATGCGCTACGACCCGCGCATCGCCGAGCCGTTCAAGGCGACGACGCCCGAGCTTGCCGCGCTCGGCGAGGCTGCGCTGTGGCGCGCGATCGAGACGACGGATGCGTCGATGCTCGTCGTGCGCGGTGAAACTTCCGACCTGCTGTCGCGCGACACGGCGGCCGAGATGGTGCGTCGCGGCCGCCACGTGACGCAGGTCGAGATCGCGGGCGCCGGCCACGCGCCGGCGTTCGTCAGCGCGGACCAGATCGCGCTCGCACGCCGGTTTTTCGTCGAAGGCAGCGCATAAACGCGTCATAATATGCGGTTCGGCGGCACGCGGGCCGCATCGCCGCCGAATCGTCACCCATTCATACGACCGGAACATTCCATGGCAGTCATTCGTCACCACGTCGGAGCCCGTCTCTCCGAAACCGCGATCCACAACGGTACCGTGTATCTGGCCGGCCAGATCGCCGAAGACACCACGCAGGACATCCGCGGCCAGACGCGCGAAGTGCTCGGCCACATCGATCGCCTGCTCGCCGAAGCGAACAGCGACAAGGCGCATCTGCTGTCGGTGCAGATCTACATTTCGGATCTCGCGAACTTCGAAGGCATGAACGCCGAATGGGACGCGTGGGTCGCGCCGGGCAACACGCCGCCGCGGGCCACCGTCGAGGCGAAGCTCGCCGATCCGGCGCTGCTCGTCGAGATCGTCGTCGTCGCAGCGCAGCGGAGCTGAGCGAAGCGAAGCACTACGATGACCGCAATACGCCAGGCCGTGCGATGACCGAGTCCGTTTCCGCTTCTTCCGTCGCGGCGCCGTCGTTCGACGACGTGCTCGCGTTCGTGCGCGAGCGGGCCGGCGACGCGCGCCTGTCGTCGGGCGAGCTGCTCGCCGACCACTCGGCCGGCACCGCGTCGATCATGCGCACGCTGAACGTCGATCCGCACGCGATGCAGGCGGCCGCGCTGTTCGTGCTGACGCCGCATCTGAGCGATCCCGAGCGCGAGCTGACCGAACGGTTCGGCGAAGAGGTCGCGCGGCTCGTGGCCGACGTGCGCAAGCTGCTGCGGCTCGGCACCGTGAGCCTGCGCGCCGCGCAGAACGCGATGCCCGACGCCGGGCGCGACGCCGCGCAGGAGCGGCGCACGCAGATCGAGGCGCTGCGCAAGATGCTGCTCGCGTTCGCGCAGGACATTCGCGTCGTGCTGATTCGGCTCGCGTCGCGGCTGCAGTCGCTGCGCTACTACGCGGCGGCGAAGCTCGATCCGCCGCCCGACGTCGCGCGCGAGACGCTCGAGATCTATGCGCCGCTCGCGAACCGTCTCGGCATCTGGCAGCTGAAGTGGGAGCTCGAGGATCTCGCGTTCCGCTTCGAGGATCCGGTCACCTACAAGCGCATCGCGAAGCTGCTCGACGAGAAGCGCGTCGAGCGCGAGGCATACGTCGCGCAGGCGATCGAGCGGCTGCAGCACGAGCTGGCGGAGGCGCACATCCCCGCCGACGTGAGCGGGCGGCCGAAGCACATCTACAGCATCTGGCGCAAGATGCGCGGCAAGGAGCTCGACTTCTCCGAGCTGTACGACGTGCGCGCGTTCCGCGTGATCGTGCCCGACATCAAGGATTGCTACGCGGTACTCGGCATCGTCCACCACCTGTGGCAGCCGGTGCCGAAGGAATTCGACGACTACATCTCGCGGCCGAAGCCCAACGGCTACAAGTCGCTGCATACGGTCGTGATCGGCGACGACGGCCGCGCATTCGAAGTGCAGATCCGCACGCAGGAAATGCACCGCTTCGCCGAGTACGGCGTCGCCGCGCACTGGCGCTACAAGGAGGCGGGCGCGCGCGGCTACGGCGGCCAGTTCTCGGCGAGCGACAAGTACGACGAGAAGATCGCGTGGCTGCGCCAGTTGCTCGCGTGGAAGGACGATGTCGAGGATGGCGCCGAAGTGTCGGGCGACCAGGCGTGGGCGCAATTGCGCGAAACCTCTCTCGACGACGACCACATCTACGTGCTGACGCCGCAGGCGCGCGTGATCGCGCTGCCGCAGGGCGCGACGCCGGTCGATTTCGCGTATCACCTGCACAGCGAGCTCGGCCATCGCTGCCGCGGCGCGCGTGTCGACGGCGTGATGGTGCCGCTGAACACGCCGCTCGCGAACGGCCAGACGGTCGAGATCGTCGCCGTCAAGGAGGGCGGCCCGTCGCGCGACTGGCTGAACCTGCAGCTCGGTTACCTGAAGAGTTCGCGTGCGCGGCAGAAGGTGCGCGCGTGGTTCAACTCGATCGAGCAGGAAGAGAACATCGCGCATGGCCGCGCGCTCGTCGAAAAGACGCTGCAGCGGGAGGGCAAGACGTCGGTCAACTTGGACCACCTCGCGGCGAAGCTCGGCTTCAAGTCGCCCGAGGAACTGTTCTCGGTGGTCGGCAAGGAAGAATTCAGCCTGCGCAACGTCGAGCAGGCGCTGTCCGATGCGCCGCCGCCTGAACAGGCGCCCGAGGCGCCGGCCGATTTCGAGAAGCGCAGCAGCGGGGCGAGCGTCGCACACGGCGCGTCGACCGGCGTGCTCGTGGTCGGCGTCGATGCGCTGCTCACCCAACTTGCACGCTGCTGCCGTCCGGCGCCGCCGGACCCGATCAGCGGCTTCGTCACGCGCGGCAAGGGGATGTCGATCCATCGCAGCGACTGCCCGACGTTCCGGCGGATGGCCGAGCGCGCGCCGGAGCGCGTGCTGCAGACGACCTGGTCGGCCGACGTGCTCGGCGGGCGCGGCATGTCCGTGTATCCGGTCGACCTGATGATCGAGGCGACCGACCGGCAGGGGTTGCTGCGCGACATCTCCGAAGTGTTCGCGCGGGAGAAGATGAACGTGGTCGGCGTGAAGACGCAGAGTCGCCGCAATGCGGCGTTCATGCAGTTCACGGTCGAGGTGTCGAATTCGGCGCAGGTTCAGCGCGCGTGCACGCTGCTCGGCGAAGTGCAGGGCGTCGTGCGGGCCGGGCGAAAGGGATGACGCGGCCGCTGTAACGGGGCCGGAACATCGTCGTTTTGCTGCGACCGCATAAAAACACTTGCCAAGTGAGCGGCCGCTCCATATAATCTTAGCTTCACTAGGCTCGTAGCTCAGCTGGTTAGAGCACCACCTTGACATGGTGGGGGTCGTTGGTTCGAGTCCAATCGAGCCTACCAACGAATTGAGAATGCCCGGTTTCCGGGTGTTCGATGCAGTAAATAACTCAACGCGAACAAGGCGAATACGGTTATGACACCGCGAACGTTGACTGAAACCTTTTCGGAGCGACGCTAGTCGAGGAACGTTTTCGCCCTTTCAGTTTGAGTGAAGTATCGAATGCGGCCTCTCGAAAGCGGGGCCGCATTTTTTTTGTCGCGAAATTTTCGCGCGTGACTTTGATATCGCGTGCTTGGTTTGCCGCCCACTGTCGGCATCACGGAGATTGCCATGGTTTCGATACGCTTGCCTGACGGCTCAGTTCGACAATACGAGCATCCGGTGACAGTTGCCGAGGTTGCGGCCTCGATCGGTCCCGGCCTCGCAAAGGCTGCGCTTGGCGGCAAGCTCGACGGCGAGCTCGTCGACACGTCCACGGTCATCGATCGCGATGCATCGCTCGCGATCGTCACCGACAAGGACGCCGACGGTCTCGACATCATCCGTCACTCGACCGCGCACTTGCTCGCCTATGCGGTGAAGGAACTGTATCCGGATGCGCAGGTGACGATCGGCCCGGTGATCGACAACGGCTTCTACTACGACTTTTCGTACAACCGTCCGTTTACGCCGGAAGATCTGGAAAAGATCGAAAAGCGCATGCAGGAACTGGCGAAGAAGGACGAGCCGGTCACGCGCCGCGTCGTGTCGCGCGACGAGGCGGCCGGCTATTTCCGCAGCATCGGCGAGAAGTACAAGGCCGAGATCATCGAATCGATTCCGCAAAGCGACGAAATCAAGCTGTACTCGCACGGCGGTTTCACCGATCTGTGCCGCGGCCCGCACGTGCCGTCGACGGGCAAGCTGAAGGTCTTCAAGCTGATGAAGGTCGCGGGCGCGTACTGGCGCGGCGACTCGAAGAACGAGCAGTTGCAGCGCATCTACGGCACGGCCTGGACGAAGAAGGAAGATCAGGACCAGTACCTGCACATGCTGGAGGAAGCGGAAAAACGCGACCACCGCAAGCTCGGCAAGCAGCTCGACCTGTTCCACATGCAGGAAGAGTCGCCGGGCATGGTGTTCTGGCATCCGAAGGGCTGGGCGTTGTGGCAGCAGGTCGAGCAGTACATGCGCCGCCGCGTGAACGAAGCCGGCTACCTCGAGATCAAGACGCCGATGATCATGGACCGCTCGCTGTGGGAAGCATCGGGCCACTGGCAGAACTACCGCGAGAACATGTTCACGACGGAGTCGGAGAAGCGCGACTACGCGATCAAGCCGATGAACTGTCCGGGGCACGTCCAGGTGTTCAAGCACGGCCTGCGCTCGTACCGCGACCTGCCGCTGCGCTACGCGGAATTCGGTTCGTGCCATCGCAACGAGGCATCGGGCGCGCTGCACGGGCTGATGCGCGTGCGCGGCTTCGTGCAGGACGATGCGCACATCTTCTGTACGGAAGAGCAGTTCATCGCCGAGTCGATCGCATTCAATACGCTGGCGATGAGCGTGTACAAGGATTTCGGGTTCGAGCACATCGACATCAAGCTGTCGCTGCGCCCCGAGCAGCGCGCGGGCACCGACGAAACGTGGGATCGCGCCGAGCAGGGCCTGCGCGATGCGCTCACGGCGTGCGGCCTGTCCTGGGAAGAGCTGCCGGGCGAGGGTGCGTTCTATGGTCCGAAGATCGAGTACCACATCAAGGATGCGCTGGGCCGCTCGTGGCAGTGCGGCACGCTGCAGCTCGACATGGTGCTGCCGGAGCGCCTCGGCGCCGAGTACGTCGCGGAGGACAACAGCCGCCGCCGGCCGGTGATGCTGCACCGTGCGATCGTCGGTTCGATGGAGCGATTCCTCGGCATTCTGATCGAGCACCATGCCGGCGCGATGCCGGCCTGGCTCGCGCCGTACCAGGCAATTGTGCTCAATATCGCCGAAAGTCAGGCCGAATATGCACAATCTCTGGCCCAAACGTTGCAAAAACAAGGGGTTAGAGTGGCGGCCGATTTGCGCAACGAGAAGATTAGCTATAAAATACGCGAGCACACGCTGGAAAAGGTGCCTTATCTCCTCGTCGTGGGCGATAAGGAGCGTGATGCGCAAACGGTAGCCGTGCGTGCCCGTGGCGGCGTCGATCTTGGCGTTATGCCGGTCGAAGCCTTCGTTGAGCGTCTGCAGGAAGACCTGCGCTCGTTCAAGTAACCGCCCTGGCAGCGCGGCTCGTTTTTTTAATTTTTAGAGGAAACGTAACATCGCTACTGATAAGTCGTCGCATCGCATCAACGGTGAAATCACTGCGCCGGAAGTGCGTCTGGTCGGGATCGAGAACGAACCGCTCGGTATCGTAAAACTCGCTGATGCTTTCCGTAAATCGGAAGAGCTTGACGTTGACCTGGTGGAAATCGCGCCGCAGGCCGTTCCGCCGGTCTGCCGTCTGATGGACTACGGCAAGTTCAAGTATCAGGAGTCCAAGAAGCAGCACGAAGCCAAGCTGAAGCAGAAGGTCATCCAGGTGAAGGAAGTCAAGTTCCGCCCGGGTACCGATGACGGTGACTACAACGTCAAGCTTCGCAACCTCGTGCGCTTCCTCGAAGAGGGCGACAAGACGAAGATCACGTTGCGTTTCCGCGGCCGCGAAATGGCTCACCAGGAGATCGGCATGCGGATGCTCGAGCGTCTGCGCACGGATCTCGAGGAAGTCGGTCAGGTCGAGCAGATGCCGAAGATGGAAGGGCGCCAGATGATCATGGTGCTCTCGCCGAAGAAAAAGAAGTAACGGGCCCGCGCGCTGGTCGCGCAGGTTCGACAGTGGTTCGGCGCGCGGCCCGGTCAGGGCGGCGCGCCAACAATGACGGCGGCTGCGCAAGCGGTTCGCCGTACACAAGTGGACTGGGTTTCGAAGGGCGGGTCAAGGGCGCAAGCCAACCGCACACCCATCGCCATCTAATAAACTGGAGTTGTTCGTCATGCCTAAGATGAAGACCAAGAAGAGTGCTGCAAAGCGCTTCGTGGTGCGTCCGGGCGGTACCGTCAAGCGCGGTCAAGCCTTCAAGCGCCACATCCTGACCAAGAAAACCACGAAGAACAAGCGTCACCTGCGCGGCGCAACGGCAGTTCATGATTCCGATCTGAACTCCGTCCGCGCGATGCTGCCGTTCGCGTAACCCCTCAACTGATACTCTAAGGAGAGAAACATGCCTCGAGTCAAACGTGGGGTAACCGCACGGGCCCGTCACAAGAAGATCATCAACCTGGCCAAGGGTTATCGCGGCCGCCGCAATAACGTCTACCGCATCGCCAAGCAGGCGGTGATGCGCGCTGGTCAGTACGCGTACCGCGATCGCCGCAACAAGAAGCGTGTGTTCCGCGCACTGTGGATCACGCGTATCAACGCGGCAGTTCGCCAGCACGACATGACCTACAGCGTGTTCATCAACGGCCTGAAGAAGGCGTCGATCGAACTCGACCGTAAGGTGCTGGCCGACATGGCGGTGTTCGACAAGGCTGCTTTTGCTGCGATCGTCAAGCAGGTGAAAGCCGCCGTTGCAGCCTAATTGCGAAATTAGCACTGCGTGGTTAGTTGCAGCGAAGTTCCGGTAGTTTCGGCCGCTGCAGCGAAAACGGGGCTCTTCCGAGCCCCTTTTTTGTTTGGTGGGCAAATTCGCTCGCCAAGACCGAATGACGTTGGAAATGATGGGATCTATGGATCTGGACCAGATTGTCGCCGACGCGCAGCAGTCCTTCGAACAGGCTGCCGACATCACCACGCTCGAAAACGAGAAAGCACGATTTCTCGGCAAGTCGGGTGCGCTGACCGAGTTGCTCAAGGGCCTCGGCAAGCTCGATCCCGAAGCACGCAAGACCGAAGGCGCACGCATCAACGTCGCGAAGCAGCAGGTTGAAGCCGCGCTGACCGCACGTCGCCAGGCGCTCGCCGACGCACTGTTGAACCAGCGTCTCGCCGCGGAGGCGATCGACGTCACGCTGCCGGGCCGCGGCGCCGGTACGGGCAGCCTGCACCCGGTGATGCGCACGTGGGAGCGCGTCGAACAGATTTTCCGCTCGATCGGCTTCGACGTGGCCGACGGTCCCGAAATCGAGACGGACTGGTACAACTTCACGTCGCTGAACAGCCCGGAGAACCATCCGGCGCGTTCGATGCAGGACACCTTCTACGTCGAAGGCAAGGACGCCGACGGCCGCCAGCTGCTGCTGCGCACGCACACGAGCCCGATGCAGGTGCGTTACGCGCGCATGAATCGCCCGCCGATCAAGGTCATCGCGCCGGGCCGCACGTATCGCGTCGACAGCGATGCGACGCACTCGCCGATGTTCAATCAGGTCGAGGGGCTGTGGATCGACGAGAACATCAGCTTCGCGGATCTCAAAGGCGTCTATACCGATTTCCTGAAGAAATTCTTCGAGCGCGACGACATCCTCGTGCGCTTCCGTCCGTCGTATTTCCCGTTCACGGAACCGTCGGCCGAGATCGACATGATGTTCGAGCACGGCAAGAACGCCGGCAAATGGCTCGAGATCTCCGGCTCGGGGCAGGTGCATCCGACCGTGATCCGCAACATGGGCCTCGATCCCGAGCGCTACATCGGCTTCGCGTTCGGCAGCGGCCTAGAGCGTCTGACGATGCTGCGCTACGGCGTGCAGGATCTCCGGCTGTTCTTCGAGAACGACCTGCGTTTCCTGCGCCAGTTCGCATAACGCACGCGCCGCGCCGACATGTGCCCGCGCATGCCCCGCCGCACGATCAAGGGGCCCGGGCGTCGATCTAACCTGTTTCGAACGTAGACATCCATGCAATTCCCTGAATCCTGGTTGAGAACCTTTGTCGACCCGCAGCTGACGACCGACGAGCTGTCGCACGCGCTGACGATGGCGGGGCTCGAAGTCGAATCGCTGAGCAAGGCCGCACCGCCGACGTCGAAGATCGTCGTCGGCCGCGTGCTCGAAGTCGTCAAGCATCCGGATGCGGACAAGCTCAATGTCTGCCAGGTCGACGCCGGCACCGGCGCGACGCTGAACATCGTGTGCGGCGCGCCGAACGTCGCGCCGGGCATCAAGGTGCCGGTCGCACTGGTCGGCGCGGAACTGCCGCCGGCGGAAGAGGGCGGCAAGCCGTTCGCGATCAAGCTGTCGAAGCTGCGCGGCGTGGAGAGCCAGGGGATGCTGTGCTCGGCGCGCGAGCTGAAGCTGTCGGAAGACCACAGCGGCCTGCTGATCCTGCCGGAAGATACGCCGGTCGGCCAGGACATCCGCGACACGCTCAATCTCGACGACACGATCTTCGAAATCAAGCTGACGCCGAACAAGGCAGACTGCCTGTCGGTGTTCGGCATCGCGCGCGAGACGGCCGCGATCACCGGCGCGCCGCTGACGCCGGTCGACATCCGTCCGGTGCGCGTCGAACTCGACGAAAAGCTGCCGGTGCGCATCGCCGCGCCCGATCTGTGCGGCCGCTTCTCCGGCCGCGTGATCCGCGGCGTGAACGCACGCGCGAAGACGCCGCAATGGATGGTCGAGCGCCTCGAACGCGCGGGCCAGCGCAGCGTGTCGGCGCTCGTCGACATCTCGAACTACGTGATGTTCGAGCTCGGCCGACCGTCGCACGTGTTCGACCTGGACAAGATCCACGGCGGCATCGAGGTGCGCTGGGGCAAGCGCGGCGAGTCGCTTAAGCTGCTGAACGGCAATACGGTCGAACTCGACGAAACGGTCGGCGTGATCGCGGACGACCGTCAGGTCGAAAGCCTCGCGGGCATCATGGGCGGCGACAGCACGGCCGTCACGCTCGATACGACCAACATCTATCTGGAAGCCGCGTTCTGGTGGCCGGACAGCATCCGCGGCCGCGCACGCAAGTACAACTTCTCGACCGATGCGGCGCATCGCTTCGAGCGCGGCGTCGACTACGCGACGACCGTCGAGCACGTCGAGCGCATCACGCAGCTGATCCTCGATATCTGCGGCGGCAAGGCCGGCCCGGTCGACGATCAGGCGGTGAACCTGCCGCAGCGCGCGCCGGTGAAGATGCGTGTGTCGCGCGCGAACCGCATCATAGGCGTGAAGATCGACGCCGACGAGATCGCGAACATCTTCACGCGCCTCGGCCTGCCGTTCGAGCGTGACGATGACGCATTCCTGGTCACGCCGCCGTCGCACCGCTTCGACATCGAGATCGAGGAAGATCTGATCGAGGAAGTCGCGCGTATTTACGGCTTCGAGAAGATCCCGGCGCGTCCGCCCGTCGCGACGAGCGAGATGCGCGCGACCAACGAGACGCAGCGTTCGATCCACGACATCCGTCATGCACTCGCGGCGCGCGACTATGCGGAAACGGTCAACTTCAGCTTCGTCGATGCGGAGTGGGAGCGCGATTTCGCCGGCAACGACAAGCCGATCCGCCTGCTTAACCCGATCGCGAGCCAGCTGTCGGTGATGCGCACGACGCTGTTCGGCAGCCTGATCTCGGTGTTGCGCCACAACCTGAATCGCCGCGCGGATCGCGTGCGCGTGTTCGAGGCCGGCCGCGTGTTTCTCGCCGATCCGGCGGTCAAGGCCGGCGAGCTGACCGTCGAAGGCTATACGCAGCCGAAGCGCGTCGGCGCGCTCGCGTACGGCCCGGCGGTCGACGAGCAGTGGGGTGTGGCAACGCGCGCGGTCGATTTCTTCGACGTGAAGGGCGATCTCGAGGCGCTGCTCGCGCCGGCTGCCGCGCGCTTCGTGAAGGCAGTCCATCCGGCCCTCCATCCTGGCCGCAGTGCACGCATCGAGGTCGACGGCCGGGCGGTGGGCTGGATCGGCGAATTGCACCCGCGCCTGATGCAGAAGTACGAGCTGCCGCACGCACCGGTGATGTTCGAAATCGACGCGGACGCTCTGATCGCGCGTGCGCTGCCGGCGCCGACCGACGTGTCGAAATTCCCGCCGGTCCGGCGCGATATCGCCGTCGTTGTCGATCAGGCGGTCGAGGTTCAGGCACTTTTCGACGAAATGAAGAAGGCGCTGGCCGACGACGCGTGCCGATTCGTTCAGAAGGTTGTACTCTTCGACGAATTTCGTGCAAAATCAAATACTTCCGGTGGTCTTGCCGCGCACGAGAAGAGCCTGGCGTTCCGCGTGACGCTGCAGGACGCGGCTGGCACGCTACAGGACGAGGTCGTCGACCAGGCGATCCAGACGCTGGTCGAGCGGATGGCTCGTGCCGGTGCGCGCCTGCGCGGCTAAGGAGAGGGGCCGCCTGTTCGCGGGCGGCTTTTTCCCCTCGTAAGTTTTGGTTTAACGCGCTGTATGGCAGATATGAACGACATGACCTCGAGTGAATTCGAAGCCCTCCTGACGGCGCAACGCAGCGCCATGAACCGCGACGCTTCGGCGCCGGCGTCCGCCGAGACACCGACGCTGACGAAAGCGGAACTGGCGGAGCTGCTGTTCGACAGCGTCGGGCTGAACAAGCGTGAAGCGAAGGACATGGTCGAGGCGTTCTTCGAAGTGATCCGCGACGCGCTCGAAAACGGTGAAAGCGTCAAGCTGTCGGGATTCGGCAACTTCCAGCTGCGCGACAAGCCGCAGCGTCCGGGCCGCAATCCGAAGACGGGCGAGGCGATTCCGATCGCGGCGCGCCGGGTCGTAACCTTCCACGCGAGCCAGAAACTGAAGGCGCTGGTCGAAAACGGCGCGGAGTAACGCCCGCGCGCCGACGTCTCCGCGCGGCCGCCGCGCACCCTTTACCGACGGTTAACCGACGATGACCACCACGGTTGAGAAAGTCGTCTTGCCTCCGATTCCCGCGAAGCGCTACTTCACGATCGGCGAAGTCAGCGAACTGTGCGGGGTCAAGCCGCACGTGCTGCGTTACTGGGAACAGGAATTCACCCAGTTGCGGCCGGTGAAGCGGCGCGGCAATCGCCGGTATTACCAGCATCACGAAGTGCTGCTGATCCGGCGGATTCGCGAGTTGCTGTACGAACAGGGGTTCACGATCAACGGCGCGCGCAACCGGCTCGATTCGCCGGGCGGCGAACGCGCGGCAGCAGAGCCGGTCGAGCCCGGCATGCCGGCCGCCGACGCGCGGGGAGAGGGCAAATCGGGAGCGATGGTCGACGTCGTCGCGTTGCGGCAGGCGCTTCTCGACGTGATCGACGGACTCAAGCACGACTGAGACACGACCGAAACACCGCCGAGCGCGACGCTCGAATCAGTCCATGCCCGGTCGGCGTAGCGCCACCGGGCATTTTCATGTGCGCAGCGTGTCAGCGCGCCGCGAGCGGGTTCGGCTTGCCGATGTCGACGACGAGCGTGCCGTCCGGCAGCATCCGCACCGAGCCCTGCGCGACCTGGCGGCGGTAGTCGTACAGATCGAAGCGCATCGTGCCGGCCTCGGCCGAGTTCCGGATCAATGCACGAACGTTCAGTTCGAGCACGTTGAACATCTTCATGTCGCCGCCTTCCATCCACATGTAGCTCGGCGCGTCGATCTGCGGCCGCTTGGGCACGGGTGCGTCGGCGGCGCGCCGGAACGTGAGGCGCAGCCCGTCACGCTCGACCGTTGCCTGGGCGAGCTTGCCGTTCAGCACCGGCGGCGGGAACACGGTGTACTGGTCGAGCACGAGCGTGTCGCCGCGGAGTTCGGCGCCGCGGCGCTGCAGCGGCGTCAGCGACGCGAGTTCGATGCCGAGCGAGCGCAGCAGCTTTGCCTGCGGGATGCCGAGCACCGACACCTGCGTCGGCTTGAACGCAAGGTGGCGATCGTCGAGCACCGACAGCGAGCCTTTCATGTCGGTCGGCAGCCACACGCCCGGCACGTGATTCCACAGCTTGATGCCGCCCTGTACGCGCAGGTCCTGGCCGTCCGCGCTCAACTGCAGGTCGTTCAGCGAGCGCGGCGAGTAGTCGAGCAGGTAGTCGTTGAAGAGCGCCGACATCGCCTTCCACGACTCGACGACCGACCCGCCGAGAATGCGGATGTCGTACTGGTTCGGATCGTCGAGGTCGACGGGTTCGCCCGGCCGCTTCGCGATCAGTTGCACGTCGAGGTCCTCGACATGGAACCCGATGTCGCCGGACAGGTTGAAGTCGACGTTGTGCAGATGGATCGTCGGATTGCGGTTCGATACGTGGCGCTCGTTGAACGGCGTCGTCGACGTGCGGCGCATTGCCACTTTCCGCATGCCGGGCTGCGGCGTGCCGGCCGCGAGCGCAAACGCTTCCCAGTGCTGGCGCGAGTCGCGCAGCGCGCTCTGCTGCGCGGCGAGGAAGCTGTCGTTCAGGCGGGCAGCCGCATTGCCGAGCGCGGCGCCGCTCGCCGGACCGGCATACGACGGCATCCGGATCGCCATCGCGCCGCTTTCGTCGAAATTGAAATAGCCGGCCGATACCTGATCGCGATAGTGATACAGGTCGAACACGAAATTCTGGTCGCGCTTCGCCGGATCGGCGGGGCCGATCAGGATGTCGGCGTTCATCGGCATCGAGCGCATGAACTTCACGTCGCCGCCGCGGATGTACATCGCCTGTTGCGGCGCGTTCGCGGGCATCGCGAAGCCTGCGTGCGAGCCGTCGTCGAGCGTCAGGTCGAGGCCAGCCGGCGTCACGCGCAGCGCGGCGATCCGGATCTTCAGCCGCGGCGGCGGCATCAGCTTGTCGACCGACATCACGAGATCGTCGCCGGCGAGCCGCGCGATCGGCGTTTCGATCTTCAGCAGATCGGCCATCTTCACGTTGGCCGCGCGCATCACCGGCTGTGCATTGATGCCGGACACGCGCACGCCGGTCGGATGGAACACGAGCTGGGTGCCGTCGCGGATCGCGAGCGTGCCGGTCAGCGAGAACGGCACCCAGCCGTCGCGCTGCATTTCGCCTTGCAGATGGATCACGCCGTCGCCGGCCGACACGGCGAGCTTGCGCAGCGGCGCGTTGCGATAACCGAAGATGTAGGTGTTGAAGAGCGCGGTCAGCTTTGCGTTGTCGAGCGTGACCGTGCCTTCGTGCACGTCGATTTCGAAGCTCGTCGGATCGTCGAATACGACCGGCGCGCCGGGCTGAGTCGGCAGCAGCGTCGCGGACAGCTGGTGAATGAAGAAGCCAAGGCTGCCGACGATGCGGAAATCGACGTCGCGCAGGAACGTCATCGCGCCGTTCTGGCCCGAGTCGCGCAGCGTGAACGGCCGCGGCTGGGTGAGCGTGACCGACGCGAGGGACGGCACGGTGCGCGCGATCTGCTGCTCGCGGGCGAGGCGTTCCGCTTTCGTGCGTTCGATCCGGGTCGATGCGGCCGATGCATTGCCGTCGCGCTGCGCGGCCGGTTCTGCGCAACCGGCGCAGAGCAGCGCGAGCGCAAGCGCAGCGCAGACGAGCGCACGGGAGGTGTCGCGTGAAGCGAGGTCGGCCGCGCGTTGCGGGCCGGATGTTCCGTCGAGAATTGCCAAAGGCGTGCGATGGCCGCGCCGGACCGCATTCCGCATCGTCTGTCTCCATGTCTTGTCGTGATCGACGCGGCGCTCGGCTGATGCGGGGCACGGGCGTCGATGCCGTGCAGTGTGTCATAGCGCGCTAGAGCGGCGTAACCAAACAGCCGGCGATGGACCGGAGCGGCGCGGCGCGCGGCCGGACAACGGATTGGCGGGGGCAGGGCGGCCGGATCAAACGGGTGTTTGGTTTTGGGGCGAGGCGGGCGGCGTGCCGTGCGCGATGCCGTATCGGTCAGTGTGTGCCGGACGATGGGCGGGCGCGTCGATCGCGCGACAGGAAGCACACGATAGCGACCCGCGACGCAACGGCCATCGTCCTTTTCGATTAGGACAGCCGCAAACGGCCGGCGCGATACGCGCAACATTGTCCGGCGCAGGCCCGGAGACGCGCGCCTCGTCGTTCGCACTGAACTCGCCGCGTCGCCAGAATTTACGCGGGAAGATTCACAAAATGCATGCGACCCGTTCTAAAGCGGCCAACTGTCTGTTATAATTTTTTTCTTTCGGGGCGTAGCGCAGCCTGGTAGCGTACCTGCATGGGGTGCAGGTGGTCGGAGGTTCAAATCCTCTCGCCCCGACCAGATAGGAACCCGCGTCAGTTCAAGCTGACGCGGGTTTTTTCTTGCCCGTCGCTTTTTTGCACATCGCGGCGCGGCCCCGGTAAAATGCAAGGTTGATCCACGGAAAGCGCCGTGATTTAGCGGAAGAGGATTCCCCGAACATGACTGATCTTCGTCTTACCATGCGGTTCGCTGCAGTGCTGGCAACCGGTGCGCTCGTCGCCGGTTGCGGTACGTCGTCGCCCACGAAAGTGGACTACAAGAGCGATTCGAAATCGAAGGAAGCGTCGCTCGCAGTGCCGCCCAACATGCTCGACGAGACGGCCGATCAGCGTTCGCTGCCGCCGCAGGGCGGCGCGACTTCCCTGTCCGCGCTTCAGCAGGTCCAGCAGGCGGCGCCGTCGACGGACACCGTCGCGCCCGCGGTGGCCGGCATGCACATCCAGCGCGACGGCACCGAGAGCTGGCTCGTGATCGACGGTAAGAAGCCCGCCGACATTTGGCCGCAGGTTCGTCGTTTCTGGCAGGAGCAGGGTTTTCTGCTCGTCGTCGACCAGCGCGACAAGGGCGTGATGGAAACCGACTGGAACGAAACGCACCCGCAGATCAACGACGGCCTGATCCGCAGCGTGATCTCGAAGGCGATGGGCAATTCGTATGTGACGGCCGAGCGCAACAAGTACCGCACGCGTCTCGACGCCGCGCCGAACGGCGGCACCTACGTGTTCATCAGCCAGAAGGGCATGCGCGAGGCGCTCACCGGCGCCAGCAACGATTCGAGCAAGTGGGAAGCGAAGCCGAACGATCCGGCGCTCGAAACCGAATACCTGAAGCGCTTGATGGCGGTGCTCGCACAGAACGAGCAGCGCGCGAAGAACGGCGAGCCGCCGATCGCCAACATCAAGGACAACGCGGTGCCGAAGGACAAGAAGGCCGATACGGACGCGTCGAAGGCTGCCGCCGCGGCAATCGCCGCACAGAACGTCGCTCGCACGTCGTCGCAAGCGAACGACGTCGACGCCGCTTCGGTGCCGTCCGAAGTCACGCTCGGCGAGCCGTACGATCGTTCGTGGCTGCACGTCGGCCTCGCGCTCGATCGCGCGAACTTCACGGTCGACGATCGCGATCGCACGAAGGGCCTGTATTTCGTGCGTTATGTCGATCCGAAGGATTTGAGCGCGGCCGAGCAGGGCTTCTGGAGCCAACTGTTCCACGGCAAGAAGGAAAAGCAGGCGAAGCAGTATCGCGTCAACGTCAAGGCGCTGACGCCCGACCAGACGCGCGTCGCGGTCGTCGACGATTCCGGTGCGATCGATACGTCGTCGCCGGCTCGTCAGATCATGGGGCTGCTCGTGAATCAGCTGCGCTGATCGGGCAACGATCCCGCTCTTCGAAAAACCCGCCTCCCGGCGGGTTTTTTTTCGATCGCGCTGAGGCGCGTCTGTCTGTGCGCGGCGTTCGGCTTCTTCGCGTGACGTTACGTAACATCCGCGCGTTACGGCGGCCAACCCGGTGTTACATCGTCGTGACCGAGAAAAATATCCTTATGAATCAATGGGGTGCCATCGGAAATGCGATTGGCACGCAAACTGCTTTATAAGTTGGAATCGTTGGACAGGGAGGATGGCGCGAGATCTCGGGCGGGCGTCGCGAGCGCCCCGATCAACGGTATCCGCGTCTTCAAATGCCGGCGCAGCAAGTGCCGGCGCAACCGATGACGATCCGCGAGATGCGCGGATCTCGATGGCCCCGTCGCCTATCCTCGTAGGGCGACGGTTTCGCCCGCGCTTCTTCTGAAGCGCGGGCAATTTTTTTTGGCCCACCATGCGGCGGCGTGCCGGTCTGGCCGTGCCGTAGTCGGGATTCGTTCAGGATGAAGACGTCGCGAACGGCGGAAATCACGGTCGTCGTGCAAGCGATGTTGCGCGCCGCGACGGTGACTCACGAGACAACGGCGGAGCGGATCGGGCGCTGCGGAGTCGCGCGCTGACGAAGCGTTGTATGCGACGAGAATGCGGCCGCGCGCAATGCCGGCCGCCGTGGCGCGTCAGTGCGACGCGCTCGGAACGTCGAGAATCAGGATGATCGTCCAGTCGGCATCGCCATCGTGGTGATACTGGCGTTCGGCGACGATGAACGGTTGCTGCTTGCCTTGCGGGCCGAGGAAAAGCACGTCGCCCTCCATCGGCAGGCACTCGATCGGGGGCAGCGCGAGGAAGGCGTCGTCCGAGCCGCGCGGCATCAGTTGCTTGATCTTGCGAGTGGCCGCGTCGGTCCACTCGATGTCGAGTTGAATATTGCTCATGCTGTCCTCCGCACCGGGGTGCGCACGGGTGGAAAATTTCGGTGCGCGACTTTAGCACAGCGCGCAGGCGCCGCAACCAAAAAAGCCGAACCCGGTTGCCCGGATTCGGCTTTTCGCGTGTGCGGTGCCGCCGAACTTACTGGCTGGCAGCTTCTGCCGGCGCGGCCTTGGCTTTCTTGCCGGCCTTCTTCGCTGCCTTGTGGTGGGCAGCCTTCTTGCCGTGGTGGTGCTCTTCCTGAGCAGCCGGCTGTGCAGCCTCGGCCGCTTGCTGCTGTTGCAGTGCCTGTGCGCGCTGCTCGATCTCGGCGATCTTCGCCGGATCGGTGATGGTCTGGATTTGCGTGCTCTCTTGCGCATACGCTGCGCCAGTCAGCGCCGACATCGCGACCAGAATAGCCAGGGACGTCTTCTTCATTGCTTTACCTCCGCTAAGTGGTGATGAACCCGAATGTTGCCGTTTTGTCTGGCGACTGCAATCGAGTGCGTGTCGAGTGTAACAAAAGTGACGGATCAATGTGCACCGGAACGTGGCGCGGCGCAAGCCCCCGTTGAAGTCGCGCAACACTTCGCGCATCCGGTCATGCGCTTGCCATCCGGGGCGGTGCCGCCGTTTCGCTTCGCGCCCCGGCGCCGCATTCAGAACCAGCCGAGCCGTCGATAGACGTGGAACTGTGCGATGCCGATCAGTTCATGCAATGCCTGGTTGGCATCCGCGAGGTTATGCCAGCGCGGCAGCCAGCCCGTTTGCGCCCGCCGGCGGTTCGCGTAGACGGGCTGCGGATCGATGCCGAAGCGGCGGAAATCGAGCAACGCGCGGCGCATCTGATACGACGATGTAATGAGAATGCGCGCGTCGTCATGTTGAGAGCGTAGTATAGACGCAGTGAATTTCGCATTTTCGTAGGTGGTACGGCTGTTCGGCTCCAGAATCAGGTCGCCGGGATCGACGCCTTCGGCAATCAGCCGGCGTCCATAGACGGCCGCTTCGGTGTCGCCGTGATGCTGCGGGTCGCCGCCCGACATCACGACGGTGCAGCGGATGGCCTGCTGGCGGCACGTGCGATACAGCTCGGCGGTCTTGCGAATGCGCGCTTGTCCGTCGCGCGGCGGCTGCAAGCCGGCATCGGTACGTCGCGTGCCGGTGCCGATGATGATCAGCGTGGTATGCCCGCGCATGTCGGGGCGCTCGACCGGTGTGACGCCCGCTTCGGTCCATGCGAGAAGCGGAGCGGCGAGCCAGCCCGTCGCGATCAGCCAGAACAGCGCGACGCCGGCAGTCGCGACGAGCCGCCGTCGCTTGCGGCAGAGCATGAAACAGATGAAGAGAAGTACAAATGAATCGAACAGAATCAATTTGATTGGGGTATGGTGTCTTTTTATGGACGGCTGACGATCCGGCCCTGACGCGACGCCGAACGTCGGCCTCCAGAATCGGTGGCGGTATCGGCGGGTGGAGCTCCCGCCCGGCGCGCTGCTTCGCATTGTCGCTGCACTTTAAGAAAGAATCGAGATGGCCACGTATTCCAACGAAGCGGTGCTCGACGCATTGAGACGAGTGCAGTACCGCCAGGTACCGTGGGCGCGCCGCCCGGGCGTGTTCGAGTATCTCCGGTCACTAGGGCTGATGGACACGGTCAGGCAGAAGACTGTCGCTCCCGCACCGGGTTTCCACGCGCCGGTCGATATCGCAGTGCTGACCGATAACGGCCGAGCCGAATGTGCGCGCCTCGAGCGCGACGAAAAGCTCCTGTCGTGGACCGATCGCCGCATGGACGACTACGTGTTGAGCGAAGCGAGCGCCGTGGCGATTCTCGAAAGCCGCCTGTAGCGGCGGTACACTTCCGTCCTCGCGCGTCGCCGCCGGCGACGCCAAAAAAAAGCCCGTATCGCGAGGATACGGGCGTACCGGATACTTTTGCTGTTGCCACGCTGTGCTCATGGCAACGATGTGACTCGCCCCATGCCGGGCAGTTCCCGCATCCGGGAATTTTCTTTGGCGAAACCCTTCGGACTGCCGGACTATGGATGACGCGGGAGGCTCGGCGACTGCGAGCCGATTCGCGCGCGCGCATTGCTTGCGATGTCGCCGCGCAAGTCGCCGCGCGGCACGGTCTGTCGACTGGATGGCGCGGCAGGCTGTTGCTGGCGAAGCGTGTTGCGGTGATCCTGCTGGCGGTGAGGAGGCTTCACGCGATCGTCGGCGTGGGCGGGAGCGGTCAGCGCCAGTGAACAGACAATGCCGCATGCGACGAGCAGTGACATTGTTTTCATGGCGGGGCTCCCTTCAAGCCTCGGCGCGGCTTGTTGATATGCCGCTAAGGTAAGCGCGGGAGTGCAGGGTTGCTGTAAATAATAGTAAATAGATGTATCGCGGCACGACAGCTGTAATCGGCGGTGGCGCGAGGGGCGTGCGAAAGACGGGCGCCGAAAGAAACCGGGCGGCCGAAGCCGCCCGAACCAGCACGCGTTAAGCCATCTTCACAGGGGCGCGCCAGGATTCCGGATTGGTCCAGAACGCGCCGCGCAGCCGGTCGCGACTCGGCGGCGCAGGCGGCTTTGCCGCGCTGGCGCCGATGCGCCCGCGCAGCGAGATTTGGCGGCCGCTCGTACCGAGTCGCTTGACGATTTCGGCGAGCGTGCCGTCTGCCTGCCATTCGTCGAAGCGACGACGGCAGGTCGGCGGTGACGGATAGCGGCCCGGCAGCTTCGACCAGCCTTCACCCGTCGACAGTACCCACAGCACGGCGTTGACCACCGCGCGGGCCTCCACTCGGGGCCGGCCGCGCCGTTCGCTCCGTGCGGGTTCCGAGCAAAACAGACCCTCGACCAGCGCCCACTCGTTATCTCTCAAATCGTCGAACAGCATCATGTCCTCACCTCAGCGAAGCTAACTCCGGTGCGCTGCCCTGCGCCGCGCACTCTTCAGGCACTCGAGCGTCGAGTGCCGGGTGGGGGCGCCCGGTTGGCCGGCAGCGGCCTTTCTGCCTTCCGTCCGACGGAACCTGCGCCCTGTGCGTCAGGTAATGCACGAAGCGTGCCACGTCGGAGGCGATTCCCTTGAGAGCCGCTTGGCAGCGGGCTAACGGCTAAGTCAGCTAGGGGCGTATAAGACGCCAAAATAACCCGCCAGCAAATCAGGACAATCACCAATCTTGTGCAGTCCGCCCGCACCGCGTGCGTTTGCGTCGATATTGCACCGCAGCGAAACATGGCTGTCCGGTGCCGGATTCGCGCATCGAACCCGAATTCGCCCATTAGAATTGCGCATCGATACCGACAATTGATGAGGTGGGCGGATGAACGTTACGCTGCGCCAGCTTCGCGTATTCATCGAGGTCGCGCGGCTGCGGAGTTTCAGTCGCGCGGGCGACGAAATCGGCCTCACGCAGTCCGCGGTCAGCCGTTGCGTGCGCGAACTCGAGGCCGAGCTCGGGCTGAAGCTGATCGACCGGACGACCCGCGACGTACAGTTGACCGACGCCGGGGGTAATCTGATCGCGAGCGTGTCACGCCTGATCGACGATCTCGACGACACGCTGCGCGAGATTCGCGAGATCGGCGAACAGCGGCGCGGGCGCGTGATCGTCGCCGCGAGTCCGACCATCGCGTGCCGGCTGATGCCGCGTGTCGTCGCGTCGTGCGAGCGTCAGTTCCCGTTCGTCACGCTCGGTTTGCGCGACGACGTGCAGAGTGACGTGCTGCGCAAGGTGAAGTCGAGCGAGGTCGATTTCGGCGTCGTGATCGGGCCCCTCGCCGTGGCCGATCTCGTCTGCGAACCGTTGATGACCGACTCGTTCTGCCTGGTCGCGCGCGCCGATCATCCGCTCGCGGCGCGCGCCGACGTGCCGTGGACGGCGCTCGACGGCGAGCGCCTCGTGCTGCTCGATCATGCATCCGGAAGCCGGCCGCTGATCGATGCCGCGCTGGCCGCCCATCGTGTCAACGCGACCGTCATGCAGGAACTCGGCCATTCGGCGACGGTGTTCGGGCTCGTCGAGGCGGGCGTCGGCGTGAGCGTGCAGCCGTGGCTGTCGCTGCCGTTGCCGGCCGGGTCGACGCTGGTCGCGCGGCCGTTGACGCCTCGCACCGAGCGCACCGTCGAGCTGGTGCGTCGCCGCGACCGGTCGCTGTCGCCCGCCGCGCAGGCGATCTGGGAGCTCGTGCAGCAGATGCCCGCGCGAGCCGAGGATCTCGACTGAGCGCGCTGATCACGCCCGTGCGCCGGTACACTACGCGGATCGTGTTCCTCGATGGCGGTTCTCGATGGCGGATTTCGCGGATGCCGGCCCGGCGACGGGCGTGCCGGCGGCACGCAGCGCGGTGCATGCGCTGCGTCCGTCGCTGATCAGGGAAGTGGCGAACGCAGGCCTGGATGTGCCGGACGTGCTGCCGTTCTGGTTCGGCGAATCCGACCGCGTGACGCCGGCGTTCATTCGCGACGCGGCTGCGGCAGCGCTGCGTGACGGCGCCACCTTCTATACGCACAACCTCGGCACGGCGCCGCTGCGCGACGCACTGGCGGCTTACGTGAGCGCGCGGCACGGCGCGACGGCGGCCGATACGATCGCCGTCACTAGTTCGGGCGTGAGCGCGCTGATGCTGGCCGCGCAATTGCTGGTCGGATCGGGCGACCGCGTCGTCGCGGTCACGCCGCTCTGGCCCAACCTCGTCGAAATCCCGAAGATCCTCGGCGCGCAGGTCGAATGCGTGCCGCTCGGCTATGGCGAAGCGGGCTGGCAGCTCGACGTCGGACGGCTGCTCGCGGCGCTGACGCCCGGCACGCGGATGCTGTTCGTCAACTCGCCGAACAACCCGACCGGCTGGACGATGTCGCGAGACGACCAGCGGGCCGTACTCGCTCATTGCCGGCGTCACGGCATCTGGCTGGTGGCCGACGAGGTGTACGAGCGGCTCGCCGAACGGCGCGCCGAATGGCTCGAGTTTGGTGCAGGCGGCGCGCCGTCGTTCCTCGACATCGCGTCGCGCGACGAGCGGGTGATCGTCGTGAACTCGTTCTCGAAGGCATGGGCGATGACGGGCTGGCGGCTCGGTTGGCTGGTCGCGCCGGCGACGGTCATGGACGATCTGTCGAAGCTGGTCGAATACAACACGTCGTGTGCGCCGGCTTTCGTCCAGGCGGCGGGTGAAGTCGCGCTGCGCGAAGGCGAGCCGTTCGTGCAGTCGTTCGTCACGGCGCTGTGCGGCGCGCGCGACCATCTGGTCGCCGCGCTGCGGACCTTGCCCGGCGTCGAGGTTCAGCCTCCGCCGGGCGCGATGTACGTGTTCCTGCGCTTGCCGGGTGCGGACGACAGCCTGTCGTTTTGCAAGATGCTCGTGCGCGACGCGGGCCTCGGGCTTGCACCGGGGCGCGCGTTCGGTCCGGAAGGAGAACGGTTCGTGCGCTGGTGCTACGCGTGCGATCCGGCGCGGCTCGATGCGGGCGTCGAGCGGCTGCGGGCGTTTCTTGCGCGCCGCGCGGCGTTGCGCTGAAGCGGGGGTGGAACGGGCGCGCCGGTGCGCGATGGCCATTCGGCTCATCTTTACGCACCGGGCAATTTTGCGTAATATGGCGCTCAGTCACGCGGTTCCGCCGTTGAGCCGTGCTGTTCCGTCCGGTTTGGGCCTGGCTTGAAGTTGGTTCGCCGCCCCCGGTTCGTGCTCCCATCAATATGACCGATCAGAATCGGGCGAGCGCGTCTTCCGTTCCTTTCGTCTGTTTGTTGATCCGGTTCGTTTGACCACAGGGTCTGGCCTAGCTGCATGAATACCCAAGAGGCGAAGATCGTCCTCGAGACTGCTTTGATCTGTGCGCAGGAACCGCTGAAGCTCGGCGATTTGCGCAAGCTCTTTGCCGACGGCGTGTCGGCTGACACGGTCCGCACGTTGCTCGAAGATCTGAAACAGGATTGGTCCGGCCGCGGCGTCGAACTGGTGGCGCTGGCAACTGGATGGCGCTTTCAGAGCAAGCCGGCGATGCGCCATTATCTGGATCGGCTGCATCCCGAGAAGCCGCCGAAATATTCGCGCGCGGTGCTCGAAACGCTCGCGATCATTGCGTATCGGCAACCCGTCACGCGCGGCGACATCGAAGAGATCCGCGGCGTCACGGTGAATACGCAGGTGGTCAAGCAGCTCGAGGACCGCGGCTGGATCGAGGTGATCGGGCATCGCGACGTGCCGGGGCGCCCGGCGCTGTATGCGACGACCAAGCAGTTCCTCGACGATCTGGGCCTGAAGGCGCTCGACGATCTGCCCGCGCTCGAGGAGCCCGCCGCGAACATCGAGGCCGCGCTGCTCGCGCAACAGGCGATGGATTTCGACGGTGATGCGCCGGCGGCGGAAGACGCCCGGGATGCCGGCGAACCAGCGGCGGGCGAACCGCAGCCGCAGCCCGGCGAATTGCAGGGCGATGACGCGACGGGCATCGCGCCGACGCAAGAAATACCGAACCGCGATACGCTGGAACGTGATCGCGTTCAAACCGAACAGGGCGGCGCCGAAGCAGCGCCGGCCGGCGGGCAGCCCGAGCCGCTGCGCGCGGAATGGAACGAGGAAGATCGCAAGCCGGCCGCCGACGCGGTTGCCGGAGACGGAGCGGAAGCGGCCGGCGACATGCCGGACGAGGCTGGCCAGGCCGACGCCTCGCGCTCCCGTCCCGCCGGCGGCGAGATGCTGGACGATACGTCCGACAGTCTCGCCGACGCCGTACGCAGTGCCAGCGCGCCCATCGGCGCCGATGCGCTGCCGGACGACGAAGCAGAACCCGAACAGCGCCGCGCCTGATCGCGGCCGACTTCTTGCCGCGCCCGCGCCGGGCGCGAGACCTGACATTTTGAGGTTGTTTTGACAGATATCCACGATATTGAATCGTCCGCGCCTGCCGTGCAGGCCGCGCGTGCCGACGATGCGCCGGAGCAGGACGCTCCGGCCGCGGGTGGTGACGAGCGTCCCCGCCGCGGCCTGCGGCGCGGTCCGCGCAGCCTGATCGCGCGGCGTCGCGCGGCGGCCAAGTCGAAGGGCGCCGATGGCGAGCCGCAGGGCGGCGAAGGCGCGGATGCGCAGCCGGCCGAGGCCGCCGAAGCACGGCCTGCACGCGCGCCGCGCAAGGAAGGCGCTCCCAAGGGCGGCCGCAAGCCGGCCGGCAAGCGCGAAGGCGCGGCCAAGGGTGCGCAGGGCGGACAAGGCGGCCAGGGGCGGCGCAGCGGTTCGGCGAAGGCGGACGGCGATGCGGCATCGCAGGACGATCTGTTCGCCTACGTGACGTCTCCGGCATTCGACGCAGACAACTCGGCGGGCGGCAGCGGCGTGCGTGCGCCGATGCTGCGCCGCGGGCGCAGCCAGCCGGCGAACAAGCGCGTGCTGTCGCCGGACGACGATGCGCCGAAGCTGCACAAGGTGCTCGCTGAAGCGGGCATGGGCTCGCGCCGCGAAATGGAAGAGCTGATCGTCGCCGGCCGCGTGTCGGTGAACGGTGAGCCGGCGCACATCGGCCAGCGGATCATGCCGACCGACCAGGTCCGCATCAACGGCAAGCCGGTCAAGCGCAAGCTGCCGAACAAGCCGCCGCGCGTGTTGCTGTACCACAAGCCGACGGGCGAAATCGTCAGCCACGCGGATCCGGAAGGCCGTCCGTCGGTGTTCGACCGTCTGCCGCCGATGAAGACGGCGAAATGGCTCGCGGTCGGCCGCCTCGACTTCAATACCGAAGGTCTGCTGATGCTGACGACGTCGGGCGATCTCGCGAACCGCTTCATGCACCCGCGCTACAGCGTCGAGCGCGAGTACGCGGTGCGTGTCGTCGGCGAACTGTCCGAAGGGATGCGGCAGAAACTGCTGCATGGCGTCGAGCTGGATGACGGTCCCGCGAACTTCCTGCGCATCCGCGACGGTGGCGGCGAAGGCACGAACCACTGGTACCACGTCGCGCTGGCCGAAGGCCGCAACCGCGAAGTGCGCCGGATGTTCGAGGCGGCCGGCCTGATGGTGAGCCGCCTGATCCGCACGCGCCATGGCCCGATCGCGCTGCCGCGCGGCCTGAAGCGCGGCCGCTGGGAAGAGCTCGACGAGGCGCAGGTGCGCAAGCTGATGGCGACCGTCGGCCTGAAGGCGCCGTCCGAAGAGAAGGGCAAGCGCGGTGGTGCCGGACAAAGCGAGCGCCGCCAGCCGGATCCGATGCAGACGTCGATGGGCTTCATCAGCCGCGAGCCGGTGCTGACCACGCACGGCCAGCTCGACCAGCCGCGTCGCGGCGGCGGCCGCCGGGGCGGCGCGGGGCTGCCGGGCCTGAGCGGCTACGGCAGCTTGCCGGTTTCGCCGTCGGGCTACGGCAATCGTTCGGGCGGCGGGCGCGACGTCGACGGCAATCGCGCGTCGTATGGTGCCGGTCCGAAGCGTGAAGGCGCGGGCGGCGGCAAGCGCGGTGGCAGCAAGGGCGGCAACCGCAACCCGAACGGCAATCGCGCCGACGGCGGCGGCAACGGCGGCCCGCGCGGCGGCCAGCGTCCGCAGCGCAATCGCGCCCGCGGCCGCTGAGCATTCGGGTATCCGGCGGCGTGGCGCCGCCGGTGTGCCGGCGAAATCGGCATCGGTTGGGTTGCGCCGGCGCCTCGCATCGCGCTGTTTGCTTTTGACTGGAGATATCGCGTTGCCGGATGGGGTTGCGCTCGCGGACCGTCCGGTTTCGCATTTTTGGTCGGTAAAGGCCGGATGACCGCTGCTTTTACCGGCTGGCTTGGCGTTTGCGCCAAAAATCGCTATAATCGCGGAGTCGCTGGGCGTACGGATTCAATGTGCGGCTCAGGTGCGACCACCAGTAAGAAGATGGGCGTTCCGCCCATTTTTTTTTGCTGAAACGGTTAGGCATCTCGGGTAGCGCTTCCTGCGCCGGCTAAGGCGCGCGCCCGCGGGTGAATCGCGAGCGGCGGGCGCGAACACCTGAGAGGACACTGTGCAACTGACGGAACTGATAGAAACCACGGTCACCGGGCTCGGCTACGAGCTGGTGGATCTCGAGCGCACCGGGCGCGGCATGCTTTGCATCTATATCGATCAGCCTGCCGGCATCTCGCTCGAAGATTGCGAAAAGGTCACGCGTCAGCTCCAGCACGTCTTGACGGTCGAAAACATCGATTACGAACGGCTCGAAGTCTCGTCCCCGGGGCTCGACCGCCCGTTGAAGAAGCTGGCCGACTTCGAGCGCTTCGCCGGCAGCGAAGTTTCCGTGACCTTGAAAAAGCCGCTGGACGGGCGCAAGACGTTCCGGGGCATTCTGCACGCGCCGAATGGCGAAACGATCGGTTTGGAATTTGAGAGGAAGAAGGGCGAGGCAGCCATGCTGGATTTCACGCTGGCCGATATCGACAAAGCCCGCCTGATTCCGCAAGTTGACTTTAGGAGCCGCAAATAATGAGTCGCGAAGTGTTGATGCTGGTGGATGCGCTGGCGCGCGAGAAAAACGTCGACAAGGATGTGGTGCTGGGCGCCCTCGAGGCCGCGCTCGCGTCCGCTTCCAAGAAGCTGTTCGACGAAGGCGCCGAAATCCGCGTCCATATCGATCGCGAAAGCGGCGAGCACGAAACCTTCCGTCGCTGGCTCGTCGTGCCCGATGAGGCCGGCCTGCAGGAGCCGGATCGCGAGATCCTGCTGTTCGAAGCGCGTGAGCAGAAGCCCGACGTCGAAGTCGGCGAATTCATCGAGGAGCCGGTGCCGTCGATCGAGTTCGGCCGTATCGGCGCGCAGGCCGCGAAGCAGGTGATTCTGCAGAAGGTGCGCGACGCCGAGCGCGAGCAGATCCTGAACGACTACCTCGAGCGCGGCGAAAAGATCATGACCGGCACGGTGAAGCGCCTGGACAAGGGCAACTTCATCGTCGAATCGGGCCGTGTCGAGGCGCTGCTGCGCCGCGACCAGCTGATCCCGAAGGAAAACCTGCGCGTGGGCGACCGCGTGCGCGCGTACATCGCGAAGGTCGACCGCACCGCGCGCGGCCCGCAGATCGAGCTCTCGCGCACGGCGCCCGAGTTCCTGATGAAGCTGTTCGAGATGGAAGTGCCGGAAATCGAGCAGGGCCTGCTCGAGATCAAGGCAGCCGCTCGCGATCCGGGCGTGCGGGCGAAGATCGGCGTGATCGCCTACGACAAGCGGATCGATCCGATCGGCACCTGCGTCGGCATCCGCGGTTCGCGTGTGCAGGCCGTGCGCAACGAGCTCGGTGGCGAAAACATCGACATCGTGCTATGGTCGGAGGATCCCGCCCAGTTCGTGATCGGCGCGCTCGCGCCGGCAGCCGTCCAGTCGATCGTCGTCGATGAAGAGAAGCATTCGATGGACGTCGTCGTCGACGAAAACGAGCTGGCTGTCGCGATCGGCCGCAGCGGTCAGAACGTTCGCCTTGCCGGCGAGCTGACCGGCTGGCAGATCAACATCATGACGCCGGACGAATCCGCGCTGAAGCAGGGCGAAGAGCGCGATCGGCTGCGTGCGCTGTTCATGGCGCGTCTCGACGTCGACGAAGAAGTCGCCGACATCCTGATCGACGAAGGCTTCACGAGCCTCGAAGAGATCGCTTACGTGCCGCTCAACGAAATGCTCGAGATCGAGGCGTTCGACGAGGACACCGTGCACGAGCTGCGCAACCGCGCTCGCGACGCGCTGCTGACGATGGCGATCGCGAACGAAGAAAAGGTCGAAAACGCAGCGCTGGATCTGAAGAGCCTCGACGGCATCACGCCGGAGTTGCTCACGAAGCTGGCCGAGCACGGCGTGCAGACGCGCGACGATCTCGCCGAGCTGGCTGTGGATGAACTGGTCGACATGACCGGGATGGAAGAGGATGCCGCTAAGGCGTTGATCATGAAAGCACGTGAACATTGGTTCCAGTGAGAAATGACCATGGCGCACTGATTTGATGGCGGCCGTATGGCCTGACCCGATGCTAACCGCAAGGAATCGGTCCTTGCACTAAGAGGAATGAATGGCGAGTAACAACGTAGCCCAATTTGCCGCGGAACTGAAAATGCCTGCTGGTGTGCTGCTCGAACAGCTGCAGGCAGCGGGCGTCCAGAAAGCGAGTGAAGACGATGCGCTGTCCGAGTCGGACAAGGCGCGTCTGCTCGATCATTTGCGCAAGTCGCATGGCGCAACCGACGGCGACAAGCGCAAGATCACGCTGACCCGCAAGCATACGTCGGAGATCAAGCAGTCTGACGCGACGGGCAAGGCTCGCACCATTCAGGTCGAGGTCCGCAAGAAGCGTACGTTCGTCAAGCGCGACGACGTGGCCGAAGGTGCGGAACAGGGTCAGGCACAGGTTGCTGAAGCGGACGACGATGCGGAACTGAAGCGTCGCGAGGAAGAGGCGCGCCGCGAGGCCGAGCTGCTCGAGAAGCAGGCGCAGGAGTTGCGCGAGCGCCAGGAACGCCTCGAGCGCGAGGAAGCCGAGCGCCGTGCCCGCGAAGAAGCGGCCGAAGCCGAGCGCCGCCGCGCCGAGCAGGAGGCGGCGGCGAAGCGTGCCGCGGCCGAAGCCGCTGCGGCCCAACAGGCTGCGGCCCAGCAGGCCGCTGAGTCGCGGCAGGAAGAGGCCGGTGCGCAGTCCGCGCAGGATGAAGCACGCGCGGCCGCCGAACGTGCGGCCCAGCGCGAAGCGGCGAAGAAGGCCGAGGACGCAGCCCGCGAGGCGGCGGACAAGGCGCGCGCCGAGCAGGAAGAGATCAGCAAGCGCCGTGCGGCGGCAGAAGCCGAAGCACGTGCGATCCGCGAAATGATGAACACGCCGCGCAAGGCCGTGGTCAAGGCAGTCGAGCCGCCGAAGCCGGTGGAACCGCCGAAGCCGGCCGAAGCGAAGGGCACGCTGCACAAGCCGGCCAAGCCGGCCGGCGCGGCCGCGACGGCACGTCCGGCCGTGAAGAAGCCGGCCGGCGCAGCGCCGGCGGCAACGCAGGCACCGGCAGGCGCGGGCGACCGCAACAAGAAGCCGGGCGGCGGCAAGGGCGGCTGGCAGGACGACGCGGCGAAGCGCCGCGGCATCAAGACGCGCGGCGATTCGAGCGGCGGCGTCGACCGCGGCTGGCGCGGCGGCCCGAAGGGTCGCGGCCGTCACCAGGACAGCGCGTCGACGTTCCAGGCACCGACCGAACCGATCGTGCGTGAAGTGCACGTGCCGGAAACCATCTCGGTTGCCGATCTCGCGCACAAGATGTCGATCAAGGCCTCCGAAGTCATCAAGGTGATGATGAAGATGGGCCAGATGGTCACGATCAACCAGGTGCTGGACCAGGAAACGGCGATGATCGTCGTCGAGGAACTGGGCCACCGCGCGCTTGCCGCGAAGCTGGACGATCCGGAAGCGCTGCTGGTCGAAGGCGAGACGGGCACCGATGCGGAGCAGTTGCCGCGTCCGCCGGTCGTCACGGTGATGGGTCACGTCGACCACGGCAAGACCTCGCTGCTCGACCACATCCGCCGCGCGAAGGTTGCAGCGGGCGAAGCGGGCGGCATTACGCAGCACATCGGCGCATATCACGTCGAAACGCCGCGCGGCGTCATCACGTTCCTCGATACGCCGGGTCACGAGGCGTTCACGGCAATGCGTGCACGCGGCGCGAAGGCGACCGACATCGTGGTGCTGGTGGTGGCGGCCGACGACGGCGTGATGCCGCAGACGAAGGAAGCGATCGCTCACGCGAAGGCCGGTGGCGTGCCGATCGTCGTGGCGATCAACAAGATCGACAAGCCGGAAGCGAACCCGGACCGCGTCAAGCAGGAACTGGTCGCCGAAGGCGTCGTGCCGGAAGAATACGGCGGCGATTCGCCGTTCGTGCCGGTCTCGGCGAAGACGGGCGCCGGCATCGACGACCTGCTCGAGAACGTGCTGCTGCAAGCTGAAGTGCTGGAACTGAAGGCACCGGTCGAGGCGCCGGCCAAGGGCATCGTGATCGAAGCGAAGCTGGACAAGGGCAAGGGCCCGGTCGCGACGATCCTCGTGCAGTCCGGTACGCTGAACCGCGGCGACATCGTGCTCGCGGGCACCGCTTATGGCCGTGTGCGCGCGATGCTCGACGAGAACGGCAAGCCGACGAAGGAAGCCGGCCCGTCGATCCCGGTCGAAATCCAGGGTCTGTCGGAAGTGCCGGGTGCGGGCGAGGAAGTGATCGTGCTGCCGGACGAGCGCAAGGCGCGCGAAATCGCGCTGTTCCGTCAAGGCAAGTTCCGCGACGTCAAGCTGGCGAAGCAGCAGGCCGCGAAGCTGGAAAGCATGCTCGAGCAGATGGGCGAAGGCGAAGTGCAGAACCTGCCGCTCATCATCAAGGCGGACGTGCAGGGCTCGCAGGAAGCGCTCGTGCAGTCGCTGCTCAAGCTGTCGACCGATGAAGTGCGCGTGCAGATCGTGCACAGCGCGGTGGGCGGCATCAGCGAAAACGACGTCAACCTGGCAACGGCTTCGAAGGCGGTCATCATCGGCTTCAACACGCGTGCGGACGCACAGGCGCGCAAGCTGGCCGAGGCGAACGGTATCGACATCCGCTACTACAACATCATCTACGACGCAGTGGATGAGGTGAAGGCCGCGATGTCGGGCATGCTGGCGCCGGAGAAGCGCGAAGTCGTGACCGGCATGGTCGAGGTACGCCAGGTGTTCAAGGTGCCGAAGGTCGGTACGGTCGCAGGCTGTATGGTTACGGACGGTATCGTCAAGCGCTCGTCGTCGGTTCGCGTGCTGCGCAACAACGTCGTGATCTTCACGGGCGAACTCGAATCGCTGAAGCGCTTCAAGGACGACGTGAAGGAGGTCAAGCAAGGCTTCGAGTGCGGTATGTCGGTGAAGAACTTCAACGACATCATCGAAGGCGACCAGTTCGAAGTCTTCGAAGTGACCGAAGTCGCACGTACGCTGTAATCGTCGCGTATCGGCTCTTGGGCGGGGCAGGCTTGGGCCTGTCCCGCCCATTTTCATGGTGGCGTGCTCGACGCGCGCCGCTTCATCCTGATAAACGGATCACGGATCGATCATGTCCAGGAAACGTACTTCCCCCAATCGCAACGTTCAGATCGCCGACCAGATTCAGCGCGATCTGTCCGAACTCATCATGCGCGAGGTCAAGGATCCGCGCATCGGTATCGTGACCATCCAGAGCGTCGAACTGACGCCGGACTACGCGCACGCGAAGGTCTATTTCACCGCGCTCACCGGCGATCCGGACAAGACGCAGGAAGCGCTGAACCACGCGTCGGGGCACCTGCACAACCTGCTGTTCAAGCGCCTGCACATCCATACGGTGCCGACGCTGCATTTCCATTACGACCAGACGATCGAGAAGGCCGTGGAAATGTCGCGCCTGATCAAGGAAGCCAACTCGACGCGCGCGAAGGACGACGACGAAGCCGACGCACCCGCGAAGGACGATTGAGCACGCGCCCGATGACGACTGCAGCTTCCCAGCGTCCGCGCGTGCCAAGACGCGCGCTGGACGGTGTTCTTCTGCTCGACAAGCCGGTCGGCCTGTCGAGCAATGACGCATTGATTCGCGCGAAGCGCCTGCTGCTTGCGAAGAAGGCCGGCCATACCGGTACGCTCGACCCGCTGGCCTCGGGGCTGTTGCCGCTGTGCTTCGGCGAGGCGACCAAGTTCTCGCAGGACTTGCTGGAAGCGGACAAGACCTACGAAGCGACGATGCGTCTCGGCGTGCGCACGACCACCGGCGACGCGGAAGGCGACGTGCTCGACACGCGCGCCGTCGGATGCGACCGCGCGGCGGTCGAAGCCGCACTTGCGCGCTTTACCGGCGAGATCGTGCAGGTGCCGCCGATGTATTCGGCGCTCAAGCGCGACGGCAAGCCGCTGTACGAATACGCGCGGGCCGGCCAGGCCGTCGAACGGGAGGGCCGCAACGTGACGATCCATGCGCTCGACCTGCTCGCCTGCGAACTGCCGGACGTGACGTTTCGCGTGACCTGCAGCAAGGGCACGTACGTGCGCACGCTGGCGGAAGATCTCGGCGAAGCGCTCGGTTGCGGCGCGCACTTGACGATGCTGCGCCGCACGGGCGTCGGCGCGCTCACGCTCGAGCACGCGGTCACGCTCGACGCGCTGTCCGACGCTGCCGAAGCGGCGCGCGACGCGTGGCTTCAGCCGGTCGACGCATTGCTGTCGACGTTTCCGCTCGTGCGTCTGGACGACGCCAGCGCGAAGCGGTTCCTGCACGGCCAGCGTTTGCCGCTGTCCGCGCTCGATCCGATCGACGCGGCGGATGGCGAGCGCGTGCGCGTGTACGACGCGCAGCGGCTGCTCGGCGTCGCTCGCAAGACCAACGGCGTGCTCGCGCCCGAGCGATTGGTCGTGACGGCGGCATGATCGGCGGCGCGCAAGCGCCGTCGAAACGAAAAAAAGCCCGGTCTCGACCGGGCTTTTTGTTGCGTGAGCACGCGCGAGCACGAAGGCTTCAGTGTGCCGCCGACGCGGCCGCGCCCGCATCGCCGCCGCCTGCGCGTTCCGGCTTCGTGATCCAGATCAGTCCGATCAGCAGCACGAAGATCGCCGCCGAGATATAGAACAGATCGTTCACGCCAAGTTGCGCAGCCTGCTGTGTGGCCATGTTGTTGATGAGGCCGTGTGCCTGGTCCCGTGTCAGCCCGAGGTTGCCCATCTGCGTGACGGCCTGGTTGAACGTCGGATTGTACGGATTGGCCTGCTCCACCAGCTGCGCGTGGTGGAAGTTGTTCCGGTGATCCCATGCGGTCTGGAAGATCGACGTGCCGATGCCGCCGCACATGATCCGCACGAAGTTCGACAGCCCCGATGCCGCGGGAATGCGGTGGCCGGGCAGGCCGGACAGCGTGATCGACACGAGCGGGATGAAGAAGCCGGCCATCGCGATGCCTTGCACGAGCGTCGGCAGCGTCAGCGACCACTCGTCTACGCCGGTCGTGTAGCGCGAGCGCATCCAGAAGCACAGCGCGAACGTCAGGAACGACGCCGTCGAGATGAAGCGCGGATCGGTGCGCGGCAGATACTTCCCGGTGAGTGGCGACAACAGGATGGCGAACAGCCCGACCGGCGCCATCACGAGGCCGGCGTCGGTCGCGGTATAGCCGATTTGCGTCTGCAGCCACAGCGGTAACAGCACCAGATTGCCGAAGTACAGACCGTATCCGATCGACAGCGCGACCGTGCCGCCGGTGAAGTTCCGTATGCGGAACAGCGACAGGTCGACGACCGGATGCTCGGCGGTCAGCTCCCAGATCACGAAGAACGCGAACGCAATGACGGCGGTCAGCGCGAGCACGATGATGGTCGTCGACGCGAACCAGTCGAGATCCTTGCCCTTGTCGAGCATGATCTGCAACGAGCCGACCCAGACGACCAGCAGCGCGAGGCCCACGCCGTCGATCGGCGCGCGGCGCACGGCCGACTCGCGATTGCGGTAGATCACCCACGTCGCGGCGGCGGCGGCGATGCCGACCGGGATGTTCACGTAGAAAATCCACGGCCACGAGTAGTTGTCCGAGATCCAGCCGCCGAGGATCGGGCCGGCGACCGGTGCGATGAGCGTCGTCATCGCCCATAGTGCGAGCGCCATCGGCGCCTTCGCGCGCGGATAGCTCGACAGCAGAAGCGCTTGCGACAGCGGAATCATCGGGCCGGCGACCGCACCCTGAAGCACGCGCGACGCAAGCAGGAACGGCAGGCTCGGCGCCAGTCCGCACATCCACGACGAGATGACGAACAGGATGATCGACGCGAGGAACAGGCGGACTTGCCCGAAACGGTCGGTCAGCCAGCCGGTCAGCGGCACCGAGATTGCGTTCGCGACCGCGAACGACGTGATGACCCACGTGCCCTGGTCGGACGACACGCCGAGGTCGCCCGAGATGGTCGGGATCGCGACGTTCGCGATGGACGTGTCGAGCACGTTCATGAACACCGCGAGCGATACCGCGACCGTCCCGAGCAGGAGTTGCCCGCCCTGCAAGGGCGGGTGGGAGACAGGAGCCTGTGCCATGTCGGTTGCCTTTCCGAAGTCGGAACGGTTACATCATTTTCGCGGCGCTGCCCTGCTTCGCCGCGGCCGGTGCCGGCGCATTGCCGCCAGCGTTCTCGGCGATGATGCGCGCGATTTCGGCGTCGGCGTCGTCGCCGTACTTCGCGAACACGTTGGTCTCGTAGACCGTGTTCTGTGCGTTGGCAAGCTGCTCGCCGCGCTCGTCCTTGATATTGACGTCGACCTGCATCGACAGGCCGATGCGCAGCGGGTGCTTCTCGAGATCCTTCGGATCGATCTCGATCCGCACCGGCAGGCGCTGCACCACCTTGATCCAGTTACCCGTCGCGTTCTGCGCCGGCAGCAGCGAGAACGCCGACCCCGTGCCGGCCGAGAAGCCGACGACCTTGCCGTGATAGACCGCCGACGAGCCGTAGATGTCGGCCGTCAGTTCGACCGGTTGGCCGATGCGCATGTGCTTGAGCTGGACTTCCTTGAAGTTCGCGTCGACCCACACGGCATTCAGCGGCACGACCGACATCAGCGGGTTGCCCGGCGACACGCGCTGGCCGACCTGCACCGAGCGCTTCGCGACATAGCCGGTGACCGGCGCCGGCAGCACGTTGCGCGCGTTCGCGAGGTACGCGTCGCGAACCTTCGCCGCGGCGGCCAACACGTTCGGGTGCGATGCGATCGTCGTGTTCGCGGTCAGTGCGCGGTTCGATGCGAGCTGCTGCTGAGCGGCGTCGACCGACGCTTGCGCGGCGCGCACGGCGTCGCGTGCATGGGAGATTTCTTCCTGCGACACGGCGCCCGTCTGCGCGACGGCCAGCCGGCGGCGCAGGTCGTCCTGCGCCTTCGACAGATCGGACTGGCGCAGCGCGACCTGCGCGCGGTACTGATCGTCGTTGACGAACAGGCCGCGCACCTGGCGCACCGTCTGCGCGAGATTCGCTTCGGCCTGCTGCAGCGCGACCTGCGAATCGGCCGGGTCGAGCACGACGAGCGGATCGCCGGCCTTGACCGTCTGCGTATCGTCGGCCTTCACGGCGATCACGGTACCCGTGACCTGCGGCGTGATCTGCACGACGTTGCCGTTCACGTACGCATCGTCGGTCTCTTCATGGAAGCGCGCGACGAGGAAGTAGTACAGACCGTACGCGATGGCCGCGATCACGATCACCGCGATCAGCAGCGTCATCATCCGTTTGCGCTTCCCGTTGTTCTGCGGCTGGGCGCTGGCGGCGTTTTGTTGAGGGTCGCTCATGGCGATTTTCTCCGTCCGTTATTTCGAGTATCTGCGTAGTGGTGGCGCCGGATCAGTTGGCGGCCTGTTTGGTCTGCTTGTCGGCGTCGGGCGCGGCGAGCCGCGTGCCGGTCGCGTCGAACCCGCCGCCGAGCGCCTTGATCAGCGCGAGCTGCATGTCGCGCCGGCGCATCTTCAGGTTGGTCACGGTCTGCTCGGCAGCGAGGCGGTTGCTGTCCGCGGTCAGCACCTGCAACTGCGGCGACAGGCCGGCCTTGTAGCGGATCACGGCGAGGTCGTATGCGCGCGTCGACGCGTCGAGCGCACGCTGCGCGTCGTCCATCTGGCGATCGACCGCACGGATCGACGCGACCTGCGTGGCGACGTCGTTCAGCGCGTTGATCAGCGTCTGGTTGTAGTTCGCGACCGACAGATCGAAGTCCGCATAGCGGCCCTTGAGCTGCGCGCGCAGCGCGCCGGCGTCGAAGATCGGCAGGTGGATGGCCGGGCCGAACTGCGCCTGGCGGCTCGCGAAGTTCAGGAATTTGCCCCAGCCGAACGCATCGAAGCCGAAGCCGGCCGCGAGGTTCACGTCCGGGAAGAACTCCGCCTTCGCTTCCTTCACGTCGTGCATCGCGGCTTCGACCTGCCAGCGCGCGGCAACGATGTCGGGGCGGCGCGACACGAGGTCGGCCGGCAGATTGCCGGGCAGCGCGACGTCGCCGGTCGGGTTCAGCACCGGTGCGGCGATCTGCAGCCCACGGTCGGGGCCTTTGCCGAGCAACGCGGCGAGCTGGTAGCGCACGGTCGTGATCTGGCCGTCGAGGTCGGACAGCGACGCCTGCGTGGTCGCGATGTTGCCGCGCGCGGTCTGGCGTTCGACGTTGGTGTCGAGACCGGCCGACACGCGGCCGTCGGTGATCTTGCCGACCGTCTGGCGGTTGGTGATCTCGCGTTGCGCGATGTCGCGCAGCGCGTACAGCTGCGCGAGCGAGTTGTAGGTGCGGGCGACCGACGACGCGAGCGTGATGCGCGCCTGCTGCATGTCGGCTTCGGCGGCCTTTTCCTGCGACACCGCGGTATGCAGCCGTTCGCGATTCTTGCCCCACAGGTCGAGATCCCACGACGCGCTCGCGAGCACGTTGTTCTCGCTGTACCACTGGCCGCCGTATGGCGGCGGGAACAGTGCGTTCGACGAATACAGCTCGCGCGTCCACGAGTAGCTCGCTTCGGCCTTCGGCATCAGGTTCGAGCGCGACGATTCGATGTACGACGACGCCTTCGCGATGCGCGCCTGCGCCTGCGCGATCGACGGGTTGCCCTGGAGCGCCTCGTCGATCAGCTTCGGCAGTTGCGGATCGCCGAACTGGTTCGCCCAGTCGAGCGTCGGCCACTGGCCGCCCTGGGCCGGCAGGCTCTGGGCGGTTTCGAATTGCGACGCGGGAGCGATCTGCTTGTCGCTCTTGATACCGATGTAGTTTGCGCAGCCTGCCAGCGCCAGCGCGGCAACCGCGGCGGCGACGGCAGCGCGGCACGACCCGGCTCGCACGGACAACGGGGAGGATTTCATCGCGCTGTTCCCTGACTCGGAATGAATGATGGACACTGCAAGGATTTCCTTACATTAATCTGTCAAAACTAATTGTTATGGCAACTATTGCGTGATGCTGCCGCCGGCGTTCTCGCAATAGTTGCTGAGAATGCGGCGCAGCATGCTCTTCAGAAAACCGACTTCTTCCGGCGTAAACCCGTCCAGCAACTCGTCGAGCACGCTGCGGAACACCGGCGGCAGCCGCTCGGCCAGCGCGCGGCCCTCGTCGGTCAGTTCGAGGCGCACGACCCGCCGGTCCTCGACGCTGCGCACGCGGGACAGCAGCCCGCGCTTTTCGACGCGATCGAGCAGGCGCGTGACCGCGCTCGCATCGATCCCATACTCCCGCGCGAGTTCGGCGGCCGTCGAGCACCTGCCGACCGCGATCATGAACAGCATGCTCGCCTGCGTGCCGGTGATGCCGAGCTCTTCCTGCGTGCGTTGGGTGACGAGGTTGGTCATCACCGACTTCACGCGCGACATCAGATAACCGACGCTGTCGTTCATCTGATACGTGGACAGCGGCGAAACGGGCGGTTGGGAGGGAGAATCCGACATAAAACCCTGAGGCTGCAATAGTTGACTAGGCAGTAGTATAGGTACAATTGCTTGCCGCGGCAAATGTTAATCGAACGGCTCCGGCCGTGCTGGGCGTCACGAGATTACCTTGCGGGCGATAGGGTTTTCGGTGTCGGGCGGTGCGTTCGCCGGCGCGTCTTGCGGGTCCGGGGCGAGGGCGGGGCGCCGGCGCTTGTTGCGTTGCAACGAGGCGGTCCGGCTTTCGACATTCTCACGTGCTATAATTTGCGGTTTCCAAGCTGCAACGCGCGCGCACGTGTCCCGGTGACTGACGAGCGTGCGCGTTTGCGCGTTCAACGATTTCAGGTTTCTATGACCCGCGCCCTTCGCAATATCGCCATCATCGCTCACGTCGACCACGGCAAGACCACGCTCGTCGACCAACTGCTCCGCCAGTCCGGCACCTTCCGCGAGAACCAGCAGATTGCCGAGCGGGTGATGGACTCGAACGACATCGAAAAAGAGCGCGGGATCACGATTCTCGCGAAGAACTGCGCGGTCGAATACGAAGGCACGCACATCAACATCGTCGACACGCCGGGGCACGCGGACTTCGGTGGCGAGGTCGAGCGCGTGCTGTCGATGGTCGACTCGGTGCTGCTGCTCGTCGACGCGGTCGAGGGCCCGATGCCGCAGACGCGCTTCGTCACGAAGAAGGCGCTCGCGCTCGGCCTGAAGCCGATCGTCGTCATCAACAAGATCGACCGTCCGGGCGCGCGGATCGACTGGGTCATCAACCAGACGTTCGACCTGTTCGACAAGCTCGGCGCGACCGAAGAGCAGCTCGACTTCCCGATCGTGTACGCGTCGGGCCTGAACGGCTACGCGTCGCTGGATCCGGCGACCCGCGAAGGCGACATGCGCCCGCTGTTCGAGGCGATCCTCGCGCACGTGCCGGTTCGTCCGGCCGATCCGGATGCGCCGCTGCAGCTTCAGATCACGTCGCTCGACTATTCGACGTACGTCGGCCGGATCGGCGTCGGCCGCATCACGCGCGGCCGTATCAAGCCGGGCCAGCCGGTCGTGATGCGCTTCGGCCCGGAAGGCGACGTGCTGAACCGCAAGATCAACCAGGTGCTGTCGTTCAAGGGCCTCGAGCGCGTGCAGGTCGACTCGGCGGAGGCCGGCGACATCGTGCTGATCAACGGTATTGAAGACGTCGGCATCGGCGCGACCATCTGCGCGGTCGACACGCCGGAAGCGCTGCCGATGATCACCGTCGACGAGCCGACGCTGACGATGAACTTCCTCGTCAACTCGTCGCCGCTCGCCGGCCGCGAAGGCAAGTTCGTGACGAGCCGCCAGATCCGCGACCGTCTGATGAAGGAACTGAACCACAACGTCGCGCTGCGCGTGAAGGACACGGGCGACGAAACGGTGTTCGAGGTGTCGGGCCGCGGCGAACTGCACCTGACGATTCTCGTCGAGAACATGCGTCGCGAAGGCTATGAGCTCGCCGTGTCGCGTCCGCGCGTGGTGATGCAGGAAATCGACGGCGTGAAGCACGAGCCGTACGAACTGCTGACGGTCGACGTCGAGGACGAGCATCAGGGCGGCGTGATGGAAGAGCTCGGCCGCCGCAAGGGCGAGATGCTCGACATGGCGTCGGACGGCCGCGGCCGCACGCGTCTGGAGTACAAGATCTCGGCGCGCGGGCTGATCGGCTTCCAGAGCGAATTCCTGACGCTCACCCGCGGCACGGGCCTGATGAGCCACATCTTCGATTCGTACGCGCCGGTCAAGGACGGTTCGGTGTTCGAGCGCCGCAACGGCGTGCTGATCTCGCAGGATGACGGCGCGGCAGTCGCGTACGCACTGTGGAAGCTGCAGGATCGCGGCCGCATGTTCGTGAAGCCGGGCGACGCGCTGTATGAGGGCATGATCATCGGCATCCATAGTCGTGACAACGACCTCGTCGTGAACCCGATCAAGGGCAAGCAGCTGACCAACGTGCGCGCGTCGGGCACCGACGAAGCCGTGCGTCTCGTGCCGCCGATCCAGATGTCGCTCGAGTACGCGGTCGAATTCATCGACGACGACGAACTCGTCGAAGTGACGCCGCAGTCGATTCGCCTGCGCAAGCGCTTCCTGAAGGAGCACGAGCGTCGCCGCGCGAGCCGCGAAGGCGCGGTCGACTGAGCATCGACCGTTCCCGCGCATCACGGAAAAGGCCGCCTTCGGGCGGCCTTTTTGCATTCGCGCGACGTGCAACCGGGCCGGTTGCAAAACACTGTTCCCGCCGTCCGCGGCAATCCGGCAAAACCCCGTCGCGCGGGCTTTCGCGCGCATCTCGCCGTGAACTTCGGTATCGGTTCTGTGATATGCTGCGCGCACGCAAGTTTTAGGTCCTTCCAAGCAAGACTTGATTCGCAATCCGCTAAACGGTCAGGCCGTGTCGCGGAAGGTTGAGTAACCCGCTATTTCTCGAGAAGCTCGAAGAAAGGTGAGCGTAAAATGTCAGATGTAATGAAGCAGTTTCAGCTGAACTCCTATCTGTTCGGCGGCAATGCTTCGTACGTTGAAGAACTGTACGATGCATACCTCAACAATCCGGCGTCGGTGCCGGAGAACTGGCGAGAGTATTTCGACGCGCTGCAGAACGTGCCTGCAACGGACGGTTCGAACGCCAATGACGTCGCTCACTTCCCGATCGTCGAATCGTTTGCCGAGCGTGCGAAGGCCAATGCCTTCATCCCGCGCGAAAGCACGAGCAATCTGGCGACCGCGCGCAAGCAGGTCCACGTCCAGTCCCTCATCAGCGCCTACCGCTTCCTCGGCTCGCAATGGGCCAATCTGGATCCGCTGAAGCGTCGCGAACGTCCCGCCATTCCCGAACTCGAACCTGCTTTCTACGACTTCTCCGAAGGCGACCTCGACCAGACGTACAGCGCGAGCAACCTGTATTTCGGTTTCGACCAGGCTTCGCTGCGCGACATCGTCAAGGGCTTGCGTGACACGTACTGCGGCACGATCGGCGCCGAGTTCATGTACATCAGCGACCCGGAGCAGAAGCGCTGGTGGCAGGAGCGCCTGGAATCGATTCGCGCGACGCCGTCGTTCTCCGCCGACAAGAAGAAGCACATCCTGAATCGCCTGACGGCAGCCGAAGGCCTCGAACGCTATCTGCACACGAAGTACGTCGGCCAGAAGCGCTTCTCGCTCGAAGGCGGCGAGAGCTTCATCGCGGCGATGGACGAAGTCGTCCAGCACGCGGGCAAGCGCGGCGTACAGGAAATCATCATCGGCATGGCGCACCGCGGCCGTCTGAACGTGCTGGTCAATACGCTGGGCAAGATGCCGGCCGACCTGTTCGCCGAATTCGAAGGCAAGCACGTCGACGACCTGCCGGCCGGCGACGTGAAGTACCACAAGGGCTTCTCGTCGGACGTGTCGACGGAAGGCGGCCCGGTCCACCTGTCGCTCGCGTTCAACCCGTCGCACCTCGAAATCGTGAACCCGGTGGTCGAAGGTTCCGCGAAGGCGCGGATGGACCGTCGCGGCGACGAAGACGGCCTGCAGGTGCTGCCGGTGCAGATCCACGGCGACGCGGCCTTCGCCGGCCAGGGCGTCGTGATGGAAACGCTGAACCTGGCGCAGACGCGCGGTTACGGCACGCACGGCACGCTGCACATCGTCATCAACAACCAGATCGGCTTCACGACGTCGGACCCGCGCGATGCGCGCTCGACGCTGTACTGTACCGACGTCGTCAAGATGATCGAAGCGCCGGTGCTGCACGTGAACGGCGATGATCCGGAAGCCGTCGTGCTCGCGATCCAGATCGCGATCGACTACCGGATGCAGTTCCACAAGGATGTCGTGATCGACATCGTCTGCTTCCGCAAGCTGGGCCACAACGAGCAGGACACGCCGGCCGTCACGCAGCCGCTGATGTACAAGAAGATCGCGCAGCACCCGGGCACCCGCGCGCTGTATGCCGAGAAGCTCGTGCAACAGGGCGTGATCACCGCGGAAGACGCCGACAACTACGTGAAGGCGTATCGCAAGGCGATGGACGACGGCCACCACACGGTCGATCCGGTGCTGTCGAACTACAAGAGCAAGTACGCGGTCGACTGGGTTCCGTTCCTGAACCGCAAGTGGACGGACGCAGCCGACACGGCCGTGCCGCTCGCCGAGCTGAAGCGCCTGGGCGAACGCATCACGACGGTCCCGGAAAACTTCAAGGTCCACCCGCTCGTCGAGCGCGTGATCAACGACCGCCGCAACATGGCGCGCGGCGATCAGCCGCTCGACTGGGGCATGGCCGAACACCTCGCATTCGCGTCGCTCGTCGCATCGGGCTACTCGGTGCGCCTGACGGGCCAGGACTCGGGCCGCGGCACGTTCACGCACCGTCACGCGGTGCTGCACGACCAGAACCGCGAACGCTGGAACGACGGCACGTACGTGCCGCTGCAGAACATCGCCGACGGTCAGGCGAAGTTCACGGTGATCGACTCGGTGCTGTCGGAAGAAGCGGTGCTGGGCTTCGAATACGGTTACTCGACCGCCGAGCCGAACACGCTCGTGCTGTGGGAAGCGCAGTTCGGCGACTTCGTGAACGGCGCGCAGGTCGTGATCGACCAGTTCATCTCGTCGGGCGAAGTGAAGTGGGGCCGCGTGTCGGGTCTCACGATGCTGCTGCCGCACGGCTACGAAGGCCAGGGTCCGGAACACTCGTCCACGCGTATCGAGCGTTTCCTGCAGCTGTGCGCGGGCCACAACATGCAAGTCGTCCAGCCGACGACGCCGGCGCAGATTTTCCATCTGCTGCGCCGCCAGATGATCCGCCTGTTCCGCAAGCCGCTGATCGTCGCGACGCCGAAGTCGCTGCTGCGCCACAAGGAAGCGGTGTCGGACCTGTCGGAGCTCGCGAAGGGTTCGTTCCAGCCGGTGCTGGGCGAGGCCGACGGCGGCATCGACGCGAAGAAGGTCAAGCGCGTGCTGGTGTGCTCGGGCCGCGTGTACTACGACCTCGTCGCGCACCGCCGCGAAGCGAAGGCGAACGACGTCGCGATCATCCGTATCGAGCAGCTGTATCCGTTCGCGCACAAGCAGTTCGAAGCGGAAATGAAGAAGTACGAGAACGCGACTGAAGTGGTCTGGGTGCAGGACGAGCCGCAGAACCAGGGCCCCTGGTTCTACGTCGAGCACCACCTGAAGGAAGGCATGAAGGAAGGGCAGAAGCTGGCATACAGCGGCCGCCCGGCTTCGGCCTCGCCGGCGGTTGGCTACTACGCGAAGCACTACGAGCAGCAGAAGGCCCTCATCGAAGGTGCGTTCGGCCGCCTGAAGAGCGCATCGATCGCGAAATAATCGACGGCAAGCGAAACGGGAAGGTGCACTGCGCTTTCCCGTCTCTTTTGGCCTTCCGCGCGCGCGGCGCGCCGCATCGGCCGAAGGAGTCGCACGAACCTCGTCACACCCCAGATCAAGCATCCAGGAAAATCACATGGCTATCGTAGAAGTCAAAGTCCCCCAGCTTTCGGAGTCGGTTTCGGAAGCGACCATGCTGCAGTGGAAGAAGAAGCCGGGCGAAGCAGTCGCGCAGGACGAAATCCTGATCGAGCTCGAGACCGACAAGGTCGTGCTCGAAGTGCCGGCGCCGGCCGCGGGCGTGCTCGCGCAAGTGCTGCAGAACGACGGTGACACGGTCGTTGCCGACCAGGTCATCGCGACGATCGACACCGAAGCGAAGGCCGGTGCCGCCGAAGCAGCGGCAGGCGCCTCGGAAGTGAAGCCGGCGGCGGCACCTGCTGCAGCCGCACCGGCAGCGCAGCCGGCAGCTGCAACCGCATCGAGCTCGGCGGCCGCGTCGCCGGCCGCGGCGAAGCTGCTGGCCGAGAAGGGCCTGTCGACGGGCGACGTCGCAGGTTCGGGCCGCGACGGCCGCGTCACGAAGGGCGACGCGCTGGCTGCGGGCGCACCGAAGGCTGCACCGGCCGCCGCACCGGCGAAGACCGCCGCTGCGAAGCCGTCGCTGCCGGAAGTGAAGGTGCCGGCATCGGCCACGACGTGGCTGAACGACCGTCCGGAACAGCGCGTGCCGATGTCGCGTCTGCGTGCGCGTATCGCCGAGCGTCTGCTCGAGTCGCAGCAGACCAACGCGATCCTGACGACGTTCAACGAAGTCAACATGCAGCCGGTCATGGATCTGCGCGCGAAGTACAAGGACAAGTTCGAGAAGGAACATGGCGTGAAGCTCGGCTTCATGTCGTTCTTCGTGAAGGCGGCCGTGCATGCGCTGAAGAAGTTCCCGCTGGTCAACGCGTCGATCGACGGTAACGACATCGTCTATCACGGCTACTTCGACATCGGTATCGCGGTCGGCTCGCCGCGCGGCCTCGTCGTGCCGATCCTGCGCAACGCGGATCAACTGAGCCTCGCCGAGATCGAGAAGAAGATCGCCGAATTCGGCCAGAAGGCGAAGGACGGCAAGCTGTCGATCGAGGAAATGACGGGCGGTACGTTCTCGATCTCGAACGGCGGCGTATTCGGTTCGATGCTGTCGACCCCGATCATCAACCCGCCGCAGTCGGCCATCCTCGGCGTGCACGCGACGAAGGAGCGCCCGGTCGTCGAAAACGGCCAGATCGTGATCCGTCCGATCAACTACCTGGCACTGTCGTACGACCACCGGATCATCGACGGCCGCGAAGCGGTGCTGTCGCTCGTCGCGATGAAGGACGCGCTGGAAGATCCGGCACGCCTGCTGCTCGACCTGTAAGCCGAGTCTCACCGCATTGACCCGTTCCGCACGTTCGCGCCCACGCGCGAACGTGCGGACGCACAAGTAGAAAGGATTGTCATGTCCAAGGAATTTGACGTCGTCGTGATCGGGGCGGGCCCCGGCGGCTACATCGCCGCGATTCGCGCCGCGCAGCTCGGCAAGACCGTTGCCTGTATCGAGAAGTGGAAGAACCCGGCCGGCGCGCTGAAGCTCGGCGGCACCTGCCTGAACGTCGGCTGCATTCCGTCGAAGGCGCTGCTCGCGTCGTCGGAAGAGTTCGAGAATGCGTCGCATCACCTGGCCGACCACGGCATCACGGTCGACGGCGTGAAGATCGACGTCGCGAAGATGCTCGGCCGCAAGGACGCGATCGTCGAGAAGATGACGAGCGGGATCGAGTTCCTGTTCAAGAAGAACAAGATCACCTGGCTGAAGGGTCATGGCAAGTTCACCGGCAAAACCGACGCCGGCGTGCAGATCGAAGTGAGCGGCGAGGGCGAAACCGAAGTCGTCACCGCGAAGAACGTGATCATCGCGACGGGCTCGAAGGCGCGCCACCTGCCGAACATCCCGGTCGACAACAAGATCGTGTCGGACAACGAAGGCGCGCTGACGTTCGACTCGGTGCCGAAGAAGCTCGCCGTGATCGGCGCAGGCGTGATCGGCCTCGAGCTCGGCTCGGTGTGGCGTCGCCTCGGTGCCGAAGTGACGGTGCTCGAAGCGTTGCCGGCATTCCTCGGCGCAGCGGACGAAGCGCTCGCGAAGGAAGCGGCGAAGCTGTTCAAGAAGCAGGGTCTCGACATCCATCTCGGCGTGAAGATCGGCGACGTGAAGACGACCGCGAACGGCGTGTCGATCGCCTACACGGACAAGGACGGCAACGCGCAGACGCTCGACGCCGACCGCCTGATCGTGTCGGTCGGCCGCGTGCCGAACACCGACAACCTCGGCCTCGAGGCCATCGGCCTGAAGGCGAACGAGCGCGGCTTCATCGACGTGGACGACCACTGCCGCACGGCCGTGCCGAACGTGTACGCGATCGGCGACGTGGTGCGCGGCCCGATGCTCGCGCACAAGGCGGAGGACGAAGGCGTGCTGGTCGCGGAAGTGATCGACGGCCAGAAGCCGCACATCGACTACAACTGCATTCCGTGGGTGATCTACACGTACCCGGAAATCGCATGGGTCGGCAAGACGGAGCAGCAGCTGAAGGCCGAAGGCCGCGAGATCAAGTCGGGCAAGTTCCCGTTCTCGATCAACGGCCGTGCGCTCGGCATGAACGCACCGGACGGTTTCGTGAAGATGATCGCGGACGCGAAGACCGACGAACTGCTCGGCGTGCACGTGATCGCGGCGAACGCGTCGGACCTGATCGCGGAAGCCGTGGTGGCGATGGAGTTCAAGGCGGCGTCGGAAGACATCGCCCGCATCTGCCATCCGCACCCGTCGATGTCGGAAGTGATGCGCGAAGCGGCGCTTGCGGTCGACAAGCGCTCGCTGAACAGCTGAGCGCGGTATAGCGCCGGCCGGCCCTTGGCCGGCGCAGCCGTCTCATGACGAAGGCGGGCGGGGGTTTCCCGCTCGCCTTCGTTTTTTCCGGTTTGTCCCGATGAACGTCACCGAATACTACACGCGCGAATTGACCACGCGCGGCTATCAGTCCGATCCCGCCCAGCGCGCGGCCGTCGATCGCCTGCAGCGCTGCTTCGACGAATGGGTCGACTACAAGGCGCGCCGCTCGAACGCGTTCAAGAAGCTCATCAATCATCCGGATCTTCCGCGCGGCGTCTACATGTGGGGCGGCGTCGGCCGCGGCAAGAGCTTCCTGATGGACAGCTTCTACGCGGTGGTGCCCGTGCAGCGCAAGACGCGCCTTCACTTCCACGAGTTCATGCGCGAAGTCCACCGCGAGCTCGAGGAACTGAAAGGGCAGGCCGATCCGCTCGACGAACTCGCACGGCGCATCGCGAAACGTTACCGGTTGATTTGCTTCGACGAATTCCACGTGTCCGACATCGCGGACGCGATGATCCTGTACCGGCTGCTCGATCGCCTGTTCAACAACGGCGTGCAGTTCGTGATGACGTCCAACTACGATCCCGACGACCTGTATCCCGATGGCCTGCATCGCGACCGCATGCTGCCGGCGATCGCATTGATCAAGCAGAAGCTCGACGTGCTGAACGTCGATGCGGGCGTCGACTATCGCCAGCGCACGCTCGCGCAGGTGCAGATGTATCACACGCCGCTCGGCGCGGACACCGACCGCGAACTGCGTCACGCCTTCGCGAAGCTCGCCGCGGTGCCGGACGAAAGCCCGATCCTGCACATCGAGAAACGCGAGCTGAAGGCGCTGCGCAAGGCCGACGGGGTCGTGTGGTTCGATTTCGCGACGCTGTGCGGCGGCCCGCGCTCGCAAAACGACTATCTCGAACTGGCCAGCCGCTTCCACGCGATCGTGCTGTCGGAAGTGCCGCAGATGTCGCCGCGGATGGCGTCCGAGGCGCGGCGCTTCACGTGGCTCATCGACGTGCTGTACGACCACAAGGTCAAGCTGCTGATGTCGGCGGCGGTGCCCGCCGAGCAGCTGTACGTCGAAGGGCCAATGGCGAACGAGTTCGCGCGCACGGTGTCGCGGATCGTCGAGATGCAATCGAAGGAATACCTCGAAACGCCGCGCCGCATCGTCGATACTTCGCTGACCTGATTGCAGCTCCCGTCAAACGGCGCGCTTCAATCGTCAATTCCGGTCAAATTCCGGCGATCTCGGGGTATTTTCGGACTTGTCTTATGTTCACCGTTGAGGTCAGCCGATATCGTTGCGTCATGGTTCCCAAGGCTGGAGATGTCCATGACACCGTATCGAGATCTGACCGACCACGAGTGGCGCGCCGTCGTGCCCCTTTTGCCCGAAATGCAGCCGCGCACCGAGTTGCGCGGCCGGCCATTGGCCAACACGCGTGCCGTCCTGAACGGCGTACTGTGGGTGATCTACAGCGGCGCGACGTGGTCCGCGATGCCGCGTCGTTACCCGTCGTATCAGACTTGCCATCGCCGCTTCAAGGTGTGGCACGAGACCGGCACGCTGATGCAGGTGATGCGCGAGCTGTACGGTGACGCAGGCGTCAACCTGTGCAACGAACTGTCGACGCGGATGCGCAAGCACGCGCAGTCGAAAGCCGCTGAAGTGCGAAGCGCCGCAGTGCCGGTGTATCGCGCGCCGGGCAGCTTTGCGCCGGATACGATGAAGCACGCCGCATGACACCCGCTGATTTCATTCGCGCGCACGTCAAAACGAAATCGGCCTGACGACATTGTCGCAGGCCGATTTTTTATTGCGTCGCGCGTATCGATGCGCGCTGCGGTACTTACTGTGCGCGAACCCAGGTTTGCGACCGGCCGAGCAGCGATACGCCGATGTAGCCGCGCACGACCAGCTTCTGGCCGCCGTCCTCCAGCGCCATCTTGCACTTGTAGACCTTGCCGTTTTCCGGGTCGAGGATGTTGCCGCCATCCCAGTGATCGCCGTCCTTCTTCATCGCCTTGATGATCGTCATGCCCTTGATGAGCTGATCCTTGCGCTCGTCCGTGCATGCGGTGCAGCGGCGGTCGGGCGTATCGTTCGCACCGAGGCCCTTGACGACTTTGCCCGACAGCGTGCCGTCGCCGTCCTCGGCGATCTGCACGAGTGCCTTCGGTTGATGCGTGTTGTCGTCGATCGTCTGCCACATGCCGACGGGGCTGTCGGCCTGGGCGAAGGCGGGAGCGGCGCAGGCGAGCAGTGCGCTTGCGATGGCCAGCGCGTGCAACGGGCGGGTCAGTTGAATCATTGTCTTCCTCCTTGTTTCATGTCGTGTTCGATGTGCCCGCACGACCGTCTGCATGGGGCGGTGGCTTGTTGCGGGCTTTGCCAGAATACGTGAAACCGCGCGTGGCGTTTGATAGAGGGGACTCTAATCGAAACGGCCCGCGAGACGCGGGCCGTTTGGTGTCCGATCAGTTGAGCTGATAGGAAAACGTGGCATTCACGCGGGGGCTGCGCGATGCGCTTTCAACCGGCGCATCGCCGACCGGCTTCGCGATATTCAGGTCGAGACTGTAGTAGCGACTGTCCGTCAGCCGTACGCCGATACCGACCGACGACAGCCGGCTCGGCGACGGCGTGCCGGTATGCAGGTACACGCGCGCCATGTCGTATGTGATGTACGGCGTGATCGACTTCATGTACGTCCAGCCCGGCGTGAACCCGCGGTTGACCTCCAGCGACATCCCCCAGCCGGAATCGCCCGACGTTTCGCCGGGCTGGTAGCCGAGCGCATAGCGCGTCGATCCGAACGAAATCTGTTCCGACGTCGGCAGCGAGTCGGGGCTGTACTGGCCGGTCAGCGAGACCGACGTGCCGATCTTGAACGGCCATTCGTTGGTCTGCGTGAACGTCGCGCCGGTGCGCACGAACGTCAGCGAAACCGGGCTGTCCACCGATGTCGTGTTCGAGCCGATCGTGATGTCCTGCGCTTTCGATGCGCCGAGGATGTTGAAGCCCTTCGCGACGTTGACGCTGAGCTTCCGCACCTGCTTGTCGGACACGCTCGTGTAGTCGAGCTGCATTTGCAGCACGCGCACTTGCGAGCGGGTGTCGATGCTGTTGCCGTTGAGCTTGCTCTGGTAACGATCTTCGTTGTGCGACGCATAGCCGGACACGGTGCCGAGCAGGCTGCGCTGGTTGTTCAGCAGCAACGGATAGGATGCCGAAAGACCGAGCTTCTCGTTCTTGACCGTGCGCTCGACCGACGACGGCAGGCCGGGGTTGTCGGTCGGCTTTCCGCGATAGGTGCTCGCATCGAGGCGTGTGACGAGCCCACTGCTGCCGACCGGCACCGCGCCGCTGAACGCGACGTAGGTCTGCTTGTCGCGTCCCGGCGGCACCAGCGCGGAAATGCTCAGCTGTTCGCCGAACGACGTGAGGCCGTTTTCGGTCGCGGTGATGAGGCCCTGCACGCCCGGGTGATTGAAATCGATGCCGGTGCTGATGTTGAATGCCTTGCGGTCGACCGCCAGTTCGAGCGTCGTCGCGCCGTCGGTCGTCTGCGGCGGCGGCACGTTCGCTTTGACCGTGACGCCGGGCAGCAGGCCGAACGTGTTCACGTAGCGTTCGAACGTCGCGCGGCGCAGCGGGCGATCGGCCGTGATGTGCGCGGCGATCGCGCGGATCTTCGATTCCATCGCGCCGGGCTTGCCGGTGACCTTGACGTCGGACACGTAGCCTTCCACGACCGTCACGCGCACGACGCCGCTCTCGAACGTCTGTGCAGGAATGAACGCGAACGACAGCGCGTAACCGCGCTCCTGGTACAGCTTGGTCACGCCGTTGGCGGCTTCGATCAGTTCGCCGATCGTGATGTCCTTGCCGACGAGGGGCGTGAAGCGCCGCGAGATTTCCTCGAACGGTATCGACTTCACGCCTTCGACCTGGAACGTCGCCGGCGTCAGGTGACGCGACAGCAGTTCCTGCAGCTGCGGAGCCTGGGGTGCGACTTGAACGGTGACGCTCGGGCCTGTTTTCGGTGCGTTGATCTGCGGAAGGGAGTCGAGCGGGTTGCCTGCCGCGCGCGTTTGTGCATGTGCCGTGCCTGCTGCCGCGATGGCGAGCAGCATCATCCATCTGTCGAGTCTGGATTTCATTGTTCTTCCTCGTAGGCCTTTCTTTTTCGTCTTCTTTCTAATGCCGGCGCGCGACACCGGGGTGTCGCGCGCCGCGTGCCGCATTTGCCGGTTGTATCTGTACGGCCGCGCCTTCTGCTCCGGCTGCAAAGGCGCGGCCGTCGTCCTTACTTGCCAACGCTACCCAGCGTGCCGAGCAAACCCGTTACCGGCGCCAGGAGGCCCGTCGAACTGCCCGACGATGCCGAACCCGTTGCGCCGCCGACGAGCGACGTGACCGGTGCGAGCGGGCTCGACGACCCCCCGGTGCCCGCTGCGCCGCCGACTGCGCCGGTGACAGTATTCAGCAAACCGGTGACGGGCGCGAGAGGGTTTGCACCGCCCGCGCCGCCCGTTGCGCCGCCGAGCGCGCCGGTGACCGTCGATACGAGGCCCGTGACGGGCGCGAGCGGATTGCTGCCCGAGCCGCCCGTTGCGCCACCGATCGTGCCCGTGAGCGAACCGAGCGGCGTCGAGCCGAGCCCCGACAACAGGCCGCCGAGCGGGTTCGTCGAGCCGGAGCCCGACGACGAGCCGTTCTGGACGGTAGCCGTCGAGCCGCCGACGAGGCTCGTGATCAGGCCGGGGATCGGTGCCGCGCCATTCGGGCCGTTCGGATTCACGAGGCCGCCCGCGTTGGTCACGGTATTGCCGACCGTGGTGACGAGCTGGCCGACGTCACCGACGAGCGGCTGATTCGACGTGCCGGCGACCTGCTTGCCCGCCGAGCTGATCGCGCCGCCGATCTGGCCCAGCAGACCCGACACGGGCTGGCCGAGGCCGGTGGTGGTGCCGACCTGTTGCGTGACCTGGCCCGCGGTGATCACCAGCGGCGTGATCGCCGAGCTGAGCGGTTGGGTAACTTGCTGCACGGCACCCGACGACAGTGTCGAGCCGACCGTCGTGCCGGCCGCCGACAGGCCGTTCGCGACGGTGTCGAGCACCGTGCCGACCGGCGTCGTGACCGGCGCGAGCGGTGCAAGCTGGCCGGTGCCGAGCGCCTTGACCGTTGAACTCAGGCCGGACACCGTGTTGCTCGTCGCGCCGACGACATTGCCGAGGCCGGCGACCGTCGTACCGACCGGATCCTTGATCGAGCCGGTTTGTCCGAGCCCGTTGCTCAACGCATCCGCGGCCGCGTTGATGATCGTGCCGGTGCTCGACACGGTGCTGCCGACGCCCTTCGTCACGCCGTCGCCGAGGCCCGGCACGCTGACGTTGCCGATGGTGCTGCCAAGGTCGGTTGCGGTCTGGCCGAGCGTGGTGACGGCGCCCTTGGTGCCATTCGTCGTCGTGCCGCTGGTGCCGCTCGTACCGCTGGTGCCGCTCGTGCCGCTGGAGCCGCCGCCATTGTTGCTGGTCGGCGGCGTGCTGACGCTGTTGCCGCCGCACGCGGCGAGCACGCAGGCCGTCGCGAAAACGGTAAGGGGCACGCGCCATTGGCGCAGGGCGATCGTCGTGATGGAACGCTGGGACATGATGGACTCCTCGCTGTCTTGTCGATGAATGGATGTCGGGTTACTTGTGCGTGCCGCCGAGCAGGCCGCCGATCAGCGACGTGACGGGCGAGAGCAGGTTGGTGCCCGAGCCGGAGCTCGTCACGGCGCCCGTGCCGCCGCTCAGTGCCGGCGCGCCGGCCGTGCTGGTGGTTGCAGGGATCGGAGCCGCAATCGGATTGCCGCCGCCCGTTACGCTGCCGAGTGCGCCGGTGACCGCGGAGACGAGGCCCGTAACCGGTGCGAGCGGGCCGCCACTGCCGCCCGCAGCGCCGCCGAGTGCGCCGGTGACGGTGGAGACGAGGCCGGTGACCGGAGCCAGCGGACCGCCGCTGGTGCCGCCCGCGGCGCCGCCAAGCGCGCCGGTGACGGTGGAGACGAGACCCGTGACCGGAGCGAGCGGACCGCCGCTGGTGCCGCCTGCGGCGCCGCCAAGCGCACCGGTGACGGTGGACACGAGGCCGGTGACCGGAGCCAACGGACCGCCGCTGGTGCCGCCTGCTACGCCGCCGAGCGCGCCGGTGACGGTGGAGACGAGGCCCGTGACGGGCGCGAGCGGGCCGCCGCTGGTGCCGCCTGCTGCACCGCCCAGACCGCCGATGGTGCCGAGGAGGCCCGTGAGCGGCGCGAGCGGATTCGTGACGCCGCCGCTGCCGCCGGTAAGCAGACCGTCGACGGCCTTCACGGTATTGCCGGCCGACGAGACGGTGCTGCCGAGGCCGGTCGTGACGGGATTGCCGCCCGTCGACGTGATCAGCGCGCCGCCCTGGTTCAGGCCATTGCCGATCGTGCCGAGCAGCGTACTGACCGGAGCGCCGAGGCCGGTGGCCGTTCCGATCGTCTGCGTCGTCTGGCCGACCATCGTCGTGATCGGCGTGATCGCCGAGCTGACCGTCTGCGTGACCTGCTGGATGGGGCCTGTCGACAGCACGTTGGACAGCGTGGTGCCGCCGTTCGCGACGGCGTTGCCGACCTGCGTGACCAGGCCGCCGACCGCGCCGGTGACGGGCGCGAGCGGCGACAGCGGACCGGTGCCGAGGCTCGTGACGAGGTTGCCGGTCTGCGTGACCGCGCCGCCGAGCTGGTTCACGACGCCGCCCGTGCTCGCGACCGTGACGCCGACCGGATCTTTCGTCGCGCCGAGCTGGCCGAGGCCGCTACCGACGCCGTTGCCGAGTGCCGTGACGGCGCCGCCGACGCTCTGCACGATGCCGCCTGCCGCCTGCGTCGTGCCCGGGTTCACGCCCGGCAGCGACTGGCCGCCGATCACGGTGCCGAGGTTCGAAACGGTGCCGCCGATGTCCGTGATGAGATTGCTGCTTTTTGCGATGACGGTACCCACTGGATTCGCCGACACGCCGGATGTGCCGCTCGTGCCGCTGGAAGTACCGCTGGACGTTCCACTCGTCGTGCCGCTCGTACTGCCGCTGGTCGAGCCGCTGGTCGACCCACTCGTCGACCCGCTGGTGCCGCCCGACGTGCCGCCGCTCGTCGAGCCGGACGTGCCGCCCGAGGTGCCGCCGCCCGACGTGGAGATCGAGTCACCGCCGCCGGAGCTCGAGCCGCCGCTGAGGCCCTTGCTGATCGAACCGGAACCGCCGCACGCGGAGAGGGAAAGCATGGCTGCCACGGTGGCCGCGATCATAGTCGTCCGGAGCGTGCCATGAGGGATAACCTGAATGTCCATTTCGTCCTCGCATTGAAGCTGATGTTGTGTTGAGTGAAGCGAGGATTACTCTGCAACTGTCGTGCCATTTTGCTGGCCGGCGGTTCGGCGGCCGGTTTTAAACGAGCCAGTTCCTTGTCGGAAAAGGAATTTGGGGCGATCGAAAGATTGTTGAAATTGTTTAAGCGCCGTTAAATGAGAACGGTTTCGCCCGTTTCGTAACGTAACGTCACATCATTGGCGTTACGCGTGCGGCGTAACGTGGGGTTGGCTGCCGCTGGCGGCCCGGTCGGATTGTTTTACTGATGGATTAGGTGTGCACATCTAACCTATCGTAAATCCTATGTGTAAGTCGTACCGAAACGCCGTACAAATGCGTAGCGCCCCCCGGAAAGTTTTTCGATCCGTTCTTCAAAGAGGTTGGAACTAAATAGGAACGGATATAGAATCGCGGGGCAGGTGTAAGGAAATGTACGGCTCGGTACACGACGTTCGAGGAGGATCACTATCGCGAATGTTAACTTGCATCAAATGTTGATACATACCCTTCGGGGTGACATATAAAGAAAGCGCACCCGGTTGTCGTTACACCCGATGTGACGAACGGCGCGGGGCAAGGGCCGGATATGCGGGGATGTACAACGTATAAAAGGCCAAAAAATGTACATACAGGCACGAGGAATAAAATGAAGGCACTCATCAAGCGCTTCCTGAAGGAAGAAGACGGGGTTACCGCGATCGAGTATGGGCTGATTGCGGGTCTGGTTGCCGTAGCCATCATCGCCGGCGCTTCATCGGTCGGAACTAGTCTCAGTAGCACCTTCACCAAGATTGGCACCTGTGTTTCGTCGCCGAGCGCCACGTGCTGGTCGAGTTCGAACTCGAACTCGAATGGCGGCACCTGATAAGAAAGCGCCGGTTCCAGATATCGTTTCGCGACTACGGGCGAATTATTGACGTAATTGGCCCGTAGTCGCGGCTTGGATCGCGACGTGACGGCTCGTCTTATCTTCTTCGGGGCATTCCTCGGCTGGGCGGTGTTTGTCGCGACCAGCGATATCCATTTTCGGCGTATTCGCAACTCGCTCGTTGTTGCGGGGTTGGCAAGCGCACTGATGGCTGCGGCCACCGGTGGAAATCCATTTGGAATTTCGCTGGCTCAATCACTGACCGGTGCGATTGTGGGGCTGGTTTGCTTTTCCCCCTTGTTCGCATTGCGCGTCATGGGCGCGGCGGACGTGAAGGTATTCGCCGTACTGGGCGCATGGTGCGGTGCGTCGGCGTTGTTATGGCTGTGGATTGCCGCGAGCCTCGCCGCAGGCGTGCACGCGCTTTGGGTGGTGATTCTGTCGCGGACGTCGGTTGCCGCCCTGTACAAGCGCAGTACACCAACGATGACGCTTGGCGGCCGTCGAGCAACGCCTTACGCGGCGTTTCTCGTGATACCCGCGGCCATGTGGCTTCTGCATCTAGTGTATGTGAGGGGAATATGAAGGCCCGGGGAAGGCAACTGCGCGAGCCGACCGCATGGCGGCTACAGCGGGGAGCGGCGGCGGTCGAGTTCGCCGTCGTATTTCCCCTGTTCTTCCTCATCTTCTATGCGATCGTCACCTTCGGGATGGTTTTCATCATCCAGCAGAGCTTGACGTTCGCGGCATCCGAGGGCGCGCGCGCCGCGTTGAACTACACGTCAGTGCCGTGCGACCGGCTGCAGGTCAATGCCCGGAATGCCGTCGCGCGAGCGTTGGCCGGCGCTCCGTGGTCGCAGAACGTCAGTTTCGCTGCCCAGGTTTCCACGACGGTACCGGCGCCTACCACGACACCCGGCGTCACCTGTAGCGGAACGTTCGCATCGACATCGACGTCGCCATTCAACGTGATGGTGACGACGAGCTATTCGTACGCGGCGAACCCGCTGATCCCATGGATCTTCATATTCAGTGCACCGCAGTTGCAGAGTAGCGCGACCGTTCAGGTTCAGCCGAGCATGCTTTGAATTGAATTCCCGTTGAACCGAGTCATCCCACCGTTGCCACGCTCCAGAACCGATTCCGGCATTCCCACATCAACATGGCCAACAATCTGACAAAAATCGTCGCGGGGTTGCTGATTGCGATCGCTATTCTGCTCGGCATATACGCATGGATGCTTGGACGCAGTACGTCGCACCCCCTCCCTGCACAATCGGCCGTCACCGCGAACCCGGTGCCGGTGGTCGTCGCGACGCGCACGCTCCCGGTCGGTCAGCCGATTGCCGCGGATGCATTGAAGGTTCAACCCATCACCTCCGCGCCAGCAGGGGCATTTGCCGATCCTGCCGTCCTGGTTGGCCGTGTTCCTGCGAGAGATATTCCAGCGTCAGCGCCGGTCGTGTCGGACGCCCTGGTATCCGGGCTTGCCGAGGATGTCCAGCCCGGCGAACGCGCGATCGCGGTTCGCGTCGACGAGACCAATGCCGTCGGCAATCGCCTGCGACCAGGCAACTTCGTCGACGTATTCGTGAACCTGAAGCGTGAACAGACCAGCGCGATGCTTGACGGCGAAGTTGCGCAGACGCAAGCGCGGCTGCTGATGTCGAAAGTTCGCGTACTGTCCTTCGGCGATGCGACGCCCGAACGTGACAGCGGCAGCAACACCAACGGCAACAACGGGCAGCCGAGCAACGCACGTATTGCGGTACTTGCGGTACCGACCGCGCAGGTCGACGCGCTGACGCTCGGCGAATCGAGCGGCCGGCTGACGCTCGCGCTGCGTAACCCGCGGGACGACGAACTTGCGACGCAGACGGTGGCCGTGCGTACGGACAGCAAGCTATCGCCGTCCGCGCTCGCCGCGGCCGGGGTGTCGCTGCAACAGTTGTCCGGCACGCCGAGGACCACGGTGGCCAATGTGAACGTGCCGCCTCTCCCGTCACGCGTGCCGCCGTCAGTGCGCACGGGCGTGAGCGGAGGCGGCGGCATCGAAGTGATACGCGGCGGCCGTTCGGAAACGGTTGCATATTGAACAGCACCGATGGCCCTCGACATCAGCGACGACAAGTAACGGCCGTGCGACGGTCCAACCAACAATGAAAAACACACTGATTGCATTCGCGATTGCGCTCTGGACCCTGACGTTCGCTTCCATTGCGAACGCGGGCGGAACGATCGAACTCGCGGTCGGCGCGCAGCGACAAATCTCCGCCGGCCGCGCGCTGCAACGGGTCGCCGTTGGCGATCCGGCGATCGCCGACGTGCTGATCATGAAGGGCAGTCGTTCCGGCTCCGTGCTGCTGACCGCGAAGGCGCCCGGCGCAACCAACGTGATGTTATGGGAGCGCGGTCGCGACGAGCCGGCGGTCTGGAACGTCGAAGTCGTCGATGCAGCCGCGCATGCGGTACTCGATGGTTCGACGCCGCAGGTGAAGGCTTACGGCGGAACGTCGGTGCTCCAGGGATCTGCGACTTCGCTCGATGCGCACGAACATGCCGCGGCAGTCGCCAAGAACATGAGCCCGAAAGGCACGGTGATCGATCGCTCGACGCTGGCCGGCAAGAATGTCGTGCAGGTCGACGTGCGCGTCGTCGAGTTCAGCCGCTCAGTGCTCAAGCAGGTCGGGTTCAACTTCTTCAAGCAGAGCAACGGCTTCTCGTTCGGCTCGTTCTCGCCGGGCGGCGTGCAGTCATATAACGGCGGATCGGGGCCGGGCACGGGAGGATACATTCCGACGCTTGGCGCGCCGGTTGCGTCTGCATTCAACCTGGTCGTGAATGCAGCGGGGCGCGGCATCTTTGCCGACTTGTCGCTGCTCGAGGCGAACAACCTGGCGCGCGTGCTCGCGGAGCCGACGCTCGTCGCGCTGTCGGGTCAGAGCGCCAGCTTTCTCGCCGGCGGGGAGATCCCGGTACCGTCGCCGCAGGGGCTCGGCTCGACCGCGATCCAGTGGAAGCAATACGGTGTCGGGTTGTCGTTGACCCCGACGGTGCTGAGCCCGAACAGGATCGCACTGAAGGTCGCGCCGGAGTCGAGCCAGCTCGACTTCGTCAACAGCGTGACGATCAGCGGCGTTGCAGTACCGGGCATCACGACGCGCCGTGCGGATACGACGGTCGAACTTGGCGATGGCGAGAGTTTCGTGATCGGCGGCCTGATCGACCGCCAGACGATGTCGAACGTGAGCAAGGTGCCGTTGCTCGGCGACTTGCCGATCATCGGCACGTTCTTCAAGAACCTGAATTATCAGCAGAACGACAAGGAATTGCTGATCATCGTGACGCCGCACCTGGTTGCGCCGATCGCGAAGGGTGCGGTACTGCCGGCGACGCCCGGCGAGTTGTCCGAGCAGCGCGACGGGCCGGTGTGGCGATCCTATCTGGGCGGCGCGGCGTCGCCGGACGCCGCGCCGGGATTTTCCAAATGAATGTGAAGCATGGCGCGTCGCGACACGTCGCGGCGCCTTGCTTAATCGGGGGTGTTCGACATGAACGCACGAACCCAATCATTGTGTGAACCCGCTGTGATCGACTATTTCGTTTGTGCATCGACAAAGGAAGCACATGTGCGCTGGCTGGCCGATACGCTGGTGTCCGCCGGTGCGGTCGAGGCGTCGTCGCTGGAACCGGGCATGCTTGCTCAGCGCATCACGGGGCTGAATCCGGCGCTGGTGTTTATCGACTTCTCAGAACGCAGTGAACTGGCGAGCGCCGCGGCTGCCGCCGTGCGTGCAGCCCATCCGGGGTTGTCGATCGTCGCGCTGGGCTCGCTCGCGCAGCCGGAGAGCACGCTTGCCGCGCTGCGTGCGGGCGTGCGCGACTTCATCGACGTGTCGGGCCCCGCCGAGGATGCACTGCGGACCACGCGCGGATTGCTGTCACACGTCAGCGAGCCGGCGAGCCGGCACGGCAAAGTGGTTGCGCTGCTCGGCGCGCGTGCGGGCATGGGCGTCAGCACGCTCGCCGCGAATCTCGCCGTGTGGCTGCAGAAACGGGCGCTCGGGCCCGGCGCGGCCGGCGGCTCGGACGGCGGCGTGCCCGCCGGCCGGCAGACCGCGCTAATCGACCTCGGGCTCCCGGCCGGAGACGGTGCGTTGTTCCTGAATACGCGCTGTGACTTCCATTTCATCGATGCGGTGCAGAATCTGCGCCGCATCGACCGCACGTTCGTGAACACCGCGCTGACTCGTCACCAGAGCGGCGTTGCGTTGACGACGCTGCCACCGGACCTCGGCGCGCTGCGTGACGTGTCGTATGCATCATGCATCGGTTTGCTGAACCGCTTTCGCGCGTTCTTCGACCAGCAGGTCGTCGATCTCGGCGGGTTCACGAATCGCGAATTCGTCACGCAGATCGCTGCGTCGGCCGACGAAGCGTGGCTGATCTGCGATCAGGGTGTTGCGTCGATCGTGTCCGCGGCCGACCTGCTCACCGGGCTGCGCGATGCCGGTGTCGACACCGATCGAGTCAAGCTTGTCGTCAACCAGTACGATCCCGCGCTGGACCTGATGCCGTCGCAGATCGCCGAGCGCCTCGGGCTGTCGCTGGTCGGTACCTTGCCGTCGCGCCGCGTCGCGATCGGCCATGCCGCGAACCGCGGACGGCTCATTCTCGATGCGGCGGAGCGCGACCCGTACGTGCGCGCACTCGAATCCCTCGCCACGCGGCTGCCCGGCATATCGGGCATGGCGGGCGCGTCGCGGGCCGCGCCCCGTCTGTCTGCCCTCAAACGTTTCATTCAACCCTCGTCCAAGCGGTCGTAACCGATGGCACACGACATTCAATTCGCCGACGGCGCAGCGCCGTTCTCCCAGACGCAGCAATTCCACGACATCAAGAATGCCGCGCACGAGCACTTGCTGACGCGCATCGAGGAACTGGGGGCCGAATTCGGCCGATGGTCCCGCCAGGCGATCAACCAGTTCGTCGATCTCGAGATCGACAGCTTCGTGCGCCTGCGCCGTATTCCGCTCAACGAGAACGAGGTGCGGGCGGTTGCGGAAGCGCTGACGAAGGAACTCGCAGGCTTCGGTCCGATCGAGGATCTGCTCGCGGATCCCGCTGTCGAGGACATCCTGATCAACGGCTACAACGACGTATACGTGTCGCGCCACGGGATCCTCGCGAAGTTGCCGGTGCGCTTCACCGACAACGCACATTTGCTGCGCATCGTGCGTCGGATTCTTGCGCCGATCGGACGCCGTCTCGACGAATCCAACCCGATGGTCGACGCGCGATTGCCCGACGGCGGCCGCGTGAACGTCGTGATCGAACCGCTGTCGATCGACGGCCCGATCGTGTCGATCCGGAAATTCCGCAAGGATCCGCTCAAGCCGTCGGACTTGCTGGGCAACGGCACGTACAACGCAGAGATTGGCGCGTTGCTCGAGGCGGCGGTCGAGGCGCGCTGCAACGTGCTCGTGTCGGGCGGCACGAGCTCGGGGAAGACGTCGCTGCTCAACGCGCTCGCATTCCACATTCCGGAGGCCGAGCGCGTCGTGACGATCGAGGATACGGCCGAACTGTCTCTGAACCATCCGCATGTCGTGCGGCTCGAAAGTCGGCCGGGCGGGTTCGACGGCACCGGCGTCGTGACGATTCGCGACCTGCTGCGCAACACGCTGCGGATGCGTCCGGACCGGATCATCGTCGGCGAAGTGCGCGGCGGTGAAGTGCTCGAAATGCTGCAGGCCATGAATACGGGCCACGACGGCTCGATGGGGACCGTGCACGCGAGCTCGCCGCGCGAATGTCTGTACCGTCTCGAGATGCTTGCCGGCTTTGCCGGCTTCCAGGGTACCGAGTCGAGCCTGCGTCGCCAGATCGCGAACGCGATCGACTTCATCGTGCAGATCGGGCGCCTGTCGAACGGGCGCCGCCGGATTCTTTCGATTACCGAAGTGACCGGGCTGTCCGACAACATCATCGCGACGCAGGAGTTGTATCGATACGAAGCGCGCGTGACGCCGGAGGGCGAGGAAGTCGATCACTGGGAATCGCTGGGCATCCACCCGCATTCGCCGAAGCTCGCACGTTTCCGCCAGACGCTGACGAACACTGGACTCGACGGCGGCGGGTTCGGCGGGGGCTTCGGCGGCGGCGGATTCGGCCGCGGCGGGGGCTTCAATGTATAGCGCCATGATCTGGGTGCTCGCCGTCGCGATGCTGTGCGCGGCGTCGGCACTGATGCTGTGGCGACATGCGGAAACCCGCCGCGTGCGTACCGATGCCAAGCGCTTCATCGTCAGCCGGCTCGAACCGGGCGCACGCGCAGCGGCGCCGGCCGCCAAAACGGCGGCGTCCGCTGCTGCGCGTGCTGCATCGCCATCCGGCAGCGGACGCCACGCGCCGTCGACTGTGTTCTGGATGCACGGATACGGGCTGGCAAAGGAATATCTGAGCAACCTCGTGAACCGTGCCGGGATCGATGGCGCGCGTGGCAAGGCCATCGGGGCGCTGGCCGTGCTCGTCGCGATTGCGGTGATGGCCGGTAGTCGCGGCGGCGCGCTCGCGTCTTTCGCCGCGCTTGTGTGCGGAAGCACGATATTCGGCATCTGGCTCACTTCGCGCATCCAGCGGCGGCGATTGAAAATCGTCCGCCAGATCCCTTCGTTTCTCGACGGAATCGTGCGGCTGGTGACGCTTGGCAACAGCGTGCCGGCCGCATTTCAGGCCGCGTTGCTGACGACGGAGGAGCCGCTGCGCGGGTGTCTCGATCATGTTTCCAGGATGTTGCGGACGGGTGTCGAAATTGACCGCGCGATGCTCCATATTGCGCAGATCTACCGGACCCAGGAATTCGAACTTCTCGGATCGGTGCTGCGTTTGTCGGTCAAGTATGGCGGTCGGGCCGACGTGATGCTCGAACGCATGGCCGTGTTCATGCGCGACCTCGAGCAGGCCGAGCGCGAACTGACGGCAATGTCGGCAGAGACGCGGCTATCGGCGTTCGTGCTCGTGATGCTGCCGATCGCGATCGGCAGTTTTGTCGTGATGACCAATCCGAGATACCTGGAAGGCATGTGGAACGATCCGAACGGCCGGACGCTGCTCATGTTCGCGTTTCTCGCGCAGGTCGCCGGCAGTGTGTGGTTGTATCGAATGGCCCGACTCAGGTGATGCGATGACGGCAACTCAGATCGGATCGATTGCCCTGGCGCTCGGCGCGCTGGGCGTGCTGTTGTTGGGAATGATCGCGTTGCTGCGTGCGAGCGCCGCGTCGCGTGCCGAACGTGCGCTCGTCGATGCGCTCGACCGGCGTATGGCGGCACTCGAAGCAGCCAAGGCGCGGACGACGGCGGACGGCCGTGCCGACACTCAACCGGCCCCGCGCGAACGTCAGCGCCTCGAGCGGGTGCTTGCGCGTGTGTCGGCGGTGGGGATGCGCTGGCTCGATACCGGCCTTGGCAAGCACGTCGTCGCGGAAGAGGACCGCCGTCTTCTCGAGCAATGCGGTTACGTCGACACCCGCACGCGTGGACTGTTTCTGAGTGCGCGGATTGCGTGCGGAATCGGCTTGCCGCTTCTCTTCGCGATATGCGCCAGCGGGCGAATGAAGGGCGGCTACTGGGCGACCGGGATGTTTGCTGCATTCGCGCTCGGCTTCATGCTGCCGAAGATTTTCTTGCGGCGCCGTGCCGCGGCGCGTCGCCAAAGCGTGGTCGATGAACTGCCGTTGTTCGTCGACATGCTGCGACTGTTGCAGGGCGTCGGGCTGTCGCTGGATCAAAGCTTGCAGGTCGTGACGAACGATTTTCGCGGGATGATGCCGGTGCTGTCGTCGGAGGTCGGGATCGCACAGCGCCAGTTTGCGGCCGGCCGCACGAGAGATCAGTCGATGCAAAGGTTGTCGGGCGGATTCGACAACGAGGACTTGCGTGCGATTGTGCGTTTGATGGTGCAGGTCGACAAGCACGGCGGTGCGGTGCAGGAGCCGCTCAAGCAGTTTGGCGACAGGCTGCGCGAGACGCGCCGTGCGATGCTGCGCGAACGCATCGGCCGACTGACGGTGAAGATGACAGGAGTCATGATCCTGACGCTGCTGCCCGCACTGCTGATCGTGACTGCGGGCCCCGGATTTCTGGCAGTGATGCATGCGCTGTCGGCTCATCATTGATAGGTGAAGGAATGACGATGAAGCGGATCGGCAGAATGGCAACGCACACGTTCGTCGCGTCAGCGGTACTGCTGCTTGGCGCTTGCGCGACCAAGGAAGGCGGATATGGCGTCGGTGTGCAAACTGAACGTGCGGCACTGATTCAGGCAGCCGAGCGGAAGCAGGGCGTGCCCGACACGCCGTCGATGTATCTCGGTTTGATTCAGCGAATGCAGGCCCAAGGCCTCTATTACGCGTCGCTCGCGCACATCGATGCGTATGACAAGGCATACGGCATCTCTCCCGATACGATCTTGCTTCGCGCGGACGCGCTGCGCATGACCGATCAGCCCGCCGCCAGTGCCGCTGCGTACACGCAGTTGCTGAAGACGCCGCTCGCCGCGCGCGGGTATCGCGGACTCGGATTGATCGCCGGCGCGGCGGGGGATTTCGATCAGGCGGTAAGGGCCCTCGCACAGGCGTCGGATCTCGCGCCGACGGACGCGTCGTTGCTGTCCGATCTCGCCTATGCGAGATTGCGTAACGGCGACGTGGTCGGCGCCCGGGTGCCCTTGATGAAGGCAGCGGAACTGGATCAGCGCAATCCGAAGATCGTCAGCAACCTCGCTCTGTATCTGCTCGCTGCCGGGCGCACACAGGACGCGCAGCGGCTGATGAACCAACAGCGACTACCCGCCGATATCCGCAAGGACATCGCGAGCGATGCCGCGAAGATTGTGGCCGCCGCACGTGCGCAGCAACGTGCACTTGCGATGCCGCCGGTGGTGTCGCGGCACGCGCCGAACGCACCCATCACGCCGATGGCGAACAATTTCGGCTATGACCAGACCGTGCCGTTGCTGCAACGGTTTGCACAATGAACGAGGATGCGGGGATCGACATGAACAATAAACGATATCGAAACGCGTGTGCGGGGCGGATCATGATGCTCGTCGCGGTCATGACGATGGAGATGGGCACCGCGTTCGCGCAGGTACAGCCGGAAGCGATGCCGGCCGCTTCCGACGTTGACCGCTCGACGAAAGCGTGGCTCGCGATCCAGCGAGACAACCGCGCTGCGGCACCGACACAACCGATGCTCGGTGACGTCGCATCGCTGGTCTACCAGCGCTATCTCGATTCATTCAAGAACAAGATCCCGGTGTCGATGAGCACGCAGCTGGGCAGTTCATCGGGCGGCATGCCGAGTAGCGGGCAGGGTGCGCAGTAAGCGAGATGACGATGCGCGCAGATCAAGCACATGGGTTCCCTCAGCGCGGCGCGCCATGGTTGGGCGGGCGGCGTCAACGTGGCTCCATCGCGATCATGGCAGCGATCTGGGTCTTGGTTGCGATCGTGGTGCTCGGCGTGATCGACGTCGCGAATCTGTATTTGCAGAAGCGCGATCTGCAGAGGGTGGCAGACCTGGCTGCGTTGGCGGCAGTGCAGCCGATGACGAGCGATCCGACCGGTTGCCTGGCCGATGCAAAGAATAATGTGACGACGAGCGCGAACATCAATGACAAGGGTTATGCGTTCACGTTGATAAGCGCCACGGCGACCGCAAGCCCTACCGCGGGAAACGACCAGATCGCCGTCACGTGCGGGAAGTGGGATTCGTCGACCGCCTACATGACGCCGGCGCCGGCCGCGGCGAATGCTGCGCAGGTTACGGCGTACCGGCAGGTGAACTACTTCTTCCTGGGGCTGCTGAATCAATTGAGCGGACGTCGGACGATTATTTCCGCGACCGCGACCGCACGTGCGGCAGCAATCGATACGTTTAGCGTGGGTTCGACGCTTGCGAACTTGAATAGCGCGTCGTCCGCGATACTCGATCCGCTGCTGACCGGATTGCTGGGTGCTTCGGCCAACATCAATGTGGGCTTGGCCAATTACCAGGCGTTGGCGGCCGCAAACGTCACGCTGGGGCAATTGGCGAACGTCGCGACCCAACTCGGCACGGCAGGCATGTCGGCTCCCGCCAGCGTCGGGAAGTTGCTTGGTCTCGACCTGACCGTATCGGACATTCTGAACCTCGCCGCTACGGCGGTGGGCAGCAATACCACGGCCGGCGCGGTGCTCACCGTACTGAAGAACAGCGTTGGTGCCAGCGTCAACGCGAACAAGATCGCCTTGGGCAGCCTTCTGCAATACTCGGGCAGCAATCCGGAGGCGGCGGCGAATGCCAGCATCAACGTGCTTCAGTTGCTGGTCACGACGGCGCAGATCGGCGCGTACAACAGCGCGCTGACCGTATCGGTCGGACAAGCGAACTGCCCCGGCAGTGCATTGTGTCCGCTGATTTCAGCGGCGTCGTCGCTGGTTCGAGTCAATAGCCTGCAATTGCAGGTGCTCGCGCCGCCGTCGATCGGAATTGGCGAAGCCGGACAGGTGAACGGCATCTGGCGCACGCAGGCGTCGCAAGCGGCGATTGGGCTTTACGTCGATGTGCAAGCGCTGTCGGATCCGCCGCCGCTGTCCATTCTGGGCCTGTTGACGCTCCAGCTGACGGGGCCGCATTTGCCCCTCTATATCATCCTTGGCGGCCCTGGCCGGGCATGGCTGGCCAACACGAGTTGCCAATCGGCGGCTGCATCGAGCACCGCGACGTTCGGCGCATTGCCGGGCGTGGCGATGATTTGTGCCGGACAAAATACGGGGGGTACTTTGAACCTCAATTCACCGAGTTGCGCATCTACGTCGGCTACGCTACCTGTAGCGAAGTTGTCCGGCGGGGGGCTGCTCGGCAATTTTTCGCTTCTGCAAGTCGCTTTGTCCGTATCGAACCCGGTAGCGTACGTCGGCAGCAGCACCAGTGCGCCTGTTTATAGCGGGCCGCCACTGCCGTCGACGCCGGGAGCGTTGAGCGCCAGTCTGTCGTTGGCCGGGACGGGGACGGTTTATCCGAACAACTCGCAATATTCGTTCTGCAATACCAAGCCGAGCAATGGTGCGTGTACTTCGTCTGCATGGTCTCCGGGACCTGACTGGAGCACGTCGTCAACGGCGACCAACTCGCTCAACGTGCAACTGACAAATCTATTAAATCTACAGTCGGTTCAGCTCAATGTGCTCGGGCTGGACTTGTCGATCCTTAGCCAGGTTCTTCAGCCGCTGACCGGCCAGCTCATTCCGTTGCTGCTCGGCCTCGTCAATCCGTTGCTCAATACGCTAGTGACGCCGCTACTGACGGCACTAGGGTTGCAAATCGGCCAGTTGACCGTGATACAACATGGCTTGACTTGCAACGCTCCGCAAATCGTTCATTGAAAGCATCAACAATGAGAACCCCCCCCGCAATCGCAGAACTCGACCTCTACGTCTGGGAAGGCAAGGCGGACATCGTCGACCGCGTTGCCCGCTGCATGGCGAGCTTCGACGTCGAGGTGATCCGCGCCGACAACGCGGAGATCTCGCCCGAGCGCGCCGCGTTGCGGCCGTCGCTCGCGATCATCAGCGTGACGATGATCGAAACCGGCGCGGCGTTCCTGCGCGACTGGCAGGCGAACATCGGCATGCCGGTCGTATGGGTCGGTGCGGCACGCGACCACGACGCATCGCAGTATCCGCCCGACTATTCGCACATCCTGCCGCTCGACTTCACGTGCGCCGAGCTGCGCGGGATGGTCGGCAAGCTGGTCACGCAGCTGCGCGCGCATGCCGCGGAAACGCTGCGGCCATCCGAACTCGTCGCGCACTCCGAATCGATGCAGGCGCTGCTGCGCGAAGTCGATACGTTCGCCGACTGCGACACCAACGTGCTGCTGCACGGCGAAACGGGCGTCGGCAAGGAGCGCATCGCGCAACTGCTCCACGAAAAACATTCGCGCTACCGGCAGGGCGAATTCGTGCCGGTCAACTGCGGCGCGATTCCGGACGGCCTGTTCGAATCGCTGTTCTTCGGGCACGCGAAAGGCTCGTTCACCGGCGCGGTTGTTGCGCATAAAGGCTATTTCGAACAGGCGGCCGGCGGCACGCTGTTCCTCGACGAAGTGGGCGACCTGCCGCTGTACCAGCAGGTCAAGCTGCTGCGCGTGCTCGAAGACGGCGCGGTGCTGCGGGTCGGCGCGACGACGCCGATCAAGGTCGATTTCCGCCTCGTCGCGGCCAGCAACAAGAAACTGCCGCAACTCGTGAAGGACGGCCTGTTCCGCGCGGATCTCTACTATCGGCTCGCGGTGATCGAGCTCAACATTCCGTCGCTGGAGGAGCGCGGCGCGGTCGACAAGATCGCGCTGTTCAAGTCGTTCGTCGCGGAAGTGGTCGGCGAAGAGCGGCTCGCGCAGTTGTCCGACCTGCCTTACTGGCTTGCGGACGCGGTCGCCGACAGCTATTTCCCCGGCAACGTGCGCGAGTTGCGCAACCTGGCCGAACGCGTCGGCGTGACGGTGCGGCAGACGGGCGGCTGGGACGCAGCGCGGCTGCAGCGCCTCGTCGCGCATGCACGGAGTTCGGCGCAGCCGGTGCCGGCGGAGAGTGCGGCGGAAGTGTTCGTGGACCGCAGCAAATGGGACATGAACGAGCGCAGCCGCGTGATCGCGGCGTTGGACGCAAACGGTTGGCGGCGCCAGGATACGGCCCAGCAGCTCGGCATCAGCCGCAAGGTGTTGTGGGAAAAGATGCGCAAGTATCAGATCTTCGACGAAGAGCCCGAGACACGCGAAAGCGAGTAATTAATGAGATAAAATCGCCCGGAATTACAACGACACGGGCGGGAATAAAAATTCATGAGCCATATGACGGGGTTGGGGCGGGCATGTGTGGTGTTCGCCATGATGGGAGGCATGCAGGGCGCGTCCGCGCAAGGATTGGCGGGCGATGCGGCGCCGGTGGTGCAGCAGGCGTCGGCGCCGGTGGCGGCGATTCCGGCGATCGATCAGCAGGCGCAGACGTCGGTGCAGCCGCAGGCCGGCGAGACGACTGGGCCGAGCACGGTCGACGAACTGCAACGGCAGATCCAGGCGCATTCGCTGACGGAAATGCGCACGAGCTATAACGGCAGTTACGGCGCGAGCCTGTTGTTCAGCGTCAAGGACGGCTCGTACTTCGTCGCGCTGTTCCAGCAGAAGGCGTTCTGGCGTGTGATCAAGACGCACGACGATACGCGCGCGGAAGCGATCTATCGCGATTTTTCGCGTCAGGCGGAGCGACTGGCCGTGAACGAGCTGCGTGCGGCGAAGCTGGAATCGCAGAAGGCGCAGATGGATCGGCAGATCGAAGTCACGCAGGAACGGGCGCGGCGTCTGCAGGCCGACATCGCGATCGCGCGCGAGCAGCAGGCGGCGGTGGCCGATCGCCAGAAGAGCGTTCGCAACGAAACGGCGGCGCTGCAGGCGCAACAGGCGGAGCTGCAGGCGCAACTGCGTGCGTTGCAGCAGCGGGTGCGCTCGCTGCAGCGCGAGGCCAACGCGGGTTTGTCGACGACGGCACGCTGAGCGATCGCGGCCCGGCGGTGCGGCGACATGCCGCGCCGATCCACCAGCAAAAAGGGCAAGCCGGTTGGCTTGCCCTTTCGTTTTACTGGCCGTCCGGCACGATGCGCCGGCGGCGGGTGACGATCACCGGCCCGTTGCCGCCGCGCGAGTCGGACGGCGCGTTGCCCGATGCATCGCCGGCATCGCGCGGCGCACCGTAGCTTTCGCGCGGTTCGCGCGGGGCGCCGTAGCCTTCGCGGGGCGCGCCGTAACCTTCGCGCGGCTCGCGGGAGCCATAACCTTCGCGCGGTTCACGGGCGCCGTAGCCTTCACGAGGCTCGCGCGAGCCGTAGCCGCCGTCGCCGCGCGGCTCGCGCGAGCCGCCGTGCGAGCCGTACGGGCTGTGGCCGCCGCCTTCGCGGCCGCCCGGCCGGCCACCGGTGCGCGGGCCGCGGGGACCGCCGCCGCCCGGGCGCGAGCCGCCGGTGTCGAGCTGGATCGTGGAAATGGCACGCTTGTAGATGCCTTGCAGACCCACGGGGGTGCGCAGCATCACCAGGTACTGATCGAACGACTCGATGCACCCCGTCAGACGAATGCCGTTGACGAGATAGATTTCAACGCGCTTACGTTCCTTGCGCGCCGCATTGATGAAGTCGTTTTGCGGATGGGATTCTGCGGGATTGGCCATTGAGGTGCGGCAGGAGCCTGCGTCAGAGAATATGTTGTGCGTGTGTGTGGCGTGGTCGCCCACCGGGTATTTGGCGGGATTTTACCCTGTTCGTCCCGCCCGCGCGCGATCGCGATTGTGTCGAACCGTAACCCACTATAGACGTTCCCGCGCGTTTTCGCGATTCGGTCAAATGGCTAGCGCCGTTCGTTACGTCGCGTTACGACTCTCGCATCGGCGTAGCACCTGCCGGCGGCGGCCGGGATTACATTCGTCGCGCGTGCCGGGCAGCCCGGCGGAAATGGGAACGGAAACATGAACAACAGGGGATGGAGAGTGTGGATCGGCGGCGCGGCATTGCTCGCGTCCGGCAGTGCAATGGCGGGGCACGTGGATTTGTCCGTCGGCATCGGCGTGCCGGTTGCACCGGTCTATGTCGAGCCGGCACCGGTCTATGTGGCGCCGCAGCCGGCGGTGGTCGCCTATCCGGGCTACGGATACGGCTACTACGGCGACGATGACGACGACCGCTACCGCAAATGGCGCAAGCACTACTACAAGCATTGGCGCAAGCATCACGACGATGACGACGATTGAGCGCGGCATGCATCGCGCCGGTGACGGTCAAAACGCGTAATCCGGGTTTTTCGGATCGAAAGCTGCTTCGTCGAACGTCGCCGGCGCGATTTTCTCGATGACGATCCGCTCGAAGATCCGGCCGTCGTTGTCATAGGATTCGACCGTCCGGAAGTAGGGCGCGTGCAGATCGAGCCCGAGGACTTCCTTTTTTGCATAGAACTGGGGGCGGCCGGTCGGCGTCTCGTACGTGAGCGCGACGACGCGCACGCCGCCGATCGTCTTTGCTTCCACCTGCGTCGGCCGCTGCACGCCGGCTTCCTGGTATTTCTTTCCTTCGGTCAGGTACAGGTTCGTGATGAACTCGGTGCCGAGATCCTTCACCTGGTGATTCGACTGCGCACGCGCGAGCGCACCGTCGATTGCGGTCCACAACGGAATCTTGCCGAGCAGCCCGCCGAGATGGCCGTACATTTCGTCCTTGCGCTGCGTCGTGTCGTAGATCGTCTCCTGTCCGGCATGCGCGCCGCCGGGCAGCCATTTCGCGTAGACGCGCAGCGGCTCGCGGGTGGTCTTCACGAGCATGCGGTCGGGCGTGTCGGACCATTTCCCGCTGATGCGCTCCTGGCGCACCATCGTGAACTGGTACGACGGATAGCCGTTGGGGCCGTTGCGGATATAGAGCGGCACGGCGAGCGGGTCGAGCGCCTTGAAGAGCGCCGTGAGCGTCGCGTCGTCGAGTTGCGCGAGCGTGCCGCGCTGCGCTGCCGTGCGCAGCCAGCGCGCCTGCTGGGCGACCGGTTCGCGCGTCACCTTCGCCAGCTCCGCCGGCAGCGTGGCCTCCTGCGCCGCGCTCGCGGCATCGGCGGTTTCCTGCGCACGCAGGTCCGGCTGCGCGAGCAGCAGCATGCCTGCGATCGCAGCGGCAGCAACGGGCGCCGCACGCCGCTTCTTTCGTTCGTTCATCGACAGCGTCTCCGGAAGCGATTGGCTGGTCAGTGTTGCTTCGCGGCGTCGAGCTTCGCCAGTTCCTCGTCGCGCAGCGCGCGGCGCAGGATCTTGCCGACGTTCGTCTGCGGCAGCGAGTCCCGGAACTCGACGAACTTCGGCATCTTGTAGCCGGTGAGGTTCTTGCGGCAGTGCGCGAGCACGTCGTCGACCGTGAGCGCCGGGTCGCGGCGCACGACGAACACCTTGATCCGCTCGCCCTGCACGTCGTCGGGGATGCCGATCGCTGCCGCTTCGCTGATGCCCGGGTGCATGACCAGCACTTCCTCGATCTCGTTCGGATACACGTTGAAGCCCGACACGAGGATCATGTCCTTCTTGCGGTCGATCAGACGGATGAAGCCGCGCTCGTCCATCACGCCGATGTCGCCGGTGGCGAGCCAGCCGTCGGCGTCGATCACCTTCGCGGTCTCGTCGGGCCGTTGCCAGTAGCCGCGCATCACCTGCGGCCCGCGCACGCAAAGCTCGCCGGGCTCGCCGATGCCGGCCCAGGTGCCGTCCTCGCGGCGAAAGCGCACCATCGTCGATGGCGCCGGCAGGCCGATCGAGCCGCTGAACGAGGCCATGTCGGTCAGGTCCACCGGATTCATCGTGACGATCGGCGAACATTCGGTGAGCCCGTAGCCTTCGACGACCGGCCGCCCCGTGACCTGCTGAAAGCGATCCGCGACCGCGCGCTGCATCGCCATCCCGCCGGCCATCGCGAGCTTCAGCTTCGAGAAGTCGCGCTTGCAAAATTCCTCGTTGTCGAGGAACGCGTTGTACAGCGTGTTGATGCCGGTGATCCCGGTGAACGTTTCGTGGCGAATGATCTTCATCACCATCGTCATGTCGCGCGGGTTCGCGATCAGGATGTTGCGCCCGCCGAGGCCCATGAAGATGAACGCGTTCACGGTCAGCGAATAGATGTGATAGAGCGGCAGCGGCGTCAGCACGGTTTCGACTTCGCCCGACACCTGGTCGGCGATCCAGGCCTTCGCCTGCAGCAGGTTCGCGATCAGGTTGCCGTGCGTGAGCATCGCGCCTTTCGCGACGCCGGTCGTGCCGCCCGTGTATTGCAGGAACGCGAGGTCGTCGCGTGTCGCCGGTACCGGCTGCGGTTTGCCGCGGGCGCCGAGCGCGAGCGCCGCGCGCAGCCGGATCGCCTGCGGCAGGTTGTAGGCCGGCACGAGCTTTTTCACGTGCTTGAGCACGAAGTTGATCAGGCGTCCCTTCGCATTGAAGCCGTCGGCGAGCAGATCGCCGAGCGCGGTGACGACGATGTTCTTCACCTGGGTTTCCGGCAGCGCGTCCTGCAGCGTGCGTGCGAAGTTCTCGAACACGACGATCGTCTGCGCGCCGCTGTCCTTCAGCTGGTGCGCGAGTTCGCGGGCGGTGTAGAGCGGGTTCACGTTGACGACGACCGCGCCGGCCTTGAGCGTGCCGAACAGCGCGATCGGGTACTGGAACGTGTTCGGCAGCATGATCGCGACGCGGTCGCCGGGCTTGACGCCGATGTCTTGCAGATACGACGCGAACGCGTCGACTTTCTGTGCGAGCGTGCGGTACGTCATCGACGCGCCGGCGCTGACGTAGGCGACGCGTTCGGCGAAGCGCGTCGTGCATTCGTCGAAGAACTGCACGAGCGATGCGTATTGCGTGACGTCGATTTCGTGCGGCACGCCGCGCGGATACGACGCGTACCAGATGCCGTCGGTGTTCGGCGGGAGCTGGGTTGCTGCGGTTGCTGCGGATGATGACATGATGTGTCTCCGTGTCGGTGAGAGTTAGCGCTTCAGCGCTTACTCTCACCCCATGCTTCGCGGTCGGTGAGAGTTAGCGCTTCAGCGCTTACTCTCACCCCATGCTTTGCAGTCGGCGACAGTAGGCGCTTCGGCACTTACTCGCGTCCATGCTTCGCGGTCGGTGAACGTCGGCGCTTCAGCGCTTGCTCTTGCCCGGTGCTTTTCCATCGACGAAAGCCGGCCGGCCTTCCGCCGCGTGACATCCGTTCGGCCCGGGCCGGCGCATCCCCGCCAGCCCAGGCAACGTCCGTCGTGACATGCCGCCTGCGCGGCTCTATGCGATCAGTTCGCCGAATGCATCGTCGCCGTATCGACGGCTGCCGTGCTCGACGGCAATCCGAACGCTTCGCTCGCGCCCGCATCGTCGAGCACGGCCGCGAAGATCGACAGTTGCGCGCTGTCGGGCATCGGCGCCTTCAGCGCGGCGACGATCAGCGACGACAGCCGCGCGATCATCTGCACGTCGTTCATCGTGCGGCCTTGCGAGAATTCGTCGATCAGGCTTTCGGTTTCGGCGCCGGCCAGCGCGCCGGACAGCGCACCGATCGCGAAGTGCAGCCGCCAGCCGAGCTCCGTGCGCGGCAGATGCGGCAGCGCACGCTGGAACGCATCGAAGAAACGGCCCGCGACGCTCGCATAGTGCGCGGTCAGGAAGTTGCGCACGAACGGCGACGGGTCGGTGTACGCACGGCCGATCAGCCGCAGGAACGCGGGCCCGCCGCGATCGGGATCGCGCGATGCCTTGAGCGCGGGAATGAACATCGCGCCGAGCACGTGTTCGCAGGTGATCTGCGCGCCGAGCTGCGCGTCGAAGCGATCGAGAATGCCGAGACGTTCCTGATTGAGCTGATCGAGCCGGCGCGACAGCATCGCGTGAATCAGCGCTTCCTTGCTGCCGAAGTGGTAGTTGACCGCGGCGAGGTTCACCGCCGCGCGCGACGTGATCTGCCGCATCGACATCGCTTCGAAGCCGTGCTCGATGAACAGATCCTCGGCCGCATCGAGAATGCGCGCCTTCGTCCCGCCGGTCTGCCGATTGCCGGCTGACCGCGCCCCGGACGGCCGTCCTGCTGACGGTCGCCCCTCCTGACTGACTGCCATGTCCCGCCTCCCAATGCCGGTCGCCCGGCCGCGAACAGGTGATTCGATTATCTGATTCAAACGGCTGTTTTTATTAAGATAAAAAAACGCGGGCGGCGCGGGCAAGCGGGGAATCTGGACAAATTCCTCTAGTTCGATGTGCAGGTGCGGCAATCGTCGCGAGCGACCGCGCGCGGACGCGGCGCACGCGATGATGCATTGCGGAAACGGGCGGCCTCAGCCGGCGGTGGTACGCGTATTGACCGATTGCGTCATGTCGATGCCGCGGCGTTCGCGGCTGAACAGGATCAGCACGGCGATCACGACGGCGACGATGCCGGCGACGAGCGCGAGCGCAAAAGCGTAGTTGTTGCCTTGCGAAACCGCGAGCGACGCCTGCATCGTCGCGTTACCCGACGCGAGCAGGTTGCCGAGCTGATAGACGACGCCGGGGAAGGTCGCGCGGATTTCGTCCGGCGAGATCTCGTTCAGATGCACGGGGATCACGCCCCACGCGCCCTGCACGGAGATCTGCATCAGGAACGCGCCGGCGGCGAGCGCGAGCGCGCCGCTCGAGAACGCCCACAGCGGCAGCACCGGCAGCGCGATCAGCGCGGCGATGAAGATCGCGCGACGGCGGCCGATGCGCTCGGAAATCGCGCCGAACGACAACCCGCCGACGATCGCGCCGACGTTCAGCACGATCGTGATCAACGACACCGCGTGCGGATCGAAGTGATGCTGTTCGCGCAGGAAGGTCGGGTAGAGATCCTGCGTGCCGTGCGAGAAGAAGTTGAACGCGGTCATCAGCACGATCGCGTAGATCGTGAGCTTCCAGTTCTGCTGCAGCGTGGCGGCGAGCCCCGGCCGCGCACGCTTTTCCATCTGCTTCCACGCAGGCGATTCGGGCACGTGCGCGCGCACGTACAGCACGAGCAGCGCCGGCAGCACGCCGATCATGAACATTCCGCGCCAGCCGATGTACTGATAGAAGAGACCGAATACGATCGAGGCGAGCAGATAGCCGCTCGGATAGCCGGCCTGCAGCAATCCGGACACGACGCCGCGCGCGTGGGTCGGCACGGTTTCCATCGTCAGCGCGGAGCCGACGCCCCATTCGCCGCCCATCGCGATGCCGAACAGCGCGCGCAGCACCAGCAGCGCGGTCAGGCTCGGCGCGAAGCCGGACGCGAGCTCGAGCAGCGAGTAGCACGCGATGTTGACCATCAGCGTCGGGCGGCGGCCGAAGCGGTCGGCGAGCCGGCCGAAGATCAGCGCGCCGATCGGGCGCATCGCGAGCGTCAGCGTGAGCGCGAACGCGACGGCGGGAATCGTCGACGCGAATTCGGCGGCGATGTCCTTCAGCACGAACACCATCAGGAAAAAGTCGAACGCGTCGAGCGTCCATCCGAGATAGGCGGCGATCGTGACGTTGCGTTGTTCGCGGGTCCAGCTCATGTCCGAGGTCTCCTCGTTGGCTTGCGCGCTCACGATCTGCAGGCGGATGCCGGTCCGGCTCGCGCGCGGTGCGGGGGCATGAATCGAGTGTAGGCCGCCGCGCCGCGCGATGTGGGGCGCGATAACCGAGAATCGGGAATAATCCCTACGAAATGCACTGTTGCGAAACCGGGAACGCGGCCGCGCGAGACAAGCGACAGGCATCTGTATCATTCCGGAAGGCTTGCTGTATCCGTTATGTAATGCGATGCGCGATGCGCATCGTCCCCGCATCTGGAGTGCCGATGTCCGAACCTTCCATCACCACGTTGCCCGTCCTCGCGACCGAGCGGCTGTGGCTGCGGCCGCGCGTGCTGGCCGATCTCGACGCGAGCATCGAGATGGATCGCGATCCGGAAGTCACGCGGCACATCGCCGGGCCGTGGCACGACCCGGCCGAACACCGGCGCTTCGTCACGCACCGGATCACGCGCGACTATCCGCCCGGCCTCGGCTACTGGTCGATCTTCGAGAAGGCTGCGCCCGACGTGTTCATCGGCTGGATCCTGCTGATTCCCGACTACGCGGACGGCGCGCGCGACGTCGAGATCGGCTGGCGGCTCGTGCGTGCCGCGTGGGGGCGCGGCATCGCGAGCGAGGCCGCCGCGGCCGTCGTGCGTCACGCGTTCGACACCGTGCGGCTGCCGCGCGTGATCGCCGACATCGCCGACGCGAACACGGGCTCGCTGAACGTCGCGCGCAAGCTGGGGATGCGCCGCGTGGGCGTCGTGCAGGACGGAATTCCGTACATTCGCCATCGTCTCGAACGCGACGACCTGCGCGCGTGACGCTGCGAGCGGCAACGCGGCGCGGCCGGTTGCCCGCGCTCGTCAAACGCGCGCGCATCGGCTCGTGACGTTCGGCTCGTGACGTATTAACGGCCCGCCAGATCAGGAGTATCGTTGCCGGAAATCCGCCACATGGGGTACGACCATGGCACTCGGCAACGACGTTCATCTGATTCCCGTCCGGCTCGACTCGCTGCGCCCGACGCAAATGACGGTCGGCTATCGCGAAGTGAAAGCGAAGCGCAAGCACTGGAAGGCCCTCGACAAGCGCGCACGCAAGGCCGCGATCGAATCGCACTGGTTTCCGGCCGTCCTCGGCCCAGGCGGGCTGCACTACATCACCGATCATCACCATCTCGGGCTCGCGCTGATCGAGGAAGGGGAGTCGCGCGTGAACGCGATGCTGTTGAAGGACTTGTCCTGGCTCGACGACACGATCTTCTGGCGGATGATGGAACACAACCAGTGGGTGCATCCGTTCGGCGCGGACGGCTCGCGTCGCAACTACGCGCATCTGCCGAAGTCGTTGACGGAGCTCGAGGACGATCCGTATCGCAGCCTCGCCGGCGAACTGCGCACTGCCGGCGGCTATGCGAAGGACGCGACGCCGTTCAGCGAGTTCCTGTGGGCCGACTACCTGCGCCAGCATGTGACCCTCGACCAGATCCGCAAGAACTTCGCGAAGGCGCTCGACGTCGCGCTGCGCCGCGCACACGACCAGGACGCGCGCTATCTGCCCGGCTGGTCGGGTGTGATCGCCGTCAAGCCCTGACACGCGCACGACGGCTCCCGCTCATGACCATCGTACAGACCCGACCGGATGCCGGCCCGCAGCATCCCGAGCATTTCGCTGCGCCCGATGCCGCAACGCCGCCACCGACGACGCGGCGCATCGGCGTCGATGCGCTCGCCGGCCTGTCGATCGCCGGGCTGCTGATTCCCGAGGCAGTCGCGTACGCGGGCCTCGCGAACCTGCCGCCGCAGGCCGGTCTCATCGCGCTGCTGTCGGGGCTCGTCGTCTATGCGCTGACCGGCAGCAGCCGCTTCGCGATCGTGTCGTCGACGTCATCGTCGGCGGCGGTGCTCGCCGCGACCGTGCTGGCCGAATCCGGAATGGCGCTCGCCGCGCAGCTCGCGCTCGCGGCCGCGCTCGTCGCGATGACGGGCGTGCTGTTCATCCTCGCGGGCGCCGCACGGCTCGGCGGCATGTCGGATTTCATCGCGCGTCCGGTGCTGCGCGGCTTCACGTTCGGACTCGCGCTGACGATCGTCATCAAGCAGCTGCCGAAAATTCTTACGATCCCCGTGCATCACGGCGACGCGCCGCATGTCGCACTCGAGCTCGTCACCGGCGCGCCGCACGCTAACCTCGCGAGCGTCGCGCTCGGCGCGACCGCGCTCGCGCTGCTGTTCGCGCTCGGGCGCCGTTCGCGCGTGCCGGCGACGCTCGTCGTCATCGTGCTGTCGATCGCGGCCAGCTATCTGCTCGACTGGCAGCGCTACGGGATCGCGATGGTCGGACACATCGATTTCCGGCACCTCGACTTCGGGCTGCCGCATCTCGATCGCAACGCATGGATGCAGACGATCGAGCTCGCGTTCGCGCTGATGCTGATCCTGTATGCGGAATCGTACGGATCGATTCGCAGCTTCGCGCTGAAGCACGGCGACAGCGTGTCGGCGAACCGCGACCTGGTCGCGCTCGGCTGCGCGAACCTGGTATCGGGGCTGCTGCACGGGATGCCGGTCGGCGCCGGTTATTCGGCGACGTCCGCGAACGAGGCGGCCGGTGCGCAATCGCGGTTCGCGGGCTTGTGGGCGGCCGCCGTGGTCGCGCTGATCGTGTGGCTGCTGCTGCCGCAGCTCGCGCGCACGCCGGAGCCGGTGCTCGCGGCGATCGTGATCTTCGCGGTCAGCCATTCGCTGCACCCGTCGGTGTTCCGGCCGTACTGGGCCTGGCATCGCGACCGGCTCGTCGTGATCGCCGCGCTGCTCGCGGTGCTCGTGCTCGGCGTGCTGCACGGGTTGCTCGCGGCGATCGGCGTGAGCCTCTTGCTGACGCTGCGCAAGCTGTCGGAGCCGAACGTCAGCGTGCTCGGCCGGCTGCGCGACGGGCACGATTTCGTCGATGTCGCGAATCACGCCGATGCGAAGCCGGTCGCCGGCGTGCTGATCGTGCGGCCCGAGGCGCAGCTGTTCTTCGCGAACGCGGACCGGATGCTCAATCGCGTGCGCGTGCTGCTGAAGGCCGCGCCGGACACGCATACGGTGATGCTGAGCCTCGAGGAAACGCCGGACGTCGACGGCACGACGATCGAGTCGCTGCGCACGTTCGCGGCCGAATGCGCGGCGCGCGGGCTGCAGTTCGCGATCGTGCGGCTCAAGGAGCACGCGCTGCATGCGCTGCGCCGCGCGGCGGACGATACGCTGCGCGACGACGCGATGTCGGAACTGAGCGTCGACGAAAGCCTGCAATTGCTGCAGGCGCGCGGCAACGCCGGAGCGCGCGACGCGCGCGGTGCGTGACGACGCGGCGCGCATGCGCCGTCTCGGACGTCGAAGTGCGGCTCCGTGCGATTCAGCGCCGCTCGCTGCCGCCTAGTGCGACAGCGCGGTGTCGGCCGGCTCACCGTGCGCGCGACGGCCGACGACGCCGGCGACTTCTTCCGCCGTCGGCGCATACGCACCCGCATGCGCGCAGGTGACCGCCGCGCACGCGGCCGCGTAGCGCAGATGATCGGCGGCCGTTGCGTCGGGATGCGCGAGCTGGCTCGCGAGCCAGCCTCCGATGCTGGCGTCGCCGCAGCCGACGGTGTCGGCGACCTCGGTCGCGAACGCCGGCTGGAACAGCGCGGTGTCGCGATGCAGCAGCTGCATGCCGGCCGCGCCGCGCGTGACGAGCACGGTCGCATCGGGCGCCCACGTACGCAATTGCGCGAGCGCGGCTGCTTCGTCGAGTTCGGGAAACAGCCCGCGCAGATCTTCATCGGATACCTTGATCCAGTCGGCGAGACCGGCGAGCCGGCGCAGCGTGTCGCGATACGACGGCGCGGCCATCGGCGCGCGATAGTTCGGGTCGAACGAGATCCGCTTGCCGGCCGCGCGCGCGGCCTGCACGACGTCGATCAGGCGCGACGCGAGCGGCTCCCGCACGACGCCGAGCGAGCCGACATGCACGATTTCCGCCGCGTCGAGCGCGCCGTCGGGCAGATCGGCAGGATCGAACGCGAGGTCGGCGCTGTTCTCGCCGATGAAGAAATACTCGGGCGGCTGTTTCGACACGACCATCGCGAGCAGCGGCGGGCGGTCGACCTGGCGGATGAAGCGCAGGTCGAGCCCGGCTTCGGCGCTTCTGCGCATCAGTTCGTCGCCGAAGATGTCGCGGCTGACCGTGCCGGCGAACGCCGTCGGCACGCCGAGCCGCGCACTGACGCGCGCGACGTTCCAGCACGAGCCGCCGGCGATGCTGCGCCAGTGCTGCGCGCCGTCGCGGATGAAATCGGTCAGCGCTTCGCCGAATACGATCAGGCGGGGCAACGTCGTCGTCATGTCGAAACCTCGTGCCGCGCGCGTCGCGCGGCGGTACAGCGGTTGAGAGGAGCGGCCGGGCAGGGCCGGGCGTCGCGTGACGCGACACGGCACGGCCCGGCGCCGGCCGGGATCGCCGAATCGTGCGGCGCGCTCAGCGCGGGCTGCTCCAGCCCTTGTAGCCCTTCACGTTGTCGCGCGTGACGAGCGTCGGCTCGATCAGGATCATCGGATTGGCCGGCTTCTGGCCGTTCATGATCCCGTAGCCGACGTTGACGGCCTGCTGCGCCATCGCCCACGGATCCTGGCTCGACGACGCCTGCACGAGCGTGTTCGACTTCAGCGCCACTTCGATATCGGGCGCGCCGTCGACCGACGTGATCACGATGTTCGGGCGGTTCAGCTGCTTCGCCGCGAGATCGCTGCCGATCGCCTGCGGGTCATTGATCGTGAACACGCCGTCGAGCTTCGGGAAGCGCGTCAGATAACCCTGCATCGCGTTCATCCCGCCTTCGCGCGAGCCCTTGCCATCCTGGTCGCTCGACAGCAGCTTGATGCCCGGGTTCTTCGCGAGCACGGCCTTGCAGCCGTTCACGCGATCGATCACCGCCGACACCTGCGGGCCGTTCTCGATGATCACGTTGCCCTTGCCGTTCAGTTTCTTCGCGAGGTAGTCGCATGCGAGCTCGCCGGCCTTCACGTTGTTGGTCTGCACGGTCGCGTTCGCGCCGGCGGCCGCGACGTCCACCGCGACGACCGTGATGCCGGCCGCCTGCGCCTTCTTCACCGCGGGCTCGATCGCCTTCGGATCGGTCGCGTTCAGCAGGATCATGTCGACGTGCGCGGAGATGAAGTTGTCGATCTGCGTGAACTGCTTGTTCAGGTCGTAGTCCGCCGAAACCGCGGTGACTTTCGCATTCGGATTGAGTTGCTTCGCGCGCGCTTCGGCGCCCTTGACGATCGTGACGAAGTACGGGTTGCCGAGCGACCCGACCGTGACGCCGATCGATTTCAGCGGCTTGTCGGCGGCATGGGCGGCGGGGGCGCCGAAGGCGAGTGCGCAGGCGACGGCGGTCAGGGCGGCTTGGTGCTTGAACATGTCGTTGTGTCTCCGGAAGGTCCGTTGGCGGACGGGCGCAGGAGGACCTGCCTGCGCCTCGATGGTTGAACGTTGAGCGATACGGGGCGGATACGCGTCAGGTACGGGCCGAGTCGCGCTGGCGGTAGCGGTCGAGCGCGACCGCGCCGATGATCACGAGCCCCTTGATGATGTATTGCCAGATGTCGGACACGCCGAGCAGCACGAGGCCGTTGGTCAGCACCGCGATGATCAGCGCGCCGATCAGCGTGCCGACGATCGACCCGACCCCGCCGACGAAGCTCGTGCCGCCGAGGATCACCGCGGCGATCGCGTCGAGTTCGTACGACTGGCCGAGCTGCAGCCCGTTGGCCGCATAGAGGCGCGCGGCCGACATCACCGCACCGAGGCCGGCGAGCAGGCCCGACGCCGCATAGACGAACAGCTGGATCGCGCGCACGTTGATGCCTGAGAGCCGCGCGGCCTCGGGATTGCCGCCGACCGAATAGATGCGCATCCCGAGCACGGTGCGGCGCAGGATGAACCACGACAGCGCGATCACCGCGACCGCGATGATGACGAGCCACGGCACGCCGAGCACCGAGCCGTTGCCGATGAACGCGAACGGCAACTGCGGGTTGAAGACGGTCGTGTCGTTGCCGATCAGGCGGGCGACGCCGCGCACGGCGGTCATCGCGCCGAGCGTGACGATGAACGGCGGCAGGCGCAGGAACGAGATCAGGCCGCCGTTGATCGCGCCGAACACGAGACCGACGGCAAGCGCGATCGGCACACCGAGCCAGCCCCAGCCGGGGATGGTCGACGCGAGCAGCGCGGCGACGGCCGACGCGGCGAGCACCGAGCCGACCGACAGGTCGATGCCGCCCGTCAGGATCACGAACGTCATGCCGGCGGCGAGCACGATGTTGATCGATGCCTGCTGCGTAACGATCGACAGGTTTTGCAGCGTGAAGAAGCCGTCGGTCAGAAAGCCGAAGCCGATGCACAGGACCAGCAGCACCGGCAGCATGCCGGCGGTGCGCATCAGCGACTGCATGCGCGCGCGATGATCGGCGCCGCGCAACAGCGGCGTACGGTTGGCGACCGGATGGGCCGCCGCGGAAGCGAGGTTCCGCTGCTTGGTCGGGTTGATCATTTCGGTACCTTGAATGAAGAGGGAAATGAAGGGGCCGTGGTCAGTGCGCGTCGGCGAGTTCGGCCTGCGAGCCGGTCGCGAGCGCGATGATCGCTTCCTGCGTGATCGGCGTGTGCGTGTGGCCGCCGAGTTCGCCGGCGATCTCGCCTTCGCGCATCACGAGCACGCGGTCGGCGACGCCGATGATTTCCGGCAATTCGCTCGAGATCACGATCACGCCGACGCCCGCGCGGGCCAGTTCGTTGATGATCCGGTAGATCTCGGACTTCGCGCCGATATCGACGCCGCGCGTCGGTTCGTCGAGGATCAGCACGCGCGGCTTCGTCTCGAGCAGGCGCGACAGCAGCACCTTCTGCTGATTGCCGCCCGACAGCGCGCCGACGTTCACGTTCGCGTTCGGCACGCGGATCGACAGCGACGCGATCGCGTCGCGCGCGCGTTCGGCGCCGCGCGCGAGATCGAGCGCGCCGAGCCGCGCGTCGCGGTTGCACACCGAGATGTTGATGTTGTCGCGCACGCTCATGTCGAGGAACAGGCCCTGGCGCTTGCGGTCTTCCGTCAGGTAGACGAGGCCTGCGTCGATCGCGTCGCGCGGCGAATGCGCGCCGAACGTGCGATCGCCGAGCTTCACGTCGCCGCGCGTGCGCGGCTCCGCGCCGAAGATCAGCCGCGCGAGCTCGGTGCGGCCCGCGCCGACGAGCCCCGCGATGCCCAGCACTTCGCCCGCATGCAGATCGAGGCTGCAGCCGCGCACGCGGTCGCCGTCGGCGATGTCGCGTACAGACAGCAGCAGGTGGCCGGGGTCGTACGGCGCGTGTTCCTTCTTGTAGAAGCCCGAGATGTCGCGGCCCACCATCATCGCGACGAGCCGCTCGGCCGACAGCGACGCGCGTTCGAGCGTGCCGACGTACGACCCGTCGCGGAGCACCGACACGCGGTCCGACAGTTCGTAGATCTCCGCCATCCGATGGCTGATGTAGATGATCGCGAGACCTTCCTCGCGCAACTGGCGGATCAGGCCGAACAGGTGCTCGGTTTCGCGCGACGACAGCGGCGTCGTCGGCTCGTCCATCACGAGGATGCGCGCGCGGGTGTGCACGGCGCGCGCGATCTCGACGAGCTGCTGTTCGGCGATCGACAGCGTGCCGACGAGCGTGTCGGGGCCGAACGGCGCGCCGAGGCGCGCGAGCACGTCCTGGCAGCCGCGCGCCATCGCCGCGCGGTCGATGGTGCCCCAGCGCCGGTTGCCGCGTCGCAGTTCGCGGCCGACGTAGATGTTTTCCGCGACGCTCAGGTTCGGCGCGAGGCACAGCTCCTGGTAGATCACCGCGACGCCGGCATCGCGCGCGGCGAGCGGGCCGTCGACGTCGATGCGCTCGCCGTCGATCAGGATCTCGCCGCCGGCGTCGGCCTGGTACGCGCCCGACAGGATCTTCATCAGCGTCGACTTGCCGGCGCCGTTCTCGCCCATCAGCGAATGGATCTCGCCCGGATAGACGGTCAGGCTGACGTTGTCGAGCGCGCGCACGGCCGGGAACGTCTTGCTGATCCGGCGCATCTCGAGCAACGGCCGGGGCGACTCAGATCGCGACATGGTTCACCTCCTGCGATTCGATGCGGGCGCCCTTGAGGATGCCGGCCCGCGGGGAGAAATTGAAATACATCGGCAGCGTCGCGGCGCCGATCGCGCCGGCGTCGGCGCCGAACGTGCCGCGCACCAGCGTCGGCGTGCCGCGCGCTTCCGGCGCAGTTGCGACGAGCGCCGCGCGCAGGCGCGTCGTCACCGCGTCGAGGAGACCGGCGTCGGTATCGGCGTCGAGCACGACCACCGGCGCATCGATCACGCAGAGCACCGCGCGTAACGCCGGCGCAAGCGCGTCGACGCAATCGTCGATCCATTCGTCGACGGCCGGCAGGCCGCGGGCGATGCATGCTTCGAGATCGGCGCGGTTCTCGACCGTCTCGCCGTGATGGCGCAGGTGGCGCACGAGCGCGTGCAGCGATGCGCGGGCGAGCAGGATGTCCCATGGGCCGCGCGGCGGCGGCGCGGACGCCAGCCGGCTCGGCGGCACGGGAATCACGGCGATGTCGCCGGCGTTGCCGGTCACGCCGCGCAGGCAGTCGCCGTCGATCGCGATGCCGCCGCCGATCGCGGGCCCGATGAACAGGTACACGAAGTCGTCGCACTGCCGGCCGTAACCGTAGAACAGTTCGGCGATCGCGGCCGCGTTGCCGTCGTTTTCGCCGAACACCGGCAGCGCGACCGTGCGGCTGAGGTCGCTCGCGAAGTCGACGTCTTCCCATGCGCGGAACGTGTCGGGCGCGAGGCCGAGCTCGCGCATCCAGGCGCCGAGGTTGTACGGTTGTGCGACGCCGACGCCTGCAAGGCGTGCGCGTTCGTGTGCGGGGAGGAGGTCCTGCATCGCGTCGATGTCGCGCCGCACGATGTCGAGCACGTCGGCGGGCGGCGGGAGCAACGTGTCGTGCGAGCGGCGGCCGAGCACGTCGCCGGCGAAATTGACGAGCGCAGTCTCGATGCGCATCCGGTCGAGATGAACGCCGATGCCGAACGCGCCTCGCGGATCGAGGCGGATCAGCGACGCCGGCTGGCCGCGCTGGCCTTCGGTGCGGCCGGCGAACTCGATCAGCTTCGCGTCGGCGAGCGACGCGATGATGCTGCCGACTGCCGTGCCCGTCATGTTCGCGAGACGCGCGAGATCGGCCTTCGACGCGCTGCCCGCGCGGCGCAGCGTCTTGAGCAGCAGGCGCTCGTTGTAACGGCGCACGTTGGCCGAATTGCTTCCCTGGCCGATGTGCGGGCTTCTCATGGCGTCTCCTTCCATGTTGGGCCGGCGGCCGGCGCATTAAATAAATCATGTTGATTTATTTAACCGCGTGAGCAGCGGCATGTCAGCCTAGGGAAATCCCGGTTGTGTCCGCGATTGGCGATCCCGCGATCCGTTGCGAGATCCGGATTTTCGAATTCGTCTGATGGATTTGCTGCCGGCCGCACGTCACGATTGGCCAGCTGATGCTGCATGCGACAGCGCAGCGGGAAGAGGGCGATGTGTGCGGGCGCCGCGTGATGCGGGGCCGGCAGCGTCGATCGTTCATTGGGCGCAGTACGGCGGAAGCCGTCCAGCGCCAGCATTCGGGAGAAACGCCATGCATCGTACGACGCGGCCTTCAGTATCGCTGCTCGATCCTTATACCGGCAGCGGGCCGCTGCCGCTTTACACGACGACGGTCACCGTCACCGGCGGCGAAGCGGCCCACGGGCGATCGTCCGGGCGCGCGCGTTCGGCAACTGGCGAACTCGATCTGTCGTTACGCCTGCCGGTTGAATTGGGCGGCGCGGGCGGCGGTACGAATCCGGAGCAACTGTTCGCGGCCGGCTTCGCGGCGTGTTTTCATGGCGCGTTGACGCTGGTTGCGATGAAGCGGCGGGTCCGGTTGCCCGATGATCTCGCCATCTCGGCCAGTGCGACGTTCGAGCGCGATCCGGCGGATGGGATGTTTGCGATTGCGCTCGACCTGGAAGTCCACATGCCGGGCGTCGATGCGAACGATGCGCGCGAACTCGTTGCACAGACCGAGGCGATTTGTCCTTACGCGAAGATGGCGAGAGAGGGGATCCGGCACGCTGTGCGCATCAGTGGGGCGGTGTAAAGCGCGATGGGGTGGTGAGTTTTCCGCGGGGGAGGGCGGAAATGAAAAAAGGCCGGCTATAAGCCGGCCTTTTTAAAAACAGATGGTGCCCAGGAGAGGACTCGAACCTCCACGGTGTTGCCACCGCTAGGACCTGAACCTAGTGCGTCTACCAATTCCGCCACCTGGGCACGTTTCGCTTGCTGCGATGCGAAAGACCGCTATTCTAGCGTGTCCGAAGGTTCTGTCAACACAATTTGACGGCTTGAACGCAAATATTTTCCAGCTTGTTTCGTCGGCGACAGAAGGGGGTGAGCGGGGGGCAATACACGTGCTCGCCGAAGTGATCGAGTGCAGACGGGGCCGTTGCGCGTACTTTGCGATTCGACGCCGGAAATAAAAAAGGCCGGCTATAAGCCGACCTTTTTAAAAACAGATGGTGCCCAGGAGAGGACTCGAACCTCCACGATGTTGCCACCGCTAGGACCTGAACCTAGTGCGTCTACCAATTCCGCCACCTGGGCACGTTTGCAGTAGCTGCTTGCTGCAAAGAAGCGAGATTATAGCGTGTCTGGAAACGCTGTCAACACAATTCGATCGATGCGATAAAAATATCGCGTGCCGTGTGCCGCGACGTCACGCGCCAATCGGCTCCGCCCGTTTGGCCGTGAAATTCCATCGCAGCGCCTCCCGCGTGTCGACGCGGGCGGGCAGCAAGCCGGCCGCGAGAAAAGTATCGGCGATCGTCTGCTGTTCACCGAAATTCTGCGCGGCAACGGCCCGCACCAGATAGCTGCGGCGTGCGTTCGCGCGCTCGATCGTCTTTGCGTCGAGTCCCCAGATCGGCGCCAGCGTATTGGCGGCTTCCTGCTGATGGTCGCGCAGCCATGCGCCTGCCTGCGACAACCGATCGAACACGACTTGGATGGCGTCCGGGTGCGCGGCGGCAAAACTGCTCGACGCGAGGTAATAGCGCTGATACGACGCGAGACCGTTGCCGTCGGCCAGGATCCGCACGTCGGGATTCGCATCGACCGACGCGACGTACGGATCCCACGTGATCCAGGCATCGACGCTGTCGCGCTCGAATGCCGCGCGGCCGTCCGCGGGTGTCAGGTAGTGGATGACTGTGTCCCTCGCGGTGAGCTTTGCGCGTGCGAGCGCGGCAAGCAGCAGGTAGTGACTGCCGGCGGCCTTCGTGACGGCGATTCGCTTGTCCTTGAGATCGGCGAGCGCGCGCACGCTGCTGTCCTGCTTCACGATGATGGCCTGCGCTTTCGGTGACGGCGCTTCCTGCGCGACGTACACGAAGCGGGCATGCGCGGCCTGCGCGAAGACCGGAACCGTGTCCGCCACGTCGGCGCTGAAGTCGACCGCGCCGACGTTCAGTGCTTCGGTCAGCGGCAGGCCGCTCGCGAATTCATGCCACGACACGCGCAGGCCGAGCGGCGCCAGCGACTGCTCGAGCGTGCCGCGCGACTTGAGCAGCGTAATGAGCGTCGACGATTTCTGGTATCCGATACGCAACGTGGCGGACGTGTTCTCGGCGTGCGCCCCGATGCCGGCGGCGCTCATGCCGGCGGCCAGCATCGCGCGGGTGAACGCGCGGCGGTTCATCAACGTCATGGAGCGTGTTCCTCGTTGGATTCGTTGAAAGCGAGGCGGCTAACGTACCAACGGGGAAGCCGATCGATAAGCGATTAATTCTGCTATCGATCGCAGCTGTGGGCATATGGCGCAGCGGGTACTGGTAATGCGATGCCGAAAATGAAAAAAGGCCGGCTATAAGCCGACCTTTTTAAAAACAGATGGTGCCCAGGAGAGGACTCGGTCACACGCGCGCGACCCCGGCTGCGCTTGCAAGCGCAGCCTTTCGAGTCCTCGCGCAAAGCGCGCAGGCGCTTTGCTTCCTGGGCGCGAAAATGAAAAAAGGCCGACTATAAGCCGACCTTTTTAAAAACAGATGGTGCCCAGGAGAGGACTCGAACCTCCACGATGTTGCCACCGCTAGGACCTGAACCTAGTGCGTCTACCAATTCCGCCACCTGGGCACGTTTGCAGTAGCTGCTTGCTGCAAAGAAGTGAAATTATAGCGCCCCAATTATTCGTGTCAACACTTTTTTGCGATATGCCGCAAACGGGCCGCCGCCGCGCCCGTGCGCGGCACTCGCGTCATTTTGCGACACAACGCGGGTGATAGAATGGGTCGCCGCCGTCACTATAGAACTGTCTGGCGGACACTTCTATGTTGATGCCGTGCACCATCAGTCAACGCAACGAGAACAATCATCGACAAACCCTTGAGCAAATATCCGTACCCCATTCCGAGCCGGGAAGAAATTCTCGGCGTGCTGCGCACCAGCGACGCGCCGCTGGCCGCCAACGACATCGCCGAAGCGCTGTCGATCAAGCGTCAGGAGCGTGAGGGGTTCTTCCGGCGTGTCGCCGCGATGGAACGCGACGGACAGATCCGCCTCGACAAGCGCGGCCACTACCAGCTCACCCATCCATCGAATTTCGTTGCCGGTCGCGTGCAGGGCCATCGCGACGGCTACGGGTTCGTGATCCGCGACGACGGCCAGGACGACCTGTTCCTGCCGAACGGCGAAATGCAGAAGGTCATGCACAACGACCGCGTGCTCGCGCGGATCGTCGGCTACGATCGCCGCGGGCGGCCGGAAGGTCACGTCGTCGAAGTCACCGAGCGCGCGAACAAGCGCGTGATCGGCCGCCTGCTCAACGAGAACGGCGCGCTGATCGTCGCGCCTGAAGACAAGCGCATCGGCCACGACATCCTGATCACGCAGAACGTGAAGAAGGCGAAGGTCGGGCAGGTCGTCGTCGTCGAGCTGACCGATTTCCCGAGCCGCCATTCGCAACCGCTCGGCCGCGTCGTCGAAGTGCTCGGCGACATCGACGATCCGGGCATGGAAATCGAGATCGCGGTGCGCAAGTACGGCGTGCCGCACGAATTCAGCCAGCCGGCGCTCGACGAAGCGGCCGCGCTGCCGGACAAGGTGCGTCCGGCCGACCTGCGCTTCCGCGTCGACCTGCGCGACGTCCCGCTCGTGACGATCGACGGCGAGGACGCGCGCGACTTCGACGATGCCGTCTATTGCGAGCCGATGAAGGTCGGCCGCGGCGACGGCTTCCGCCTGATCGTCGCGATCGCCGACGTGTCGCACTACGTGCAGCCGGGCAGCGGCCTCGATGCCGACGCGCTCGAGCGCAGCACGTCGGTGTATTTCCCGCGCCGCGTGATCCCGATGCTGCCGGAGAAGCTGTCGAACGGGCTGTGTTCGCTGAATCCGCAGGTCGACCGTTGCGTGCTCGCGTGCGACATGGTGATTACCGCGCGCGGCGAGATCAAGGCGTACCAGTTCTATCCGGCGGTGATCCATTCGGCCGCGCGTCTGACGTACACCGAAGTCGCCGCCGTGCTGTCGAACACGAAGGGGCCGGAGGCCGCGCGCCGCGCGGATCTGCTGCCGCACCTGCAGGATCTGTACGGCGTCTACAAGGCGCTGTTTGCCGCGCGCCAGAAGCGCGGCGCGATCGACTTCGACACGACCGAGACGTACATCGTCTGCAACTCGCAGGGCAAGATCGAGCAGATCGTCCCGCGTCAGCGCAACGATGCGCACAAGCTGATCGAAGAGTGCATGCTGGCCGCGAACGTCTGCGCGGCCGACTTCCTGAAGCGTCACAAGCACGCGGGCCTGTACCGCGTGCACGCCGGTCCGACACCGGAAAAGCTCGAGAACCTGCGCGCGTTCCTGCGCGGCATGGGGCTGTCGCTCGGCGGCGGCGACAAGCCGCACGCGAGCGATTACGCGGCGCTGATGGCGCAGATCCGCGACCGGCCCGACGCGCAGATGCTGCAGCCGATGCTGCTGCGCTCGATGCAGCAGGCCGTCTACAGCCCGGACAACATCGGCCACTTCGGTCTCGCGTACGAGGCGTACGCGCACTTCACGAGTCCGATCCGCCGCTATCCCGACCTGCTTACGCACCGCGCGATCTACGCGATCCTGTCCGGCAAGAAGTACACGCCGAAGGCGCCGGACGGCTTCGAGCTCAATACCGCGCTGTCCCCGCGCGCCCGTGCGATGCAGCAGGCCGACGACGAATCGCGCGGCCGCTCGCGCGCGAACACGGCGATCTGGGAAGAGCTCGGCCTGCATTGCTCGGCGAACGAGCGGCGTGCCGACGAAGCGTCGCGCGACGTCGAGGCCTGGCTCAAGTGCTACTTCATGCGCGACAAGCTCGGCGAGGAGTACGGCGGGATGGTGAACGGCGTCACGTCGTTCGGTATCTTCGTGCAGCTCGACACGCTGTTCATCGAAGGGCTCGTGCATGTCACGGAACTCGGCTCGGACTACTTCCAGTACGACGAGATCAAGAACGAGCTGCGCGGCGAGCGCACGGGCATCCGTTACCGGTTGTCGGATCGTGTGCGCGTGCAGGTCAGCCGCGTCGATCTCGATGCACGCAAGATCGACTTCCGCCTGGTGCGCGACACGCCGGTGAAGGCGCCGCGTCCGGCGCCGGCTGCCGCCGGTAGCGGCAATGGCAGCGGCAGCGATCGCGGCGGCCCGCGCGTGCGTTCGCTGCCGCCGGCGGACGAAGCCGCGCCGCGCCGCAAGAAGGCGGCGAGCGCGCCGACTGCCGCGGTGAAGGAAGCGCGTGCCGCGCGTGCGGCAAAGAAGAAGGGCGGCGCGGCGGCCAAGACGGCCGCGAAAAAGGCGCACGCACGCAAGAAGTATTGACGAGCGTATGGGGCGGCGCACGCGCACGCCCGTTGCAGTATCGACAGACGCCGCGTTCCACCGGTCACCGCCGGCAACGCGGCGCTTTCCTTTTCCATGGATCGCGGCTGCGCGTGTCGCGCGGCCGCACGTTTGATCGAAGGTTGTTTCCGTCATGTCACGTCTGAAGGTTCTTTACGGTTTCCATGCGGTGACCGCACGTTTGCGGCACGATGCATCGACGGTTGCGGAGGTGCTGTACGACCAGACGCGCCGCGACCGCCGCATGCAGGAGTTCCTGCACGCCGCGAAGGAAGCGGGCGTGCGGCTGATCGCGGCCGACGAAACGCGCCTGTGGGGCCTTGCGCATACCGAGCGCCACCAGGGTGTCGTCGCACGCGTCGAGGACGTCCCGCTCGCACAGAACCTGTCCGAGCTGCTCGACGGCATCCAGGGTCCGGCACTGCTGCTGGTGCTCGACGGCGTCACGGATCCGCACAATCTGGGCGCTTGCCTGCGCGTCGCCGATGCGGCCGGCGCGCATGCGGTGATTGCCCCGCGCGACCGCGCGGTCGGCCTGAACGCGACCGCGGCCAAGGTCGCGAGCGGCGCGGCCGACACGGTGCCGTACATCACGGTCACGAACCTTGCCCGCGCGCTGCGCGAGCTGAAGGAAGCGGGCGTGTGGATCATCGGCACGTCGGACGAGGCGTCGGGCACGCTCTACGACACGAAGCTCGACGGCCCCGTCGCGATCGTGATGGGCGCGGAAGGCGAAGGCATGCGCCGGCTCACGCGCGACACTTGCGACGACGTGATGAGCATCCCGATGGCCGGCAGCGTCGAAAGCCTGAACGTGTCGGTCGCAAGCGGCGTGTGTCTGTACGAAGCGGTGCGGCAGCGGCGCGTGAAGGGCTGACTGGCCGGCCGGTACGCCGGCGCACACGCGGCTGCGCGCGACGCGCGGGCCGCAACGACCGAACGACGCGTGCCGCGATCGCGCGCGGCACGCGGCTCCTCGAACGCGCGAACCATGAACCTGTTTCGCCTCGGCGCAGCGTGCGCCGTCCTCGGCCTGCTGGCCGCCTGTACGTCGCCGTCGCTCGTCGGGCGCGGCACTTACTACGCCGATACGAGCCTGCCTGCGCGCGGCGCCGATTCGCGAATCCGCTTCCTCGTGATGCACTACACGGAAAGCGACGAAGCGAACGCGCTGCGCACGCTGACAGGCGACTCGGTCAGCGTGCATTACGTCGTGCCGCCGCAACCGCGCATCGAACGCGGGATGCCGGTCGTCTACCAGCTCGTTCCCGAATCGCGGCGCGCATGGCATGCGGGCATCAGCGCATGGCAGGGCACGACCGAACTGAACGCGGCGTCGATCGGTATCGAGAACGTGAATCGCGGCCCGCTCGATCCGCAGAACCGCACGTGGCAGCCGTATCCGCCCGAACAGGTCGATGCGCTGATCCGGTTGTCGAAGGACATCGTCGCGCGCAATCGCATCCCGCCGACGCGCGTGGTCGGGCACAGCGACATCGCGCCGCAACGCAAGATCGATCCCGGTCCGCTGTTTCCGTGGCATGCGCTCGCGCAAGCGGGCGTCGGTGCGTGGCCGGACGACGCGACCGTGACCGCGCGGCTCGCCGGCCGCGATCCGCACGCGCTCGTCGACGTGCGCGGCCTGCAGTTGAAACTCGCGCGTTACGGCTACGACGTGCCGACCGACGGCGTGCTCGACGCGCGCACGCGGCGCGTGTTCGCCGCGTTCCAGATGCATTTCCGGCCGTCCGACTATGCCGGCAATCCCGACGCCGGCACCGACGCGATCGCGCAGGCGCTGCTCGACAAGTACTTTCCCGACACGCCGGCAGCCGGCACGGCATCGGCCGCCGGCGCGCCGTGATCGCCGCCGGCCGATGCCGCCGAAAAAGCCCGGGACGTCTTCCGGGTCCGGTAAACTGGCGGTTTTCCGTAATCCCGCTGTATTCCCACCTCTCATGACTCAAGACGAACTCAAACGCCTGGTCGGCCAGGCGGCCGCCGATTATGTGATCCAGAACGTGCCGGAAGGCGCGGTGATCGGCGTCGGCACCGGCTCGACCGCCAACTGCTTCATCGACGCGCTCGCGGCCGTCAAGTCGCGCTATCGCGGCGCGGTGTCGAGCTCGATCGCGACGACCGAGCGCCTGAAATCGCACGGCATCAAGGTGTTCGACCTGAACGAGATCGACTCGCTGCAGGTGTACGTCGACGGCGCGGACGAAATCGACGCGAGCGGCGCGATGATCAAGGGCGGCGGCGGCGCGCTCACGCGCGAGAAGATCGTCGCGTCGGTGGCCGACACGTTCGTCTGCATCGCCGACGGCAGCAAGCGCGTGCCGGTGCTCGGCGCGTTCCCGCTGCCGATCGAAGTCGTGCCGATGGCGCGCACGGCGATCGGCCGGCGCGTGACGGCGCTCGGCGGCGTGCCGGTGCTGCGCGTGACGAAGGACGGCGCGCCGTACATCACCGACAACGGCAACGAGATCCTCGACGTCAAGGGGCTGCAGATCACCGATCCGCGCGGTTTCGAAGCGCGGGTGAACGCATGGCCGGGCGTCGTGACGGTCGGCCTGTTCGCGGAGCGCGGCGCGAATCTGTGCCTGCTCGGCACCGAAAACGGCGTGGAAACGATCGTTTATCCCGGTTAATCGGAATTGAATGAGAAGCACTCCGTAATGGCGTCTCGATGCCGTAATGGATCGCATGTTTAAATCTTGTAGAAATCCCGGCCCGGCAAGCGCAGCGCGCTTCCCGGGCTTTTTTTGAAGCCTTATAAATCACCCCGTCCAAAAGAGGGATAACCCTGTCAGGTGTTTACCAGATAGCGAAATATCCCCGAACTCATCAACTTATAGATCATAAGAACAGTCGTAACCAGGGCCGGCGGAACTGCGGAGCAGTTGTTCGCAAATCGACGCACGGGGAGGTGTCATGGAGCAGGGCAAAGACCGGTCACTGGTCGCGAAAGTGATGGATGGGCTTGTCGCGGGTATCGTCGAGGACAAGTACGGAGGCATTCTGCCGCCGCAGGACGTGCTGTCGAAAGAGTTCGACGTGAGCCGCACGGTGATGCGCGAAGCATTGTCGATGTTGCTTGCGCGCGACATGCTCGACGTGCGTCCGAAAGTCGGTACGCGCGTTCGACCGATGCGCGACTGGCGCATGATCGATGAAGACGTCGTGAGCTGGCGGTTTCGTGCGAAGCCGGATCCGCAGTTCATGCGCGACGTCATCGAATTCCGGATGCTGATCGAGCCGCGTGCGACCGCGCAGGCGGCGGTCCGCGCGACGGCCGTCGACATCGCGGGCATTCGCGAGGCGTTCGACGCGTTCAAGGTGTTGCAACCGGGCGACCCCGGCTACGACACCGCCGACGAACTGCTGCACACGCGTATCGTTCAGGCGAGCGGCAACCAGTTTTTCCAGCAGATGGCGGCGATCGTGCGCGGGGCCGTGCGGCTCGTCAATCCGCGCGTCGTGCAGAAGGAGGGCGCGCACGAAATCGCCGTCAACGCACATGCGCGCGTCGTCGATGCGATCGAGCGGCGCGATCCGCGCGAAGCCGAAGCGGCGTCGCTCGCGCTGATCGATTTCAGTTCGGACGAGATCTCGCGCGATTTCTCCGTCGACGTGCCGGTGCGCGCCTGAATCCGCATGCGTCGTTGATCCGCGAGCCGGCGAGCCGTTTATCATGACGGCCGGCCGGCAGCGTGCCGGCCACCGTCATACGACCGACACGGAAGATCCGGATGAACGACCTCGACAACCGCCCGGTGCGCTTCGGCATCGTCGGCGCCGGCAGCATCGCACACCGTTTCGCGCAGAGTCTCGCACACGTGCCGGGCGCGGTGCTGGCCGGCGTGTGGGCACGCCGCGCGGACGCGACCGCCGCGTTCTGCGCCGCCTGCGGCGGCACGCCGGCCGCGAGCCTCGACGCCCTGCTCGCGACCGATATCGACGCCGTCTATATCGCAACGCTTCACGACAGCCATGCGCAGTACGCGCTGGCCGCGCTGGCTGCCGGCAAGGCCGTGCTGTGCGAAAAACCCGCAACACTGAACGCGGCGCAACTCGACGCCGTGCTGGATGCGGCGCACGCGTCCGGCCGCCTGTTCATGGAAGCGATGAAGCCGCCGTTCTTTCCGCTGTACCGTCAATTGCGCGCGCATCTCGATGACGATCCGATCGGCGAGATCCGGCTCGTGCGTGCGGGTTGCGCGTCGTCGTCGGTGCCCGGAGATCATTCCGTGTATCGGCTCGACCGCGCCGGCGGCGCGCTGCTGGACATCGGCATCTACGAAGCGTTTCTCGCCATCGACTGGCTCGGTGCCGCGCTCGACGTGCAGACGCTCGGCCGTGTCGGCGCAACCGGTGTCGACGTATTCGCGAGCCTGAACAGCCGTCATGCGAACGGCGGCATCGCGCAGCTCTTTTGCGGGCTCGACGTGATGGGTCGCGGCGATGCGTTGATCGCCGCGGCGGGCGGCCACGTGACGATCCACGAAAAGTGGTGGAATCCGGCACGTGCGACGATCCGCTATGCGGACGGGCGCACCGTCGAACTCGATGCGCCGGTCGAAGGCGGCGGCCTGAACTACGAGACCGCGCATTTCTGCGACCTGCTACGCGCGGGCGAACTCGAGAGTCCGATCATGACGCACGCGCATTCGCGACGGATGATCGCGATGACCGATGCGGCGCGTGCGGCGCTCGGCGTGCGTTATTCGGGGGAGTAGGCGCGGAAAAAAGACGGGGGCCGCGCGCAAGCAGCGGCCCGGCTGGTGGTGCGACAGCGTGCTCAGTGGCGCGCCGGCAGCGACAGGCGATTTTCGTACCAGCGCTGCACCCATTCGAGGATCTGGCACAGCACCCAGTAGATGGCCGCGGCGGCCAGGTACAGCGGCAGCGGCTGATAGGTCGCCGCGATCACTTCCTGCGCGCTGCGCAGCAGTTCGGTCACGGTGATCACCGACACGAGCGATGTGTCCTTGATCAGGCTGATCAGGCTGTTCGACAGGCTCGGCACCGCGATGCGCAGCGCCTGCGGGCCGATCACGTAGCGCAGCGTCTGCCCCCACGACAGCCCGAGGCTGTAGGCGGCCAGCCATTGACCGCGCGCGATCCCGTTGATCGCGCCGCGCATGCTTTCCGACATGTACGCGGCGACGTTCGCGGACAGCGCGATGACGCCGGCCGGCGTCGGATCGAGCGAGATGCCGAGGCTCGGCAGCCCGTAATAGATGACGAAGATCTGCACGAGCAGCGGCGTGCCGCGCATCAGGCTCACGTACGCGCGCGCGAGCCACGCGAGCGCGTTGACCCAGATGCGTTCGAAACCTTCGAGCGTCTCGCTTTGCCGAATGCCCATCATCGCGAGCACGACGGCGCCGAGCAGGCCGAACACCATCGACAGCACGGCGAACTTGACGGTCAGTACGGCACCCTGGGCGAGCACCGGCAGCGATTGGACGAGCAGGGACGTTGTCGACATGGAATACGAATCGAATGGGTGCGCGAAAGCGCAATCATAAACCGGACCGATAAAACAAAGGGCGGCATCGTTGCAGATGCCGCCCTTTCCGGCCCGCCGTCAGGCGGGAAACAGAGGGGTGCTTACTTGATCGGCTTCGTCACGTCGATGCCGAACCACTTGTCCGAGATCTTCGTGAACGTGCCGTCGGCCGAGAGCTGCGCCATCGCGTCGTCGATCGCCTTCTGGAACTTCGGGTTGCCCTTCTTGAACGGGATGCCCGACGGATTCGCCGAGCCGACGTTCGCGCCCGGGCGCAGCGGCAGCTGCGAGTTCTTCGTCAGGTACGCGAGCATCAGGCGATCGTTCAGCGCCGCGTCGAGACGGCCGGCCGCGAGGTCGCGCAGATACTCGGGCGCGCCCGGGTACGTCTTCACGTCGATGCCCGGCACCGACTTCGCCATGTCCATGTAGTTCGTGCCGAGCGCGACGCCGAGCTTCTTGCCCTTCAGGTCTTCGAGCGACTTGAACTCGCGCGTGTCGTCCTTGCGCTGGATCAGCTGTGCCGACGAGTACGTGTACGCGGGCGAGAAGTCCAGCGTTTCCTTGCGCTTGTCGGTGATGCCGACCTGGTTGACGATCACGTCGAACTTGCCGGCCTGCAGGCCCGCGATGATGCCGCTCCATTCGGTCGTCACGAATTCGGCCTTCACGCCGAGCTTCGCGGCGACGGCCTTCGCGATGTCGACGTCGAAGCCGACGAGTTCGCCTTGCGGGTTCTTCGAGTTGAACGGCGGGAACGTACCTTCGAGGCCGACGCGCAGCGTGCCGCGTTGCTTCACCTGGTCGAGGAGGTCGGCCGCATGCGCAGTGGCGGCGGCGAACGACGTGCCGATCAGGCCGGCGACCAGCAACTTCTTCAGCAGCGAGATTTTCATCGTGTGAGTTTCCTTGCCCCGGTGGGGCGCTTGATTCTGACTGTGGCGCCGATCATAGCAAAAATACAATCGACCTCTAAATATCGTTTGTTTATCGCTATATTACGCAGCGCGATCGCGCGCGATGGCCTTCACGCATTCCGCGACGAGCGCCGGCCCGCGATAGATGAAGCCTGTGTACAGCTGGACGAGCGAGGCGCCGGCCGCGAGCTTCGCGCGTGCGTCGTCGCCCGAGAAAATCCCGCCGACGCCGATGATCGGCACCGCGCTGCCGACTTCGGCGTGCAGCTTGCGGATCACTTCGTTCGACGCGTCGAACACCGGGCGGCCCGACAGGCCGCCGGCTTCGTCCGCGTGCGGCAGGCCCTGCACGGCGGCGCGCGACAGCGTCGTGTTGGTGGCGATCACCGCTTCGATCTTGTGGCGCAGCAGCGTGTCGGCGATCTCCTTCACCTGTTCGTCGTCGAGATCGGGCGCGATCTTCAGTGCGAGCGGCACGAGCTTGCCATGCAGGTCGGCGAGACGCTGCTGCTTGTCCTTGAGCGCTGCAAGGAGCGCGTCGAGTTCGCCCGCGCCCTGCAGCTGGCGCAGGTTCTTCGTGTTCGGCGACGAAATGTTGATCGTCACGTAGCTCGCGAACGGGTATACGCGTTCGAGGCAGTAGAGGTAGTCTTCGGCGGCGCGCTCGATCGGCGTGTCGGCGTTCTTGCCGATGTTGAGACCCAGGATGCCGCGATAGCGGGCCGCCTGCACGTTCTTCACGAACTGGTCGACGCCATGGTTGTTGAAGCCCATCCGGTTGATCAGCGCGTCGGCTTGCGGCAGGCGGAACATCCGCGGACGCGGGTTGCCCGGCTGCGCGCGCGGCGTGACCGTGCCGACCTCGATGAAGCCGAAGCCGAGCGCCGCAAGGCCATCGATGGCCGCGCCGTCCTTGTCGAGGCCGGCGGCGAGGCCGACCGGGTTGCGGAACGTGAGCCCCATCACGGTGCGCGGCGCGTCGGGCACGCGGGCCGACAGCGCGCAGGCGAGGCCCGTGCGGCCGGCCGCGCCGAGCGCGCGCAATGTGAGGTGGTGAGCGTCTTCCGCATCCATCTTGAACAGGGATGCGCGGGCCAGCGGATAGAGGGAACTGAACACGGGAATTGGGCGGACGGCCGGAATGAATGACAACCCGCTATTTTACCGGGAGTTGCGCGGCAAGGGCGCGGTTCGGTTCGTAGCGTGCGGCGACGATGCGTGCGGTGCCGCGCCGTGCATCGGCAGCTTCATGACCCGCAGCGGGCACACGCCGCGCGCCGTGCAACGCCGCCCGCCGTGCAACGCCGCCCGTGACGTGCGCGTCAACCGGCGCCGGAATGCCCGCCCGGCAGCGGCGCGCGCGCGAGCGCGGCGTCGACCGGCGGCAGGTCGACGCGATCCGGATCGAGTATTTTCCAGCGGCCGTCGAGCAGCCCTTCGAGCGGATGGAAGTTCGCCTTGTACGCCATCTTCGGGCTCTCGCGGATCCAGTAGCCGAGATACACGTACGGCAGCCCGAGGCTTTTCGCCTGCTCGATCTGCCACAGGATGTTGTACGTGCCGTAGCTCGTGTGCTCGTCGTCCGGCTCGAAGAACGTATAGACCGACGACAGTCCGTCGCCGAGGATGTCGATCATGCTGACCATGCGCAGCTTGCCGGGCTCGCCGGCCGGCGCGTCGAGGTCGCGGAATTCGACGAGCCGCGAATTGATCCGGCTCTGCAGCAGGAACTGCTCGTACTGGTCGCGGCTGTCGCGGTCCATGCCGCCGCCCGCGTGGCGCGCGGACTGGTAGCGCATGTAGAGCGCGTAGTGCTCCTCGTCGTAGTGCAGCGGCGAGACCGTCGCGACGAGCGCGCGGTGGCGCTTCCACATCCGGCGCTGCGTGCGCGACGGCGTGAACGCGCCGACCGGCACGCGCACGGGCACGCACGCGCGGCAGCCGTCGCAGTACGGGCGATAGGTGAACACGCCCGAGCGCCGGAAGCCGGCCTTCACGAGCTCGGTATAGATATCGGAATTGATCAGGTGGCTCGGCGTCGCGACTTGCGAGCGTGCGATGCGGCCGTCCAGATAGCTGCACGGATAGGGCGCCGTTGCATAGAATTGCAGCGCCGAAAGCGGTGAAAGCGGCAGCTCAGTCGGGTGAGTCATGGGCAGCTCTCGATGCAGGGAGGGAGTGCCGCGCTAGCGCTCGTTCCCGGAGGGAGCCGCCGGTTCGGCGGGGCCCGTCAGCGCGGCGAGCACGCGCTTGTCGAACTGCCACGGAATCGGCGGTTCGGCGACCGCGCGGCGCACGTGAGCGACAAAGGCCTTGCGTGCGATCTCGCGGCCACCGAGCGACGCTAGATGCGACGTATTCTGCTGGCAGTCTATCATCTCCAGCCCGTGCTCGCGAAGGTGGGCGACGAGCGACGCCAGCGCGATCTTCGACGCGTCGGTGACGTCCGCATACATCGACTCGCCGAAGAACATCCGTCCGAACGCGACGCCGTACAGGCCGCCGACGCGGCGCCCGTCATGCCAAGTCTCGATGCTGTGCGCGTTGCCGGAACGATAGAGCGACGTATAGGCGTCGACGATCTCCGCCGTGATCCAGGTGCCGCGCTGCCCGCGGCGCGGCGCCTGCGCGCACGCGCGCATCACGCCCGGGAAATCGTGGTCGACGCGCACTTCCCACGCGGGATCGCGCAGCACGCGCTTGAGTGTCTTGCGCAGCGACGGGGAGACCTTGAATTCGGCCGGCACGAGGATCATTCGCGGGTCGGGGCTCCACCACAGCACGGGCTGCCCGTCGGAGTACCACGGAAAGATGCCGCGCAGATATGCGTCGATCAGCCGCGACGGCAGCAGGTCGGCGCTCGCGGCAAGCAGCCCCGGCGCGCCGGTCGCGGCGCCGAGCGCGCGCTCGATGGGCGGAAACGGATCGTCCGGGCCGAGCCAGGGAACCATGGGGCGCGGCTCAGCCGTTGCGCAGCGAGCGGAAGATATCGCCGGTATGGACGCCGTAGTCGCCGGCGGCGCGATCGGCGAAGAAGAAGCGCAAGGTCTGGCTGACGGTCGGGAACGCGATTTCGTCCCACGGAATGTCGGCTTCGTCGAACAGCTTGACTTCGAGGCTTTCCTCGCCGGCCTCGTAGGCCGGATCGACGAGCCGCGCCAGATAGAACAGATGGACCTGGTGCACGTGCGGCACGTTGAGCAGCGTGAACAGGTTCTGCACCTCGACGCGTGCGCCGGCTTCCTCGAGCGTCTCGCGCGCGGCGGCTTCGGCCGTCGTCTCGCCCATTTCCATGAAACCCGCCGGCAGCGTCCAGAACCCGTAGCGCGGCTCGATCGCGCGGCGGCACAGCAGCACCTGATCGCCCCAGACCGGCACCGTGCCCACCACGTTGCGCGGATTCTGGTAATGGATCGTGCCGCAGTGATCGCAAATGAAGCGCTCGCGGTTGTCGCCCGGAGGAATGCGCGCGATGACTTCGTGACCGCAGACGGAGCAGAATTTCATGTCGAGTGGAAGGGACGAGGTGATGCGAGTGTATCACCGGGGCGGGGCATTCTCGAACGCCAGCGCACGTGCGCTGCGCGCAATGCCGAGCGACTCCGCGATGCGCGCGCGATGCGCGCAATCGGGTGCGGAAAAACAAAAAGCCCGGCAAGGAGCCGGGCTTTTTGCATCGAATCGGGACGTTGGTTGCGGGGGTAGGATTTGAACCTACGACCTTCGGGTTATGAGCCCGACGAGCTGCCAGACTGCTCCACCCCGCGTCCGTCGAAGAATTGAATTATAGGGAGTAACGCGAATGCGTGCAAGCACTTTCTGACGACCGCGCTGCAATCGGCGGCGGAGTCCTTGCAGGGCCGGTACGGCACGCGCGTGCGCTAGAATCGAGCGGTTTGCTATGTCGTTCATTTCTGCGGCGCTGCCGCGCGCGATTGCGCGGGCGGCGTTGCAACTCTCACTACTGCATCGACGGATTCATGGACATCGCTCACGATCTGCAATCGATCGGCGCGCAGGAACAGGCGCTCGTGTTTCCCCATTTCGACCCCGCACGTGCTTGGGCGCTCGGCAACCGGATGCATGCGCTCGCCACGTCGCGCGGCCATGCGATCGCGATCGACATCGTCACGTTCGGGCAGCCGCTGTTCTATGTGGCGCTCGCCGGCGCAACGCCCGACAACGCGGACTGGGTGCGCCGCAAGCGCAACGTCGTCGCGCATTTCCGCCGCAGCTCGTATGCGATCGGGCTGCGCATGCAGCAGGCCGGCGCGACGCTCGCGGACAAGCACGGGTTGCCGGTTTCCGAGTATTCGCCGCATGGCGGGTCGTTTCCGTTGACGGTCGCGGGAGCCGGCGTGATCGGCTCGATCACCGCATCGGGGCTGCCGCAGCGCGCGGATCACGAGTTCGTCGTCGAGGCGCTGTGTGCGGAACTCGGGCACGACTACGCCGTGCTGGCGCTTGCGAGGAGCTGAACGATGCAGCTTCCGGGCTATGCATGGCTCGCGATCGCGATCGTCGCGGAAGTGATCGGCACGTCCGCGCTGCGCGCGGCAGACGGCTTCACGCGCCTGTGGCCGTCCGTGCTCGTCGTGGCCGGTTACGGCACGGCGTTCTACTGCCTGTCGCTCACGCTGCGCACGATGCCCGTCGGCATCATTTACGCGGTGTGGTCGGGCGCCGGCATCGTGCTGATCACGCTCGTCGCGATGCTGCTCTATCGTCAGGTGCCGGATCTGCCGGCGGTGATCGGTCTTGGGCTGATCATCGCGGGCGTCGTGGTGTTGAACCTGTTCTCGAAGATGCAGGCGCACTGAGCGTGCGCTTCCACTACGCCGGATGGCTTACATGACCGATTCCACTTTCGCTTCCGCGGAGGCCGCCCAGCCCGACGTGCGCGCGTACGTCGCGAACCGTATCGGCTATCTCGAACTGAACCGGCCGAAGGCGCTGAATGCGCTGTCGGTCGGGATGATCCGCCTGATGCAGCAGGCGCTCGACGCGTGGCGCGACGACGCCGACGTCGTTGCCGTCGTCGTGCACAGCCCGCATCCGCGTGCATTCTGCGCGGGCGGCGACGTGCGCTTCTTCCACGACGCGTGGCAGCGCGGCGACCGCGCCGCGGTCGATACGTTCTTCATCGACGAATACACGCTCAACCATACGATCTTCACGTATCCGAAGCCGTATATCGCGCTGATGCACGGTGTCGTGATGGGCGGCGGCATGGGTATTTCGCAGGCGGCGCGGCATACGGGCGGGCTGCGCGTCGTCACCGATTCGACGAAGATGGCGATGCCCGAAACGCGCATCGGCCTGTTCCCGGACGTCGGGATGAGCTGGTTCCTCGCGCGCGCGCCCGGCGCGCTCGGCCGCTATCTGGCCGTGACCGGCGCGACGCTGGACGCGGCCGGCGCGCTGTATGCGCAGCTCGCCGACGTCTACGTGCCCGACGCCGCGCTGCCGGCGCTGCTCGACACGCTGCGTAGCGCGCGCATCGACAGCGGTGCGCAGGCCGTTGCCTGCGTGGCCGCCGCGGCCGCCGCGCACAAGGTCGTGCCGACGCCCGATACGTCGGCGCTTGCCGATGCACGCGCCGGTATCGATCGGCACTTCGCGCAGCCCGATATCGGCGCGATTCTCGCGTCGCTCGACGCCGAGCAGGATTGCGCGGCCGTCGACGGGTGGGTCGAGAAAGCGGCGCATGCGATGCGCACGCAGTTGTCGCCGCTGTCGATGGCCGTGTCGCTCGAAGTCGTCGAGCGTGCGCGTGGTGCGACGATGGCGGATTGCCTGCGGCGCGACCTCGATCTCACGCGCTCGACGTTCGCACGCGGCGACGTGATCGAGGGCGTGCGCGCGCTGATCGTCGACAAGGACCACCAGCCGGCATGGCGCTTCAAGTCGCTCGCGGACGTCGGCCGGGCCGACGTGCTCGCGATGTTCGACAGCCCGTGGACGCCGGACACGCATCCGCTGCGCAACCTGAAGGACTGACGCCGGCGCGTCGCCGAATCGAAACGGAACGCAAAAAAGGCCGCCTGCATCGATTGTGCAGACGGCCTTTTCATTGGCGGACGCCGTTCGCCTCGGGCGGCGCGCATCGTGGAAGGCGCCGTCGTATGCGTTATTCGTCGCCGGCGTCGTCGGACATGAATGCGCGCATGAACACGAGCGCGCCGAAACCCCATACCGCATTCGCCGCGAAACCGGCCGCGAGCACCGGCATCATGTTGCCCGACGGCCAGATCCCGCGCAGCGGGTCGATCGCGAACACGCGCGCGGCGGTCAGCACGATGCCCCCGAACACCAGCGCGCCGATCCACGGCGCCTCGCGTTCCGGCGACACGCGCAGCAGCCACGCCATCGGAATCGCGCAACACGCGCTGATCAGCGCGTTCGCGACAAATTCAGGAATGCCGAGCGGCGCGAACGGTTGCGTGGAGAACCCGGCTGCGGCGATCACGTCGGCCGTATGCAGCAATGCGAGCGTCGCTTCGCGGAAGAAGAGCGCGGCCAGGAAGCCGGACAGGAACGGCAGGATGACTTTCTGCATCGATGAGTGCATTGCAGGCGCGGTCGGCCGGGGCTGTCCGCGCGAAGTTATTCGGATAGGTGCGTCATTATAGGGCCCGGGCGACACGATATTCGCTGCAGCGTCGTGCTAATCACGAAAGCGGAAAACCTAAGCTCAAAAAAATCGTTCCAAAGCCCTGCACCGATCCATAGACTGATTTCCCAGAAACAGCCGTGCAATCGCGCACTCGCCCGCTGCACGTGCTGACCGGCGAGCCATCCCGATTCGAACTCACACCATGCATGCGCCGCGCATTCGCGACGCGAGCAGGGCCTCGTTTTATCCCGATTCCGGCAAGGACAGTCAAGCAGGAGCAGCAGATGAATGTTTTCTGGTTTATCCCCACGCACGGCGACAGCCGTTATCTCGGCACCGCCGAAGGCGCACGCGCTGCGGATTACGATTACTTCAAGCAGATCGCCGTCGCCGCCGACACGCTCGGCTACGAAGGCGTGCTGCTGCCGACCGGCCGTTCCTGCGAGGACGCGTGGGTCGTCGCGTCGAGCCTGATTCCGGCGACGCAGCGTTTGAAGTTCCTCGTCGCGGTCCGTCCCGGCATCGCGTCGCCGGGGCTGTCGGCTCGGATGGCCGCGACGTTCGACCGCCTGTCCGGCGGCCGCCTGCTGATCAACGTCGTGACGGGCGGTGACGCGGCCGAGCTCGAAGGCGACGGCTTGTTCGCCGATCACGACACGCGCTACGAAATCACGGACGACTTCCTGAACATCTGGCGCGGGCTGCTGTCCGCATCGCACGAGAACGGCGGCTTCGACTACATCGGCAAGCACCTTCAGTCGAAGGGCGGCAAGGCGCTGTATCCACCCGTGCAGCGGCCGCACCCGCCGCTGTGGTTCGGCGGTTCGTCGCCGGCCGCGCACGCGATCGCCGCCGATCACATCGATACCTATCTGACCTGGGGCGAACCGCCCGAGGCCGTCGCGAAGAAGATCGCCGACATCCGCGCCCGCGCCGATGCGCGCGGCCGCAAGATCAAGTTCGGCATCCGCCTGCACGTGATCGTGCGCGAGACCGAGGATGAGGCATGGCGCGATGCGGACCGGCTGATCAGCCGTCTCGACGACGACACGATCGCGCGCGCGCAGAAGGCATTCGCGAACATGGATTCCGAAGGCCAGCGCCGGATGGCCGCGCTGCACGGCGGCAAGCGCGGCGGCCGCGAAGCGCTCGAGGTGTATCCGAACCTGTGGGCCGGCGTCGGGCTCGTCCGCGGCGGCGCGGGCACCGCGCTCGTCGGCAACCCCGAGCAGGTCGCCGCGCGCATGCGCGAATACGCGGATCTCGGGATCGAGACGTTCATCCTGTCCGGCTATCCGCATCTCGAGGAGTCGTACCGTTTCGCCGAACTCGTGTTCCCGCTGATCAAGGGCAAAGACGCAAAACGGGCGTCCGGTCCGCTGTCGGGGCCGTTCGGCGAGATCGTCGGCAACAACTATCTGCCGAAGGCGGCCCAGAGCTGAGCGAAGGAGGCGTGCGATGACTACCAAATCGACGGCGGGTGTAGCCGTGGCCGCCCGCGCCTGGCGAGGCGTCGCGCCGTGGCTCGTGCCGCTCGCGCTGCTGGTCGCATGGGAGGTCGGCGCGCGCGTCGGCTGGCTGTCGACCCGCGTGCTGCCCGAGCCGGTCGCGGTCGTGCGGGCCGCGTGGTCGCTCGTGAGCTCGGGCGAGATGTGGGCGAACGTGAAGGTCAGCACCTGGCGCGCGCTGTTCGGTTTCGCGATCGGCGGCGGCGTGGGCCTTGCGCTCGGGCTCGCGACCGGCCTGTCGAAAGCGGCGGAAGTCGCGCTCGACTCGACGATCCAGATGATCCGCAACATCCCGGCGCTCGCGATGATTCCGCTCGTGATCCTGTGGTTCGGGATCGACGAGAAGGCGAAGCTGTTCCTCGTCTCGCTCGGCGTGTTCTTTCCGGTCTACATCAACACGTATCACGGGATCCGCTCGGTCGACGCGAACCTGATCGAGATGGCGAAGAGCTACGGCGTGCGCGGCTTCGCGCTGTACCGCGACGTGATCCTTCCGGGCGCATTGCCGTCGATTCTGGTCGGCGTGCGCTTCGCGCTCGGGCTGATGTGGGTGATGCTGATCGTCGCGGAAACGATTTCCGCGCAGTCCGGCATCGGCTACATGACGATGAACGCGCGGGAATTCCTGCAAACCGACGTGGTGGTGGTCGGCATCCTGCTGTATGCGGTGCTCGGCAAGCTGGCCGACGTGCTGGCGAAATGGATCGAGCGCGTGACGCTGCGCTGGCACCCCGCTTATCAATCAGGAGCAAAGGCATGAATGCGACGACTTCCGCGGCCGCCTACGGCCCGCTCGCCGGCGCAGACCTCGAAGCGGAACTGGCGCAGGCGCGCGTGGCGGACGACGACGCGCGCAATGCGGCGATCGTCGATCGGGACGGTGGCGCATCCGTCGTGCCAATTGCACGGCGCCGCGCGGTGAGCCCCGGTTCCGCACCGGACGACGCGGTGACGCTGTCGGGTGTCAGCAAGCGTTTCGGTTCGCGCACCGTGCTCGACAACGTCGAGCTCGGCATCGCGCGCGGCAGTTTCGTCGCGATCGTCGGGCGCAGCGGCTGCGGGAAATCCACTCTGCTGCGCCTCGTGGCGGGACTCGAGGAACCGAGCAGCGGCGCGCTCGTGACGCGCGGCGACGGCGGCGGCGCGCTCGACACGCGGATCATGTACCAGGATGCGCGGCTGCTGCCGTGGAAGACCGTGCTGCAGAACGTGATGCTCGGCCTCGGCCGCGGCGCGCGCGACCGGGCGCGTGCGGTACTCGACGAAGTCGGCCTGCTCGAGCGTGCGAACGACTGGCCCGCGCAGCTGTCCGGCGGGCAGCGGCAGCGCGTCGCGCTCGCGCGTGCGCTCGTGCATCGGCCGCAACTGCTGTTGCTCGACGAGCCGCTCGGCGCGCTCGACGCGCTGACCCGCATCGAAATGCATGCGTTGATCGAGCGGTTGTGGCGCGAGCATCGGTTCACCGCATTGCTCGTCACACACGACGTGCAGGAGGCCGTCGCGCTCGGCGACCGGATCCTGCTGATCGAGCAGGGACGCGTCGCGCTCGACCAGCCGGTGCCGCTCGACCGGCCGCGTGCGCGTGCCTCGGCCGCGTTCGCGGCGCTCGAAGATCGCGTGTTGCAGCGTGTGCTCGCGGGCGGGCCCGGCGGGCCCGGCGGTGCCGGCGAGCCCGTCGCGGCTGAAACCGATCACGTACGACCGGCCGGGCAGATTCGCTGGGCCGTTTAAATTCGGGCGGCACCGGCCGCCCATTCTCAGACTTTTTCTTCGGAGCGATCAACCCGATGAGTATCACTGCTATCAACGTACGTAATCAGTTCAAGGGCAAGGTAAAGGAGATCATTCGCGGGCCGGTGGTGTCCGAAGTCGACGTCGAGACGCCGTTCGGCATCGTCACGTCGGTGATCACCACGCGTTCGGTCGACGAACTGGAGCTGAAGGTCGGCGCGGAAGTCGTCGCGCTCGTGAAGTCCACTGAAGTGTCGATCGCGCGCCTCTGATCGCGTGTGCGTTGCGCCGGCGTCGCGTGGACGGGTATCCGACCGCGGCGGCCGGCGCTTTTCGCGCGTTTGCCTCGGTATTCGGCATCCAGGCGAAGTGCTAGGATGGAACGACACCGACGCCGGAGGCCAACGCATGACCCCCATCCTTTCTCCCGAAGCCATCGAGGCGCTGAAGTGGATCGACCAGTTCGGCGACAGCCGGCCGGTCCCCGCCGCGTTCGACGACGTGGTCTATGCGTTGCTGAACGAAGGGCTGATCTACCAGGCGGCCGCCGACCGCGTCGACCTGACCGCCGACGGCAAATCCGTTTTGTCCAACGAATACGATTGATTGAGCGCACGGCGCCGGCCGCCGACGCGGCCCGGTGCCGCGTCGCCACGGAGCGAGCGATGGAACCGAGAGGCAGCGATCTCGGCGATTTCAGCGAGCCGTACCGCGGCTACGAGATCGAAGTGAAGACCGAGCAGGTATGGGACGGCGAGCATGCGCACTACCGCGTGCTGCAAGGCGAGGCCGTACGGATCGACTGGCGGCTCGTGAAAGTCGACGGGATGCTGCTGACCGAACGGCGCGTGATCGAGCGCGTCCTGGACGAAGCGCGGCGGGCCGTCGACGCCGAACTGGGCGGCGGCGGGGCGGTCTAGTCGGGGCGGCCGGCCGGTCTGGCCGCGTTGCGGTAAAATGCCGGGTTGTTTCCCGCGCCGCTTGCTGCCCCGAATTTCATGTCCGCATCGTCCTCGCTTCCTCCTCGCCGCGTGTCCGTGGCGCCCATGCTCGACTGGACCGACCGTCATTGCCGGTCGTTCCATCGCACGCTGACGCGCGATACGTGGCTGTATACGGAAATGATCACGACCGGCGCGTTGCTGTTCGGCGACGCGCAGCGGCATCTCGCGTTCACACCGAGCGAATCGCCGGTGGCGCTGCAGCTCGGCGGCAGCGAGCCGGACGATCTCGCGCGCGCCGCGAAACTTGGCGAGCAGTGGGGCTACGACGAGGTCAACCTGAATTGCGGCTGCCCGTCAGAGCGCGTGCAGCGCGGTGCGTTCGGCGCATGCCTGATGAACGAGCCGCAACTCGTGGCCGACTGTGTGAAGGCGATGCGCGATGCGGTGTCGGTGCCGGTCACGGTCAAGCATCGGATTGGCGTCGACGCGGTCGAGGACTACGCGTTCGTGCGCGACTTCGTCGGCACGGTGGCGGAAGCCGGCTGCGAGACGTTCGTCGTGCATGCGCGCAATGCGATCCTGAAGGGATTGTCGCCGAAGGAGAACCGCGAGATCCCGCCGCTCAAGTACGACTATGCGTATCGGTTGAAGCGCGATTTCCCGTCGCTGGAGATCGTGATCAACGGCGGGATCAAGACGCTCGACGAAGTCGCGCAGCATCTCGAGCATGTCGACGGCGTGATGCTCGGCCGCGAGGCTTATCACAACCCGTACGTGCTCGCGGGCGTCGATGCGCGCTTCTATGGATCGACCGCGGCGGTGCCGACGCGCGAAGAGGCCGAGGCGAAGCTGATCGAATACTGCGCGGCGGAGCTGAAGCGCGGCACGTATCTCGGTGCGATCGTGCGGCATGCGCTCGGGCTGTATCGTGGCGTCGCGGGTGCGCGCGGTTGGCGTCGTGTGCTGTCCGACAACAAGAAGCTCGCACGCGGCGATCTGGCCGTGTTCGATGAGGCGCGCACGCATCTGAACGTCTCCGAAGAAATTTTTGAAAAAAGTGCTTTGCAAGATTCAAAAGTGTTCGTATAATCTTGTTCTTCGCTGCTGAACACGAAACGAAACAGCGAAGAAACAAAGCAGTATCAGTGGTGGCTGTAGCTCAGTTGGTAGAGTCCAGGATTGTGATTCCTGTTGTCGTGGGTTCGAGTCCCATCAGCCACCCCAAAGAATTCCAAGCGGTATCAGGTAGTTAGAAACGGCACTGTTCGAAAGGACAGTGCCGTTTTTGTTTTGGAATTCCCATATTGGGAATTACTTGTATCTTCGCTGCGCGATCTCCGTTCGATGGTAGGCGCGCGCCGTCGTCGCCGGATTCGCGTGCAGAGTATGCAGCGCACCGGGTTCCGCGTTGGGCCGGGTCACGGGCGGGCGTGATTTCGATGTCTTCGATGACCTCGATGACCTCGATGACCTCGATGACCTCGATGACTTCGATGACTTCGATGACTTCGATGACTTCGATGACTTCGATGACTTCGCCGCGTTTCTTGTGCAGGCCCAATCTGTGGCAGTGGTCGGCCGCGTATGTGCTCGGAGCGTTCAACCAGACGATCGACCTCGCGACGACCGGTGCCGGCGCGGATGGATACCGCTCAGTGCCTGTTTCAGGGTACGTGGGTCTGTACGCGGGGTACAGCCCATCCGCCGGCGCTCGGACCCTGTTCGCGCGCAACGCCACTTCAACCATGCGCGGGAGCGTGAACGGGGGAGCAAATGCGCCGGCCGATATCACTGCGACCACACTGGTCAGGGCTCGGCCGACCAATTAGATCGGTCAGTTTGTTGTGGGCGATCGATCGGCTCATCTCGCTTCCGTATGCGTCGGGCTCAAGCACTTCGTCGCAGATCTCGACGCTGACGGCGCTCAATATTTCTTCTTTCGTTCCGTCGCTGGGTCGTCGTTCAGCAATTTGGCCGCTCTCGTGCCCCAGCCGATCTATTGGTCGGCAACCGCTGCCTCCGGTACGTTCACCTCAGCGCCCATCTTCATGTCTTCGTATGCATATTCCTCCGCACCGCAAGACCCGACGGTGTATGAGAATTTTGGAACTGTCGAAGTGTCCGATGCCCGCTGGGCGGCGTTTTATCGGTCCGCGGGAGGCAGTCCGGATGACCAATATCCGCCTCGGCCTAGCACGCTCATTTGAAATCATGGTGCACTATCCGCAAGATCAATTTCATACTGATGTATGAGCCCGATTATCGATAAATTATCGATTGGATCGTCGAATTTAATCCCAAGCTCGTTTGACGATGGGATGAATTCGTAAGCCGCATGGTTTCCAATCGTCTTTATATTTCTGATGGATCGAATCCCGCTCTTCATCGTCGGATTTTGCAACTGAATGTAGATGAATGCGCTGTTTTGCGTCATCCTGTTGATTTCTCTGGACAATGAGCGAAATATCCAGAACGGTCGTTTGCGGGGTCTGTCGATCATCACGAAAAGTTTTGGTTCCTGCGATGCGAGCAGGCGTTTAAAGCGCTCCGTTGTCTTCAATAGATCAGCGTAATCCGAATCGGTGGACGGATCGCGATGAGCAAACATTTCCCCGATATTGAATTTTTTGAGATAAAAAACATGATCTGCCCCAGCGTCCACAGTATCGCGTTTACGGGTTACCGTACGATAGTGAGCGCGGTCAAGAAACGTTTGCAGCTGGTCCCTCAGACAGTGAAGCATTGCCTGGGGTGAAGAGAAAGTCCAGTCGAATGGAAGCGAGTAACGGCGCAACCCAAAACTCCTTAGCAATGAACTCGTTAGGCAATGCGTTCCTAAGGAGATGATGTGCTTTACTGGCATGCCATTGACAGTCTTCTTTTCTCCATAGCTCGTCGTGCGCCGCACCATATCGGGGTGCTCGCTTGCGCGCGCAAGATATTCCTCGCTTGAGAGGAAGCTGCGTACAAGCCCAATGATTGCTGCATCCCTGTCCAATGCGGAATCAAGCGCGCTTGTGGCAGAGATGACGCCGCCTTGATCGCCCTCGCGATTCAGGATGCTTCTGTAAAGCTGCTCTACAAGAATTTTATTCTCGGCTCTCATATCGGGACGCTTATTTTTATCTTGATGTTCTGCATTCTAACCTGTAGCGAATTCCAGGGAAGGCAGGGGCGGAGTCGCTCCCGCCGGATTTTGCGTCGAAGAAGCTCTCTTCCACTAGGGGCACGTTTCCTATTGAACCTTTTTGGGTGGCCATTGGGCTGGAAGAATCAGCCACTTGGCGGTAGCTTGCCGTCCCCGTGGGCGGCTTTTTCATTTCGGGGAATCGATGAAGGACGATCTCGTAGCCAGGCGCGGTCAAGGGCCCGCCATCGGTGGGCGGCAACGTTTGGTTGTGGCTGAAGTGCCACGACGTCGATTGGTGGGTGTCCGTCGCGATGATCCCGTACATCGGGCTGCGGGCGTCCTACCAGATCAAGAACAAGGAAAAGAGGGAGTGACCTGCTGACCTTTCCCCTCCGGGGTATCCCACTGTAAAGTTAGTGGCAAGGCCGCAGGAGAACCCTTGTCATGAAGAAGTCGCGGTTCAGCGAAGAGCAAATTATTGGGGTGTTGAAGGAAGCCGACGCAGGCATGAAGGTCGCAGACCTATGCCGCAAGCACGGCATATCGGATGCGACGTTCTATAACTGGCGTAGCCGTTACGGCGGCATGGATGTGTCGGAAGCGCGACGATTGCGGCAACTGGAGGAGGAAAATCAGCGGCTCAAGCGGCTGGTGGCCGACCAGGCGCTGGACATCCAGGTTCTGAAGGACGTTCTCGGAAAAAAGTGAGTTCGCCCGCGCGGCGCCGAGAAGTTGTGCAGCAGGTGATTGAACAGCACGACTATTCGGAGCGCCGGGCGTGCGCGCTCATTGGCCTGAATCGCCGAACGTTCCGGCGGCCGGCGCCGCCTGACGCCGACCACGAAGTGCGGCAACGGCTGCGCGAACTGGCACAGGAGCGGCCACGGTTTGGCTCGCCCCGCCTGCATGTCTTGCTACGCCGGGAGGGCCTGGTCCAGAACCACAAGCGCACTGAGCGGCTGTACCGTGCAGAAGGCCTATCGCTTCGCCTGAAACGTCGAAAGAAGCGCCCGAGTCATCTACGCGCGGTCATGCCGACGCCCAACGGCGCAGACGAAAGGTGGGCGATGGACTTTGTTGCTGACGCGCTGGTGCACGGCCGACGCATACGCATGTTGACGATCATCGACGCGTGGAACCGCGAGTGCCCGCACATCGAGGTCGACTTCTCGCTAACGGGTGTACGCGTGGCGCGTGTGCTCGAGCAATTGCGGCAACGAGGGCGGTGTCCCAATCTGATTCAGGTGGATAACGGGCCGGAGTTCGTCAGCAAGGCGCTCGATGCCTGGGCGCACGAACATGGCGTCAAGCTGCAGTTCATCCGTCCAGGCAAGCCGGTGGAAAACGCGTACATCGAAAGCTTCAACGGCCGACTGCGCGAAGAATGTTTGAACCAGCATGCGTTCGTCAGTCTCGACGATGCGCGCATGCGCATCGAGGCCTGGCGCACTGACTACAACTCGGTGCGCCCGCATAGCGCCTTGGGGCAGTTGGCGCCGGACCAATTCCGGCAATTGCATCAACCGAAAACCGGCGAGCCCACTAACTTACGAATGGTGTACTCGGCGGGGTAAGGTCACTGCCATGCTCGCTATTTCGACTACGACGGCGTCAGCGAGCTTGACGTCAATGAGCATCGCGCTCTGTTACTCAAACGGGATCAGCGGTGGCATTACTGGTGCCACATGGGGCAGCACGATTAATTCCGATATTTTCTGAGAATGAAGCGGATGCTGAACGTTCAATTTTCTGATTCGACCGGAACCGAGACTACTTCGTATTTCGGAAGCCCGTATCCTAACCTCGGCACCGTAGACGGCCCGGATACGCGGTGGTCGGCGCTCTACAACGCTGCCCGCGGAGCTGATTCCGGGCTTCCCGCGCCGGCGAGTTCGTCTAGGCCTGGCCGACCGGCCGCGCTCGGGACGAGCCGCCCAGCAATCGTCTCACCAGATTTTTGCCGGGTAGCTCGATTGTGCGATACGTAACCCACGACAAGCAGATAGTTGCCATCACGAATACGACGAAAAATCCGCGGCTACTATATGGCATGTCGTATCGGGCGGCAATCCCGACGATGTGTACGCCCAGCTGCATAGGGAAATGCACCAGGTAAATGGAGTATGAAATCGTACCGAGGAATACGAGTGAAGGATGTTTCAGTGCCTTGTTGACCGCAGTTCCTCGCATCGCTCCGATGATCAGGGTTGGGAAGCAAATTAGCGTAACCGCCAGATCCGCTTCGCTTGTGAATTTCGAGGTGGCGCAGTAGTACATGAAGCATGCAGTCGAAACAATCGCTAAGAGATCGTAAGCGGCTTTCGGGATCGTGATCTTGTCGAATAAGGTATTGATCCGAAACAGCGCGACACCGATGCAGAAGCCGAACGTTGCTCGAAAGACGTCGTTGTCGACGCCGAAAAAGGTTGCACTGCTGATCAGGCCGTTCTCATACATGGCAGCGATCGATATCAGAAATACCGCGACCATTAGAACGGTGGACAGCTTTTTCCGGGCCGAAATCGCTGCAAGGAAGGCGATGTTTACGATGAACTCGGCAGAGATTGACCATGATGGCGCGTTGAACGAGAAGCCATGCTCGAGGCCGGTTCTGTTAAGCATCAGCAGGTTGAGGACAAACTCCCGCTTGTCGTTGAAGGTGTAAACAAATGGGGCAGAGTTAAGTTGATGCACCAACACCCATTGCATGATCGCGACGACGCACAGCATGGAAAAGTGCAATGGGTACAAGCGAGCGACCCGATCACGAAGGTTTGAAGAAAAATTCGGTGATCTCCGTTCATTCCAATATGTTCGAGCGAGCACGAACCCAGAAAGTACGAAGAAGAAGTCGACGAGAAGGAGACCGTGGCCGTAGAACGGAGCCAATAGTACGGGAAACGGCGACGCTTGAAAGTGGTTCGTGTAGTGCCAGGCGATCACGCCGATTGCGGCCAATGCTCTGAGGCTATCTAGTTCGTGTAGCCGTTCGTTTACGCTCATCGTGCTGTTGCCTGATATCCGGTTTGCGCGATTGTATCCGAGAAAAAACGTAGTCGTAGACAGCGCAGTGAAGGTCGCGCGAGGTCCGCGAGCCCGAATCAGGCGTCTCACGGTCTACGCGAAATATCAGTGGCGCGCCGGCCGCTCGCCGAGGTCCCCGAGCGCTGATTGGAACGTCGCGCGAGACAAGACCGTTCGGCACAAAACCGAAGCGCCGCCACCATCACCCCCCGCAATACCGAACGAGCAAATCGGCTTCCGTCTCATGCACTTCCACCGGCACGCTCGTCGCCCCCGCATACGCGAGATAGCGCGCGCGATGCTGGCCGTTCCTGAACGACGCGACGCCAAGCTTCGACAGTCCCGGGATGCCGAGCAACGTCCGCGTCCTCGTCTCGCGGAACGTGATGAACGGCATGTCGGGAATCCTGGCCCTGGCCGGATCGAGAAAGTCGCGGATACCTGCGGCCTTGCCGGGTGCCCAATACTGGACCGAAGGCAGCACATAGTCGGTCGTGTCGCGATCGGCGCATACGAGTAGTTTGATCAGATCGACCGTCACGACGCGATGGCGCGAGTCGTCGGATGCGAATACCCGCTTGAGATGCGTGTAGGCATAGGCGGCGTGTCCCGGAAGCTGGACGATCCACACATCGACGCCGTCATGTTGTGCCCGAGCGAGTGTCATTGTTTCCTTGAGTGGGGAAGCGATCTTGGAGGCCCGAGTGTAGCAGCGCGGCGAGGTCGCAAGCGGGCCGATACCTGACCGGATGCAGCGAGACCAGCCGCCAAGAAACGCGGCATGGAGATGATCACGAAACGCAACGACTTCGCCGACGAGGCCGACGCGCGCGCCAATATCGTCGGCTGGCTCGAGCGGCTTGCGAGCCCGCGCGGTGCACCAACCGCAGAAATGACGGCGGTGACTGCGGCCGCCAGTAGCGCCCCGGTTCGTGCTGAAAACGGTCTGATCCGTGCCGTCGAGCGTGATGCTTCCGTCGAGGAAGTCGTTAGCGACGTCGGCGTTGAAATTGCCAGCGATTTCGGCTGGATCGACATGCTTGCCGAATGGTTCACGGACGGTCCCGTATAGCGTCAGGCTCGCAGCATGTCCTAAGCGAGCGATTTCAATCGCAACGTCGTTTCGCCGAAATTCGAAAGAAAAATCGCCGATCCGGGAAAAGCCGAATTACAGCGCTGTGCCGAAGAACACGACATGCCAGCAGCGGCGCACGATTAAAAATCGCCGACATAAATCGAAAAATCCGAACCTGGAACGGGCCATCGCCACTGACGCTGTCTGCTACGCCATACCGCGACGCTGTCCGAAAACGGCCGATACGAATAGCCCTCGATCGGTTGCTCGTCAGCGCAATCACACTGACGGCCGCGCCGCTCACCGCCGCTGCGCGCTCGCCATGCCTTAATGCGCGCAGTGCATCGCAAGCGGGGTTTTCCCGTTGAAAGGGTGAGTTGCCGCACAGACCGCTGCACGGGCCGCGGTCACAATCTTACCGGTTGACCGTTCTACCCCGGCCCGGTCAACCGTTTCCCCGCTCGCTCGCGCAGGAGCGGGGCTTTTTGCCCGCCTGGCGCATGCACGCCGCGCCGGCGGAACGGGACAGGCGTTCGGCACCCGGCGTCCCGCGCCGCGGCATCCGGTCGCCTGATCCGGACGAATCGCTTTCCTCGTGCCTGAGCGATCGCTTGGGCCCATCGCCGGTTTCGGCCGGCGATGCCTTGGTCCCGGCGGCGTGCCGTCGCGCTGCCGGGATGCTTTTTGTACCGAGCCCGTCAAGGTCCGCGCGCAGTCCGCGCGCGGTCCGCGCGTCGGCCGGATCAGCCGGCCTGTTCGACGCTGGTTTCCCAACCGTCATAATCGCCGCCGAGCGTACGCACCTCGGCATTGATCTCGAGCGTATGGCGGGTGATGTCCGCGAGCGCCGTCGTGCCTTCGTGCGCGAATCGCACGGCCGACTTGCCGTCCTCGGTCGGCGCGACCGACTCGACGAGATAGCCTTTCGACTCGGCCCAGTCAGCGAACTGATGCGCATCGCTCGGTTCCGCGAAATACGCCCAGTGCATCACCCGCCGGCTCACGTCGCTCACGTCGCCTTTCTGGCGCAGCGCTTCCAGCACGCGCATGTCGCGCATCAGTTGCCAGTCGTCGTCGGTCGGGTAGAGCGTACGCCAGTAGGTTTCCTTGTCCGGATCGTCCTGATACGCATATTGAAGCGCGTAGGTCGTCCGTTCGGCCAGCGAGTCGACGATTGCGGCCGCCGCTTCTTCGTCGAACGGCACATAGAACAGGAAATCCTGATTGCCGTCGACCGTGATGCGGCCGACCTGCACGCCGTTTTGCGCGGCCACGGCGGCGTCCAGCAGATCTTCGATCTGCGTGAGACCGGCGAACTCGTCGCTGCTCGGCAGTCCCTCGGGAGTCGGATCGGCAAGCGCGACGCGCACGCTGAGCAGCGCCGTGCGCGGGTCGCTTTCCGCGATCTCCGCGAAGCCGTGATTGAAGCTGATGAAAGCCTGATGGTCGCCCATTCTGGCCGGGAAGGTTCCCCAGGCGTCGGTCATGTGTTTCTCCCGTGCACGATTGTCTGTTGACGGTTGCAAAGCGTCCCAATGTATCATCGAAAATCACGTCGGCCGAAGCGCGACGGGCGATCGCGCGTCGCATCCGGCCGTGGCGACGGACTTCGCTGCCCGTCGCGCCGTCGCCGGCTTCCGTCTCGTCCGGCGTTCGCGTGGCCGCTACCTTGTCGAAGGAGATTCCCGATGTCGATGTTCGCGGTAAATGGTGTCCGAATCGATGTGTTGAGCGCACGCGTCACGCACGTGCGCTGGGCGGCCGTCGATCCGGCGGACCGGTCGTGGGCAGCAACGCCGAGCGAGGCGGCGGTCGCGGAAGTGGCGCGCGCGCTTGCGTCCGGCAGCGAGGTGCGCGCCGTGTTCGACGAAACGGATGGAACGGCGGTCGGACCGAGGCTCAAGCGCGTGCTGTATCGCGACGCGTCGGAAGGAATCGAACTCGACATCGATGCAACGAACGAGTCGCGCACGTTGCGCGATCTTCCGCAGATCTGAGCGGCGACTGACGCAGGCGTCCGCGAGCCGATCAAGAACCCGATTTCCTAGCGAGCACGAAGCCATGTCCCGATCCATCATCGCCGCGTTGGCCGCCGCCCCCTGTCTGATGCTCGCGGCCTGCCAGACCGAACCGGTGCAGCCGTCGCCCGAGACCGCATCGACAGCGGTTCCGGCATCGTCGCCCGCGACGCCCATTCGCGGAATCGCGTTCGCACCGCACCTCGCGGGGCAGAGTCACTGGACCGTCCATCACTGCGCGTCCGACGGCACGGCCAAGGCATGCGATTGACGGAGCGGCCGAAGCGACCAGCGATGCAAGCCCGCTGAACGATTCCGGCCGGCAGGTCGATCCGGTCACGGGAACAGTGGCCGGCGTGCCGCATTCCCGATAGTCCTGCAGGCGGGAGACGCGCGCAGCGGTAGACGTGAGGGCACGTTTGACCGGTGCAGGCCGCGCCGCTCAAAACATGCCGCCGGCACCTCGGCATGTTGAATGAGCTCATTGGCCGAACGGACTGGTTCCACGCATCGTCGGTGTCCCGGCGAGCCCGTCGAGAACGAACAAAAAATTTTGGCTCACGTGTCGATTTCCGTCGATCCCGTTCGTCGTAGCGTCGGGGGCGTGCGCAGCGCGCATCCGTCCCGTTTTCCGACACGACAACCGACTGAAGGAGCGACACCCATGGCCACGACCGTCAACCCGATCCCGGAAGGGATGCGCACGCTGACGCCACACCTGATCTGCGCCGGCGCCACCGCCGCCATCGAGTTCTACAAGCGCGCATTCAACGCGACCGAACGGTTTCGCCTGCCGACGCCCGACGGCAAGCTCGCGCACGCGTGCCTCGCAATCGGCGATTCGACGCTGATGCTCGTCGACGAAATGCCCGAGCACGGCGCGCTCGGCCCGAAAACGCTGAAAGGCACGCCGGTCTGCCTGCACCTGTTCGTGCCGGATACCGATGCGGCGATCGCACAGGCAGTCGCGGCGGGCGCGACGGTCCGGGTGCCGGCCGCGGACATGTTCTGGGGAGACCGCTATGGACAGGTCGAGGATCCGTTCGGCCATCGCTGGTCGATCGCGACCCGCCAGCGCGACCTGACTCCCGAACAGATCGCGGAAGCGATGGCGAGCGCGCCGCCGTGCGGAAGCTGAGCGGACCGCGCCAACCCGGTTGAAGGCGACCCGCTGCGGGCGACCGGCTGCGGGCGACCGGCGTTGGGCGACGAGCGGGCATGGCTGCGTGTGTCGTCCGGTGCGGCAAGCGGCCGGCCCGCGTAGACGCGGATGCCGGGCTGGGCGGTGACGAGCGGATTGTCGCGGAAGCGATCATCGTTGCGTGCATCCGGGATCGCCTTCGTATCGTTCGCGAGCAGCGCATGCGAGCAGAACGATACGTCGCGGGGAGTCTGCGCGGCATCGAGCCCGGGGTGGCCCTTGAACTATTGGCGATTCTCGTCGACGAGGCTCACGAGCGCGCAATCTATCGCGCATTCTGACCGGTGCCGACATGGCCGGGAGCGGACGCATCGTGCTTCGCGCTGGCATGAATCGGATGTCCGGCGCCTCAAGGCGCCTGCCGCGATGCCGTAAACAGGATGAGATCAATCGCTCATCTATCACACCATGGTTCGACTCTTGTACGCGGGGTATCTCGCGTTTGCGCTGTACTTGCTGTACCCGATGGTCCAGAACACGCTGAATTTCAGCACGGACTGCGTACTCGGTGCGCTGCCGGGCGGCGTCCGCGAACTGCCGAAGCCCGCGACGAGCGATGCGCATGCACACGCGCGCAGCTGTGTCGCGGTCGCGCAAATCTCGGAGCGATCGACCAATATCCGCTAATCCGGCTGCTTGCCGCGACGATGTCACGCCCGGCGGACAGGCCGTTCGGCCAGGTTGATTGGCGCCCGGTGCGCGGCGATCATTGACGACATCCTGCGGCGAAGGCGGGCAACGGCCAACGGCGGGCGTCGCAAACGGCGCTCGCGTGCGCGCGATGCGTCAGTAGGACGACCGGTACGGCGTGCCCTGATCGAAGCGGCTCTGCCAATGCGTGAGGTAGCGCGACGCGAGCTGCGGGTTGTTCCACACTACGACGACGTTTTCCGAATTGCGGCTGGCGGCCGAAGCGCTGTAGTTGAACGAGCCCGTCTCGACGTGTTCGGCATCGATCACGAGATACTTGTCGTGGTGGATCGCATAGGCGTCGATCGTGCGCGTCGGAATGCCCGCATTGACGAGCAGGTTCAGTGCCTGCTTGCTGTTCTTCGCGCGATTGCCCTTGTCGTCCACGACGACCGCGACATTCACGCCGCGCCGCTTCGCAGCCAGCAGCGCACGCGTGACGGGCGGTGACGTGAACGAGTACGCGGCGACGCGAATCGAGCTGCGCGCGGCGCCGATCGCCTTGAGCACGAGTGCCTCGGCACCGCCGTCGGGCGAGAACGCCGATTCGACGACCTGCGTGGCCGGCGCTTCGTGGGTCGGGGCCGGTAATAGCTGCGCGATGAAATCGATCGCCTGTTGCAGCAGCGATTCGTTGTGCGTCTTGCCGACGGCGGCGAACGGTGTGGCGAGCAGGGAAGCGGCGAGGCAGGCGGCGGCGAGGCGTTTGCGCGACAACATCTTGGACAGCGAATGATTTTGAGACAGCGGGCCGTGAGTGTAACGCAGACACGGCGGCGCAGCCACGCCTTCATGCGAATGCGCGGCACGGTAGCGCAGGCAGCGCGAACGAGCCGGCTATGTGGGCCATGTTGCGTGTGATTTGCATTCGACGGATAGGGCGCGCCGGTGACGGGGCTCGGCAGCGAGCGCGTGTGGGCGCGCGCTTGGGTGTATCGCCGCGGCGTCACGACGCGCGCGCTCGATCGCACGGGTTCAGCGCAGTATGGTGGGCCGGTTCGGACGATGCAGCGAGCGCCGTGCGTCAACACGAATGTGTCGGCACGCTTGAATACGTGCGGCTTGCGCCGCACGCATGACGCCCGAGCCGGGATGATCGGCACGACGCACGTTTGCCGCGCCGAGCGTCAGGTATCGAGCGGCCCGGCAGTCTCGCATGCGACCCACCCGGGCCCGCGCTCGGGCTGCACGTCGTGCGCGTCGAGCGGCTCGCCGCACGCGGAGCACACCGCGACCGCATGCATCAACTGCCCGCAATTGCGATGGCGTAATTGCATCGGCGGCCCTTGGCCGTCGTCTTTCCAGCGGTCGCCCCACGCCATCAGCGCGAGCAGGGCCGGGTAGAGGTCGAGACCTTTTTCCGTCAACCGGTATTCGAAGCGCGGCGGGCGCTCCTGATATGCGCGCTTGACCAGCACGCCTTCATCGACCAGCCGCGACAACCGTTCGGCCAGCACGTGGCGGGTGAGACCCAACTGCGTCTGGAACGCGTCGAAGCGGCGGCAGCCGAGAAATGCGTTGCGCAGGATCAGCATGGTCCAGCGATCGCCGAGCACGGCGAGCGTGCGCGCGACCGAACAGTTCAGCGTGCCGATGTCATCCCATTTCATGATCGAGTCTCGTGCGGCGGTTCAGTAACGGAGCGGGTTCGATTATAGAACCCGCCTTCGGTTGCAACGGCTGCACGGTGCGTTGACAAGCCCGGCGCGGTTGTCAATAATGAGTTCCAATTTAGAACTTACTCGCGCGGCGACGCGCTTTCAATCAGGAGACAACCCGATGAATCCGCTTTCCCTGTCCGGTCTCGAACTGTTGCGTGCAGCGGTGGCGGGCGACGCGCCGCTCGCGTCGATTTCGGAAACGATCCCGATGCGGCCGCTGGGCGTCGAGCTCGGTTACGTGAAGATGTCCGCGCGCGCGGACGGGCGGCATCTGAATCCGCTGGGCGGCGTGCACGGCGGGTTCGCCGCGACGGTGCTCGATTCGGTCACCGGCTGCGCGGTACATTCGATGCTGGACGCGGGTGTCGGCTATGGCACGGTCGACCTGCACGTGAAGATGCTGCGCCCCGTGCCGCGCGACGTCGACTTGATCGCGGAAGGGCGCGTGATTCACCTGTCGCGTTCGCTCGGCGTCGCGGAAGGCACGTTGAAGACGCCGGACGACAAGATCGTCGCGCATGCGTCGGCGACGTGCTTCATTCAACGGCCGCAGTAACGGCGCGGGCGCGGTTGAAGCGCTGCGCGCCGTCGCGGTATGCAGCGCAGCCGACACGCGTACGGACCCGGCGGTCACGCGCATGGGCGAGCGCTGCCGGCGCGTCGAAGGCCGCCTGTAAGCGTGTGCGCTGCCCTCTGAAGCGCTCGCTCCGATGTGTTAGCTTTCCTGCTTTCCACTGACGCGACAGGAACAGCATGGAATACCGCACACTCGGCGATTCGGGCATCGAAGTCAGCCTGATCGGTCTCGGCACGATGACGTGGGGCGAGCAGAATTCGGAGCGCGACGCGCACGAGCAGATCGATTACGCGCTCGGGCAGGGCGTCACGCTGATCGATGCCGCGGAGATGTACCCGGTGCCGCCGAAGCCTGATACCCAGGGCCGCACGGAGCAGTACATCGGCACGTGGCTCGCGCAGCATCGCGCGCAGCGCGGCCGGATCGTGCTCGCGACGAAGATCGCGGGCCCGGCACGGCAACCGCACAATCCGCGCCATATTCGCGGCGAAGGCAACCAGTTCGATCGCAAGAACCTGACGGAGGCGCTCGACGGCAGCCTCAAGCGCCTGCAGACCGACTATGTCGACCTGTACCAGCTGCACTGGCCCGATCGCAGCACGACGACGTTCGGGCGCACCGCGTATCCGTGGGTCGACGATACATACACGGTGCCGATCGAGGAAACGCTGGGCGTGCTCGCGGAATTCGTGAAGGCCGGCAAGATTCGCGCGATCGGCGTGTCGAACGAAACGCCGTGGGGCGTCGCGCAATTCCTGCGCGCGGCCGAGAAGCTCGGGCTGCCGCGCATCGCGAGCATCCAGAATCCGTACAGCCTGCTCAACCGCACGTTCGAAAACGGCCTGTCCGAGTTCACGCATCGCGACGGGGTCGGATTGCTCGCGTATTCGCCGCTCGCATTCGGCTGGCTGACGGGCAAGTACGAGAACGGTGCGCGTCCGGCCGGCGCGCGCATCACGCTGTTCGAACGTTTCCAGCGCTACAGCAAGCCGCAGGCCGTGGCAGCGACGTCGCGTTACGTGGCGCTCGCGCAACGTCACGGGCTGTCGCCCGCGCAGCTCGCGCTCGCGTTCGTCAACAGCCGGCCGTTCGTGCGCAGCAACCTGATCGGCGCGACGTCGCTCGAGCAACTGAAGGAGAACATCGGCAGCATCGACGTGAAGCTGTCCGACGAGATCCTTGCCGAGATCGACGCGCTGCACGAACTGCAGCCGAATCCGGCGCCGTGAACGGCGAGCGGCCTGCGCGGCATGAATGCTGCGGCGGGCCGCTCGCGGCGCGCCGGACGCGCATCGCTGCGCGCCCGCGTCTTTCGTCGTCGCGAACGGGCGAACAGCCAACAGGCCGATACGCGGCTCGCGCCGTCACCGCATCCCAAGCCGCGTGCGCGCAACCATCAGCGCAGCGAGACTCAGCACCGCGCAGCCGATCAGGTACAGCGCCGGCGACAACCGGTTTCCGGTCGCGCTGATCAGCCACGTGATGATGAACGGCGCGAAGCCGCCGAACAGCGTGACGCCCGTGTTGTAGCTGACCGCGAGCCCGGTCGCGCGGGTCTGCGCCGGAAACAGCTCGGCCATCAGCGCCGGCAGCGCGCCGCAGTATGTCGCCTTCAACAGGCCGATCCAGATCAGCGCGGCGAGCATCGTCGCAAACGATGCGCGATGCGTGAGCCACGCGAACGTCGGCGACACGGTCGCGAGCATCAGCACGGCGGCGGCCGCCATCACGCGAATCCGGCCCGTGCGGTCCGACAGATGGCCGACGAGCGGCGTGACGAGCGTCAGCACGAAGCCGGTCGCGAGCGTCGCCGCGAAGCCGGTCGACGCCGGCAGCCCGAGCTGCTTGATCGCGTACGTCGGCATGTACAGCACCATGTAGTTGATCGCGGTCGAAATCACCAGCACGCCGATCGACAGCAGCACGCGCATCTTCTGGTCCGCGAACAGCTCGCGCACCGGTGCTTCGGAGCGCGCCTGCGTCTTGAACTCGATGCCTTCGTCGACGTAGCGGCGGATGTACAGCCCGACCGGGCCGATCGCGAGCCCGAACAGGAACGGCACGCGCCAGCCCCAGCTTTCCAGTTGCGCGGTGCTCAGCGTCGACGTCAGCAGCGCACCGAAGCCGGACGCGAGCAGCGTCGCGAGCCCCTGGCTCGCGAACTGCCAGCTCGACATGAAGCCGCGCCGCTGCGGCGCATGTTCGACGAGGAACGCGGTCGAGCTCGCGAATTCGCCGCCGGCGGAAAAGCCCTGCATCAGCCGCGACAGCATGATCCCGAGCGGCGCGAGAATGCCGATCGATGCATAGGTCGGCATCAGCGCGATCAGCAGCGTGCCGGCCATCATCATCCCGATCGACAGCAGCAGCGACGCCTTGCGCCCCGCGCGGTCCGCGTACGCGCCGAGCACGAAGCCGCCGATCGGCCGGATCAGGTACGACAGCCCGAACGTGCCGAGCGTGAGCAGCAGCGACGTCGCTTCGCTCGTCGCGGGAAAGAACAGCTTCGCGATCGTCACCGCGAAAAAGCCGTAGACGATCAGGTCGAACCATTCGAGCGCGTTGCCGATCGACGCGGCGAAGATGATGCGCCGGATCTTCGCGGCGCTGGGGCGGGCGGCGTCCTGCGCCGTCAGGGTGGTCGTATTCATCGTGTGGGGAGATCCCGGGTAAGGAGCGAACGCGTTACAGAACGGCACCGGCCGCGGCGGGCGCCGCGCGGCGAACGGACGGCGGCGCATCGCCGAGATCCCAGAAGAGGCCGGCCATCATCTGCAGCCCCTCGCGCACGACGCTCGCGAGCAGATGCTCGTCGGGTGCGTGCTGCGAGCACGCCGGGTACGAGTGCGGCACCCACAGCGTCGGCAGCCCGAGCGTGTCGGCGAATACTTCGTTCGGCAGCGTGCCGCCGAGGTTGGGCAGGATCGCCGGCTTCTTGCCCGTCGTGCGCGCAAGCGATGCGACGGCCCAGCGCACCCACGGATCGTCCGGCGGCAGGCGCGTGGCCGGTGCGCCGCGTTCGACGTCGATCTCGACGTCGGCGAAGCCGTGCGCATCGAGATGCGTGCGCAGGTGCGTCTGCAGCGCCTCCCAGTCGGTGCCGACGACGAAGCGCAGTTGGCAGTGCGCATACGCGACGGGTGGAATCGCGTTGACCGGATGCTCGGGATTGCCGGCCTTGAACGCGAGGATCTCGAGCGCGTTCCAGCCGAACACGCGCTCGGCGGCGCTAAGGCCCGGCTCGCCCCAGTCCGCATCGAGCGCGGGGTCGCCCGGGCCGCCGCCGACGGACAGGTCGGCAAGCGCGGCGCGCACGGCGGCCGGGATCGGCGGCGGGCGCAGCCCCGCGACGCGGATCGCGCCACGCGCATCGACCAGGCTCGCGAGCGCGTTCGCGAGCACGGTCGCCGGATTGCGCAGCAGCCCGCCCCAGTTGCCGGAGTGATGACCGCCGTCGCGTGCGCGCAGGCTCAGCTTGAAGTTGACCGAACCGCGCGAGCCGAGGAACACCGTCGGGCGTTCCGCGTTCACGCGCGGGCCGTCGGACGCGATCAGCACGTCGGCCGCGAGCGCATCGCGCTCCCGGCGGCACAGTGCGTCGAGGCCCGGCGAGCCCGTTTCCTCGCCCATCTCGATCAGCAGTTTCGCGTTGAAGCCAAGCCGGCCGCCGCGCGCGTCGAGCACGCTCGCGAGCGCGGCGAGGTTGATCGTGTGCTGGCCCTTGTTGTCGGCGCTGCCGCGGCCGTACCAGCGATCGCCGTCGACGGTCAGCGTCCACGGCGACAGCGGCTTGCGCCATTGCGCGTCGTAGCCGCGCACGACGTCGCCGTGGCCGTAGATCAGCACGGTCGGCAGCGCGTCGTCCTCGTGGCGGGACGCCAGCAGGAACGGGCCGCCGCCGTCGACGGGGTTGTCGGCGATGCGCGACGTGAAACCGAGGCGTGCGACCTCCGGCGCGATCTCGTCGGCCAGATACGCGCGCAGCGCGGCGCCCGCGCCGCTGTCCTGACTTTCGGTGCGCAGACCGACGCGGCGGCTCAGGGTCGTGAAGAACGCACCCGATTCGAACTGGTTCAGCGCGTGCTGGATGGCGGCGGTACGGCTCAAGACGGTTCTCCTCTGTCGGTTTGCGGGCTCGGGGGCGGCGCGCAGGGCCAAGGTTGCGAACGATTCTAGAAAGCCGTTTTTTTTGTCACAATGATCGAATTTCGAACTTTTCGTTGCCGAAAAGGCAAAGCGGAGCGGCCCGATCGGCGGCCGCGGAGACACGACGATGGCGGCTTTCCTGCATGGTCTTGCGCTGCGGTACTTCGTCGAGGTGGCGCGCACCGGGTCGATCAGCGATGCGTCCGCGCGGTTGCACGTGGCCGTGTCGGCGATCAGCCGGCAGATCGCGAAGCTCGAGAGCGAGCTCGGCGCGCCGCTGTTCGAGCGGCGGCCGCGCGGGATGGCGCTGTCGGAGGCCGGCGAACGGCTGCTCGGTTTCGCGCAACGCAGCCTGCTGGAGGCCGAGCATGTGATGAAGGAGATCGGCGGCCTGGAGGCGCTGCACGGCAGCCTGCTGAAGATCGCATGCTCGGAAGGGTTCGCGATCGATTTCCTGCCGGGTGCGCTCGCGAGCTTCAAGGCGCGCCACCCGGGCGTCGATTTTTCGGTGTGGGTCGTGTCGCCCGCGGAGGCGACGCGGCGCGTGCGCGACGGCGACGCCGACATCGCGCTGACGTTCAGCCTCGCGCCGGAGCAGGGCGTGCGCGTCGAACACGCGGAGCGCGCGCCGATCTTCGCGCTGGTGCGGCACGATCATCCGCTCGCGGCGCGCGATGCGGTGTCGCTCGCCGATGTCGCCACCCACCCGCACGCGCTGCCGGAAGCCGGCACGACCGTGCGCCAGCTGATCGACATCGCGTGCGTGCTCGACGGCCTCATGCTCGAGCCGGAACTGACGAGCAACAACACCGCGGTGATGTACCGGTACGCGCAGCGTACGGGCGCGGTGATGTTCACCGGCCTCTTGTCGGTGCGCGACCGCATCGACGCGGACGGATTCGTCGTCGTGCCCGTCACGAACCCGCAGCTGCGCGAACGCAGCATCCAGGTGCAGACGATGGCGGGGCGCGATCTGCCCGCATCGGTGCGCGCGTTTCGCGACCATCTGGTCGACGCGATGCGCGCCGCGTCGGCGCCGCCGGTCGCCGCGCGCGGTCCGAGGCGCCCGGGCGTGAGATAATCGCGAATCCGCCTTCCGTGCCCGTGCGGCTCGCCGAGCCGCATCGCCCCTGTTCGACACCGAATTGAAGAATCTGATTGTCACCCTCGATCGCGCCGGCGAGTTCGACGAGATCATCGACGTGCGTACGCCGCTCGAGTTCGCCGAGGACCATATTCCCGGCGCGCTGAACGCGCCCGTCCTCAGCAACGAGGAGCGCGTGATCGTCGGCACGATGTACCGGCAGGTGTCGCCGTACGAGGCGACACGCGTCGGCGCGGCGATGGTCGCGCGCAACATCGCGCGCCATCTCGACACCACGTTTGCCGACCGTCCGCGCAACTGGCGGCCGCTGATCTACTGCTGGCGCGGCGGCAAGCGTTCCGGCTCGATGACGACCTGGTTCAACCTGATCGGCTGGCACGCGCGCCAGCTCGAAGGCGGTTACAAGGCGTACCGGCGCGCGGTGTGCGCGACGCTCGACACGCTGCCGACGCGCTTTCGCTACATCGCGCTCGTCGGCCATACGGGCTGCGGCAAAACGCGGCTGCTGAACGCGCTGCGCGACGAGGGCGCGCAGACGCTCGATCTCGAGGCGCTCGCGTGCCATCGCGGCTCGCTGCTCGGCGCGCTGCCGGGCGTGCCGCAGCCGACGCAGAAGGCGTTCGATTCGGGCCTGGTGAAGGCGCTCGAACGTTTCGACCCCGCGTGGCCGGTGTTCGTCGAATCGGAAAGCCGCAAGATCGGGCTCATCCAGTTGCCGCTCGCGCTGCTGGACGCGTTCCGCACGGGGCCGTGGGTGCAGGTCGACGCCGCGCACGACGACCGCATCGCATTCCTGCTCGACGACTACGCGCATCTGTTCGACGAGCCGGCCGCGTTCAAGGCGCAGCTCGACCGTCTGATCGGCCTGCATAGCCGGGAAGAGGTCGCTCGCTGGAGCGCGATGATCGACGCGAACGCCCGCGCCGAACTGTTCAGCACGCTGATCGACAAGCATTACGATCCTGCGTACGCGCGCACGAATCGTTCGTCGTACGGCAACCCGAACCGTGCGCTCACGTTCACGTTCCGGCCGAATGCAGCCGACGCGCGCGAGCAGGCGCGCGCGCTGCTCGACGCACTCGCGCAGGCCGGGCTGCCGGCGGCACCGGTTGCTGACGCGAATGCCGGATCCGACACCGACAAAAACCAATCGACCACCACACGATGACGACTACACGCACCCAACCCAATCCGGCGCTCGGCTGGATGACGTTCCTGCTGATCGCGGTCGCGGGACTTTTCTACGTGAAATGGTTCCCGTACTACAACAAGGCATTCGTCGCCGCCGAGCATCATTCGATCGGCCAGTCGATCCTGATGGGCACGTCGGCCAGCGCGCCCGAACCGTCGCTGAAGGCGGCGCTCGACTATGCATGGGCATACGGCAAGGCAATCTGGCAGGCGATGGTGCTCGGCCTGTTGCTGGGCTCGGCCGTGCAGGCGCTGCTGCCCGCGCACTGGGTCGCGCGCGTGCTCGGCCGTACCGGCTTCGGCAGCGTGGCGGCGGGCGGCCTGCTGTCGCTGCCGGGCATGATGTGCACATGCTGCGCGGCGCCGGTCGTGGCGGGGCTGCGCGCGCGGCAAGCGTCGCCGGGCGGCGCGGTCGCGTTCTGGCTCGGCAACACGGTGCTGAATCCGGCCGCGCTGGTGTTCATGGGTTTCGTGCTCGGCTGGCACTGGAGCGCGTTGCGGCTGGTGCTCGGCATTGCGATGGTGTTCGGGATCGGCTATCTGCTGAACCGTATCGCGCGCCCCGAAGACCGCAGCATCGACGATGCGCAGCTCGCCGCGCTGGCGGCCGAGCAGGCTGCCGCGGGCAATCCGTTCGTGCGCTGGATCAAGCTGCTCGCGCGGATGGCCGTGCGGCTCGTGCCCGAATACATCGTGCTCGTGCTGCTGCTCGGCGCGGCGCGCGCGTGGCTGTTTCCGCATATCGGCCCGGACATCGGCAACCAGCTCGGCTGGATCGTCGCTTTCGCGGTCGCGGGCACGTTGTTCGTGATTCCGACGGCCGGCGAGGTGCCGATCATCCAGGCGATGCTGTCGCTCGGCATGGGCGTCGGCCCGGCCGCCGCGCTGCTGCTGACGCTGCCGCCGATCAGCGTGCCGTCGCTCGCGATGCTCGCGCGTTCGTTCAAGCCGTACATGCTGGCGATCGTCGCGGGACTCGTCGTGATATTCGGGATCGCGAGCGGGTTGCTCGCGATCGCGTTCGGGTTCTGAGCGGCGCACGCAGCGGGGCGGTGAGCGGGCGACGCGGCCGGGCGGCTCCGGTTCGCACCGCTGATCGGCCCGCGGGGCACGATAGGCGCGGTTGACGGCGACTGAACCGGCATGACGGCCGCTGCGCCGCGCGCGGCTCGAATGTGCCGCGCAACCGTCGTATTCATCCGGCGCCGCCGCTTCGAGCGTGCGGCGCCCTTTACAAGAAGCAAACAGGAAAACGCATGACCCAACCGAAGATTCATCCTCGACTCGAAAAGGCGCTGACGCGCGGCGATCTCGCGATCCGCCAGGCCAATTCCGCGCGGGCGACTGCCGTGCTGAACGCGCTCGGCACGATGATCATCGAAGCGTCGGCCACGATCGGTGTCGAGGCGAGCATCGACATTCCGCAGGGCGACCGCATTTACGATCCGGTGAACGGCCTGTGGCCGCAGAAGATGCTGGTATCGTTCGACGGTCCGGTCGCCGAAGCCGATCCGGAAGAGCTGCGGGCGGTCTATCTCGTCGCCGACGATCCGGGTACGCAGTTCCGCGTCGAATGGCATCGCGCGGACGGCAAGCTCGGCCGCCACGAAGGCGGGCCGCTTGCGACCGTCGCGTTCCTGACCGACGTCGAGATTCCGTGGAGCGACGACGACGAATGACGTCGTCACGATTTCGTCGTATCGGGCCGGCGGCGCACGCGCCGGCCGTCAGCGCATCATGCGCCGCCGGAACAGCCACGCGGACACCACGAAGCCGCCGACCGCATAGCCGGCGAGCACCGCGACATGCATTCCGACGTCGGCCGCCGGCCGGCCGAGCATCGCGGGCCGGATCAGTTCGACCGCATTCGCGAGCGGCAGCGCGTGCGCCGCGTGCTGCGCGATCGGCGGCAACTGCGTGATCGGGAAGAACACGCCCGACAGCAGCAGCATCGGCGTCAGCACGAGCGTCTGATAGAACATGAAGAAGTCGTAGGACGGTGCGAGCGCGGTGACGATCATCGCGGTGCTCGCGAACGCGAGGCCGGCGAGCGCGATCACGGGCAGCGCCGCGAGCATCGACGGAAGCCGCGCGTAGCCGAGCAGGCCGGCGACCAGCATGATCGCGACGCCCGACAACAGCGCCTTGCTCGCTCCCCACACGATCTCTCCGAGCACGATGTCGCCGAGCGCGAGCGGCGTGTGCATGATTGCTTCCCAGGTCCGCTGCACGTGCATCCGCGAGAAACCCGAGTACATCGACTCGAAGCTCGCGGACATCATCACGCTCGACCCGACCGTGCCGGCCGCGAGGAACGCGATGTACGACACGCCGTCGACGTGGCCGAGCATCAGCCCGAGCCCGAACCCCAGCCCGAACAGGTAGATCATCGGATCGGCGAGATTGCCGAACATCGACGCGAGCGCGAGCTTGCGCCACACGAGGTAATTGCGTCGCCACACCGCGATCCAGTTGGTCGCATTCGCGGGCAGCGCGATCGCGAAACGCGATTCGCGCGGCGGTGCGGACGACGCGGCAGTGGAATAGTTGCGTACGTCCATGATCGATCAGTCCTGCATGTCGCGGCCCGTGAGCCGCAGGAACACGTCTTCAAGATTGGCCGGACGATGCAGATAGCGCAAGCCCGTGCGACCCTTGAGCCGCGCGCTGAGCGGCTCGGGGTCCGTCACGTAGCAGAACAGCGTCTCGCCGCTGATTTCGGTGCGCTTCGCGAACGGCGACAGTTCGTCGCGCAGCGTGCCCGGGTCCGGTCCGTAGATCTCGATCACGTCGCATCCAATCTCCGATTCGATCAGCGCGTGCGGCGCGCCTTCGGCGATCTTGCGGCCTTCCTCGATCACGCACAGCCGGTCGCACAGCCGTTCGGCTTCCTCCATGAAATGCGTGGTGATCAGGATCGTCTTGCCGCGCGCGAGCAGCGAGCGCAACCGTTCCCACATCAGATGCCGCGCCTGCGGGTCGAGGCCCGTCGTCGGCTCGTCCAGCACGAGCACGTCCGGGTCGTTGACGAGTGCGCGTGCGAGCGTCAGCCGCCGCTTCATCCCGCCCGACAGCTCGCCGACCTTCGCATCGGCCTTGTTTTCCAGCTTCGCGAACTCGAGCAGCGGCTGCACGAGCGCGCGTGCAGCCGGCGCCGACATCCCGAAATAGCGGCTGAACACGAGCAGGTTTTCGCGGACCGTGAAATCGGGATCGAGGTTGTCGAACTGCGGGACGACGCCGACGCGCCGGCGCGCATGCCGCGCACGCGACGGAACCGGTTCGCCGCACAGCGAAATCGCGCCGGCATCGGGGTACGCGAGACCCAGCAGCATCTTCAGCGTCGTGGTCTTGCCGGCGCCGTTCGGCCCGAGCAGGCCGTAGCATTCGCCGGCCTGCACGTGGAAGGACAGGTCGTCGACGACGAGCTTGTCGCCATAGCGCTTTTCGACGTTCCGGAAATCGATCGGTGCAACGGACATGGGCGGGTTTGTCGTTGTAAGCGGACGCGGGTGCATGTCGCGGCCGGCCAGGTCGGCATGCCGGTGTGCGAACGGATCGGGCGGATGCTTGTCACATGGACATGACCGAAGCGAGCGCGCGTCGATGGCACGAACGGGCCATTCTAGTGCATCGGCTGCGTCCCTTCAGCGCATGCCCGTGCGGCACGGGGCATGCGCGCACCGATCGTGCACCGCATCATCGCCGACGCGCCACGCGTGGCGAATCAGCGTTTTCCATCCCTTGCGCCCGGAATTGCGGCGCACCATGATGAGTGCATAGCGCACGTAGTCGCGATAGGGAGGTTTCATGGCTAGCTACAACAAGATTCTGCTGTGCTACGACGGGACGCTCGAAGGGCGCAAGGCATTGCGGTGCGGCGCCAATCTCGCGCTGGACCTGAAGGCGGAAACGCATTTGCTGTCGGTCGTCGACATGCGCTCGAGCATCGCGCAAAGCGCAGGGCTGCTGACCGACGTCGCATGCGGCCGCTTCGAGGAAACCGCGCGAGAGATCCTGCAGGAAGGCGTGAACTGGCTGCGCGAGCGTGGCGTTCAGGCCGAGGGGCATTTCGCGTTCGGCTATCCGATCGACGAAATCGCGAATCTCGCGACGGAGATCAACGCCGATCTCGTCGTCGTCGGCCACCGATGCCGCAGCGGGTTGTCGAGATGGTGGATGGGCTCGGGCAACACGCAGCTACTCGACCGCGTGAACTGCAGCATTCTGGTTGCGTGCTCGTCGGCGGAAGAGCAAAAGGCCGAGATCGCGCGCGAGCGCGAAGCGGCAACCGCGAGCGGCAAATAACGCGGCAACCGATGCCGTGATCGCGTGACCGGCTGCGGTGTTCCGCAATCACGCCGGTCGCGCGCTGTGCCGCGTCAGCGGCATTCATTCCTGTGCGGCACGCTCACGCGTGCAGGTCGATCGCGGACAGCTTCCACGAAAACAGCCCGAAGCGGCGGAAGATCGCCGCATAGCGCGTGCCGTCGGCGCTGCGCTGGTAGGTCACGACGAATTCATCAATATTCCGGTAGCCGGCACTCGTTTGCTCCGGATGGCCTGCGTCACCGGCGCTGGCCGGCGCGGGTGCTGCCGCCGATGCGGCCGGCGCAGCGGTATTGCCAGGGGCGCTCGCGGCAGCGCCCGGACCGGCGGGCGGTGTTGCCGGTGTCGCCGGTGCGTTGCCCGGCGTGGCGCCGGACGGAGGCTCCGACCACTCGGGCGGCCGTTCGCCCGGATTGCCGCGCGGCGGAAGCCCGCTCATCAGCGCCGCTACACCTTCCGGCGTCGCATACGCATCGACCAGCGGGCCGATCAATGCAGACCCGATCAGCGCGCCGATTACCGCGAACGGGTTGTCCTTCTTCACCGCATCGATCCGGCGCATCAATTCTTCCGTGACCTGCTGCTTCAGACTGATACGCAGCGACGGGAAATCGACATATTCACTGACTGCTTGCGCATCGCGCGCATCGACCGCCGATTTCAGACGGCCGAGTGCGACATACGGCGATGCGTATGCGTAACCGATCGCCGCCAGGATGACGACGGCCAGCACGACGATCAGCAGGGGCTTGAGCCGCAACGTGCGGCCCGACGTTCCAGTCACGATACCTCCGGTGCGGACGGCTTCCGCAATCAGAGACCGCCGTGCGTGGCCGATCGTTCCTCGGCGATGCAGCGATCGATCATCCGGCACACGGCATCGATCGTGCCCACCATGATCAGGCGCGAGCGGCCATGATAGACGCGCACGGGCGCACGGCGCGCCGGTTCCGCGTGATTGAGGCCGGCGTTCAGCGACACCCGCGCGAATGCGGGGAGCGCCGACGGCAGCAGCGACGCCTGCCGTTCAACTGCGACTTCTTGGCTCACGACGGGCGCCGCGGCGGACAGCGGCGCGCAGGGCGTGCGGCCGCGCAGGTGACGCAGGCGGCCGAATTGACGGAAAGGCAGCAAACGGGAAAGGCGTTCCATGGTGTTCTCCTCAGCGAGACCGATTGTCAGAGTTCGCCCGAGCGGATCAGCCCGACGGCGATGCCTTCCAGCGCGAATTCCGCGCTGCCGGCCTTGACGAAGATGTTTTCGTAATCCGGGTTCTCCGCGATCAGCTCGAGGCCGCCGGGGCGGCGCATCAGGCGCTTGACCGTGACGTCGTCGCCCAGACGCGCAACGATGATCTGGCCGTCCTTCGCTTCGGTGCGCTTCTGCACCGCGAGGAGGTCGCCATCGAGAATGCCGGCGTCGCGCATCGACAGCCCGCGCACCTTCAGCAGATAGTCGGGCTTGCTCGTGAAGAGCGCGGGATCGCACGCATAGTGCTGCGAGATGTGTTCCTGCGCGAGGATCGGGCTACCTGCCGCGACCCGGCCGACGAGCGGCAGCGACAACTGCATCAGGCCGGCATGCGGCAGTGTGAACTGGTGCGGGACGTCGTCGACGCCGAGCAGGCGGATGCCGCGCGACGCGCCGGCCGCGAGCTCGATCACGCCCTTGCGCGCGAGCGCACGCAGATGCTCCTCGGCTGCGTTCGGAGAACTGAAGCCGAGCTCGGCCGCGATCTCGGCGCGCGTGGGCGGGAAACCGGAGCGCTCGATCGCGCGGCGGATCAAGTCGAACACTTGCTGCTGACGGGCGGTGAGTTTGGTCATGGCTGAACTGTATGGATAGACAGTGAGCTGTATTTTTATACAGTACTTCGCGAATTTCAAGTGTTACTTGAGGTTCGACGCGATCGCGCCGATTCCGGCGTCATTTTGCGACGCCCGGACAGCGGTTCGTCTGCCGCAACCGTCCGTCCCGTCTGCGTTAGCACTTTTGAGTATTAAAAAATGAGGAAGGATTATTTTTAATCATGTAACCCGTTCGATAGACTGGCCCGACATCGCAATACCGACAACACTGGAGAACCAAGGATGGCGAAGCGCAATACGGGGCTGGTGGGCGGAGTGGGCCGCCTGATCGCAACACTCGCGCTGGGCGCGGCGGCGGCGCTCGGCGTCGCGACGCACGCGCAGGCGGATACGACGTTCCTGAACGTGTCGTACGACCCGACGCGCGAGCTGTACCAGGATTTCAACCAGGCGTTCGGCAAGGAGTGGAAGGCGAAGACGGGCGAGACGGTGAACTTCAAGCAGTCGCACGGCGGCTCGGGCGCGCAGGCGCGCTCGGTGCTCGACGGCTTGCAGGCCGACGTCGTCACGCTGGCGCTCGCGTACGACATCGATGCGATCGCCAACAAGGGCCTCATCAACAAGGACTGGCAGAAGCGCCTGCCGGACAACGCGTCGCCGTACACGTCGACGATCGTGTTCCTGGTGCGCAAGGGCAACCCGAAGGGGATCAAGGACTGGGACGACCTGACCAAGCCGGGCATCTCGATCGTCACGCCGAACCCGAAGACGTCGGGTGGCGCGCGCTGGAACTACCTGGCCGCATGGGCGTACGCGGTGCACAAGCCGGGCGGCAACGAGCAGAGCGCGAAGGAATTCGTGACGAAGCTGTACAAGAACGCCGGCGTGCTCGATTCGGGCGCGCGCGGCGCGACGACGAGCTTCGTTCAGCGCGGGCTCGGCGACGTGCTGATCGCATGGGAAAACGAGGCGTTCCTGTCGATCAAGGAATTCGGCACCGACAAGTTCGAGATCGTCGTGCCGTCGGTCAGCATCCTGGCCGAGCCGCCCGTCGCGGTGGTCGACAAGGTGGTCGACAAGAAGGGCACGCGCAAGCTGGCCGAGGCCTATCTGAATTTCCTGTACAGCCCGCAGGGCCAGGAGATCGCGGCGCGCAACTACTACCGGCCGCGTTCGAAGAACGTGCCGGCCGAGCTGACGAAGCAGTTTCCGAAGCTGAAGCTGTACACGGTCGACGACACGTTCGGCGGCTGGACGAATGCGCAGAAGACGCATTTCGCGGACGGCGGCGTGTTCGATTCGATTTACAAGCCGCAGTAACGCACGCAGTTACACCATAACGACAGCGGCGCGCCACGATAGCGCGCCGCATCCCCGGCGGGCCGCCGGCGCGAGAGCACGCTCCGCGCCGGCGTTTGCGTCGGGCCCGTGAGCAGCAACGACCCAGCAAGAGCATCCGATGACGACGTACACCTTTCGCAAGCCAAGCGCGCTGCCCGGTTTCGGCGTGACGCTCGGCATCACGGTGGCCTATTTGAGCCTCGTGGTGCTGATCCCGCTCGCCGCCACGTTCCTGAAAACCGCGACGCTGTCGTGGGACCAGTTCGTCACTGCCGTCACGTCGCCGCGCGTGCTCGCGTCGTACCGGCTGACGTTCTCGGCCGCGCTCGGCGGCGCAGTGATCAATGCCGTGTTCGGCTTTCTCGTCGCGTGGGTGCTCGTGCGCTACACGTTCCCGCTCAAGCGCCTCGTCGACGCGATCGTCGACCTGCCGTTCGCGCTGCCGACGTCGGTCGCAGGCATCTCGCTCGCCGCCGTCTATGCGTCCAACGGCTGGGTCGGCCAGTATCTCGCGCCGTTCGGGATCAAGATCGCGTTCACGCCGGTCGGCGTGCTGGTCGCGCTGACCTTCATCGGGCTGCCGTTCGTCGTGCGCACGGTGCAGCCGGTGCTCGAGGATTTCGAGCGCGAACAGGAAGAGGCCGCCGCATGCCTCGGCGCGTCGCGCTGGCTCACGTTCCGCCGCGTCGTGCTGCCGTCGGTGCTGCCGGCGCTGCTGACCGGCTTCGCGCTCGCGTTCGCGCGTGCGCTCGGCGAATACGGATCGGTGATCTTCATCGCCGGCAACGTGCCGATGAAATCCGAGATCACGTCGCTGCTGATCATCACGAAGCTCGAGCAGTACGACTACGCGGGCGCGACCGCACTGGCGGTCGTGATGCTGGTCGTGTCGTTCCTGATGCTGCTGCTGATCAACACGCTGCAGTGGTATCTGCAGCGCCGGACGAGCAAGGGTGCAAGCGGCCCCGCGCCTGCGGCCGTCACCGCTGCCGCTGCCGCTGCCGCTGCCGCGTCCGCCGCCGGAGGCCAGCAATGAGCCAGGAGTCCACCGCCGTGCTGAACAATCCGTCCGCCGCGCGTGCGCGCGCCGCGAAACAGCTCGACCCCGTCAGCGAGCCGCGCGCGGTGCGCTGGCTGCTGATCGGCATCGCGCTGGCGTTCCTCGCGTTCTTTCTCGTCGTGCCGCTCGCCGCGGTGTTCTTCGAGGCGCTGCGCAAGGGCGTCGGCTTCTATCTCGAATCGCTCGCCGATCCGGACGCGTGGTCGGCGATCAAGCTGACGCTGACCGTCGCCGTGATCGCGGTGCCGCTGAACCTCGTGTTCGGCGTGTGCGCGTCGTGGGCGATCGCGAAGTTCGAATTCCGCGGCAAGGCGCTGCTGACCACGCTGATCGATCTGCCGTTCTCGGTTTCGCCGGTGATCTCGGGCCTCGTCTACGTGCTGCTGTTCGGCGCGCAGGGCTGGCTCGGCCCGTGGCTGCAGGATCACGACGTGCAGATCATCTTCGCGGTGCCCGGCATCGTGCTCGCGACGATCTTCGTCACGTTCCCGTTCGTCGCGCGCGAGCTGATCCCGCTGATGCAGGCGCAGGGCACCGACGAGGAAGAGGCCGCGCGCGTGCTCGGCGCGTCGGGCTGGCAGATCTTCCGGCGCGTGACGCTGCCGAACGTGAAGTGGGGGCTGCTGTACGGCGTGATCCTGTGCAACGCGCGCGCGATGGGCGAGTTCGGCGCGGTGTCGGTCGTGTCCGGCCACATCCGCGGCGTAACCGACACGATGCCGCTGCACGTCGAGATTCTGTACAACGAATACAACTTCGCGGCGGCGTTCGCGGTGGCGTCGGTGCTGGCGCTGCTCGCGCTCGTCACGCTCGCGCTGAAGCTGCTCGCCGAGCGTCATCTCGCCGCCGAACTGGCCGGCGCACGCGATGACGTTCCCGCTCATGCCGGCCCCGCCGCCATTTCGTCGAAATCGTAAAGAGGCAACCAGAATGGGTATCACCGTCCGTCATCTTCAGAAGCGCTTCGGCGATTTCACCGCCCTCGACAACGTGTCGCTCGACTTCCCGCCGGGCGAGCTCGTCGCGCTGCTCGGGCCGTCCGGGTGCGGCAAGACCACGCTGCTGCGCGTGATCGCGGGCCTCGAGCACGCGGACGCCGGCCAGGTCGTGCTGCAGGGGCTCGACGTCGCGTCGGTCGGCGCGCGCGAGCGGCAGGTCGGCTTCGTGTTCCAGCATTACGCGCTGTTCCGCCACATGACCGTGTTCGAGAACGTCGCGTTCGGGCTGCGCGTGAAGCCGCGCCGCGAGCGGCCGTCGGAAGCCGTGATCCGCGACAAGGTGCACGAGCTGCTGAAACTGGTGCAGCTCGACTGGCTCGCGCAGCGCTATCCGTCCGAGCTGTCGGGCGGCCAGCGCCAGCGGATCGCGCTGGCCCGCGCGCTCGCGGTCGAGCCGAAGGTGCTGCTGCTCGACGAGCCGTTCGGCGCGCTCGACGCGAAGGTGCGCAAGGAACTGCGCGGCTGGCTGCGCCGCCTGCACGACGACCTGCACATCTCGACGATCTTCGTGACGCACGATCAGGAGGAAGCGCTCGAAGTGGCCGACCGGATCGTCGTGCTGAACCGCGGGCGCGTCGAGCAGGTCGGCAGCCCGCAGGACGTCTACGATCATCCGCAAAGCGCATTCGTCTACGAGTTTCTCGGCGCGGCGAACCGGCTGCCGGGCACGGTCGCCGGCCGCGGCTTCGTCGCCGACGGCGCGGCCGCGCCGATCGCGGTCGACGCCGATTTCGCGGGCCCCGCGAACGCTTACGTGCGGCCGCACGACCTGCAGCTGTGGAAGGACGGCGACGGCCATCGCGACGGCATCGCGGTCGACGTGCGGCGCGTGATTCCGCTCGGCGGCTCGGTGCGGATCGAGCTCGAGGCGCGCACGGGCGGCGCGCTCGAAGCGGAGCTCGACCGCGACGCATGGCGTGCGCTCGAGCTGCAGGTCGGCGACGGCGCGACGGCCGTGCCGCGCGCGGTCCGCGTCTTTCCCGCACACTGACGCCCGAATCCGGCAACGAGAACAGGGCGGACACCGCTCCGAATCGACATCGAATCGACATTCGAACAACGACAGCCTAAGAGGCATACCCATGAATTTTCAGCAATTGCGCTTCGTGCGAGAGGCCGTGCGCCAGAACATGAACCTGACGGAAGTCGCGAACGTGCTGTACACGTCGCAGTCGGGCGTGTCGAAGCAGATCAAGGATCTCGAGGATGAACTGGGCGTCGACATCTTCATCCGGCGCGGCAAGCGGCTCACCGGGCTCACCGAGCCGGGCAAGGCCGTGCATCAGCTGATCGAGCGGATGCTGCTCGACGCGGAGAACCTGCGCCGCGTCGCGCGGCAGTTCGCGGACCAGGACAGCGGCCACCTCGTCGTCGCGACGACGCACACGCAGGCGCGCTACGCGCTGCCGAAGGTGATCCGCCAGTTCACCGACGTGTTCCCGAAGGTGCATCTCGCGCTGCGCCAGGGCAGCCCGCAGCAGATCGCGCAGATGATCCTGAACGGCGAAGCCGATCTCGGCATCTCGACCGAGGCGCTCGATCGCTATCCGGACATCGTCACGTTCCCGTGCTATTCGTGGCACCACACGGTCGTCGTGCCGAAGGACCATCCGCTCGTCGGCCGCGAGAACCTGACGCTCGACGAAATCGCCGAGTATCCGATCATCACGTACGACCAGGACTTCACGGGCCGCTCGCACATCGACCAGGCGTTCGCGCAGGCCGGCGCCGTGCCTGACGTCGTGCTCACCGCGATCGACGCGGACGTAATCAAGACCTACGTCGAACTCGGGATGGGGATCGGCGTCGTCGCGGCGATGGCGTTCGACCCGCAGCGCGACACGGGGCTCGTCGCGCTCGACACGCAGCACCTGTTCGAGGCGAGCACGACGCGCGTCGGGCTGCGCAAGGGCGCGTTCCTGCGCGCGTATGCGTACCGGCTGATCGAGATGTTCGCGCCGCACCTGAACGAAGCGGAGATCGCGGGGCAGTTGCGCGAAGCAGTCTGATCGCACCGATGTACGGCGGGCGCGGCATGCGCCCGCCGGCAGCATCGCATCGCCACGCGGCGGCCCCGGCCGGGGCGCGCTGTACGAACGGGCGACTCGTCCGGCGTAACGCACGGCAACCGACGCGAGCGGCGACGCGCTCCGAATAAACCCTTAAATATTGATTAGACGGGTTGCGCGTTGCATCGAAACGGTCCAGCATAGCCCTCACTCCGCCGGCGCCTCGCCGGCGGTGGCGCGTCGGACAGCACGCGCCAGGCAGTCGGCCGTCTGCCTTGCTTCCATTCCTTGGTACCGACAAGCAGCATCGATGGCCATTGCCCGGGTAGTGTGGCGCAAACGTTTGCTCGCATTAAAACAACAGTCGAACAATAATCCGGCCCGTCGGGCCAGTCGCCAGGAGATATGTATGAATGTCCTGTTTCGCCGTCGTTTCCTGACCGCCGCGCTTGCCGCCGTCGCGGTCGCTGCCGCACCGGCCGCCGTTCACGCGCAGTCTGCGGCCAAGCCGAAGGTCGCGCTCGTGATGAAGTCGCTCGCCAACGAGTTCTTCCTGACGATGGAAAACGGCGCGAAGGAGTACCAGAAGCACAACGCCGGCCAGTTCGACCTGATCACCAACGGCATCAAGGACGAGACCGACACCGCGAACCAGATCCGCATCGTCGAGCAGATGATCGTGTCGAAGGTCGATGCGATCGTGCTCGCACCGGCCGATTCGAAGGCGCTGGTGCCGGTCGTGAAGAAGGCCGTCGACGCGGGCATCATCGTCGTGAACATCGACAACCGGCTCGATCCCGACGTGCTGAAGTCGAAGAACCTGAACGTGCCGTTCGTCGGCCCCGACAACCGCAAGGGCGCGCGCAAGATCGGCGACTATCTCGCGAAACGGCTGAAGGCCGGCGACCAGGTCGGCATCATCGAAGGCGTGTCGACGACGACCAATGCGCAGCAGCGCACGGCCGGCTTCCAGGACGCGATGAAGGCGGGCGGGATGAAGGTCGTGTCGGTGCAGTCGGGCGAATGGGAGATCGACAAGGGCAACGCGGTCGCATCCGCGATGCTCAACGAATACCCGAACCTGCGCGCGCTGCTGTGCGGCAACGACAACATGGCGATCGGCGCCGTGTCGGCCGTGCGCGCGGCGGGCAAGCAGGGCAAGGTGTTCGTGGTCGGCTACGACAACATCAACGCGATCAAGCCGATGCTGAAGGACGGCCGCGTGCTCGCGACCGCCGACCAGTACGCGGCGAAGCAGGCCGTGTTCGGCATCGACACGGCGCTCAAGGCCATCGCCGAGCATCGCAAGCAGGCCGACATGACCGGTGTGGTCGAGACGCCGGTGGACCTCGTGACGAAGTAACGCCGCGCCGTGACGGCCGCCGGCCTCAAGAATCCGGACCGGCGGCCGTTATACGGTGTGAGCGCGATCACGGCCACTGCATGCACCTGCACTTGTGAGCGTCATACCCGCGCGCCGCGCGCGGCCGCAACCAGGATCGCGATGGAACCGACCTTCCAACCCTCCCGTTCTGCCGTTCCCGTACTGTCCGTCTCCGGCATCGGCAAGACCTATGCCGAACCTGTGCTTGCCGACGTCACGCTGACGCTCGCACCCGGCGAAGCGCTCGCGCTCACCGGCGAGAACGGCGCGGGCAAGAGCACGCTGTCGAAGATCATCGGCGGGCTCGTCGATCCGACGGCCGGCACGATGCAGCTCGGCGGCGCCGCGTATGCACCGGCGAGCCGCACGCAGGCCGAGGCGCTCGGCGTGCGCATGGTGATGCAGGAGCTGAACCTGCTGCCGACGCTGACCGTCGCCGAGAACCTGTTTCTGAACCGTCTGCCGCGCCGCTTCGGCATCATCGACCGCGCGCGGCTGCGTGACGACGCGCGCGCCGCGATGGCTCAGGTCGGGCTCGACGCAGTCGATCCCGATACGCCGGTCGGCGCGCTCGGCATCGGCCACCAGCAGATGGTCGAGATCGCGCGCAACCTGATCGGCGACTGCCGTGTGCTGATTCTCGACGAGCCGACCGCGATGCTGACAGCCCGCGAGGTCGAGCTGCTGTTCGAGCAGATCGACCGGCTGAAGGCGCGCGGCGTCGCGATCGTCTATATCTCGCACCGGCTCGAGGAACTTGCGCGTGTGGCCGAGCGCGTCGCGGTGCTGCGCGACGGCCGGCTCGTGCACGTCGGCGACATGGCCGCGACGACGTCGGACGGGCTCGTCACGCTGATGGTCGGGCGCGAGATCGGCGAGCACATCGATCTCGGCGCGCGCCGGATCGGCGCGCCGCGGCTCGTCGTGTCCGGCATGACGCGCGGCACGGCGGTGCGGGACGTGTCGCTCGAAGTGCGCGCCGGCGAGATCTTCGGCATCTCGGGGTTGATCGGCGCGGGGCGCACCGAATTGCTGCGGCTGATCTACGGCGCCGATACGCCGGATGCGGGCGTGATCGCGGTCGGCGATCCGCCGAAGCCGGCGCGCATCGACTCGCCGGTCGACGCGGTGAAGCACGGGATCGCGCTGATCACCGAGGATCGCAAGGGCGAGGGGCTGCTGCTGACGCAGTCGGTCACGTCGAACGTGTCGCTCGGCCAGCTCGACCGGCTCGCGCGCGGCGGGATCGTCGACACGGCGCGCGAGACGGCGCTCGCCGAGCGGCAGATCGACGCGTTGCGGATTCGCACGCACGGCGCCGCGCAGGCCGTCGGAGAACTGTCGGGCGGCAACCAGCAGAAGGTCGTGATCGGCCGCTGGCTCGCACGCGACATGGGCGTGCTGCTGTTCGACGAGCCGACCCGCGGAATCGACGTCGGCGCGAAGTTCGAGATCTACACGCTGATGGGCGCGCTCGCGCGCGAAGGCCGCGCGCTGGTCGTCGTATCGAGCGACCTGCGCGAGCTGATGCTGATTTGCGACCGGATCGGCGTGATGTCGGCCGGCCGCATGACCGCCGTGTTCGAACGCGGCAACTGGACCCAGGATGCGCTGCTGGCCGCAGCGTTCGCCGGCTTCGGCCGCGACGCGCTGCCGGAAGGCGCGCGGCATCCGGATACGGGAGCGGCGCCGCGCGCGGCTTCCGGCACTTCGACGACAGGACCCCAGCAATGACCCAGCCTCCCGTATCCCCGAGCGACGCCGGCGCGCAGCAGGACGTGACCGGCCGCCGTGCGCGCACGCTGTCCGGCACGCGGCTCGGCGTGTCGAACTACCTCGGGCTCGCCGGCGCGCTCGTCGCGATGATCGCGCTGTTTTCGGCGCTGAGCTCGCATTTCCTGACCTACGATACGTTCAGTACGATCGCGAACCAGATCCCCGATCTCGTCGTGATGTCGGTCGGGATGACGTTCGTGCTCATCATTGCCGGCATCGACCTGTCGGTGGGCTCGGTGCTCGCGCTGGCCGCGTCGATGGTCAGCGTGGCCGCGCTGAAATGGCAGTGGGCGCCGCTGCCGGCCGCGCTGATCGGGATCGCGGTCGCGACCGCGACGGGCTCGCTGACGGGCGCGATCACGGTCGGCTGGCGGATCCCGTCGTTCATCGTGTCGCTCGGCGTGCTGGAGGCGGCGCGCGGTGTCGCGTATCAGCTGACGAATTCGCGCACGGCCTACATCGGCGACGCGTTCGATTTCCTGTCGAACCCGATCGCGCTCGGCATCTCGCCGGCGTTCCTGATCGCGGTCGTGGTGATGATCGCCGCGCAGTTCGTGCTGACGCGCACCGTGTTCGGGCGCTATCTGGTCGGGATCGGCACGAACGAGGAAGCGGTCCGGCTTGCCGGGGTTAACCCGAGGCCGTATAAAATCCTCGTATTCGCATTGATGGGCGCGCTCGCGGGGCTCGCATCGCTGTTCCAGATCTCGCGGCTCGAGGCCGCCGACCCGAATGCGGGCGCAGGCCTCGAACTGCAGGTGATCGCAGCTGTCGTGATCGGCGGCACGAGCCTGATGGGAGGGCGCGGCTCGGTGATCAGCACGTTCTTCGGCGTGTTGATCATCTCGGTGCTGGCCGCCGGGCTCGCGCAGATCGGCGCGAACGAGCCGACCAAACGGATCATCACCGGGGCGGTGATCGTGGTGGCGGTCGTGCTCGATACGTATCGCAGCCGGCGCGCGCGCGCCCGGTAGAACTACACAGAAAGCAGACCAGAGAGAAACGGGAAATGGCGACGATCAAGGATGTGGCGGCCATGGCGGGCGTGTCGTTTACGACCGTCTCGCACGTGGTGAACAATTCGCGGCCGGTGTCCGCGGACGTGCGTGCGAAGGTCGAGGGCGCGATCCGCGAGCTGAACTACGTGCCATCGGCGGTGGCGCGCTCGCTGAAGGCGCGCGCGACGGCGACCATCGGCCTCGTCGTGCCGAACAGCACGAATCCGTACTTCGCGGAGCTTGCGCGCGGTATCGAGGACCAGTGCGCGGCGAACGGCTATTGCGTGTTCTTTTGCAACTCGGACGACGATCCCGTGAAGCAGCGCAACTACCTGCGCGTGCTGCAGGAAAAGCGCATCGACGGGCTGATCGTCGCGTCGGCCGGCGAGGATGCCGTGCTCGCGCGGACGCTCGCCGACGCGCACGCGCCGCTCGTCGTCGTCGACCGCAACATCGAGGGGCTCGCGGCTGACCTCGTGCAGATCGACCACGAGCGCGGCGCGTACCTCGCGACGCGTCACCTGCTTGAACTCGGGCACGCGAAGATCGGTTGCATCACCGGGCCGACCGACACGGCCGTCAGTGCGATGCGCGTACACGGCTTCATCCGCGCGATGGCCGAGCGCGGGATCGACATCGTGTCCGGCGCGATCGCGGAGAGCGATTTTTCGTGCCTCGGCGGCTATCACGCGGCGTCGCGGCTGTTCGAGTCGGTGCGCCCGAGCGCGATTTTCGCGGGCAACGACCTGATGGGCGTCGGCGCGTTGCGCGCGGCGGCCGAGCGCGGGCTGCGCGTGCCGGACGACTGCTCGATCATCGGCTTCGACGACATCGAATTCTCCCGCTACACGTATCCGGCGCTGTCGACGGTCGGCCAGTCGGTGCGCGCGCTCGGCGAAATGGCCGCGCAGACGCTGATCGAGCGGATCGGCGGCGGTTCGTCGGCTGCGCCGAGCCGGCGTCGCGTCGTGTCGCCGCGCCTCGTGCTGCGCGAATCGACGGCAATCTACCGCGAGCCGGCCGCGCCGGGCGATCGCGCATGAGCGCGCGCCGCGCAGGCGCCGGCCGCGTGACGGTGGTCGGCAGCCTCAACATGGATCTCGTCGTGCGCGCGCCGCGCCTGCCGTTGCCGGGCGAAACGCTCGCCGGCCATGCGTATGCGCAGGCGGCGGGCGGCAAGGGCGGCAACCAGGCCGTCGCGGCCGCGCGCTTGGGCGCGCAGGTCGCGATGATCGGGTGCGTCGGCGCGGATGCGCACGGCGCCGCGCTGCGGGCCGGCCTCGAAGCGGAGGGGATCGATTGCGCGGGGCTCGCGACGAGCGCGGCCGCATCGACCGGCGTCGCGCTGATCGTCGTCGACGATGCGAGCCAGAACACGATCGTGATCGTCGCGGGCGGCAACGGCGAAGTCACGCCCGATACGGTGGCGCGGCACGAAGCCACGCTGGCCGCGACCGACGTGCTGATCTGCCAACTCGAGACGCCGCCGGATGCGGTATATGCGGCGCTGTCGGCCGGCCGGCGGCTCGGCCGCACCGTGGTGCTCAATCCGGCGCCGGCCGTCGCGCCGCTGCCGGACGGTTGGCTGCCGCTCGTCGATTACCTGATTCCGAACGAAGTCGAGGCGGCCGCGCTGACCGGGCTGCCGGTGCGCGATCCGGCCGATGCGGAAGCAGCCGCACGCGCGCTGCACGCGGCCGGCGCGCGCAACGTGCTGATTACGCTCGGCGCGCGCGGCGTGCTCGCGCTGACGGCCGACGGCGCGGCGCGCCACTATCCGGCGCCCGTCGTGCAGGCACTCGACACGACCGCGGCCGGCGACACCTTCATCGGCGGCTTCGCCGCACGGCTTGCGGCCGGCGACGACGTCGACCCCGCGATCCGCTTCGCGCAACGCGCGGCGGCGCTCTCCGTCACCCGCGCGGGCGCGCAGCCGTCGATTCCCACCCTCGCGGAACTGGCCGAATAGGGCTGGACCGTCCGTCTCGGCCGGCGCCTGCGGCCGGCCGTTTCTTCCCGATTGCCCGATGCCGATGTCTGCGCGGCGTTCCCGCGGCGCAGGCGTGCGTCGTATCGTCCCCATCATTCAAGAATATGTAATGAACTAATGAATTGATTGGAAAATTGGTATCAATACCATCAAGTTGTGCGGCGGACGGTCGTAAATGAGTCAGAGCGAAACACTGTTTCGAAAAACGGGCCTCGCCCGTCCCTGACGACGCAACACAGGAACAATGATGGTGATCCGAAACCTGACCATACGTGCGCGCATCGGTCTGACGATGGCGTTTCTCGCGGTGCTGCTGGCGGTGATCAGCGTCCTCGGCCTTTACGGGATGACGAAGGCGAACGATTCGACGCGCGACATCTTCACGAACGAGATGCCGAGTGCGGTCAACGTGGCGGTAGCGGAGATGTACGCGGCGCGGGAGCGCCTGGCGCTCGATCGCGCGGCGCTGCTGGCCGGTACGCCCGACTCCGCGGCCGCGGTCGAGCGAAGCCGCGCGATGCGCGCGCAGTCCGACGCGTGGTGGCAGAAATACCTCGCGTTGCCGCGGAGCCCCGAAGAAGACCGGCTCGCGCAGGACGTCGCGGCGAAGCGGCAGGCGCTGCAGCGCGGCTGCGACGCGTTCGCGAGCCTCGTCACGGCGGGCGACCACGACCGGGTCGGCGAAGGCGCGAAGCAGCTCCAGGCGCTGTACACCGAACTCTCGACCGCGAGCGAGACGCTGCGCACGTTCCAGTTCAGCGCTGCGCAGACGGGCTTCGATCATGCGGAATCGGTGTATGAAACGCTGCGCGCGGTGTCGATCGCCGCGCTGGCGGCCGGCTTCGTCGCCGCCGCGCTGTCGTGGCTCGCGCTTACCCGCGCGATCGGCCGCCCGATCGCGGAAGCGCTCGCGCATTTCGACGCGATCGCCGCGGGCGACCTGCGCCGCGCGATCGTCGTCCAGCGCCGCGACGAAATGGGGCAGCTCCTCGACGGTCTGGCGAGGATGCAGCGCGGGCTCGTCGATACGGTGCGCACGGTGCGAGGCGGCAGCGAGTCGATCGCGACCGCGGCGCGGCAGATCGCCGCCGGCAACATCGACCTGTCGTCGCGGACGGAGGAACAGGCGTCGGCGCTGCAGGAAACCGCGTCGAGCATGGAGCAACTGACCGGCACCGTGAAGCAGAACGCGGACAACGCGCGGCAGGCAAGCTCGCTGGCCGCGAATGCGTCGGAAATTGCAAACAAGGGCAATACGGTGGTCGGCCAGGTGGTCGGCACGATGGGCGAGATCAACGACAGCTCGGCGAAGATCGCGGACATCATCGCGATCATCGAGGGAATCGCGTTCCAGACCAACATCCTGGCGCTGAACGCGGCCGTCGAAGCCGCGCGTGCCGGCGAGGAAGGGCGCGGTTTCGCGGTCGTCGCGGGCGAGGTGCGCAGCCTTGCGCAGCGCTCGTCGAGCGCGGCCAAGGAGATCAAGGCGCTGATCGACGCGTCGGTGGAGCGCATTCGCACGGGCTCGACGCTGGTCGACGAAGCCGGGCGCACGATGAGCGACGTAATCAGCGCGGTGCAGCGCGTGACCGACATCATGGGCGAGATCGCGGCGGCGTCCGAGGAGCAGAGCGGCGGCATCGAGCAGGTCGCGCGCGCGGTCGCGCAAATGGACGAAGTCACGCAGCAGAACGCCGCGCTCGTCGAGGAAGCGGCGGCTGCCGCGCAATCGCTCGACGAACAGGCGGCGCGCCTGCGCGACACCGCGTCGGTGTTCCGGATCGACGACGATGCCGCGCGGCCGGCGGCGGCCGCGACCGCCGCCGTTGCGGTGCGTCAAAAGCCGCGCGCGACGGCCGCACCGGTGGCCGCGTCCGCACCCGCGGCTGCGCGCGACGATCGGGACGTGCGCGATGGACCGGTCAAGCGCACGGCAATTGCTACGTCTGCTCGCAAACCCTCGGCCGCGTCCGCCGCGCCTGCACAGGCGGCGGTTGCGGCTGCCGCTGGCGGCGACGATTGGGAGACGTTCTGATACGCGCAGGTCGCGCATCTATCCCCATTTGGTAGCGCTCGACGCCCGCGGCATGCGGGCGTCGGCGTTTTCGCGGCCGGCCGAATGTGACAGCCGCGCGAACACGATCGTGCATCGCCGCGCGTTCGTCTGCGCATTCGCGCGAACGGCGACCGTGAAAAATGCGAAAAAAAGTTGTAACGGTGCACGTGCGGCGTCATCGCGCACGACCGCTCGAACGTATAGGGATGCAGAGGGGGAAGAACGGCGGGCGACGACGCCGGAGGTGTCCAACGCACGAGACGATTCGATGCTCGACGAGACGCGGCGGATGCAGTTTCTGCGGCTCGGGACGACAATTGTAAAGCGTCGAAATGCGTTGTCCAACCGGTGTTGTCGAGAATGACGAACTTCATACGAAGAGTTCGTGAAAAAAAATAAGAAAGGGTTTAGGATGAATTCGAACGCGCTTGCTTCTGCGCAGTCGTACGAAGGCAGGCACGTCTTCAGACTCAGGCGAGGGAGGTAGCATGGATATTTACAGCAGCTTCGCGAACCGCTTCGAAAAAACGCGAGAGGAAGAGTTCTCGCTGGAGGAGTATCTCGCGCTCTGCAAGAACGATCCGTCAGCGTACGCCACGGCAGGCGAACGCATGCTGGCTGCAATCGGGGAACCCGAACAAATCGATACCCGCAACGACCCGCGCCTGTCGCGGATCTTCGCGAACAAGGTCATCAAGGTTTATCCCGCGTTCCGTGAGTTCTACGGAATGGAGGAAGTGATCGAGCAGGTGGTCGCGTACTTCCGCCACGCTGCGCAAGGGCTCGAAGAGAAGAAGCAGATCCTCTACCTGCTCGGCCCGGTCGGCGGCGGCAAGTCGTCGATCGCCGAACGCCTGAAGCAGTTGATGGAGCGCGTGCCGTTCTATGCACTGAAGGGTTCGCCCGTCAACGAATCGCCGCTCGGTCTGTTCGACTACGACGAAGACGGCCCGATTCTCGAAGAGCAGTACGGCATTCCGCGCCGTTACCTGAAGAGCATCCTGAGTCCATGGGCGGTCAAGCGCCTGCACGAATACAACGGCGACATCCGCCAGTTCCGCGTGGTGCGCCGCTATCCGTCGATCCTGCGGCAGATCGGCATCGCGAAGACGGAGCCGGGCGACGAGAATAATCAGGACATCTCGTCGCTCGTCGGCAAGGTCGACATCCGCAAGCTCGAGCAGTACGCGCAGGACGATGCCGACGCATACAGCTACTCGGGCGGCCTGTGCCTCGCCAACCAGGGCCTGCTCGAATTCGTCGAAATGTTCAAGGCGCCGATCAAGGTGCTGCACCCGCTGCTGACTGCCACGCAGGAAGGCAACTTCAAGGGCACCGAAGGATTCGGCGCGATTCCGTTCGACGGCGTGATCCTCGCGCACTCGAACGAGTCGGAGTGGAAGGCATTCCGCAACAATCGCAACAACGAGGCACTGCTCGACCGGATCTTCGTCGTGAAGGTGCCGTACTGCCTGCGCGTGTCGGAAGAGATCAAGATCTACGAGAAGCTGATCCGCAATTCATCGCTCGCCGAAGCCGTGTGCGCGCCGGGCACGCTGAAGATGATGTCGCAGTTCTCGGTGCTGTCGCGCCTGCACGAGCCGGAGAATTCGAGCCTGTTCTCGAAGATGCAGGTGTACGACGGCGAGAACCTGAAGGACACCGATCCGAAGGCGAAGTCGTACCAGGAGTATCGCGACTACGCGGGCGTGGACGAAGGGATGACCGGCGTATCGACGCGCTTCGCGTTCAAGATCCTGTCGCGCGTGTTCAACTTCGACACGAGCGAGGTCGCGGCGAACCCCGTGCATCTGATGTACGTGCTCGAGCAGCAGATCGAACGCGAGCAGTTCCCGCCGGAAACCGAACAGAAGTACCTGTCGTTCGTGAAGGACGTGCTCGCGTCGCGCTACGCGGAATTCATCGGCAAGGAGATCCAGACCGCGTATCTCGAGTCGTATTCCGAATATGGGCAGAACATCTTCGATCGCTACGTCACGTATGCGGACTTCTGGATCCAGGACCAGGAATTCCGCGATCACGACACCGGCGAGAGCTTCGACCGCGCCGCGCTGAACGCGGAGCTGGAGAAGATCGAGAAGCCGGCCGGGATCAGCAATCCGAAGGATTTCCGCAACGAGATCGTCAACTTCGTGCTGCGCGCGCGGGCCGCGAATGCCGGCAAGAACCCGGTGTGGACGAGCTACGAGAAGTTGCGGGTCGTGATCGAGAAGAAGATGTTCTCGAATACCGAGGAACTGTTGCCGGTCATTTCGTTCAACGCGAAGGGCTCGGCGGAGGAGCAGCGCAAGCATGAGGACTTTGTGAACCGGATGGTCGCGAAGGGCTATACGCCGAAGCAGGTGAGGCTGCTTTGCGACTGGTACCTGCGCGTGCGCAAGTCGTCATGACGCGCGTGGTACCGCGCCCGTGCGGTTCGTCCGCACGGGCAACTTCAGAGACGCCGCCCGCATGACGGCAGACGGCATGTGCGGCGAGCGTCCCGGCATATCGACTTTCGAGCGGGAGACCGGGAGTGCTTCATCAAATCATCGACCGCAGGCTGGCCGGCAAGAACAAGAGCATCGCCAACCGCGAACGCTTTCTGCGTCGCGTCAAGAACTACATTCGTCGTGCCGTTTCCGACGCGGTGCGCGACCGTAGCATCAAGGACATCCAGAGCACGCAAAGCATCACGATCCCGCGCAAGGACATCGCGGAGCCGAACTTCCGGCACGCGCCGGGCGGGCGTCGCGAATACGTGCATCCCGGCAACGAGGACTACGTGCGCGGCGACAAGATTCCGCGTCCGCAGGGCGGCTCGGGCGGCGGCGGCAGTCAGGCGAGCAACGAGGGCGAAGGGCAGGACGACTTCGTGTTCGAGCTGTCGCGCGACGAATTCATGCAGTACTTCTTCGACGATCTCGAACTGCCGCGCCTCGTGAAGACGCACCTGCTGACGGTGCCGAGCTGGAAGAACGTGCGCGCGGGCTGGTCGGCGGAAGGCACGCCGAACAACATCGACGTCGTGCGCTCGCTCAGAAGCGCGCTCGGCCGGCGCATCGCGCTCGGCTCGCCGCTCGTCAACGAATTGCGCGAACTCGAGGCGCAGCTCGACGCGCTGAAGAACGACACGGAAGACCGTCGCGCGGAAATCGCGACGCTCGAGGCCGAGATCCATCACCTGAAGGGGCGCATCTGGCGGATCCCGTTCATCGACCCGTTCGACCTGCGCTACATCAACCGCGTGAAGCAGCCGCAGCCGTCGAGCCAGGCCGTGATGTTCTGCCTGATGGACGTGTCGGGCTCGATGGACGAGCAGCGCAAGGATCTCGCGAAGCGCTTCTTCATCCTGTTGTACCTGTTCCTGAAGCGCAACTACGAGCGTATCGAGGTCGTGTTCATCCGGCACCATACGCGTGCGGAGGAAGTCGACGAGGACACGTTCTTCCATTCGACCGAAAGCGGCGGCACCGTCGTGTCGAGCGCACTCGAACTGATGCGCAAGGTGATGAACGAGCGCTACTCGCCGACCGAGTGGAACATCTACGGCGCGCAGGCGTCCGATGGCGACAACTGGACTGACGATTCGCCGAAGTGTCGCAAAATCCTGGAAGAGGATATCCTCACCAAGACGCGCTACTTCGCGTACATCCAGGTCGCGCCGGAAGAGCAGAACCTGTGGCTGGAATACGCGCAGCTCGCGCTGTCGCAACCGCATCTGGCGATGAAGAAAGTCGAATCGGCTGCCGATATTTACCCGGTGTTTCGCGAATTGTTCGAAAAGCAGGTGGAAATGTCATGACGACCCGCCATCTGCACAACGAGTCGCGCGGCTACGCGCCGCGCCCTTCCGGCGACGACACGTCCGGCACTGCCGCATCGCAGCAACGCGGCGGAGCCGAACCGGCGCCGCCGGCCGCCGATTTGCCCGCTGCCGGGCAAAAGGAAGCGCGTATGAACGTTGCCGAACGCAAGCCGTTGCCGTGCCCGTCCGACTGGACGTTCGAGTTGCTCGAGGAATACGACACGCACATCTCGCAGGTCGCCGAGCAATACGAACTCGACATCTATCCGATCCAGCTCGAGCTGATCAGCGCCGAGCAGATGATGGATGCGTACGCGTCGGTCGGGATGCCGGTCAACTATCGCCACTGGTCGTTCGGCAAGCACTTCCTCGCGACCGAGAAAAGCTATCGTCGTGGCCAGATGGGTCTCGCGTACGAGATCGTCATCAACTCGAATCCATGCATCGCGTATCTGATGGAAGAGAACACGATGACGATGCAGGCGCTGGTGATCGCGCACGCGGCGTACGGACACAATTCCTTCTTCAAGGGCAACTACCTGTTCAGGCTGTGGACCGACGCGCACGCGATCATCGATTATCTCGTGTACGCGAAGAACTACGTCGCCGAATGCGAGGAGCGTTATGGCCTCGATCGCGTCGAGGAACTGCTCGATTCGTGCCATGCGCTGATGAACTACGGTGTCGACCGCTACAAGCGGCCGCAGAAGCCTTCGCTGTCGAAGGAGGCGGCGCTGCGGCGCGAGCGCGAGGCGTATCTGCAGTCGCAGGTCAACGAGCTGTGGCGCACGCTGCCGGGCCGCAAGCCCGAGCAGATGGAAGAGCAGGAGGAACGCTACCCGCCGGAGCCGCAGGAAAACCTGCTGTATTTCGCGGAAAAGAATGCGCCGCTGCTCGAGCCGTGGGAGCGCGAAGTGATCCGCATCGTGCGCAAGATCGGCCAGTACTTCTATCCGCAGCGGCAGACGCAGGTGATGAACGAAGGCTGGGCGACGTTCTGGCACTACACGCTGCTCAATACGCTGTACAACCAGGGCAAGCTGGAAGACGGCTTCATGATGGAGTTCCTGCATTCGCACAGCAACGTGGTCTACCAGCCGCCCGTGACGAAGCCGTATTACAGCGGGATCAACCCGTATGCGCTCGGCTTCTCGATGATGAGCGACATCCGCCGGATCTGCGAAGCGCCGACGGAAGAGGACTACAAGTGGTTTCCGGAGATCGCGGGCACGCCGTGGCTGCCGGCGATGCACTACGCGATGCGCAATTTCAAGGACGAGAGCTTCATCGCGCAGTATCTGTCGCCGAACCTGATCCGCGAGATGCGGCTGTTCTCGGTGCTCGACGACGACATGCGCGATTCGCTCGAGGTGTCGGCGATCCACGACGAATCCGGCTATCAGTACGTGCGGCAGGCACTGTCGCGGCAGTACGACATCCATCATCGCGAGCCGAACATCCAGGTCTGGGCCGTGAACACGCGCGGCGACCGCAGTCTCACGCTGCGCCACTTCATGACCGACAACCGCCATCTGTCGAACGACAGCGAGGAAGTGCTCAAGCACATGGCGCGGCTCTGGCAGTTCGACGTGTTCCTCGAAAGCGTCGACGAGGCCGGGACCGTGCGCAAGCGCTACGAGTGCCGATACGTGCCGCCGGAGGTGCGGGTGTGATCGCCGGAGAACAGCTTGCATGACACGCCAGCCTCAGCGCTGGCGTTTTCATATGATGAACGCACGGCGGGAGAAGATTTTTCTACATCGGGACGAACCCGGAGCGCCCGTTACTTTACATTTCGCTAAAATCCCGTAGCGCCGTGCGCCGGAACCGGTGCCACGTGCGACCGCACGCGGCGGCCCCCCAGCCGTCTCGCCCAGAAAGCACTAAAAGGAACAGACCAACCCATGGACGTCCAGAGCGACCAAGCTGCGCTGTCCGCGCATGACACCCGGCGGCGCGTGTTCGCCATCGTCGGCGCCTCGTCGGGCAACCTCGTCGAGTGGTTCGACTTCTACATCTACTCGTTCTGCGCGCTGTACTTCGCGCCGGCATTCTTCCCGAGCGGCAACACGACGACGCAACTGCTGAACACGGCCGGCGTGTTCGCGGCCGGCTTCCTGATGCGTCCGATCGGCGGCTGGCTGTTCGGCCGCATCGCCGACCGCCACGGCCGGCGCACGGCGATGATGATCTCGGTGCTGATGATGTGCGGCGGCTCGCTGGTGATCGCGGTGCTGCCGACCTATGCGCAGATCGGCGCGCTCGCGCCGGCGCTGCTGCTCGTCGCGCGACTGTTCCAGGGGCTGTCCGTCGGCGGCGAATACGGCACCAGCGCGACCTACATGAGCGAAGTCGCGCTGAAGGGGCGGCGCGGCTTCTTCGCGTCGTTCCAGTACGTGACGCTGATCGGCGGCCAGCTGTGCGCGCTGCTGGTGCTCGTGATCCTGCAGCAGACGCTGTCGGCGGGCGAGCTGAAAGCGTGGGGCTGGCGCATTCCGTTCGTCGTCGGCGCGGCGGCCGCGCTGATCTCGCTGTATCTGCGCAAATCGCTCGACGAGACGTCGACGAGCGCATCGCGCGACAAGAAGGACGCCGGCACGATCCGCGGCGTGTGGCAGCACAAGGGCGCGTTCTTCACGGTGGTCGGCTTCACGGCCGGCGGCTCGCTGATCTTCTACACGTTCACGACGTACATGCAGAAGTATCTGGTCAACACCGCGGGCATGCATGCGAAGACGGCCAGCAACGTGATGACCGTCGCGCTGCTCGTCTACATGCTGATGCAGCCGGTGTTCGGCGCGCTGTCAGACAAGATCGGCCGCCGCACGTCGATGATCCTGTTCGGTGCGTTCGCGGTGATCGGCACGGTGCCGCTGATGCATGCACTGAAGACCGTGACGAGCCCGACGGCCGCGTTCGTGCTCGTCACCGTCGCGCTCGCGATCGTCAGTTTCTATACGTCGATCAGCGGCCTCATCAAGGCCGAGATGTTCCCGCCCGAAGTGCGGGCGATGGGCGTCGGCCTGTCGTACGCGGTCGCGAACGCGATCTTCGGCGGTTCGGCCGAGTACGTCGCGCTGTGGTTCAAGTCGATCGGCAGCGAGGAAACGTTCTACTGGTACGTGACCGCGTTGTGCGCGATCTCGCTGATCGTGTCGTGGCGGATGCGCGATCCGAGCAAGGAAGGGTATCTGCGTCACGAGCCGTGATCGGCGGGGCGGCCCGGCTGCCCGAGACTCGTATCACGCAACGAAACGGCGCTCCGCCACGCAGGCGGTGCGCCGTTTTTTTCATGCGCGGCGCGTTCGCATTGCCGCGTGCAAGCTCATCGCGCGACGCGCGATATCGATATCGAAATCGCTTCGTTGTTCGCCGCGGGCGATGCTTTTATTCTGAGCCCGTAGTTCGTGTGACACCTCCTTGACTGGGATTCGCGCCCGCTGCTCGCAGCGGGCGTCTTTTTTTGCGCGCGCAGGGTGTGTCCGAGCCGTGCACGCGTCATCACGAAACCCGCAGAGCAAAGCACCATTTGTTGGTTCGAAATTGACGCGCGCACTGCTACGTTAGCGGCTTCGCGGCGACACACACTGCGTCGCGATGTTCCTCGAACCAGGCCGCCGCGCGATCCGCGGCGGCCGTCATAACAAATCAGGTCGTGCTCATGAAATTCCACACTCTCGTTACGTGGCTCGTCGGGGCCGCGCTCGTCACCGCAGGCACGCTCGCGCACGCGGACCGGCTCGACGACATCAAAAAGGCCGGCGTGCTGCGCGTCGCAACGTTCGACAGCAATCCGCCGTTCGGGTACGTCGATGCCAAGACCAATCACATCGTCGGCCTCGACGTCGACTATGCGAAGGCGCTCGCCGACAAGCTCGGCGTGAAGCTGCAACTGCAGCCGACCAACCCCGCGAACCGTATTCCGTTCCTGACGTCGGGCAAGGTCGACCTCGTGCTCGCGAACTTCACGATCACCGACGAGCGCGCGAAGCAGGTCGACTTCAGCATTCCGTATTTCTCGTCGGGCCAGCAGTTTCTCGCGAAGAAGGGCGTGCTGAAATCGGCGGACCAGTTGAACACGCTGCGCGTCGGCGCCGACAAGGGCACGACGAACGAGATCACGCTGCGCGAGAAATTCCCGAAGGCGACGATCGTCGCGTACGACGACACGCCGTTCGCGTTCGCCGCACTGCGCGCCGGCAACGTGCAGGCGATCACGCAGGATGGGCCGAAACTGATCGGCCTGCTCGCGAACGTGCCCGACAAGCAGAACTACGAGATCCCGCCGTTCACGATCTCGAACGACTACATGGGCGTCGGCGTGCCGAAGGGCGAAACGCGGCTGCTCGGCTTCGTGAACGACACGCTGAAGGGGCTCGAGGCGAACGGCCGCGCGGCGCAGATCTACGACGCATGGTTCGGCCCGACGACGAAGACGCCGCTCACGCGCATCTTCCGCATCGGCGACAAGACCTGAGCCGCACACCGCGCGCGCCGCGATCGGCCGCCGGATGTGCCGGCGCGCACGGATCGCGGCGTTTTCTGCTTCCTTCTTCGTGGCGCGCATTGCGCGCCCGCACCGTCGCATCATGCTCGGCTTGGCGCCCAAATATCTGTTCTGGCTTTGGCACGGCTTCCTGCTGACGCTCGGCCTTGCGGCCGCGTCGGCGCTCGCCGCAACCGTCGGCGGGCTGCTGCTCGCCGTCGCGCGGCATGCTCGTGCGAGCGGGCTCCGCGCGCTGGCCGCCGGTTATGTCGTCGCGTTTCGCAATACGCCGCTGCTCGTGCAGTTGCTGTTCTGGTATTTCGGCGTCGCGTCGCTGCTGCCCGACACATGGACGGCATGGCTGAACGCACGCCACGAACTCGGCATGGGGCCGCTCACGCTCGCATGGCCGTCATTCGAATTCGTCGCGGGCTGGGTCGGACTGAGCGCCTATACGGCCGCGTTCGTCGCCGAGGAATGCGAAGCCGGGCTGCGCGGCGTGCGCCGAGCACAGCACGACGCGGCCGCGGCGCTCGGGCTTACGCCGCTGCAGTCGCTGCGCTACGTGGTGTTGCCGCAGGCCGTGCGTATCGCGCTGCCGCCGCTGCTCGGCCAATACATGAATCTCGTGAAGAACTCGTCGCTCGCGATGGCGATCGGTGTCGCCGAACTGTCGTATGCGTCGCGGCAGGTCGAGACGGAGACGTTCAAGACGTTCGCCGCGTTCGGCGTGGCGACCGTGCTGTACGTCGCGGCGGTGGCCGCGATCGAGGCCGGCGCGTACACGGCTACGCAATGGCGCGACCGGCTCGGGGCAGGGCGTTGACGATGGATTTCTCGCTGCTGTTCTCCAATCTCCCGTACCTGCTGGTCGGCGCGTTCCCGGACGGCCCGCTCGGCGGGGCGGCGCTGTCGCTGATGCTCGCGATCGCGTCGGCCGTCGCGTCGGCGGTGCTCGGCGTGGCGCTCGGCGTCGCGATGGCGCTCGCGCGCGGGCCGGCGCGCGTGCTGCTGCTCGCGTTCATCGGCTTCTTCCGCGCGATTCCGGTGCTGATGCTGATCTTCTGGACGTACTTCCTGATGCCGATGCTGCTGCACATGGACGTGCCGGGGCTCGCGACGGTCGTGTGCGCGCTCGCGCTGATCGGCGGGGCGTATCTCGCACATGCGGTACATGCGGGCATCGTCGCGGCCGGCGACGGACAGTGGCAGGCGGGGCTGTCGCTTGGCCTCACGCGCTGGCAGACGGTGCGTTACGTGCTGCTGCCGCAGGCGATCCGGATCATGACGCCGTCGTTCGTCAACCAGTGGGTCGCGCTCGTGAAGGACACGTCGCTCGCGTATATCGTCGGCGTACCCGAGCTGTCGTTCGTCGCCACGCAGGTGAACAACCGGCTGATGGTGTATCCGGCGCCGATCTTCCTGTTCGTCGCGGTGATCTATCTGGTGCTGTGCACGTCGCTCGACGGCGCGGCGCGGTGGTTGTTGTCGCGGGGGCCGAGGGAGCGGAGCGTCGAGGGCAATCAGCATCAACAACACGGCGGGCAACGCGTCGATTCCGTCGCTCGGGCTGCTTCCCGGGCAGGAAGTGCCGGGCCTGACGTTTGGAAGCCTGAACGGTAATGCCGCGGTGTCGAAAACGTCGGGCGGTATGGTAACGGGGCAGGTTTCCGGCGCAGGCGCGAAAGGCGGGACCGTGACGAGTAAGCCCGTTCAGCCCGTCAGGCCGATCATCGCCGGCGCGACGGCGCAAAGGGTGCTGGACAATCTCGCGATTCCGCAGGGCGGGTTGTACAGGCCGAGCCAGTCGCCGAACGCGAGCTACGTGATCGAGACGAACCCGGCGTTCACGAATCAGAAGACCTTCCTGTCGAGCGACTACTTTTTCAATCAGATCGGCGTCGATCTGGGTTTTCCGACTGCGCGAGTGACGCTCGGTTTTCAGGTGACTGCTCAGTTCTGAAGACAATGAGACAAGGTACTTCTCCGACACGTGCACGTCGCAAGCCGGATGTTGCATATGTCCGTCTGGTCGAGATTACCGCCGAACGAAGGGCTTACGCTTTTGATGCTCGAATGGCGAGGGCTGAAGTACCATGTATTCCGCTGCGAATCAGGCTATGACTTCACGCGCATAGGCGCTGAACAACGGACCGTGTAGAGAAGAGCGGCGGAGCATTTTGACCGTACGCTCTTCTGCAAGCTGGATCGTGCGTCGGAATCAGCTTCGTTCCGCCGAGTAATGCGTATCGAACACCGAACGCAGCATCGACGGGCCGGTCGCGAAGTCGCCCCACAGCGGGCCGTCGCTTTGCGCGAACGCGAACGGCGCCGTGTGGATCGATGCGAGGCGGAAACGCCATTGCGCCGCTTCCTGCCGGAAGGCGGTGAGCTGCATGTCGGACAGCCCCGTCTGCGCGTTCGCGAGCGTGACGAGCGGATCGACCGGATCGTTCGCGACACGCACTTCGAAGTGCAGGTGCGGGCCGGTGGCCGCGCCCGTCATCCCGACCGAGCCGATGCGCTGGCCCTGCTTCACCGTTTCGCCGACCTTCAGCCCGCGCGCATACGCGGAGAGATGCGCGTAGTAGGTCGAATAGCCATCCGCATGATCGACGATCACGTAGCGGCCGTAGCCGCCCGGATCGGTGCCGACGAACGACACGACGCCGTCGGCCGCCGACGTGACCGGCGTGCCCGACGGCGCGGCGAGGTCGACGCCCGTATGGAACGCCATCGCCTGCGACAGCGGATGGATGCGCTCGCCGAAGAACGAGCTGATGCGCGTCCATTTGACCGGCATCGTGAATGCGGCCGCTTCGAGCGGCGCGCCGTCGAGCGTGTAGTACGCGCCATGATCGGCGCCCGGCGCGCGGAACCAGATCGCGCCGAACGTGCGGCCGGCGACGCGCAACTCGACCGCGGTGAGATGCGGCGTGCCGTTGTTGGTGTCGTACGCGACGCGGTAGTAGTCGCCGCGCTGCGCACTCGCGCGCATCGCGACCTTGCCGCTGACGAGATCGCCGAGCTGGATGCGCACCTCGGGCGGCACGTCCAGGCGGTTCAGCGTATCGGACAGCGTGAGTTCGATGTCGCCCGCGCGCATCCCGTGCGCATTTTCGGGCGCGGCGTACTGGAACAGGTTCGTGTAGCCGAGCATGTCGTTGCGGTGGGCGCTGAGCGGCGCGAACAGGCCGGGCTGCGCGCCGCGGTTGCTGCGTTCGTCGAATTCGTTGCGTTCGCCGAGCGTGCGCACGAGTTCGCTCGTCACGAAATGCTGCGCGGTCGGAAACGGCGTGTCGGACAGCACGCGCTGCGGCAGCGCGGCGGCGCCGGTGTCGACGGCGCCCGGCAGTTGCGACACGGCCGGCAGCGCGGCGGCGAGACCGAAGGCGGCGAGAGCGCCGAGCACGGCGGCCGGCACGAGCGCGCGCACGAAGCGCCGCGCGCGGCCGGGCGCGAAAGTATCAGGAGTTGCGGCAGGCTTGACCACAGGTGTCCACATCCAGGAAAGCGGTTCAAAGAGGTGTGGGCAGGAGCCGTCGGCGGTCCGTCCGTCGGGCGACGACGGGGGCGGGCGACGGGCGTGCAACAAAACAGGCCCCGCCAGGGGCCTGTATCGTTCCCGTTCGACCCAACTTGCGGGCAGGCCCGCTTCGAACGGCGGCGTGATCTAGCCGGGTCGAACCCGGTTATCACGAAGACGCTAAAGAAAGATGACAGCGTCAGTCTACCGATGTTCCGCGAAACGTTAAAAATTTTAAAGAGGGTCGGCTCATTCGTTTCGCACTGCGGTAAATCGGGTTAAATCCGCATTTATTGCGATGCGTCTCGTCCACAAGGCAATTTTTGCGCACGCGCGCGGAGCGCCGCCGACGTTCTCACCGCGTCGAAACCGGCGTCGAGCATCGCCTCCGCGTCGTTCCACAAAGTGCCGCGCAGCCGGTTGGTCCAGATCATCGACGCGAACACGCCTTCGAGCAGCGACACGAGATAGACCGCCGCGAGATGGACGTCGAGATCGGCCGCGAGTTCGCCGGCCGCGATCGCACGGCGCAGCAGCGCCTTCGCGATGCGCAGCATCTGCAGCTCGAGCAACATGCGCCGCCGCAGCAATGCGCCGTTCTCCTCGCTCTGCTCGCACTTCGTATAGAGGATCACGAGCACGCGCTGCATCGCGCCCGGTTCGCCGCATTGCCGCAGGTAGTGCGACGCCGCGCGGCGCAGCGTCGCGAACGCGGGCAGGCTGTCGACCGCGTCGAAACCTTCGGACGTGCGCGCGAACGCGCGGTCGCACATCGCGAGACACACTTCCATCTTGTTGCGGTAATGGCCGTACACGGCGCCGCGCGACATGCCGGCCGCCTCGGCGAGGTCGGCCATCGCGGTTTGCGCGACGCCTTTTTCGAGCAGCACGAGTTCGGCGGCGTCGAGGATCCGGTGCTTGATGGCGAGCGATTCTTCCCGGGTCTTGCGGGCCATGTCGTGAATTTCCTTACAGTTCGCTGTCGTTTTATTGAGACAGTATGACGAGTCGGTTGCAAACGCCCATATTTAATCAGACGTGACTGATTATAATCGGCCACCCTGAGCCGCCGCATTGTATCGGCGGCGAACGATCCGAGGTCAGAACATGAATAACAAACGCACGCTGTGGCGCCGCTCGCGGCTGGCGCCGTTCGCGCTCGCGGCGCTGCTCGCCGTGGCCGGATGCGGGAACGGCGAACCGGACAAAACGCCGGACGCCGTTCGGAAGGCGACGGTCGTGACCGTGCGGCCGACCGCCGTGCCGATGACTGTCGAGTTGCCCGGCAGGCTCGACGCGTATCGACAGGCGGAAGTGCGCGCGCGGGTCGCGGGCATCGTGACCGCACGCACTTACGACGAAGGGCAGGAAGTGAAGCAGGGCGCCGTGCTGTTTCGCATCGATCCCGCGCCGCTGAAGGCCGCGCGCGACGCCGCGCAGGGCGCGCTTGCGAAGGCGCAGGCCGCTGCGCTCGCGGCGAGCGACAAGCGCCGCCGTTACGACGACCTGGTGCGCGACCGCGCGGTCAGCGAGCGCGATCACACCGAGGCCGTCGCCGACGATACGCAGGCGAAGGCCGACGTTGCTTCCGCGAAAGCCGAGCTCGCGCGCGCGCAGTTGCAGCTCGACTATGCGACCGTCACCGCGCCGATCTCGGGCCGCGCGCGGCGCGCGCTCGTGACCGAAGGCGCGCTCGTCGGCCAGGACCAGCCGACGCCGCTCACGACGGTCGAGCAGATCGATCCGATCTACGTGAACTTCTCGCAGCCGGCGGCCGACGTCGACGCATTGCGCCGCGCGGTAAAGAGCGGGCGTGCGACGGGGATCGCACAGCACGACGTGACGGTGACGCTGCTGCGCGCCGACGGCACCGCGTATCCGCTGAAGGGCAAGCTGCTGTTCAGCGATCTCGCGGTCGATCCGACCACCGACACGGTCGCGATGCGCGCGCTGTTCCCGAACCCCGAGCGCGAATTGCTGCCGGGCGCGTACGTGCGGATCGCGCTCGACGCGGCCGTCGACCAGCGCGCGATCCTCGTGCCGCGCGATGCGCTGCTGCGTACGGCCGATCGCACGTCGGTGCGCGTGGTGGGCGCGAACGGCAAGGTGACGGACGTCGAGGTCGTCGCGGACCAGATGAGCGGCCGCGACTGGCGCATCACGCGCGGCCTCGCGGGCGGCGAGCGCGTGATCGTCGACGACGCCGCGCAATTCGCGCCCGACACCACCGTGAAGCCCGTCGAGCGCTCAGCGCCGACCCGGCCCGCATCGCAGGCGGCCGCCCGTCAAACCTGACCGGTTCAATCGACCAACATGGCACGTTTCTTCATCGATCGCCCCGTCTTCGCGTGGGTGATCGCACTCTTCATGATGCTCGGCGGCGCGTTCGCGATTCGCGCGCTGCCGGTCGCGCAGTACCCGGACATCGCGCCGCCCGTCGTCAGCATCTACGCGACGTATCCGGGCGCGTCCGCGCAGGTCGTCGAGGAATCGGTGACCGCGCTGATCGAGCGCGAAATGAACGGCGCGCCGGGGCTGTTGTACACGTCCGCGACGAGCAGCGCCGGCGCCGCGTCGCTGTACCTGACGTTCCGGCAGGGCGTAAACGCCGATCTCGCGGCCGTCGAAGTGCAGAACCGGCTGAAGGCGGTCGATGCGCGGCTACCCGAGGCGGTGCGGCGCGACGGCATCCAGGTCGAGAAGGCCGCCGACAACATCCAGCTCGTCGTGTCGCTGACGTCCGACGACGGCCGGATGACCGACGTGCAGCTCGGCGAATATGCGTCGGCGAACGTCGTGCAGGCGCTGCGCCGCGTCGACGGCGTCGGCCGCGTGCAGTTCTGGGGCGCCGAATATGCGATGCGGATCTGGCCCGACCCGGTGAAGATGGCCGGGCACGGCCTGACCGCGTCGGACATCGCGTCGGCCGTGCGCGCGCACAACGCGCGCGTGACGATCGGCGACATCGGCCGCAGCGCGGTGCCGGACAGCGCGCCGATCGCCGCGACCGTGTTCGCCGATGCGCCGCTGAAGACGCCGGCGGAGTTCGGCGCGATCGCGCTGCGCACGCAGCCCGACGGTTCGGCGCTTTACCTGCGCGACGTCGCGCGCATCGAATTCGGCGGCAACGATTACAACTATCCGTCGTACGTGAACGGCAAGGTCGCGACCGGGATGGGCATCAAGCTCGCGCCGGGCTCGAACGCGGTGGCCACCGAGCAGCGCATCCGCGCGACGATGGACGAGCTGTCCGCGTATTTCCCGCCGGGCGTGAAATACCAGATCCCGTACGAGACGTCGTCGTTCGTGCGCGTGTCGATGAACAAGGTCGTCACGACGCTGATCGAGGCCGGCGTGCTGGTGTTCCTGGTGATGTTCCTGTTCATGCAGAATTTGCGCGCGACGCTGATCCCGACGCTCGTCGTGCCGGTCGCGCTCGCGGGCACGTTCGGCGTGATGTATGCGGCCGGGTTCTCGATCAACGTGCTGACGATGTTCGGGATGGTGCTCGCGATCGGCATCCTGGTCGACGATGCGATCGTCGTCGTCGAGAACGTCGAGCGGCTGATGGTCGAGGAGCGGCTCGCGCCGTACGACGCGACGGTCAAGGCGATGCGGCAGATCAGCGGCGCGATCGTCGGCATCACGGTCGTGCTGACGTCGGTGTTCGTGCCGATGGCGTTCTTCGGCGGCGCGGTGGGCAACATCTACCGGCAGTTCGCGCTGTCGCTCGCGGTGTCGATCGGCTTCTCGGCGTTCCTCGCGCTGTCGCTGACGCCCGCGCTGTGCGCGACGCTGCTCAAGCCGGTGTCCGGCGACCATCACGAGAAGCGCGGCTTCTTCGGCTGGTTCAACCGCTTCGTCGCGCGCTCGACGCAACGCTATGCGACGCGCGTCGGCGCGATGCTGAAGAAGCCGCTGCGCTGGCTCGTCGTGTACGGTGCGCTGACCGCGGCGGCAGTGCTGATGCTCACGCAGCTGCCGACCGCGTTCCTGCCCGACGAGGACCAGGGCAATTTCATGGTGATGGTGATCCGGCCGCAGGGCACGCCGCTTGCCGAAACGATGCAGAGCGTGCGCGACGTCGAGTCGGCGATCCGCCGCGACGAGCCGACCGCCTATACGTATGCGCTCGGCGGCTTCAATCTGTACGGCGAAGGGCCGAACGGCGGGATGATTTTCGTCACGCTGAAGAACTGGAGAGCGCGCACGGCGGAACGCGATCACGTGCAGGCGATCGTCGCGCGGGTCAACGAGCGCTTCGCGGGCACGCCGAACACCACGGTGTTCGCGATGAACGCGCCGGCGCTGCCCGATCTCGGTTCGACGAGCGGTTTCGACTTCCGGCTGCAGAACCGCGGCGGACTCGACTACGCGGCATTCAGCGCCGCGCGCGACCGGCTGCTCGCGGCGGCCGGCAAGGATCCCGCGCTCACCGACGTGATGTTCGCGGGCACGCAGGACGCGCCGCAGCTGAAGCTCGACATCGATCGCGCGAAGGCGTCGGCACTCGGCGTGTCGATGGACGAGATCAACACGACGCTCGCGGTGATGTTCGGCTCCGACTATATCGGCGACTTCATGCACGGCACGCAGGTGCGCCGCGTGATCGTGCAGGCCGACGGACGGCACCGGCTCGACGCGGACGACGTGAAGAAGCTGCGCGTGCGCAACGCGCGCGGCGAGATGGTGCCGCTCGCCGCGTTCGCGACGCTGCACTGGACGCTCGGGCCGCCGCAGCTCACGCGCTACAACGGCTATCCGTCGTTCACGATCAACGGTTCGGCCGCGCCCGGGCACAGCAGCGGCGAAGCGATGAGCGCGATCGAGCGGCTCGCCGCGAAGCTGCCGGCCGGCATCGGTCATGCGTGGTCGGGGCAGTCGTTCGAGGAGCGGCTGTCGGGCGCGCAGGCGCCGATGCTGTTCGCGCTGTCGGTGCTCGTCGTGTTCCTCGCGCTCGCCGCGCTGTACGAAAGCTGGTCGATTCCGTTCGCGGTGATGCTGGTCGTCCCGCTCGGCGTGATCGGCGCGGTGCTCGGCGTCACATTGCGTGCGATGCCGAACGACATCTATTTCAAGGTCGGGCTGATCGCGACGATCGGGTTGTCCGCGAAGAACGCGATCCTGATCGTCGAAGTCGCGAAGGATCTGGTCGCGCAGCGCCTGTCGCTCGTCGACGCGGCGCTCGAGGCCGCGCGCCTGCGGCTGCGGCCGATCGTGATGACGTCGCTCGCGTTCGGCGTCGGCGTGCTGCCGCTCGCGTTCGCGTCGGGCGCGGCGTCCGGCGCGCAGCGCGCGATCGGCACCGGCGTGCTCGGCGGCGTCATCACGGCGACGGTGCTCGCGGTGTTCCTCGTCCCGCTGTTTTTCGTGATCGTCGGCCGCCTGTTCGACGTCGGCCCGCGCCGACGCGGCGCGGCGCAGCCGGCGGCGATGGAGGGTTCGCAATGATGTTTGCGTTGAATGCACGCGCGGCGCGCGGTGTGCGGCTCGCGCTGGCCGCCGCGCTCGGGTTCGCGCTCGCCGGCTGCTCGCTCGCGCCGCGTTACGAGCGGCCCGCGGCGCCGGTGCCCGCGCGTTATGCGCCCGTCGATGGCCCAGCCGAGCAGGGCGCCGAAGCCGCCGTTGCAGCGCCCGATGCCGCGCTGCTCGACGACTGGCGCGCGTATTTCACCGATCCGGCGCTGCGCGCGTGGATCGACGCGGCGCTCGCGAACAATCGCGACCTGCGGATCGCGGCCGGCCGGCTCGACGAAGCGCGCGCGCTGTACGGCGTGCAGCGCGCGGACCTGATGCCGGCGGTCGACGCGAACCTCGGCTACGAGCGCGCGCGCCAGTATGACCCGGTGCTGCGCGAGAGCGCGGTGAGCGGGCTGTATCGCGCGGGCGTCGGCATCAGCGCGTACGAGTTCGACCTGTTCGGCCGCGTGCGCAACCTGTCGGACGCGGCGCTCGCCGAGTATTTCGCGACGGCGGACGCGCAGCGCACGGTACGCATCGGCGTGATCGCGGAAGTCGCGGCGGCGTACGTGTCCGAACGATCGTTGCACGAGCAACTGGCGCTGGCGCAGCGTACGCTCGACGCACGCGAGCGCATCGCGTCGCTCACGCAGCGCCGCTATGCAGCGGGCACGACCGACGCGATCGAGCTGCGCTCGGCCGAGATGCTGGTTGCGTCCGCCCGCGCGTCGCAGGCCGCGCTGCAGCGCGAACACGCGCAGTCGGTGCGCGCGCTGCAATTGCTCGCCGGCGATTTCGCGCGGACCGTGCCGGCAGACGGCGCCGCGCTCGATGCGCTCGCCCTCGCGATTGCGCCGGTCGCGTCCGGTGCGCCGAGCGCGCTGCTCGAACGGCGGCCCGACATCCGGCAGGCCGAGGCGCGGCTCAAGGCCGCGAATGCGCAGATCGGCGCCGCGCGCGCGGCGTTCTTCCCGCGCATCGCGCTGACGACCGAGTACGGCTCGGTCAGCGACGCGTTCTCGAGCCTGTTCGCGGGCGGCACGAGCGTGTGGACGTTCGCGCCGCGCATCACGCTGCCGCTCTTCGCGGGCGGCCGCAATCGCGCGAACCTCGATGTCGCGCAAGCGCGCAAGCACATCGCGGTCGCCGAATACGAGAAGGCCGTGCAGACGGCGTTCCGCGAAGTGGCCGACGCCTTCGCCGCGCGCGACTGGATCGAGCGCCAGCTGGCGGCGCAACACGACGTGTACGCGGCCGACGGCGCGCGGCTCAAGCTCGCCGAGCGCCGCTATGCGGGCGGCGTCGCGACGTATCTCGAATTGCTCGACGCGCAGCGCAGCACGTACGAGTCGGGGCAGGAGCTGATCCGGCTCAAGCAGTTGAAGCTCGCGAACGCGATCGCGCTGTATCGTGCGCTGGGCGGCGGGTGGACGTTGGCCGACGCGGCGGAGCCGGCTGCATGAGCCGTTGAGTGCGCTGGCGGCGGTCGCGCCTTGCGATGCGCCGCCGCTGCGTTCCATGGATGCCGGTTCCGCTGGGACGCCGGCGGAGGGCGACGATGCGCGCGTCCGCATATCGTCGTCACGTACGTGTATCTTCTCGCTGTCGGGCGAAGGACTGCCTTCGGCCCGGCACGCATCACGGCGGCCGAACGCGTCGCCACACGGCGCGCTGATCGTGCCGCACTTTCTTCTTTTCGATTTCATCCGGATTGCGGTGTGTGCGTCGTCGCGCCGGTGCAGCGAATGCACCGGCGCGCGCGGCATCATATCGGCTTTTTAACCCTGAATTGACGAATCGATTAATTCTCGCTTTGTAAATAATATGCAGCGACACAATGTCGCGGTGAAACGTTTGTTCGTGCGTCGCAATCGTTTGCGCGCGAAATCGTCAATGATGGAAATCGTCGGTTCATTTCCTGTCAGTTGAAAATCGCCAAATGTTTTCGTTGCGGTATGGCAACGATGGCGAAATGGGACAGTGTTTTGGCATTTTGAATGGGCAATCGCGGAAAGCCTTTACCGGCAAGGAGGAGCGGCGTAACGAAAGGACTCAGGCGAAAATGTCTTTGAATTTCAATTGGTTCCGCGGAATAGAAAAGGACTGCGGAGGAAAATGTCGGTATTCGGAATGGCGGAGAAGCGGTCGACTTGAGCAATGCTGAATCGAACATTGTCATGTTGGATTTAACAATGATTTACACAAAACTTTCATCCCTATCTCGATAATGCCGCCTCGTGACGGACGGGAGCCAACCACACGCTGCCTTTTGTATCCGCCACGTCGTCCATTCCCTTTGCAATTCTCACGGAAAACGTCATGAATAAATCCCTCCTGACCGCTGTCGCACTTGCAGCCCTGTCCACGTCGGCATTCGCGGCCGGCACCGGCACGATCAACTTCACGGGCGAGATCGTCGCGGGCGCGTGCGGCATCGATTCGGGCTCGGTCAACCAGACCGTGAACCTCGGCAAGGTGCCGACGCACACGTTCAAGCAGGCCGGCGACAAGTCCACGCCGGCCAACTTCGACATCAAGCTGACCGACTGCGACACGAGCGTCGCGCAGAACGCGTACTTCACGTTCACGGGCACGTCGAGCGCCGGCCAGCCGAAGCTGCTCGCGACGATCGGCTCGGCAACCAACGTCGGCATCCGCCTGCAGGCCGCGTCGGGCGAATACCTCGACAACGGCGCCGAGCAGAAGGCGCCGACCGTGCTGCAGAACGGCACGAACATCGCACGCTTCGCGGCGATGTACGAAGCGACGGCAGCCGGCGTGACGCCGGGTACGGCCGACGGCGTCGCGAACTTCACGGTCCGCTACCAGTAAGCGGCCGTACCGGAGAAGGGGTGCGCGCACCCTTTCTCCGTTCCTCCTTCCTTTCCGCTTTTTCCCCCAGGATTCGGTAGCGCCGCGTGCGAATCAGACATTCCTTCCTTTGCGTCTCCGTGCTGGTCGTCGGCAGCCAGAGCCATGCGACGGAATTCAATTCGTCGTTCCTCGACATCGGCGGCGGCAGCAACGTCGACCTGTCGCAGTTTTCGCAGCCCGACTTCACGCTGCCCGGCGAGTACATGCTCGACGTGCAGGTCAACGACCTGTTCTACGGACTGCACGCGATCCAGTTCGTCGCGCTCGACGGCTCGGGCGCGGGCAAGCCGTGCGTCGCGCCCGAGCTCGTCGCGCAGTTCGGGCTGAAGCCGTCGCTCGCGAAGGACCTGCCGCGCTTGCAGGGCGGACGCTGCGTCGATCTCGGCGCGATCGAGGGCGCGACCGTGCGCTACCTGAAGAGCGACGGGCGGCTCAAGATCACGATTCCGCAGGCCGCGCTCGAATTCACCGATTCGACGTATCTGCCGCCGGAGCGCTGGTCCGACGGGATTCCGGGCGCGATGCTCGACTATCGCGTGATCGCGAACACGAACCGCAGCTTCGGCGCGGCCGGCGAACAGACGAACGCGATCCAGGCGTACGGCACGATCGGCGCGAACTGGAGCGCATGGCGATTTCGCGGCGACTTCCAGGCGCAGTCGAACGCGGGCAGCAGCGCGTATGCGGACCGCACGTTCCGCTTCAGCCGGCTTTACGCGTTCCGCGCGCTGCCGTCGATCCGGTCGACGGCGACGTTCGGCGACGATTACCTGAGCTCGGACATCTTCGACACGTTCGCGCTGACGGGCGCGTCGATCCGCAGCGACGACCGGATGCTGCCGCCGTCGCTGCGCGGATACGCGCCGCTGATCGCCGGCGTCGCGCGGACCAACGCGACCGTGACCGTGTCGCAGGCCGGCCGCGTGCTGTACGTGACGCGCGTGTCGCCGGGCGCGTTCGCGCTGCAGAACATCAACACGAGCGTGCAGGGCGCGCTCGACGTCACGGTCGACGAAGAGGACGGCAGCGTGCAGCGCTTCCAGGTGACGACGGCCGCGGTGCCGTTCCTCGCGCGCACCGGGCAGTTGCGCTACAAGGCCGCCGTCGGCAAGCCGCGGCAGTTCGGCGGCGCCGGCATCACGCCGTTCTTCGGATTCGGCGAAGCGGCGTACGGGCTGCCGTTCGACGTCACGGTGTACGGCGGCTTCATCGCCGCATCGGGCTACACGTCGATCGCGCTCGGCGTCGGCCGCGATTTCGGCAGGTTCGGCGCGGTGTCGGCCGACGTCACGCACGCACGCGCGCGGCTGTGGTGGAACGGGGCGACCCGCAACGGCAACTCGTACCGCATCAACTATTCGAAGCACTTCGACGGGCTCGACGCCGACGTGCGCTTTTTCGGCTATCGCTTCTCCGAGCGCGAGTACACGAACTTCGCGCAGTTCTCGGGCGACCCGACCGCGTACGGACTCGCGAACAGCAAGCAGCGCTACTCGGCGACGCTGTCGAAACGCTTCGGCGACACGTCGACCTATTTCTCGTACGACCAGACGACCTACTGGGCGCGCGCATCGGAGCAGCGCGTCGGCCTCACGCTGACGCGCGCGTTCTCGTTCGGCGTACTGCGCAACCTGAACGTCAGCCTGTCGGCATTCCGCACGCAGAGCGCGGGCGCGAGCGGCAACCAGTTCTCGGTGACGGCGACGCTGCCGATCGGCGGCCGCCACACGGTCACGTCGAACCTGACGACCGGCAACGGCAGCACGAGCGCGAACGCGGGCTACATCTACGACGACCCGGCCGGCCGCACCTACCAGATCAACGCGGGCGCGACGGACGGCCGCGCGTCGGCGAACGCGAGCTTCCGCCAGCGCACGTCGACGTATCAGCTGACCGCGCAGGCATCGACGCTCGCCAACGCGTATGCGGCGGCGTCGCTCGAGCTCGACGGCTCGTTCGTCGCGACGCAGTACGGCGTGTCCGCGCACGCGAACGGCAACGCGGGCGATACGCGCCTGCTGGTGTCGACCGACGACGTGCCCGGCGTGCCGCTGTCCGGCACGCTCACGCATACCGATTCGCGCGGCTACGCGGTCCTCGACGGGATCTCGCCGTACAACGTGTACGACGCGACCGTCAACGTCGAGAAGCTGCCGCTCGAAGTGCAGGTGTCGAACCCGATCCAGCGGATGGTGCTGACCGACGGCGCGATCGGCTTCGCGAAGTTCTCGGCCGCGCGCGGCAGCAACCTGTACCTGACGCTGACCGACGCGGACGGCAAGCCGCTGCCGTTCGGCGCATCGGTGCAGGACGCGGCGAACGGCAAGGAGCTCGGCATCGTCGGCGAGGGCGGCGCCGCGTTCCTGACGCAGGTGCAGCCGAAATCCGCGCTCGCGGTGCGCGCGGGCGAACGCACGTTGTGCACGGTGGATACCTTGCCGAACCAGCTTCAACTCGAAGGCACGCCGATTCCGGTCGCGTGCCAGCCCGCCGGCGAGCCGCATGCGGCGGTGCGTCAGACCGAACGATGATTTCACGGACCCAGCGATGAACTCTGTTTTCTCTCTTTCCTTCCTGCGGCGCGCGTCGTGCATGCTGAGCGCGGCGGGCGCATTGCTTGCCGGCGCCGCGCATGCGGCGATCGTGCCGGACCGCACGCGCGTGATCTTCAACGAAGGCGAACAGGCCGCGATCGTCACGATCACGAACAAGAGCACGACGTACCCGTATCTCGTGCAGTCGTGGCTCGAGGACACGCACGGCAACAAGATCGCGTCGCCGCTGATGGTCGTGCCGCCGCTGCAGCGCATCGAGGCGAACGAGCGCAACGTGCTGCGCATCGCGAAGCTGCCCGGCGCCGCGCTGCCGGCCGATCGCGAATCGGTGTTCTACCTGAACATCCGCGAAGTGCCGCCGAAGACCGATACGCCGAACACGCTGCAGATCGCGCTGCATACGCAGATGAAGTTGTTCTATCGGCCGAAGGGCGTGCAGCCGGCGCGCGACGAGGACTGGACGCTGCCGATGACGCTGCGCGTCGACGCGGCCGCGCACCGGCTCGTGTTCGACAACCCGACGCCGTACCACGTGACGGTGGTCGACGTGGCGGCGGGCGCGCAGAAAGCGCGGATCCCGATCGACCCGGTGATGGTGAGCCCGATGAGCACGGCCGACGTGCCGTTCAACGCCGCGACGCCGTCGACGCTGTTCGTCACGCACATCGACGATTACGGCGGCCAGGTGTCGGTCGAGTATGCGTGCGACGCGGGCATGTGCAAGAGCGTGAAGCAATGAGCACGGCCATGCACGAACGGCGGTCGCCGGCCGCGTGGCTGCGGTGGCTCATGCTCGCGTTGCTGATCGCGTCGGCGCAGCCCGCGTGGGCGCTGCGCTGCCTGACGAACAGCGGCGCGACGTCGCTGACCGAGCCGATCGGCGGCGTGGCGTCGTATCCGACCGACGCGCCGGACGGCTACGTGATCTGGGTGTCGCCGGTGCGCACGACGTCCGGATATTGCTACAAGGATCTTGGCGACGCGGGCAGCCTGAAAGTCGTCGACAACATTTATTTCTACGCGAACCCGAATCGCACGAATCCGGCCGCCTGGGGGCTCGAGATCGGCATCCGCTACAAGGGCATCGACTATTTCGACAAGACCAGCAATCGCGGCGGCGGCGTGTTCACCGGCTATGCGGTCCCGCCGTGCAGCCGGTACGACTTCGATCGCGGCCGCTGTCAGCAGACGCGGATCAGCATCGACTACCAGGTCGTCGTGCGCAAGAAGGGCAACTGGGTCCAGCCGCCGAGCGACATCTATACCGTGTTCCAGTTCGACGGCGAGTTCGGGCTGAATGCGTACAGCCCGAGTTTCCAGTACCGGCTGAGCGGCCTGCGCAATTTGAAGCCGACGCCATGTTTCGTCGACGTGCTCGTGACGCCCGAACCCGGCATCGTGAACTTCGGGCAGGTGCAGGCCGCGGGCAACGGCTTCATGCCGGCGGTGCCGCGCAAGCGGTTCTCGTTGTCGTTGACGAAGAAATGCAGCGTCGCGGTGCGGGTCGACGGTTATTTCGAAACGAGCTTTCCGGTGCAGAACGGCTTGCTGGTGCCGGCGAAGGACAGCAATTTCGGGATCGGCATCGAGGACAGCCAGGGCAACGCGATCCCGTTCAACCAGCAGTTCACGCTCACGCAGTTGCCGTCGAACGTGATGAATCAAAGCGTGTTGATGGACGCGGTGCTGAAGTCGTTCGGCCCGCCGAAGATCGGACGCTTCGATGCGACCGCAACGATCCGGCTGTTCATCTACTGACGTGCGCGTCGGCGTTCGACGAAAAAAACGCCGGCATGCCGGCGTTTGTTCCAAGGTGTCGCGCGGGGCTCAACGCACCCAGCGGCATACCTTGTGATGGTGATGATGCTCGAAGTGACACACGCGGTGCGGGTGCGCTTCGGCGATGGCCGGTACGAGCACGGCGGCGGCAACGGCGGCGGCGGTCAGGGTTTTCAGTAGCGTCTTCATGTCGAGATCCTGTCGTTCAGTGTCGGTTGGTTTACGGGAACGGGCGCCATCACCACTGCGGGCGCTGATCGTCACGACCGCGCGGATGCCGCGCTTCCCAGTCGTGGCGCTCCCGGTTGCGATGTCCGTCCCGGTAGCGATCGCCATGCCAGCCCATCGTGACTTCAGCAGCGCCGCGGCAGGCCGCACTGCCGGCGAGCATCACGCTCGACAGCGCGCCGGCCATCGCCGCGGATGACACGATGGACTGCATGTCGTTCTCTCGTCGGAAACGGCAAGGCGATCGTACGAGCCCCCAAAATTTCACGTAGTAAGAAGTTGCTACGGCAAATGACGGACGTATGCGTTTCGTCGGGTGGATGAAAGGTTGTGCCTCCGCCGTGCACGCCAACAGCACAGAGCGAATCCGCTGTATGCCATGTCGGGTGGGGTTCCGGACATGAACATCCACACGCGCGAGCTCCACGAGAGCTTCCTTTCATGCGGAAAGCTTTTCCACCCGCCACCGATCCCGCGTCGCGGCAACGTCCGTCGAAACACTGCTTCCGCCGATTGATCAGACAAATCCGGATAACTCGAAGGGGTTTCCGGTAATCGGATTGAGAATGATTTGCGTTTACGTTAAATTGCGCTATCTCGGAATTGGACGGAGCAGATCGATGGCAATGGCGGAAGTGCTCGAACGACCGGCAGCGGCACCGGCGAACCCGTTCCTCGGCGGTTGTCCGGACCGGCCGTCGCGCCCCGCGCGGCGTGCGCGTCGTGCCGTGGAATCGCACGCGCAGGGCGCGCTGCTCGACGTGCTGATCGCCCATCGCGCGATGCTGGTGAACGTCGCGCGCGGCTTCGTCGGCTGCGCGAGCCGCGCCGAGGACGTCGTGCACGACGTGTTCGTGAAGCTCGTCGAATTCCCGAACCAGGACGCGGTGCGCCAGCCGGTCGCGTACGTGACGCGGATGGTGCGCAACGCGTCGATCGACGCGTGCCGGCGGCAAAGCCTCGAAAGCATCTATCACACCGAAGAGGACGACGGCTTCGACGTGCCGTCGCCGGAGCCGACCCCCGAGGCCGCGCTGATGACGCGCGACACGCTGCGCCGCGTGTGGGCCGCGCTCGACGATCTGCCGGCGCGCAGCCGCGCGGCGTTCGAGATGGTGCGGCTGCGCGAGGAGACGCTGCAGACCGCGGCGCGTGCGCTGAACGTGTCGCAGACGCTCGTGCACTTCATGGTGCGCGACGCGGAGCGGCACTGCGCGGAATGTCTCGACGCGTGCCAGCGCGGCGTCGCGTGCCCGGTGTTTCTCGGCGGCCGCGCGCGGCGCCGGTAAAAAATCGCGCCGGCCAATCGTCTATCAGGCAGGAGCGGCCCATTCGACGGTTCGCCGCTTCGCCTCCCTTCAACCGCCTCCCGTTTTTTTCGATCATGACGCAAGCCACGACGCCTTCCGATACCGACGACATCGTCTACACGGTCGTCATCAACGACGAAGAACAGTATTCGATCTGGCCGACGTTCCGGCCCGTGCCGGCCGGCTGGCGCGAAGTCGGCGTGAGCGGCCCGAAGGCCGACTGCCTCGCGCACATCGAGACGGTCTGGACCGACATGCGACCCGCGAGCCTGCGCCGTGCGATGGACGGCGAGCGCGCTTCCCGCGCGTCGTGACCCGCTGCGCCGCGGCTGCGGCGCGCCAACTGAAGAGGACGTTGCATGACCCTGCTTTCGTTGCCGACGCTCGACGACTTGCGTATCGAGCCGGGACTGCCCACCGTCGTGTCGCCGCGCAGCGCCGACGGGATGTCGATCGACGAGGTCGCACCGCTCGCGCATGCGATCGCGGCCGACACGCTCGAGCGCGCGGGCGGCGTGCTGTTTACGGGCTTTCACGTGCCGTCGATCGATGCATTCCAACAGTTCGCGGCATCGTTCGGCGATCCGCTGATCGGCTATGAATACGCATCGACGCCGCGCAGCCAGGTCGAAGGCGCGGTCTACACGTCGACCGAATACCCGCCGCATCGCGCGATTCCGCTGCACAACGAGCAGTCGTACACGCGCGAATGGCCGCTGCGGATCTGGTTCCACTGCGCGCTCGCGGCGCCGAAGGGCGGCGCGACGCCGATCGCGGACAGCCGCGCCGTCCATCGCGCGCTCGATCCGGCGCTCGTCGCACGCTTCGAGCAGCGCGAGCTGCTGTACGTGCGCAATTTCGGCCAGGGGCTCGACCTGCCTTGGCAACAGTCGTTCGGCACCGACGAGCCGGCCGAGGTCGAGCGGATGTGCGCGGCGCGCGGGATCGAATGCACGTGGCGTACCGGCGACGACGGCGAGCTGCTGCTGCGCACGCGCGAACGCTGCCAGGCCGTCGCGCGCCATCCGCGCACGGGCGAGCGCGTGTGGTTCAACCAGGCGAACCTGTTCCACCTGTCCGCGCTCGACGAGGACATGCAGGACGCGCTCGTCGACGCGGTCGGGCTCGAGAACGTGCCGCGCAACGTCTATTACGGCGACGGCGCGCCGCTCGAGGCCGACGCTCTCGCGGAGATCCGCGGCGTGCTCGACCGCCAGCGGATCGTGTTCCCGTGGCAGACGGGCGACGTGCTGATGCTCGACAACATGCTGACCGCGCATGCGCGCGACCCGTTCGAAGGGCCGCGCAAGGTGGTCGTCGCGATGGCGCAGAGTTACACGGCGCCGCGCGCGGCCGAACGGAGGACCGATGACGCGTAGTACCGCCGCGCTTGCCGCGCGCGGGTTGACGGTGGGTTATCGCGACCATGTCGTGATCGACGGGCTCGACCTGTCGATCGCGGCCGGCCGCGTGACGGCGCTGTGCGGCCCGAACGGCTGCGGCAAGAGCACGCTGCTGCGCACGCTCGCGGGCCTGCAGCCCGCGCGTGCGGGCCATATCGACGTGAACGGCAGGCCGCTCGCGTCGTTTCGCCGTCGCGCGCTCGCGCGCGAGCTGACGATGCTCGCGCAGTTCAACCAGATTCCGTCGGGGCTGACCGTGCGCGAACTCGTCGCGTACGGACGCTATGCGTATGGCGGCTTCCTGCGCGGTCTGTCCCGCGCCGATCATGCGGCGGTCGACGAGGCGCTCGACACGAGCGGGCTCGCGGCGGACGCCGGGCGCGACGTCGGCGCACTGTCGGGCGGCGAGCGGCAGCGCGCGTGGATCGCGATGGCGCTCGCTCAGCAGGCGCCGATCGTGCTGCTCGACGAGCCGACGACCTATCTCGACATCCATCACCAGCTCGACATCCTCGATGCGCTGCGTGCGCTGAACCGCACGCGCGGGCTGACGATCGTCTGGGTATTGCACGACCTGAACCAGGCAGCCGCGTACAGCGACGACATCGTGTTGATGCGCGCGGGGCGCGTCGTCGCGCAAGGCTCGCCCGACGCGATGCTGGAGCCCGCACAGCTGCGCGCGGCGTTCGGCGTCGACATGCTGAAGCTCGCGCATCCGCAGACGGGTGCGCCGATGTGCGTGCCGGCTTATGGGCCGCCGCGCTCGCCGGAGCCGGGTTCGCGGGCAGCGGGCGCCGCGCACGCATTCGAGCGCGCGATCGGCCGGGACATCGCCGTATGACGACGTTCGCGATGCGCAAGCGGCTCGCGTCGGGCGGGCAGCGTACCGTCGCCGGCCGCCGCGCCGGTGCGATCGCGCTCGTGCTGATCGCCGTGCTGGCGGTGTTGCGCGTCGCACCTGATCTGCGCGTATGGTGGAACGCGGCGCCGGGCAGCGACGCCGCCGCGCTCGCCGGTGTGTTCCTGTTCGACCTGAACTTGCCGCGCGTCGCGGCCGCGCTCGTCGCGGGCGGCTGCCTCGGGATCGCCGGCGCGCTGTTCCAGTCGCTCACGCGCAATCCGCTCGCGTCGCCCGATCTGCTCGGCGTGACGGGCGGCGCGCAGCTCGGCCTGCTCGCGGCGATGCTGGTGCCGGCGCTCGCCGGCGTCGCGTCGGTGCCGCTGCTGTTCGTGTGCGGGCTGATCGCCGCCGCGCTCGCGATCGCCGCGGCCGGCGGCTGGCGCGCGACGCCGCTGCGGCTCGTGCTCGCGGGCAGCGTGTGCATGCTCTTGTTCGCGGCGCTGTCGACGCTCGTGCTCGCGTTCTTCGAGCAGAACATCGCGGGCGCCGCGCTGTGGACCAACGGCAGTCTCTATCAACCGGGCGCGACCGGGCTCGCGCTCGCCGCGCGCTGGCTCGTCGTGCCGCTCGTCGCGTTGCCGTTCGTGATCCGGCCGCTGAATCCGCTCGCGCTCGGCGACGATGCGGCAGCCGCGGCCGGCGTGCGCGTCGACGCGACGCGGCTCGCCGCGACGATCGTCGCGGTCGCGTTCACGAGCGTGGCCGTCAGCATCGCCGGCCCGCTGTCGTATGTCGGCCTCGTCGCGCCGAACCTGCTGCGCCAGGTGCGCGGCGCGCGCGCGGCGCGGCTCGGCGTGCTGGTGCCGCTGTCGGCGCTCACCGGCGGCGCGCTCGTGCTCGTCACCGACAGCGCGGTGCTCGCATCGGGCCTCGACGCGACGCTGTCGACCGGCGTCGCGATCGCGCTGGTCGGCACGCCGCTGATGCTCGCGATGATCCGGCGCGGCGCCGCGTGGTCGGGTGTGCTGCACGCGCAGGCCGAACGCGCGGCCGGCAGCGGCTCGACGCGGATCGTCGGCTGGCTCGAACGGCTCGGCTGGCCGCTGCGCACCGCGCTGTTCGTCGCGGCCGGCGTGCTCGCGGTGTTCGTCGGCGTATCCGCCGGCCCCGAATGGCTGTCGCCCGCGCGCTGGTCCGCTGCGCTGTCGGGCCACGACGCGCTTGCGCGGATGCTGATCGATCTGCGCATGCCGCGGCTGCTGTGCGCGCTGCTCGCCGGCGCGCTGCTGGCCGTGAGCGGCGTCGCGATGCAAAGCGTCGTGCGCAATCCGCTCGCGGGCCCCGAAGTGCTCGGCGTCACGCAGGGCGCGGGGCTCGTCACGCTGTTCGCGTTGTCGACGTGGCCGCTGATGGGTTCGGTGACGCTCGCCGCCGCCGCGTTGATCGGCGGCGGCCTGTCGCTCGCGATCACGCTCGCGCTGAATCACCGGCATCGCTATGCGCCGCTCGCGGTCGCGCTGACCGGCATCGTGATCGGTGCGCTGTGGACCACGCTCGCGCAGTGGCTGATCACGCAGGAAAGCGTGCAGCCCGCGCGCTTCGTCGTGTGGCTCGTCGGCGGCACGTACGGCCGCAGCTGGGGCGAGGTGTCGATGCTCGTGCCGTGGTGCGTGCTTGCGGTGCCCGTATTCGCGTGGCTCGCGCGGCCGCTCGACATGCTCGCGCTCGGCGACGACCAGGCGGCCGCGCTCGGCCTGCCGGTCGCCGCGCTGCGGCCGCTCGCGCTGACGATCGCGACGCTCGCCGCGTGCGCGGCCGTCGCG
>NZ_CABVPL010000006.1 GCF_902499045.1 Burkholderia latens | reverse complement strand
TGCGTTGGGTCGTTGCGTTGGGTCGTTGCGTTGGGTCGTTGCGTTGGGTCGTTGCGTTGGGTCGTTGCGTTGGGTCGTTGCGTTGGGTCGCTGAGCGCCTCGATGGTTTATGCGCATAAACCGGCGGGCAAGCATCGGCACGCCGACATTCCATGGTCCCCCGCGCAGGGGTCGTCGTCATGGCTGCCGAGGGCACCGAATTCGATCTAGGCCCGTTCTCCGGCGCCGGCACTTTATGCGCATAAACGCGCCGTCGACATCCTCGACGCGCGGAAGAGCAGACGGCAGCCATGAGGCCACCGCGGACTCGACGTGATCGATCTATCCGGCCGGTGTTGTTCTCTCGTCGCGCACCGTCTACTTGCGACGCCGTCCCCGCGATGGCTCAAGCCGTCCGTCGCTGCGGCCCGTTTATGCGCATAAACCAATAGCCCGAATGGCCAACGCGTAGTTGTCGAACGACAATTTCATTGAAATATAAATATCGTCCTGTAGAATTCCAACGACCAAAAACAGGAGTGAAAATTGGCCGCGGAAATCATTGCAGTCACTCAACAAAAAGGTGGCGTCGGCAAAAGCACGATTGCCATGCACCTCGGCGCGGCATTCCACGAGAAAGGGAAGCGCGTCCTCGTTATCGACGCAGACGGTCAAAACACGCTGGTTCATTGGTCCAGCGCATCCGGTGACACCGACACCGGCATCCCTTTCCCGGTCGTCAACCTCGCCGAAGCCGGCGGCCAGATCCACCGCGAGATCAAGAAGTTCATCAACGACTACGACATCATCGTCGTCGATTGCCCGCCGTCGATTACCGAAAAGGTGTCCGGCGTCGTGTTACTCGCTGCGTCGATCGCCGTGATCCCGACGTCATCGTCGCCGGCCGATTACTGGTCGAGCGTCGGGCTCGTCAAGCTGATCCAGCAGGCGCAGGTAATGAACGAAGACCTTCGCGCCGTCTTCCTGCTGAACAAGACCGAAGAGAAGCGCATGCTGACCCGCGAGCTCAAGCGGGCGCTCGAGGAACTCGGCTTCCCGCTGCTGAAAACGCAAATCCCGACCCGGGAAGCGTACAAGCAGGCGATGGCGCTCGGTCAGACCGTGCTGCAGATGAACGATCGCGGCGCCAAGCTGGCCGCCGCGGAGATTCGCGCATGCGCCGACGAAATCGTCGCCATGCTGCCCTGACTTTATGCGCATAAAGGAGTCACATGAAGCCCTCCCAATTTGCAAAAGGATTCCAAGCGCGCCCGGATATCACGACGAGCGAGAAGCGGACCGCGCTTGATCGTCTCAATGCCATCGATGGCATCGTCAAATCCGAAACGGCCACGCCGACCCCAACGAAATCCGCCAGGAAGGACGTCGCGCCACCTGCCGTTCCCGAAATCCTGCTCGAACCGTCGACCGACGAGTCGCCGCAATATCGCGCGTGGCGCCTCGAGAACCGCTATGCGCCAGGCCAGGTGATCGAGCTGCCGCTGAAGGCGATCAAGCATAGTCCGTTCAACCCGCGGCATTTTTACCTGAAGTCGTCGATTGCCGAGCTCGCGGTCAACCTCGCGAAGCAGGGGCAACAGCAGGCGATCCACGTGATTCCCGACTACGAAAACCCGGGTTCCTATTTCGTCAGCGACGGCGGCCGCCGCGTGCGCGCGCTGAAGGAAGCGAACAAGGAAACCGTGAAGGCGATCGTGATCGACGTGCCGATCGGAATCGAGAGCTACAAGCTCGGCTACGACCTGAACGTGCAACGCGATTCGCAAACGGTGTTCGACAACGCCGTCGTATGGCGCCGCTTCCTCGACGAAAAGCATTTCCAGAGTCAGAAGGAACTGTCCGAACATCTGGGCCTGGACGAGTCGACGGTCGCGGTCGCGCTATCGATCGGCAAGCTGCCGGAAGCCGTGATGCAGGAAATGGTCGCGCGCCCTGATCGTTTCGGTTCGAACATGGCGTATCAGGTCGGCCGTTATCACAATGCGCGCGGCACCGAGGCGACGCTGCGGCTGATCAACAAGATCGTGTCCGACGATCTCAGCACGCGCCAGGTGTCGGACATCGTCAAGGGTCGCGTTGCGGCACAGGAAACGCCGAAACCGGCGAGCCGTCAGCGCTACGCGCAGCGTCTGGAGATCAAGCTCGGCGGCAAGTCGGTCGGCGACCTGAAGTCATACGGCGAAGACCGGATCGAACTGCGCCTGCGCGGCTTGCCGAAGGACAAGCGCGACGCGATCCTCGAGCAGCTCGAGCGGATGTTGTTGTCGGAGTGATGGCAGGAACCGGCAGGGCCTGGCGATGCGTCAGGCCAGCCGGCTGATCGGGGCGTCGGCGGCCGCGCCCCAGAGAGAGCCGAACGGGCCTCAAGCGCTCTCAGGCGGCCCGTGATTGATTCAGGGTGAACGCAAGCAGGTCGCCGTCGGTTGGCTCGCCCCAGGTTTTCTGCGCGAGCCAGTCGAAAAATGCCGTCTCGGCCAGCTTGGATTCGAGACCACGCTTGCGCCAGTCGTCACGCAGGTGCGAGCCCATCGTCGGCAGCACTTCCGACTCGAACGACTCGCGCGCCACTTCACGCTCCGCGTCGCCCTGCTCCTCGTACAACACCTTCGCTTCCTTGCGGCGGAACGCCGCGAATTCGCTCAACAGCCGCGCCTTCAGATCGTCCGGCTGCGCCGCGACCGCCTTCGCCGACGGCGTGCCGGAAGGCAGAGCGTCAACGGACTCGACCGGCGGCGCATAACCCTTCTTCAACGCATCCTTGAACAACGCGGGCGCGCTGCGCACCGGCGGCAGCGTCGTGCTGCGCATCCGCTGCTCGGTCATCTGCAGCGCCGCGCGAATCCGGTTTTCCTCGCTGTCCGCGTAGAGCGTCTGCGCTTCCTTGAGCGGAATCCCGAGCTTCACCATTCGGTCGACCAGCGTGCTGTCGAACACGTTCGGGTGCTCGTCGAGTGCGAGCATCGGTTGCTTGCGTTCGGTCACGCGGAACTGGATCTCCGCGACCCGCCGCCCTTCGCGATGCTCGATCAACTCGACGAAAATGTTCGTGACCGCGTTGACCTCGGCGATCGCCGGGCGCAGATAGTCGCGTTTGAAATACTTGTACTCGCGCTTCGCCTCGTCGCCGGCCTCCGTGTCGGGCGTGCCCGACAGGATCGGCCGCCACCATTCCCACGGCTCGCGCATCGTCAGGTGGCTCGGGTTCGTCAGGTAGCGCACGCAGATCTCGTACAGCGCGAGGCCCGCGCTGCTGCGCAGTTGGCTCTGGAACTGCAGGCTCAGACGTGCGTATTGAACCGGATCGAGCAGCTTCTTCTTGATCTTCGGCGCGAACGAGAATTCGACCCATACACGACGGGTAGCCGGATCCTCGAGAATTTCCGCATCGGCGATCAGTGTCGAGATCCCCCACTTGCGGCCTGGCTTCTGGCTCGACGTTCCGGTGCTCCATTCGACCTGGACCGACACCATGCGACGCAGGTGTTCCTTGACCAGTGCGGTGTCGTTCGAATCGAAGGCGGAGTTGGCGACGATATCCGACAGCAGCGCGCGATAGGTATCGCCCGAGTCGTCGGCCTGCTGCGCGACGGCGAGCAGCACGTTGAACAGCTTGCGGGTCAGGAGCGTGATCTTGCCGCTCTTCGGCTGAATCGCGATCGCCTCGACGGCCTTCCGCAATTCGGCTGAACTGGCACTCACCACATCCACATCGGTTTTCTTGGCGCGCTTCGTGGCCATGCGTCGGGTCGGAGGAGAAGTTTCACGGAAGGATAGCGCCTGTGGTGATGTGCGTCCAGAACGACATGCTCACCATAGCGGGTGAAGTGCGCGGACAAAGCGGCACTCACCCCAACCCTCTCCCGAAAATCCTCACCAGTCCGGATTCACGGCGTTTCGGACTCGTCCAGACGTGTCGCGGGAAGCGCGGATTCACAGATTTTCGCCTGTGCTCGACCCGTGCGAAACTCGCTCCCGTATCGGCTCACCTTTCGATTTGTCGTAATTTTGCGACTGCACGACGGCGCGCTTATCACAGCGCCGCGCCGATCCCTCTCTGCCGGCCTGTATGCACGTACAGGCAAGGCTGTCCGCGCGTTCGCAGCCCCGCTCGTCGTGCGCAAACACTGGCACCGAGCCGGTTCAAATCGCCGGCTACAGCGGTTTCTCGAGTCCGGGCGCGCATTGTACAGCGCACAGAAACCATACAGTCCCGAAAACTCTCACCTTCCCGAGTCGCCAATCTGTGAACGCGATTCTCATGAATCCCCGGCGCACGCGGAACCAGCGGCCCCGATCTCCCGAAAAGCCTCACCTTATTGAAAAAAGCGACGCCGCAACAGACACGGAAACGGCTCCTGAAAAATCTCACCGTAACCGCGCCGGTATCAAAAATGTCAATCGCGTCCGATACTTATGCGCAGTCGGTTTCTGGCCACGTCCAGCGGCCTCTTCCTGAAAAACCTCACCTTTCGTGCCTTCACCGTGACGCAACACCTGTGCGTCGGCTCCCGAAAAGCCTCACCTGTGCCGAAAAGTGGCACAGCAAAAATCGGATTTCCGCCAGTCCTGGCGGGCTTTTCAGCGAATTCTCCCCGTCTCGGGTCCTGTAAAGCCTCACCTTTGCCCAATTTTCGGGCACAGATTGCCCCCGAAAAGTCTCACCTTCGAGCTGAACAGCGCACTGTGTTTTGCGCCCCGAAGAAGCTCACCTTCACAGGACCGGCCTATAGAAACCCGAATTTCGCTCCCGAAAAGCCTCACCTTTCGTCCCTCATCGGCCTCCTGGCGCCCTTTTGCGGTGCAAAATGGCGATGGCTTCCCGGAAATCCTCACAGCAAATCGCTGTGGCGTCCCGTGAAACCTCACCTTTCGGCAAAAATGCCCAAAAGATGAGCAGAATCAGGGCGCGAAGAGGGTCCCGCAAATGCTCACCTATGTCTGCACAGGCAGAAAACTGTGCGGTTAGGCGCGGCGCGGGTTCCGCGGCTGTGTGGCCCCGAAAACTCTCACCTTTGGGAAATCTCGTGTTTTACTGTGATCCCGAATCCGCTCACGACCGTTCCTGCATCGGCTCACGCAGCTCCCTGAACCCCATCACTTCAGCTCCCGCAGAAGGTCACCTTGGCTCCCGTAAAACTTCACCTTGCTCGCCGGAAACCCTTGCTACATAAGGCTGTGCCGTGGCGTTAACGTTTTTAACTAAGGGTTCAAGGGTGTTTACTTCTAATACTCTCAAGACATCGGTCGCTGAGTTTTCCACAGAGACCCCAACCGCTGAACACCCACCGGCCATAACATCGGCCGTGATGTGAAACAAATGCCCGTTTTTCGGGTTCGATAGAAAATCCTTGCGAAACAAGCGCTTGTCTCACTTTCTTCGCTTTGTTTCACGAAATTCCACGCGCGGTTCGTCGCAATGAGCCCACAGACACGGTTTCCGTGGAGAGCGACGCAAATTCGCCACGGTCTGCGAGAACAAGTATCAAAAGATACGTATTTCGTTATGATTGCAACATCTCAATGTCTGCGAGTTTTGCCATGACGCTGGATGAAATGCGTGAAGCCATCCGTAGCGAGCTGGAATCCCTGCGCGCGGGCGGTGCGCGGCGCCAGGAATTGTCACTCCATGCCTGCAAGCGCTTGTTTTTCGATCTCGGCATCCGGCCATCGGCAGCGACCGTCCGGGATCTGACCCAGACTGGCAGCGCCAGCGACATTCCTAAAGACATCGACCATTTCTGGGAGCGCATTCGGTCCGCGTCGAAGGTTCGGCTCGACGGCGCGGCGATTCCGAAAGCGGTCGAGGAAAAGGCGGGCGCATTGCTCGGCGCGTTATATGAAGAAGCATTGAAAGCAGCCCGAGAAAGTCTCGACGTCGACCGCGAGCAGGTCCGCGCGGACATTGCCGATGCTGAACAGCGGCTGCGCGACGCTACGGTCCGACAGGAAACCCTCGAAGCGGCGCTGGCCCGCAGCGAAACCCGCAACGACCAGTTGCAGGCGCGCGTGACCGAGCTCGAAGTGCAGCTTGCGTCGCAATCGACGCACGGTTCGGCAAACGAAGCGACGCTGCTCACCACAGTCGCCCGGCTCGAAAAGGAACTGGCTGCCATGGCGGGCCGCGTCGACGCCGAACAGAGCCAGAACGCTGCGCTGCGCGATCGCATCGACGCGCTGCAAGCCGAATTGCAACAGCGTACCGAGCACTACGCGCAGCAAATCAAGGATGCGGTGGCCGAGGCCGAACGCCGTGTCAAACCGATGCTGGTCGAGCTGGACTCTCTGCGCAGCATGGCGTCGACTTACCAGAGCGGGCTGCGTGACGTGCAGCGCAAGGAATTCGACTTTCTCCAGCAACTGAGCGCGGCCAAGGCGCGCGCCGACCGGCTCGAGGAACAGTTGCGCACGCAGAGCGACGAGCTCGAACGGGCGACGCGCGACGCGCAAGCGCTACGGGCGAGCCGCGGGATGACTCCGGAAATCTCCGCGCTGATCCGGCGTCTGGCCGATGCAGGCCAGCTCGACGCGGCGGCGTTTTCCGCGATCGGCACGTCGATGGACCACGACACACCGGTGCCGAACCAGTGCCCGCGCTGTGACGGCGAACCGGAGCTCTCCCATGGGGATGACGGGTTCGAAGTATCGTGCCCCGAATGCGAACATGCGTCGGGACCGTGGCCGTCGCGGTTCGAAGCGGTCGCGCGCTTTGCGCGCGACTGACGCATCGACCGGCACAGCGATCACACAGGTGAGATGATCCGGGACGCTTGAGGTGAGAGTTTTCGGGAGCTGAGAAACGGTGAGGCTACGCCGCACAAGGCTGCTCACGGATCGTGTCGTGTGAGCAGCCAGCGTCGCATCAGTGAGTTGCGTCCTGATCGGACACGTCACCATTCGCGAGACCTTCACGCCAGTTTTTCCACGCGCGGTGCAGACGGTTCGATGAGATCGGCCGCATGAAGCCGAGCCACTTGCCGACGCGCTCGGGCGGCACGTCGTGTTCGAACAGTTCGGCCGCGTAGGTATTGCGCAGCGTTTGTGGACTCGCACGCGCGGTGCGCGACGACGTGAGTCCGGCGGATTCGACGATCGCATCGATCGCGCGCAGCATCGTGGCCTTGTGCATCGGCCGCCCGGTGTGCGACGCCGGAAACACGAGTTCGCCGGGAATCTCCTGGCGCTTGCGTTCCACGAGCCACGCTTCGAGCAACGCGATCGCAAATGAAGCGAGATGGGTTTCGCGCGAGAAATCGGGATGCGTCGACGGGATCTGCAGCGACGTTCCGCTGGTGTTGATGCAACTAATCGTAAGCGCACGCGCTTCGCCCGTTTTCACGCCGGCGCCGAGAAACGCGGCGACGAGCGCGCGGTCGCGGCGTTCTTTCCAGTACGCGGCGCCTGATACGCCGATGGGCGAAAACAGGTACGCGAGCAACTTCGCGCGTTCGGCAGGCGTGAGGAAACTGGTGGGTTCGTTGTCGCGTGCCTGACGCCAGTTCGCTTCGCCATCCTGAGCAATGAACCGTGCAGGATTGGTGGACGCGAGTTCGGTGCGGCGAATATGGTCGAGCACGCGCTCGATCAAGCGAAGGTAGCGCATTCGCTGCGTTTTCCGGATCGGCAGCTCGCCGACGAAATTCGCGATCGACGCGGTATCGACCGTGGCGAGATTCTTCTGGTGCGCACGCAGCCACGTGAGGAATGCGCCCCATTGTGCGCGATAGACGTCGGCCGATGAACGACGGTAGTCCTGCATCGCGAGCCACGCATCGAACGCCGTTTCCGGCGACACGATCCAGTCGGAAGCGCCGCGGTCGAACAGATCCTTTTCTTCGGGGCGAGTCGGCGCGGCGGAGGATGTGGGAAGGGACATCGTATTTATTCCGTTAGTTGCGTGTATGGTAGCCGTTTGCGCAACATCGCGGGCAACGGGATGCAACAGTGGACCGCCGGTTCGGCGCTTATGCGCTGAATCAGTCGCCCCACGCCTTGGATGGACGGTGAACGCGTTCGCGGGGCGTGGCTTCCTGCGACTTCGCCGCGGCTTCATATGCGAGGACAGCGAACGAGAACACGGCGGGCAGCGCGTTCGACCGCCCGAAGTCGATCGGATCGTCCGTTTCGGGGAAAGTCATGTCCGACGGCCGTTCGAACAGTTGGCGCATGCCGGCGTCGTGCCGGCTGGCAAAGCCGAGATCGGCGAGCGCCTCGGCTTCGATGGCGTGCAGCAGACGCCATGACAGCGGCACGCGCTGACGAATGTAACGTGCGGCTATATGGCGAACGATCAGTTCGAGGTCGTGCGCGGCAGCCTTGAAGCTGAGCGCGGCCAAATCTTGTTCTTCTGTCATCGCAGACTCCTGTCGACCGTCGGGGCGCCTCGGTGCGCCCCGCGGCCAATGCATGGCGGAATGTCCGTATACTGTACAAATATACAGTTCTTTCCGCAACTGGCCTTTTGGCCAGCTAGTCACGGCGTCAGCGATGAATCACGATGAGTAGCGCGCGTGCCTCGGCCTTGCCGGGATTGCGGATAGCGTGCGGCGTGTCGGCCGGATAGCGCGCGGTATCGCCGGCCTTCAGGCGTCGGCTCGCCGCGGCGGCTTCGATTTCCATCGCGCCCTGCAGCACGGTCAGGTGCTCGCGTGTGCCGGGCTCATGCGCGTTCGATACGAGCGCGCCGCCGCCCGGCAGCGTCAGCTCGTACCACTCGAACTTGCCGGCCAGGTCGATCGGGCCCCATACGCGTAGCTGATAGCGGCCGTCGTGGCCGGCGAGTGTCGGGATGTCGTGCGGGCCGTCCACGCGGATCGTTTCAGGGGCTTTCGGCTGCGAGAACAGTTCGTCGAGCGTGATGCCGAGCGCATTCGTGAGCCGCCACGCGACCGCGATCGTCGGATTGGCCTTGTCGCGCTCGATCTCGGAGAGCATCGACTTCGATACGCCGGCCGCGCGGGACAGGTCGTCGAGCGTCAGTTTGCGTTCGTTGCGCAGGCGCTGGATTTGCTCGCCGACGCGCGGCGGCGTCACACCCGGCGGCTGCGGTGCGGCGCCGGCAGGCGTGCGGCGCGACGCGGAGGAACTTGCCATTTGGTTTCCGTTCGCTTAGAGTTGTTCGATATTTCGAATTCTAGTTCGGAATATCGGATAAATGCGGTCAATCGAACGACCGACTATAACAGTAGCAGGCCGTTGGCCGCCGCCACGAGCGGCGCGCGCCGGCGTGCGAACCCTGTCAGGAGCTTTGCGATGCGTGATGCCTTTCTCGCCCAGGTGCGCGGGACGCTCGACCAGATCCGCGCGGATGGTTTTTACAAGACCGAGCGCGAGATCGCGAGTCCCCAGGCGGCGGCCGTGCGGCTCGCCGGCGGTGCCGGCGTGCTGAATTTCTGCGCGAACAACTATCTGGGTCTCGCGAACGATCCGCGCCTGATCGCCGCGGCGCAGGCCGGCCTCGATCAGGACGGCTTCGGCATGGCATCGGTGCGCTTCATCTGCGGCACGCAAACCGTGCACAAGCAGCTCGAAAGCGCGATTGCATCGTTTCTCGGCACCGAGGACAGCATTCTCTATTCGAGCTGTTTCGACGCGAACGGTGGCCTGTTCGAAACGTTGCTCGACGAGCACGATGCGGTGATCAGCGACGAGCTGAACCACGCGAGCATCATCGACGGCATTCGCCTGTGCAAGGCGAAGCGCTTCCGCTACAAGAACAACGATCTGTCGGACCTCGAGGCGAAGCTGAAGGAAGCCGACGCGGCCGGTGCGCGCCACAAGCTGATCGCGACCGACGGCGTGTTCTCGATGGACGGCATCATTGCCGACCTGAAAGGCATCTGCGATCTCGCCGATCGTTACGGTGCGCTCGTGATGGTCGACGATTCGCACGCGGTCGGCTTCATCGGCGCGCATGGCCGCGGCACGCCCGAGCACTGCGGCGTCGAGGGCCGCGTCGACATCATCACCGGCACGCTCGGCAAGGCGCTCGGCGGCGCATCGGGCGGCTACGTCGCGGCCCGCCGCGAGATCGTCGAACTGTTGCGTCAGCGTTCGCGTCCGTACCTGTTCTCGAACACGCTCACGCCGAGCATCGCTGCGGCGTCGCTGAAGGTGCTGGAACTGCTCGGCAGCGACGAAGGTGCGAAGCTGCGCGAACGCGTGCGCGAAAACGGCGCGCGCTTTCGCGAGCAGATGACCGCCGCCGGCTTCACGCTGGTTCCGGGCGCGCATCCGATCATCCCGGTGATGCTCGGCGATGCGCAACTCGCGACGAACATGGCCGACAAACTGCTCGCCGAAGGCGTCTACGTGATCGGCTTCTCGTTCCCGGTCGTGCCGCGCGGCCGCGCGCGCATCCGCACGCAGATGAGCGCCGCGCACACGCCGGAACAAATCGACCAGACAGTCGCCGCGTTCGTGCGCGTCGGCAAGTCGCTCGGCATCGTCTGACGGAGGCGCGACCATGAAAGCACTGGCAAAGCTCGAACGCGGCCCCGGCCTCGCGCTCACGCGCGTGAAGCGTCCGGAAGTCGGACACAACGACGTGCTGATCAAGATTCGCCGCACGGCGATCTGCGGCACCGACATCCATATTTGGAAGTGGGACGACTGGGCGCAGAAGACGATTCCCGTGCCGATGCACGTCGGTCACGAATACGTCGGCGAGATCGTCGAGATGGGGCAGGAAGTGCGCGGCTTCGCGATCGGCGATCGCGTGTCCGGCGAAGGCCACATCACGTGCGGTTTCTGCCGCAACTGCCGCGCCGGGCGCAGGCATCTGTGCCGCAACACGGTCGGTGTCGGCGTGAACCGCGAGGGCGCATTCGCCGAGTATCTGGCGATTCCCGCGTTCAACGCGTTCAAGATTCCGCCCGAGATTTCCGACGACCTCGCGTCGATCTTCGATCCGTTCGGCAACGCGACGCACACCGCGCTGTCGTTCAACCTCGTCGGCGAGGACGTGCTGATCACCGGTGCTGGCCCGATCGGCATCATGGCCGTCGCGATCGCGAAGCACGTCGGCGCGCGCAACGTCGTGATCACCGACATCAACGACTACCGGCTCGAACTCGCGCGCAAGATGGGCGCGACGCGTGCCGTCAACGTCGCGCGCGAATCGCTGCGCGACGTGATGGCCGACCTGCGGATGACGGAAGGCTTCGATGTCGGCCTCGAAATGTCCGGCGTGCCGAGCGCGTTCACGAGCCTGCTCGAGGCGATGAATCACGGCGGCAAGGTCGCGCTGCTCGGCATTCCGCCCGCGCAGACGGCAATCGACTGGAACCAGGTGATCTTCAAGGGGCTGGAGATCAAGGGCATCTACGGCCGCGAGATGTTCGAGACCTGGTACAAGATGGTCGCGATGCTGCAAAGCGGCCTCGATCTGTCGCCGATCATCACGCATCGGTTCGCGGCCGACGATTACGAGAAAGGGTTCGCCGCGATGCTGTCAGGCGAAAGCGGCAAGGTGATTCTCGACTGGACGGTCTGAGTTCCGGCGGAGCGGTTCGGCGCGTTTGCCGGCTGCTCCGGTCGTATCGACCGGCGTGTTGGTCGGGCCGGGCGGCTTCGGCACACGCTTGAGGTGAGAATATTCGGGAGCGGGATTTCGGTGTCGACGATGGCTCGATCACGCTTTCCTGGCGTGCACCAGCGCGCAAATCAACGGGCTGTAAGCCGTGTCTCGATCGCTCTACGCGAGCGGTCATGCTTCGATTTCGCAGTACGCATCGGTGATATGGCGTCGCGCATGCATTTCACCCGTCAGTATCGCTCCGCTGATTTTTCGCCTGCGTCGTTCGGCGCGCGCCTTTCTTCCTATCCTTCCACATTCGCTCGTCTCGCCTGAGCGGCAAGATCCCTGTTGCGTCATCGAATTGCCTGCAGCGGGTTGGTCAGTTTCCGCGGCAACGCGCCAGCGTGTCGCGTATACCGCATTGCAGCCTCGAACGTGAGGCTATGGGTGACCGACGAACTCACCCATTAGCGATGCAGTCGACCCCACCGGTGCACTGCCGGCCATCTGATTCGCTCACCGTTCGACGATTGCGGTTCGAATCGCAGACGAAGCACGCCGCGCTTTCGTTTCGGACATCGCAATCCGATCCCGACCGGTTTACCGCGGAGACCGGAAACCGTCGCGAGTCCGTGTCGTGCCGCATCCCGCTACGCGCGCGACAAGCGCCCGCCTCGCGCCAGCACTCGCTGCGGCGAAGCGGAGCAGCCGTCACGTCGCGACCTCCGACACGAAGCCGACGTGAAGATCGCCCCGCCGCCGCCAGGGCTTTTGCACGCGCGTATTGACGCGGGAGAACGACCGTTCTACCGTAAACACATGAACACGCACGACGCCCCCTCAACCGAACCGGCTGTTCGCGACCGGCTGCTCGACGCGGCGGAAGCGCTGATCTACACCGGCGGCATCCATGCCACCGGTGTCGATGCGATCGTGAAGCGCTCCGGCGCCGCCCGAAAGAGCTTTTATTCGCATTTCGAATCGAAGGAAGCGCTGGTCGTCGCCGCGCTCGCGCGCCGTGACGAACGCTGGATGCGCTGGTTCGTCGACGCAACGCTCGCGCGCGGCAAGTCGCCGCGGGCGCAGTTGCTCGGCATGTTCGACGTGCTGCGCGACTGGTTCGGGCAACCCGATTTCCACGGTTGCGCATTCCTGAACGCGTCCGGCGAGATTGCCGACGCCGACGATCCGGTGCGCGTCGTCGCGCGCATGCACAAGGCGCGCTTGCTGGCATTCGTGCGCGAGCGGTTCGACGCGTATGCCGACGCAGCCGCGATCGAGCGTCGCGGGCTGGCCCGCGTTGCGCGTCAATGGCTCGTGCTGATCGACGGCGCGATCGGCGTCGCGCTCGTCAGCGGCGAGCCATCGGCCGCGCGCGATGCGCGCGCCACCGCCGAACTGTTGCTCGATACGCTATCTCGAGCGCCGAAGTAACACGTCCCAACCGGTTGCGCGCGTGCGTAGCCGGAACCTTGCACAGGAGCATTTCATGTCCGCGTCCCCGGAAGTTCGTCCGCCCGTTCCGCCCTTCACGCTCGAAACGGCACGCCAGAAAGTGCGCGCCGCCGAAGACGCATGGAACACGCGCGACCCGCAGCGCGTGTCGCTCGCCTACACGCCGCAAAGCCGCTGGCGCAATCGCGCGGAATTCGTGACCGGCCGCGACGAGATCGTCGGCCTGCTGCAACGGAAATGGACGCGCGAGCTCGACTATCGATTGATCAAGGAGCTGTGGGCGTTCGGCGGCAATCGCATCGCGGTGCGTTTCGCGTACGAATGGCACGACGACGCCGGCAACTGGTTCCGCTCGTACGGAAATGAAAACTGGGAGTTCGACGAGAACGGCTTGATGGCGCATCGCTACGCGAGCATCAACGATCTGCCGATTCGCGAAGCGGACCGCCTGTACCACTGGCCGCTCGGCCGCCGTCCGGACGATCATCCGGGCTTGTCCGATCTCGGACTGTGACGCGCGCGATGACGACGCCAAGTCACGCTCGACGGTACATCGAGCGCGGCGTCTCTGTTCAACGGTGAGGAAATACGGGAGCCGCGCGCTGAGGTGAGCGTTTTCGGGAGCGGGGCATTTCATGCGGGACGGTGTGATGCTTCGCGTCCCGCATCTCACCGATCATGCTTCGCAGGAAACGGCACGATTGCGCTTGTGAAAGCACTGCGGGTTGCCGCGCGCGATTTCTCGTCGTGCACGTGCGCGCGCGACCGCGCATCGAACACGACATGACAATGTCGCCACCGAACGCGCGATGACGTTCAACCGGTGTGTGTCGACACGCGATTCAACTCACCGCTCGATTTCAAACGTGATGCCTTTCACGCCGATGCACCGCCGTGCCGAAACATAAGCACGCGCGCGATCGAGCGGCATTACCCGCAGAACCGGCATCGCGCAGCATGTCGGATTCGACAAAGGTGTGCGGCAATCCGTCCGGTCCGTCGCCGCCGAACACGACATGCGTCGGCCACCATCAGGCCGCACACCCTTCCCGGCGAACCGTCAGCCGGCGATCCGCGCCGCGATTGCCTCGCCCACTTCCTGCGTTCCCGCCTGACCGCCGAGATCGCGCGTGCGCGGCCCCGTGCGCAGCACGTCTTCGATCGCGGCGACGATTGCATCGTGCGCTTCGCGTTCCCGGCCCGCGCCGTTGCCGAGGAAGTCGAGCATCATCGCCGCCGACCAGATCATCGCGATCGGGTTCGCGATGTACTGCCCTGCGATGTCCGGCGCCGAGCCATGCACCGGCTCGAACAGCGACGGAAACGCGCGATCCGGGTTCAGGTTCGCCGACGGCGCGATGCCGATCGTGCCCGTGCACGCCGGGCCGAGGTCGGACAGGATGTCGCCGAACAGGTTCGACGCGACGACGACGTCGAAGCGGTCCGGCTGCAGCACGAAGCGCGCGCACAGGATGTCGATGTGCTGCTTGTCGACGGCGACTTCGGGGTAGCGTTCGCCCATTTCGGCTGCGCGCGCGTCCCACCACGGCATGCTGATCGCGATGCCGTTGCTCTTCGTCGCGACCGTCAGGCGCTTCGCGCGGCGCTGCGCGAGCTCGAACGCGAACTTCAGCACGCGCTCGGTGCCGTGACGCGTGAAGATCGACTGCTGCATCACGACTTCGCGCTCGGTGCCTTCGAACATCGTGCCGCCGACCGACGAATATTCGCCCTCGGTGTTTTCGCGCACGATCATGAAGTCGATGTCGCCGGCGTTGCGGCCGGCGAGCGGCGACGGCACGCCGTCGAACAGGCGCGCGGGCCGCAGGTTGATGTACTGGTCGAACTCGCGGCGGAATTTCAGCAGCGAACCCCACAGCGAGATGTGGTCGGGCACCGTCGCGGGCCAGCCGACCGCGCCGAACAGGATCGCGTCCATGCCCGATAACTGCGCCTTCCAGTCGTCCGGCATCATCTGGCCATGCTGCGCGTAGTAGTCGCAACTCGCCCAGTCGATCTGCTCGAACTCGAACCGGATGCCGAAGCGCGCGGTCACGGCATCGAGCGCGCGCAGGCCCTCGGGCATCACTTCACGGCCAATGCCGTCACCGGGGATGACGGCAATCCTGTACGTCTTGTCGCTCATGCAAGCCTCCTTGGCTGATCGGGCCGCCGGCAGCGTGCGCAGCGGAACACGACGCCATTCTATTTATTTCCATTCGGATTAAAATCGCGTGAAACGTTAATCGACTTTCCACGAATCGTGAATAAATCGCCGAATCTCGACGACCTGCGCGTGTTCAGCGTGGTCGTCCGCCTGACGAGCTTCAGCGCGGCTGCCGAGCAGCTCGCGGTGTCGCCCGCGTACGTGAGCAAGCGCATCGCGCTGCTCGAGGCGCAGCTCGGCACGCGGCTGCTGCATCGGTCGACGCGCCGCGTGACCGTCACGGAGGCCGGCGAGCGCGTATTCGCGCGCGCCGAGAAGATTCTCGACGACGTCGATCATCTCGTCGAGGATGTGTCGACCACGCGCACGGTGCCGCGCGGTACGCTGCGCATCTCGAGCAGCTTCGGTTTCGGCCGGCATGTCGTTGCGCCGGCACTGCTGGACTTTTCCGCGCGCTATCCGCAACTGAACGTGCGGCTCGATCTGTTCGACCGGCTCGTCGATGTCGCGGGCGAAGGCTACGACGTCGACGTGCGCATCGGCGACGAGATCGCCGATCACCTGATCGCGCGCCGCCTCGCGGCGAACTATCGCGTGCTGTGCGCGTCGCCCGACTATCTCGCGCGACGCGGCACGCCGCGCGCGCTCGCCGATCTCGCGTCGCACGACTGTCTCGCCATCAAGGAGCGCGATCATCCGTTCGGCATCTGGCGGCTGAACGTGCGCGGAGAAACGGCGACGGTGAAGGTCGGCGGCGCGTTGTCGACGAATCACGGCGAGGTGGCCGTGCAATGGGCGCTCGCCGGACGCGGGATCGTGTTGCGCTCGATCTGGGAAGCGGGGCCCCTGATCGAGCGCGGCGAGTTGCGTCGCGTGCTGCCGGACGCGATTCAGCCGGCGAACATCTGGGCGGTGTATCCGGAACGCGTCGCGGCGTCGGCGAAAGTGCGCGTGTGCGTCGACTATCTGGCGCAGGCGCTCGCCGGCCTGAATGCTGCGGCGAGCGACGATGCGGGCTGAAATCGGCGAAAGGTGAGCTTTTACGGGGGCATGAGGCATCGTGCGCTCCCGCCGCTACGCCACGCTCACCGCCCCCAGCATCAGGTCGAGGTTCTGCACGGCCGCCCCGGACGCCCCTTTGCCGAGATTGTCGAACACGGCGGACAGCAGCACCTGACCGTGCTCTTCATTGACGAACACGCCGAGTCGCAGATCGTTCGTCCCGTTCAGCGCCTGCGGATCAAGATGCGTGATCGCGCGGGTTCCGGCGAGCGGCATGACCTCGACGTGACGCGCGCCGGCGTAATGGTGCGCGAGACACGCATGCAGCATCTCACCGGTCACGCCGGCGGACAGAAGGCGCAGCTCGATCGGCACGGTGAGCACGATGCCCTGCCGATAGGCACCGTAGGCCGGCACGAACAGCGGTCGATGCGCGAGCCCGGCATGCCTTTGGATCTCGGGCACATGCTTGTGTGCGAGTGCGAGGCCGTAGATCTGCAGCGGTTTCGCGCGTGCAGCGTCGTTCGATTCGAACGCGTCGACCGCGGCTCGGCCGCCGCCCGAGTAACCCGACACCGCATGGATGCTCACCGGGTAGTCGCGCGGCAGCAGTCCGGCGTGTTGCAGCGGCCTCAGTAGCGCGATCGCGCCGGTCGGATAGCAGCCCGGATTGGTGACGCGCCGTGCGCCGGCGATGGCCTGCGCGTGTCCGGCCGCCATCTCGGGAAAGCCGTACACCCATTCGGGGTCGGTGCGATGGGCGGAACTGGCATCGATCACGCGTACCGCCGGATTGCGGATGAAGCCGACCGCTTCGCGCGCGGCGTCGTCGGGCAGGCACAGAATCGCGATATCCGATGCGTTGATCGCTTCGGCGCGCCGCACGGGGTTCTTGCGCTCGGCATCGGGCAGCGTGACGAGCCGCAGGTCGGTGCGATCGCGCAGGCGCTCGTGGATCTGCAAACCAGTGGTGCCCTGATCGCCGTCGATGTAGACAGTGGAGTGGCTCATGATCGTCGCGTTTCCTCGTTTCGGATATCGGAAAAGCCGTATCGTCCACCCAACGCCTAGAATAGGAAAAGTTGAATTTCCTGACCCCGGGATTCAGCTTTCCTGAACGAGAGGTGCAAATGCGCGAGATCAGTCTGGACCGGCTTCGCACGCTGGTCGCGATCGCCGACCAGGGCTCCTTCGTCGCCGCCGCGCAACTGCTGCATCTTGCGCCGCCGACGGTCAGCCTTCATGTCGCCGAACTCGAAAGCCGCATCGGCGCGCCGTTGCTGTCACGCACGCGCGGCAACGTGCGGCCGTCGGCCATCGGCGCGGTGCTGGTCGAGCGCGCGCGCCGGCTGCTGGCCGAAGTCGAAGCGACGCTCGACGACGTGGAGCGGCAAGTGCAGGGGTTGACCGGGCGCGTGCGTCTCGGCGCATCGACCGGCGCGATCGCGCATCTGTTGCCGCAGGCGGTGGCCCGGCTGCGTGAGCACCATCCGGACATCGACGTGCAGATCGCGGTGCTCACGTCGCAGGACACGCTCGCGCGTCTCGTGCAGGGCGCGCTCGACGTCGGACTCGTCGCGTTGCCGCAGCCGCCGGTCGCGGGATTGTCGATCCGCGCGTGGCGGCGCGATCCGGTGCTGGCCTTTCTGCCGGCGGACTGGCAACCGCCGGCACGGGTGACGCCGGCGTATCTGGCCGCGCGTCCGCTCATTCTCAACGATGCGACCACGCGCCTGTCGCGGCTGACGACGGAATGGTTCGCGCTCGGCGGCCACCGGCCCGAGCCGCGCATCGAACTGAACTACAACGATGCGATCAAGAGTCTGGTCGCCGCCGGTTACGGCGCGACGCTGTTGCCGCACGAGGCCGGCGCGCCGCTGCCCGATGCACGCATCGTCGTGCGGCCGCTGCGCCCGGCGTTGTGGCGCGAACTCGGTATCGCCCATCGGGCCGGCCCGGTCGAGCGGTCGACGCAGCACGTGCTCGACGCGTTGTGGGCGCTTGGCGCGCGATAGCAAGTCGCGGCGTATTGCGGCCTCCCACCGGAAAGCAATGCATCGGCAGCGCTGCCGTGACCGGCCGTTACAGCCGGTTGTCCTTCGCGAGCATCAGCACGCGTGCCCAGCGCTGCGCGTCGCGCTTGTCCATCATCGGCAATTTCCATTCGCCGCGCACCGCGTCGCGCACACGCACGACCAGATGCCAGCGGCCGCCGATCGGCGCGGCCTCGCAGCCGTCGAGCTGCGACAACGTATAGCGGCCGTCCGCGCCGTCGTGCGACAGCCACAGCAGTCCTTGCGTCGCGGACACGCGCAGCTCGCCCCACGCGCGATGCACGATGTGGGTCCAGCCTTGTTCCTTGGTGTTCGGGGCGATGTCGCGGCGGCGCTTGACCCACCACGCGACGAGCGCGATGACGATCGCGGCGGCGAGCACGGCGGCCGCGATCGCCACCGGCCGGCCGAACTGCGCGGCGATCACGTGGAACAGATGAACGGCGCCCCATCCGAGGGCGATGAGCGCAAACAGCGCAATGAAAATCGGCATGTCGAATCGGAAAAGAGGGCGGACCGGCGCAGCGAGCGCCGGTCCGTTGCACACGGCGTTACCGGCGGCGGTGAATGTCGTGCGTGACGAAGCCCGCGTCGTTGGTGGGCAGCGCGAGGCCGTCCTTGACCGCGAGCGTCTTGCGGATGTCGTCCAGACCGGCGCACCAGTGGTCGCGCATCGTCGACAGACCGAACTGGTAGTCCTTGTAGTGGTGCTCGTACGCCTTCTGCTGATAGATCAGGTGCTGGATGTTGTACTTCTTCCCGCTCGACATCGCTTCAGCCTCGATGCACCACGGGTCGTTCTTGCGCTGCTCTTCCGGCACCTGCTCGAGCACGTGGCGCAGCACGTTGCGGTAGCGCTGTTCGCGCTGCAGCGTGTCGGTGACGAAGCGCGTGCGGCTCGAATACTGCACGTCCTTCGTGCGTTCCGCGACGTCGGCCATCGTGCGCGGCAACGGGCCGCGCGCGCTCCACAGGTCGACCTGGAACGCGAGCGTGTCGCGGCGCGGCCGTGCGCGCAGCACTTCCATCAGCGGCGTGTTCGAGACGACACCGCCGTCCCAGTAATACTCGCCGTCGATCTCGACCGGCGGGAACGCGGGCGGCAGCGCGCCGGACGCCATGAAATGCTCGGGCGCGAGGCGGATGCGCGAGTTGTCGAAGTACACGAAGTTGCCCGTGCCGACGTTGACCGCGCCGATCGACACGCGCGTCTCGCCCGAATTGATCCGGTCGAAATCGCACAGCTTGAGCAGTGTCGCGCGCAGCGCGGACGTGTCGTACCAGCTGATCTTTTGCGGATGATCGGACACGCCCGGCAGCGGCGGCGGGAAGCGCGGCACGAAAAAGCCTTGCTGGCCCTGCATCATCGCGCTCGCGGCCTGCGACGCGGTGAAGAACGTGCGGATCTGGTCGATGCTGTTGAACAGCGCGAATTCGAACGCGGCCGGGATCGCGGGGAAGAACGCCGGCTGGCAGATCGTTTCCCAGAATTCGCGCAGCCGCTCGACGCGATGTTCGGGCGCGTTGCCGGCGATCAGTGCGGTGTTGAGCGCGCCGATCGAGATGCCGGCGATCCAGTCGAGCGGAATGCCTGCTTCGTGCAGCCCTTCGAATACGCCGGCCTGATACGCGCCGAGCGCGCCGCCGCCCTGGAGGACGAGCGCGATCGTTTCGTACGGCAGCGACCGCGCAGCGGCCGGCGCGCCGGCTTCGTGATGCAGGTCTGCCGCATCGACGGCCTGCTTTTCTGTACGCGCGTGCGGTTTCATCAGTTGCTCCGAGAAATCCCGCCGTGGACGGCGGAGTCGGCGGGAGCGACGTCGACCGACGGCGCTCCCGCGTGAGAATCAGCGGTGACGCGGGAATCGCTTCCCGCGACGAAGGCGGCGACGTTACTGCATGAACCAGCCGTGGCTGACGACGAACGACTGCCCGGTGAGCGCCGCGCTCGGGAACGCCGACAGGAACAGCACCGTCTGCGCGACGTCCTGCACCGTCGTGAACACGCCGTCGACCGTGTTGCCGAGCATCACCTTCTTCACCACTTCGTCTTCGCTGATCCCGAGCTCCTTCGCCTGCTCCGGAATCTGCTTGTCCACCAGCGGCGTGCGCACGAAGCCCGGACACACGACGTGCGAGCGCACGTTGTGCTTCGCGCCTTCCTTCGCCAGCACGCGCGCGAGGCCCAGCAGCCCGTGCTTGGCCGTCACGTACGCCGACTTCAGCGGCGATGCTTCGTGCGAGTGCACCGAACCCATGTAGATCACGACGCCGCCGCGATCGTCCTTGTACATGTGCTTGAGCGCGGCCTTCGTCGTCAGGAATGCGCCGTCGACGTGGATCGCCTGCATCTTCTTCCAGTCGGAGAACGAATAGTTCTCGATCGGATTGACGATCTGGATGCCCGCGTTCGACACGAGGATGTCGACCGAGCCGAACGTTTCGGCGACCTTGTCGATGCCGCTGTTCACGGCGTCTTCGTTGGTCACGTCCATCGCGACGCCGATCGCCTTGCCGCCCGCCTTGTTGATCTCGTCGGCCACCGCATTCGCGCCGTCCTGGTTCAGGTCGGCGATCGCGACCGCCGCGCCCGCCTTCGCGAGCTCCAGCGCGATTTCCTTGCCGATGCCGCTTGCGGCGCCCGTGACGACTGCGGTCTTGCCATTCAGGTTGCTCATTTTTGAATTTCCCGTGGTGAAAGGATTGACAGGGAGAAACGACTGCGGACGTGTGGGCGCGGTTACTGAGCGAGGTAATCGTAGACGACTTCGCCAAGACCGAGCGTGAGATCCGCGACGATGTGGCGCGCTTCGACGATCTCGAGCACCGGCAGGTCGGCCACCGGCGCGAGCGCGTGCGGCGCCAGTTCGAGCGATGCGGGGCCCGTCCACGCGCCCTTCATCTTGATGTCCTCCATGTAGTAGCGCACCAGTTCGCATACGCGGGCGGTGCCGTCGACGTGCGGAATGATCTTCAGCAGGAAGTTCGGGCCGGCGAGGCGCTTCGTCTGCTCGTCGATGTCGAGTTCCTTGTGCTTGTAGCCCATCGTGCCCGTTGCGACGCGCACCTTGCCGTAGTCGAGCGTGCCGAGCAGGTGATCCGTGTTCACGTGCAGCGTGGGGGAAGCGAGCTTCTTCGGGAAACCCCACAGCTCACGGCCGCCGGCGATCGGCGGGTGATCGTCGAGATACATCGCGAGCGTGTAGCCGCCGGCCTGGCCGTTGTATTCGACCGGGATCACCTGGCCGCTTTCCGTGTAGTCGCCGAAGCCGGTCGAATCGGCCATGCGAATGAATTCGTAATGGACGAGCGGCTCGGTGATCTGCAGCGGCTCGGGGACGATCTCGCGCAGACGGTCCGGATCGGTGCGATACGTGATGATCAGAAACTCACGATCGACGAAACGGTACGGGCCCATCGGGAACGCCGGGCTGGTCAACGGCATCGCAAACGCTTTCGATCGGACATCGCTCGTTTTCATGCGGACTCCTTGTTGTTGATCGCTTCGTGGAAGAGTGCTCGTAAGCTCGTAATCCTATGCCTGTGCGTTGCCGTTGTGCGATGCCGCATATGGAATTAATTGTTGCCGATTTCGAATTATTTACCACGCAAATGTTGAGGCGATCGGTACAAACGACGGGGACGGCACCAGATCGCCCGATGCTCGCATACGACAATGACGCCACGATGTGAAATAGGTGAGCGTTTACGGGATGGACGGTGAGCTTTTCCGGGAGACGGTCGCGCGGGAATGTGACAATTGTGTGAACTTGTGTTGCAGTGCGGGTTCTAAGCGCGTTCGCGCGCGAGCGGCGGGCCCGATCGCGCTCGCGGCGCGCTTTAAGCGGCGCTTAAGCGAGTGAGCACTAGCATCGTTCGGGTCCGACCGGCCTGCCCGGCCCCATTCTTACGTCCCACGTCATCCGATTCATGCAGAACCTCAATCTCATCCTGTTTTCCGCGATCAATGCCGGCACCGCGCCGCACCCGGGCGTTGCCCGTCTCGCGATCTTCGCCGCCGACTGGCTCGTCTATGCGCTTCCGGCGATGCTGCTGCTGACCTGGATCTTCGGCGAGCGGCCGACGCGGCGCCAGGCGATCGAAGCCGGTGTCGGCACGTGCGTCGCGCTCGTACTCGCACAGGTCATCGGCCATGTGTGGTTCTCGCCGCGGCCGTTCATGGCCGGCGTCGGCACGCAACTGATTCCGCATGCACCGGACAGCTCATTTCCGAGCGATCACATGACGTTCGCGTGGAGTCTCGCGCTCGGCATGCTGTTCGCCGGCGCCACGCGGCTTACCGGGTACGTGATGATCGCGATGGCCGCCGCGATTGCATGGGGACGCGTGTATGCGGGCGTGCACTGGCCGTTCGACATGGTCGGCGGCGTGCTGGTCGGCACGGCCGGTGCACTGGCCGCGCACGTATATGGGCAACGCATCGTCGAGCTGCTCGAACGGCTCGGCGACGTGGTGCACGCGGTGATGATGGGGCGCGAGCGCACGCCTTGAGCGGGACCGCGACGTGGAAGCAGGATGGGCGGGACGCCGTCAACCGGGCGTCCTGGCCGACTCGGCCGATGCCGACGTGCTGCCGCCCGCATCGTGAAGTTCGGACGTTTCGCCCGGAGGCCTTGCGGCATCGCGTTCGAGAGAACTTTCCTTCAGGATCGCGCACATCGCGACGAACAGCGCGAGCACGACGGCCGCCAGGCCGCAATAGCTGGCGATTTTCAGGTTGCGAAGGAAAGGCGAAGCGTGGCTTTCTTTTGTCATGACCGGGCGCTCCTCGGCAGGCTGCGGCGGCTGTCGCCCGACAGCGGCGTCGCAGACATACATATATACCAGCCGCCGCGCCGATGCCAAGCCCGCCGATGCGCGGGCGCCCGTTTCCGTCAGTCTTCCAGCGTTTCGTGCACGGCCGCCGCGCCGCGCTTCCAGTAGGCCGCCGCGCGGATGCGCGACTTGTCGACGCCGCGCTCGCCCGTCAGGTGTTGCCGCACCGCGCGCATCGACTGTGCTTCGCCCGCTGCCCACACGTAACCGTCGCCGGCCGACGGCAGCGGCAGTTCGCGCACGGCGGTCAACAGCGCGTCCCCGTCGGCGGGATCGGCTTCCGCGCGAAAGCGCCAGATTTCGTGCACGTCGGCACGCGTGTCGAACGCGATCTGCGCGGTGCGATCCGCGACTTCCAGCACGACGGCCGCACGCGAGCCGGCCGGCAATTGCTCGAGCCGCCGCGCGATGGCCGGCAGCGCCGTGTCGTCGCCGATCAGCAGATGCCAGTCGAAATCGGTCGGCACGACGAACGAACCGCGCGGGCCGCCGATACCGAGCCATTGGCCGACGCGCGCTTGCGCCGCCCACTGCGACGCGGGGCCGGGATGGTTCAGCACGAATTCGAGATCGAGCTCGCAGGCGGCGCGATCGAAGCGGCGCGGCGTGAAGTCGCGGGCGACCGGCTTCGGCTGGCCTTCCGGGAACTCGGGGCCGTTCGCGCCGAGCGTCGGCATCGCCGGTCGTTCGGCGCCGGGCGCCGGGAAAAACACCTTCACGTGATCGTCGAACGATGACGATTCGAAATCCGCCAGGTCGGGGCCGCCGAGCGTAACGCGCAGCAGGTGCGGCGTGACTGCACGCACGCGCACGACCTGCAGCAGGCGGAATTTCAGCGTATGGCGCACGCGGGTAACGGTGCGTTCGGATGGGTTCTGCATCGATCCGTTCTCCTTGGGTTTTGACGGAGGCGCGGATTACGCGCCGGTGCCGCCTTCGATTTCGGCCGTCGCGCGGCGCATGATCGCCGCGATGCGCCGTTGTTCGTCGGCGTCGGCAGCGCTCTTGTGGAGCAGTGCGCGCTTCAGTGCGAGACGGGCCTCGACGAACTCCGGCAGCCAGCCGGACTGCGCGTCGTCCGGCGCGTCGCTGCCCGCCGATTCGCCGGCGAACGCGCGACGCATGAATTCCATCTTGCGCGCGAGATGCGTGAGGCGTGCGAACAGCATGTCGACGCGCTCGCGCTGGGCATCGAGATGCGCGCGCCCGGCGTCGGTCAGTGCGTAGCGCTTGCGGTTGCCTTCCGCCTGCGACACGACGAACCCGACTTCCTCGAGATAGGTCAGTGCCGGATACACCATGCCGGGGCTCGGGCTGTAGAAACCGTTCGAGCGCGTGTCGAGCGCCTTGATCAGTTCGTAGCCGTGGCTCGGCTGCTCGGCGACCAGCGCGAGCAGCAGCAACTGCAGATCGTCGGAGCTGAACTGGCGGCCGCGCGGCATGCCGTCGTCGCCGAAATCGCCAAAGCCGCCGCGTCCGCCGCGGCCGCCGAACGGACCGCCGCCGAATGGGTCGTGACCGCGGCGGTGGCGGCCGATCGCGTGCCAGAGGCCGACGAACCAGTCGGGGCGCGCATGCGCACCATGTCCGTCGCCTCGGGCATGGTCACGGCAGGGGTTGTGTCGCATGATCGAGTCCTATATGTCGGAAAACATGTCTAAAGATATATATCGAAAGATAGGGTGTCAAGGACGATTTTCGTGGGGACAGATGACGTCGGGGCGGCCCATCGCTGTTTTCTGAAATATTCGAATTCATTATTACGGCTGAAAACTTGAAGCTCAATAACGGCGGATCCGGTATGGGGGTAACGCCTTACTACTGCTTTTTTAAATCCAATTGATTTTTTCTGGATGCCGATATGTCGAAATGTAAAATCCTATACTTTCGGGGCGTGACTTCACTCGGGTCCAAGTTGTCGCGTATTGCGGTATTCGTAGCGAAATGTTGATTTATGAATAAGTTAAATGACGGTGCTGTCATATTTTTTTGCGACGACAACGCTCGTTGCGAGACCCGATAGCGGCGCACGGCGAGTGGCCCGGCTTTTCCGGGATTGAGCGCCAAGCAGTCGGGCGAGCCATCGAGCCATCGAGCCAGCGAGGGGCTTGCCGCGTTCGGCCGGCTCCCGGCGTGTTCCTGCGCGGACTTCGGCGCAGCGCTACGCAGGGTCGCGCCGGTTGCGCCGTTGCAAGCAAAACAACGAGAGACCATCTAATCCGGGGGCGCCATGTCGATTCGTGTCGTCAGTCATTCTGCGCGTCGCTGTTTGGGCAAAGCGGCGGCGATGCGAGTTCATATCGGTGAAATCGTGCCGGCCAAATTCCGGGCTGTCGGGAAATCCCGCTTCACCGATAGGCGGAGACTGACCCGGAACCCGATTTCATTCGATTCAAGTGAATGGCGCCGCGCTTTCGCAGACGATTTTCTTGCTCGGCGATTACGCTTTGACGGGTTTATTGCCGGCAATTCCGCACAAGCCGGATCACGCCGCGTGACGCTGTCGGCCAGTACCGGCCGCCACGGCGCGGCGTTACCGTGCCGCGTGTTCCCGTGATCGCCCTGCCGCGCGTGTCCAGATGAATCCGACCGCGTTCGTTCCGTTCGTCCCCGACAAGGACAATCAGGGCGCGTTCATCGGCGCGTCGCCGCCGTTTCGCCAACTGATGCAGATGATCGACCGCGTCGCGCCGACCGACCACGCGCTGTTGATCGTCGGCCCCACCGGCTCCGGCAAGGAACTGGTCGCGCGGCGCGTGCATGCGCGCAGCCTCCATCACGATCAGCCGTTCGTGGACGTGAACTGCGGCGCGATTCCCGAGCATCTCGTCGAAGCGGAACTGTTCGGGCACGTCAAGGGCGCGTTCACCGGCGCGGGCGAGAATCGGCCCGGTCTGTTCCAGGCGGTCGGCAAAGGTACGCTGCTGCTCGACGAAATCGGTGAACTGCCGCTCGCGTTGCAGCCGAAGCTGCTGCGCGTACTCGAAACCCGCACGTTCCGTCCGATCGGCGCGTCGGCGAGCCAGCGCTTCGAGGGCCGCGTCGTCGCGGCCACACATCGCGATCTGCGCGAACTGGCCCGCGACGGCCGCTTTCGCGAAGATCTGTTCTATCGGCTCGCGGTATTCGTGCTCACGGTGCCCGGGCTCGATCAGCGCGTCGACGATATCCCCGCGCTCGTCGCGCACTTTGCCGCGCAGCAGCCGCGCCGCCTCGAATTCTCGCCCGCCGCGATCCGGCGGCTGTGCCAGCACGCGTGGCCGGGCCATATCCGGCAATTGCGCAATCTGGTCAGTCAACTGAGCGTGCTCGCCGAGCGCGCGCACGTCGATGTCGAAACGCTCGAGCCGTTCCTCGCGAACGAGACGGCCGGATCGGTGTCGCGCTCGAGTCTTGCCGACATGCTGCTGCAGCTGGACGGACGGGACAAGCTCGCGGCTGCCGAGAACCTGATGATCGATCGTGCGCTGGAGCGCACCGGACACAACAAGAGCGCGGCAGCGGTCCTGCTCGGGGTGGGGCGCAAGACGATCGAGCGGCGCCTGAAAGCGCGCGAGGAGCATGGCCGCGAGGCCCGCAAATGTCTGGAGCGCGCCAGTGCGCTGATCGATGCTTCGCGCTTCACCGATGCGATCGCGCCGCTGCGCCGCTGCCTCGACGTGCTGCAGGCCCACCACGAGCACGACGACGTGCGCCGGCTGCAGTTCGACGCGTACCGGCTGCTTGCCATGTGCCTGCGCAGCGTGCACGGCTGGCTGTATTCGGAGGCGACCGCCTGCTATGCCGCGGCGCTGGCGGTCGGCGAGGGCGTGTGCGACGCGGCGGAAATCGCGTCGATCCAGTTCGGCGTATGGACGACGCAACTGACGACGCTGCAGTTGAAGCACGCGCGCGCGACGGCGCAGGACATGCTGCAACGCGCGCAGGCGGTGGGCGCGCGAACCGCTCTCGACGAAGCGCACGTGGCGATGACGAACACGCTGTTCTGGCTCGGCGACAGCGAGGAAGCGCTGGCGTGCCTGGCGCGCGGCAACCTGCTCGGCATCGCGCGCGACGATACGCGCACCGGTTCGCAGGGGCTGGATCTGGCCAGCCTCGCGCTGACGTTCGAAGGGTTGGCGGCTTATCAGGTCGGGGCGTTCGAACAGGCACGGCGCGCGATGGAGATGCTGATCGAGCGTGCATGGGCGCAGGAGTCGCATGTGTTCGCTCGCGCGGTCAACCTGCAAGGAGCGGCGTGGCTTGCGTGCCTGTTCGGCGACATGGAGCGGCTCGGGCCGCTGGCCGGTGAGCTCGAATCGATCTCGATGGCGAACGGCTTCGCGTTCTATCGCGGGGTTGGCCAGGTGTTTCGTGCCTGCCACATCGGCTCGCTGGGCCGGTTCGATGAAGCGCAGGACGTCATGCTGGACGGTTATGACAATCATGTCGTCTGCAATGGCGGCGCGCTGTTTCATTCGTTCAAGGCGTGGCGGCACGGCGAGCTGCTGCTGCGCGCCGGCCGGCCCGACGCGTGCGAAGTCGTCACCGCGATCGCGCTCGATGAGGTACTCGCCAGACAGGAGCGCGTCTACCTCGGCGAACTGCTGATCGTCCGCGCACGCGCGCAATGGGCGCTCGGCAATCCGGTCGCGGCCGAGCAGGGCTTGCGCACCGCGTTGTCGACCGCGCTCGCGCTCGGCTCGGTACCCGCGCGCGTGGACGCCGCGCGCTATCTCGCCGAACTGCTGCTGCACACCGGTCGCCGTGCGGAAGCCGCCGACACGCTCGAGCGCGCGCTGCGTGCGCTCGCCCCCGATCCGCTGCCGCGCTTTGCCGACGCGCGGAACCTGCTTGCAGAGCTCCGCGGCGACATGTTCCCCACCCCGTCCAGGAAAGGACTCGCAAATGAGCTATGAACTGCGTCAGGAAGACCTCCCTTCGCTGCTGCTCGGCGCAGCGTTCTTCGGTAGCGGCGGCGGCGGGACCATCACGTCCGCCAGCCATCTTGCCCGTCAATTTCGCCGCGGCGACTACTACGCGACCGATACGATCCGCGTCGTGTCGGTCGACGAGGCGACCGAGGGCGAAGCCGTGATGGTCGCCTACCTCGGCGCGCCGGAAGCGATCAATTCGGCGATGTATCCGACCGGGCCCGTGATGGCCGTGCAGAACGTTCAGGCGCGGCTCGCGTCGCAGGGCCGCAAGCTCGCGTATATCATGCCGCCCGAGAGCGGCGCGCTCGGTTTTACGGTGGCCGCACTGGTCGCGGCGAAGCTCGGCCTTGCGGTGATCGACGCGGATGGTGCCGGGCGCGCGGTGCCGTCGCTGCCGATGCTGACGTTCGCCGCCGCTGAAATCGATCCGCGTCCTGCCTTCCTCGTCAGCCAGCGCGGGTTGTGCGTCGAGCTCGACGTGACGCCGCGCGGCGGCGGCGCGGGCAACGCGACACACCAGCGCGACGTGTCGGCCATCGTCGAGCAGATGCTGCGCCCGGTCGTCGCCGATCCGGAGTTCGGCCAGTTCGGCGGGCTCGCGATGTGGGTGATGACGCCGCCGGAGATCCGTCGCGCGACACCGATCCGCGGTACGCTGTCGCGCGCGCTGGCGCTCGGGCGCGCGGTGAAGAGCGGCGACGTGCGCAGCGCGGCGCAGATGATCGCGTATCTCGCCGCGGAATGCGGGATCGTGGCGCGCGCGGTGTCCGAGCCGGGCGAGCTGGTGTCGGCCAAGGTCGATACGAGCGGCGGCTTCGACGTCGGCCAGATCTGCATTCGTGCCGGCGAGCATCTGTATACAGTGCTGTACCAGAACGAATCGCTGATTGCATGGGACAGCCGCCGTTCCGAACCGATCGTGCTGTCGCCGGACAGCGTCGCCTATTTCGTCGGCGGCGATGGTCAGCCGATCTTCACGAACGGCGATCTGCTGACCGACGGCGGCTCGCTGAACCCGGCCGTCGGCAAGCGTCCCGTGACGCTGCTCGCGTGGCGTGCCGATCCGGAACTGTCCCGTCCGGGCGGGTTGATTCTCGACAGCTTCATGCAATTGCTCGCATCGCTCGGGTATCTCGGGCCGTACGTCCCGCTGGGATCGCTGCCGGCCAACCGCCACGGAGACGCATCATGACGACGCCGCTTCGTATCTGCGTACTCGTGCCGGTCGCGACTGCCCGGTTCAACGACCGCATCATGAAGGCGGTCGCGCCGGTCGTGCCGCCCGACGTGCAAGTCGACATCCGCAACATCGCGGCCGGCCATCCCGACATCGAGAACCGGACGGACTGGCTCGAGAACGGGATGCCCGTCGTCGAGCTCGCGCGTGCGATCGAGCGGGACGGCTTCGACGGCATCTGGCTGACCGATTTCGACATGTGCGGCGTGGAGGCCGCACGCGAAGCGATCGACATCCCGATCGTCGGCGGCTTTCCGACGTCGGCGTTCTCGGCGTTGATGCTGAGCCAGCGCTTCTCGATCATCACGATCCTGCAGAGCACGCTTGCGATGCAGCGCGGGCATCCGCAAAGCTACGGACTGCAGGACACGTTTGCGTCGATCCGCGCGATCGACTGTCCGGTGGCTCAACTCGACAACGTCGACGTGGTGGCGGCGCGCACGTTCGAGCAGGCCATGAAGGCGATCAAAGAGGACGGCGCGCAGTCGATCCTGCTCGGCTGCACGGGTTTCGTCGATGTGGCGGCGCGCGTGTCGGTGTTGATCGAGGAAGCGACCGGCACGTACGTGCCGGTGATCGATCCGAATCATGCGGGCTTCTCGTTGCTCGTATCGCTGGTACGCATGCGCGTGCGCCCCAGCCGGCTCACGTACAGCAAGGTCCCTGCCGGCGGCTGACCGGCAGCCGCGGCGCTTCCGGTGCGACCCGTCGCGTCGCACCGGACTTCCGGAGGCGCCGCCGTTTCGTTCCCCGTTCATTCGAGCACCCGGGCGCGTGTCGCGAGCGCACGCCCGGTGCGCTCGCGTGCGCCGTCGTCGGCCGTGCCGTCACCGCACCGGCATGCGACTGGACGAAATCGTCCACCGCGCGCGCGCGCCGCGGACGCCGTCGTCCGCTTCTCCCCCGTGCATCCGTTTCCGATCCTGCACGTACGTGTGAGCCTGCGGCTGGCACAGGCGTTGCATGATGTTCCGGCGGGCGGGCGGCGGTGACGATGAGGAGACCAACGGCACCCTCGACTCGATTGCCCGCGGGGCGCGGTCGGATGATCCACGACGTATCGCATGCCAGATCATTAGGGATGCAGATGAAGTGGGCAACCGGCCGGACGTCAGGGTGCGCGGATTCCGGATCCGTTCGTGCATCCCGATCATGGATCCACACTGAGAGGAAGTCATCATGTCAGGCTGCTCATGTCAGGAAAACGGCGGTGCCGATCACGTGCCGAACTTTGCTGCAACGGGTTTCGACGGGGAAGTTTCCCAGCAAGGCAACGTCCAGCTCGAAGGCGTCGAAGCGCTCAAGCTGTCGGTGTGCGTCGGAGCGAACTACGACCCGGCGACCCGCAAGTTGTGCTTCTCGATCCCGATCTACGGGAACTTCTGCATCACGCTGCCGATTCCGGTTCCGATCGGCGGGCAGCTCAAGGTCTGCGCGCAAACATGCGGCAGCCTCATCCCGACGGGGCTGAAGGCAACCGTCTATCTCAACGGTTCCGCGGTCTACACGATCGTGCTGTGGGGCAAGTGCTGACCAAACGCCAGGCATTTCGCCGCCGGCGCCGGGACGACACGCGTCCCGTTACCGGCGGCGACAGGTGAGCGACGTGGCCGTCTCCGCGGACGGCACAGGCGGCGCGTCTCTCGATAATCCGCTGCAATCGATACGGAGCTTCATCATGGGTACGCAAAACTGGAATGGCGGCAATCGTCTGGTCGTGAGCCAAGGCAATCCGCTGCAGTGCGTGAATTCGATCGTGAATCCGATCAACGTCGCGTTTCTGTACAACACGACGCAGGCCGCGCAACAAGTACCGATCGATCTGGTTGGCGCCAACCAGTACTACGCGCAGGTCAATATCGCGCAAACGACCGGCAATCAGGGCTCGGCGGCGCTGCTGACGTTCTCGGGACCGAGCAACGGCGGCTCCGCGAGCCTGACCGCGACGCTCGATCCGCAGGCCGGCAACGGTGCGCAGGCCGAGGCGTGGCTGGGCAGCCAGGCGATGCCGACCAATACGTCGGGCCTGAACAACAACAACCTGCAGGCCAACGGCGAGCGCTATCCGTTCAACAAGTACAGCCGCTACTACTTCGTGCCGAGTGCGCAGCGGTACGTGTTGAACGTATCGTCGGGCATCAACGCGTTCTACTTCGCGGTGTTCAATTCGTCGGGACAGGTGGCCGTCTACGTGCTGAACGCGCCGGATGACCAGTACACGGCCAACGTGTCGCAGTTCCCGGGCGATACGTATGCGATCACCAACACGAAGGTCAACGTGACCACGGCATCGTCGATCTCGATTCCGCTGTTCGGCGCGAACCAGCAGTGGGTCGTCATGAATGCCGATAGCGTGTCCGATTCGACGAACGCGAGTATTTCGCTGACGCCGCTCGGCTGATGCGTGGCGCCTGGCCGCGCTGCGGCGCGGGCGTATGGCCGGCACTCGCGGCCATACGCTCGTGCCTCGCGAGGCTTGGGGCTGGCGGCACGCGACGCGATACGCTCGCGGACTGCACCCGAACCGCGCGTTGAACGCGCGCCCGAAGTGCGTGATGTCCGAAAACCCGCAAGCGATCGCGAACTCCGGCAACGTGCGACTGTATCGGCCGGACCGTCCAGCGCAGGCCGGCTCGCGTGCAGCCGATATTCCGCTCACGGCAGAACGACGTCAGACCGCGCTGGCCGCGTCGATCTTGCGGATATCGTCGTCGTCGAGCCGCACGCGAATCGCTTCGCCGAGCAGCGCGAGCTGCTCGAGCGACGTCGCGCTCGCGATCGGTGCGGTGATGGTCGGCCGCGCGATTTGCCACGCGAGCGCGATCGCGGCTGGTCGTGTGCCGTGCTTCGCCGATACGTCGTCGAGCGCCGAGAGGATGCGCAGGCCGCGCGCATCGAGATAGCGGGCGACGCGATCGCCGCGCACGCTCTTCTTCAGGTCGGCCTCGCTGCGGTACTTGCCCGACAGGAAGCCGCTCGCGAGCGCGTAATAGTTGACGACGCCAAGCTTCAGGTCGCGCACGACCGGTTCGAGATCGCGTTCGTATTCGGCGCGGTCGACGAGGTTGTATTCGGGCTGAATCACCTGGTATGCAGGCAGGCCGTTGCGCTTGCTGACATCGGCGGCTTCGCGCAGGCGCGCGCCGCTGTAATTCGACGCGCCGATGATGCGCACCTTGCCTGCGTCGATCAGCGTCTGGTACGCGGCGAGCGTTTCTTCGAGCGGCGCCGTGTCGGCGAGATCGCGATGCGAGAAATACAGGTCGATGTAGTCGGTCTGCAACCGGCGCAGCGAATCGTCGGCGGCTTTCAGGATGTTCGCCTTCGTCAGCCCCGCACGCGCTTGCAGCATTCCGACCTTGGTCGCGATCACGACCTGTTCGCGCTTGCCGGAGCGCTTGAGCCACTTGCCGATGATCGTTTCCGATTCGCCGCCGCTGTTGCCGGGCGCCCAGGCCGAATAGACGTCGGCCGTGTCGATGAAGTTGATGCCGGTGTCGGCGAGGGCATCGAGCAGCGCAAACGATGCTGGCTCGTCGACGGTCCAGCCGAAGACGTTGCCGCCGAATGCGAGCGGTGAAACCTGGATGTCCGACGTGCCGAGGGTGCGTAGTGCCATGTTTCTCTCCGATATCTGCGAGATGAAAGAATCGAACGACGGGATGGGTCGAGACGAATGCGACGGGACGGCGGATGGGCGAAGCGCTTTCGCCGTTGTCGCGGGACACCGGAACATTCTCGCGCATCGGCCGGAATCGTGCAGGCGGCCCGCGGCCGCGAACGCGGAGAAATGGCGCTGCATCGCAGACGCCGCGTACGTTATGCAGACGGTTCGTGCTGCCAGGTTGGATCTGGAGCGGAATTTCGCGGTGCCGGGCCGCCGCCGATACGGTGCGGATCGGAGTTCATGAGATTTGCGGCGCTGCGCCGCAACGAAAAACGGGCGGCATGCGGCCGCCCGTGATCGATCGGTGGCGACCGCCGTTATCGCAATTGCACGGCCGCGAGAAACAGCACCATGCTGCCGATCGCGGCATCCAGCACGCGCCAAGCGACAGCCTTGCGGAACCACGGCGCGAGCAGTCGCGCGCCGTATCCGAGCCCGAGGAACCATACGATGCTGACCGTCATCGCGCCGATCGCGAACGCGACGCGCGCACCTTCCGGCTCGCGTGCACCGGCCGTGCCGATCAACAGGAACGTATCGAGATACACGTGCGGGTTGAGCCACGTGAACGCGAGCGTCATCAGCACGATCGCGACCGCGCCTTGCGGCGGCGGCGCGACGGCGTCGCCGCGCACCTCGAGCGTTTCGTGCCCCGGCTTGAACGCGCGGCGCAGCGCATTGACGCCGAACCACGCGAGATACGCAAGGCCGACGTACAGCACCACGTGGACGAAGGTCGGATAGCGTTCGACGAGCACCGACGCGCCGCCGACCCCCGCGCCGATCAGGATCATGTCGGACAGCGCGCACAACAGCACGATCTTGCCGACATGCGAGCGCATGATGCCTTGGCGGAGCACGAACGCGTTCTGCGCGCCGATGGTGACGATGAGCGACCCGCACAGCGCGGCGCCGTGGGAAAAGGCGATCCAGTTCATGATGGGAGAAGGTGAAGCAGTAGACGGGTGACACGGTTAGCGCTAGTCTGCGGGCAGACCGGACATAAGAGAAGCTAATTCACCTAATGCCGATTAAGGAAAACTGATGCTCGACTATGCATTGCTCGACGCCCTCGCGGCCGTGATCCGGCACGGCTCGTTCGAACGGGCAGCCAAGGAGCTGAACGTCACGCCGTCGGCGGTATCGCAGCGCGTGAAACTGCTGGAGGAGCGCGTCGGCAGCGTGCTCGTCAAGCGCGGGCAGCCGTGCGTCGCGACGACGTCGGGTGCGCTGCTGTGCCGGCATACCGAACGCGTGCAGTTGCTCGAGGCGGAGCTCGGCGGCCGGATGCCCGCGCTGCCGGGCCAGATCGCGAGCGCGTGGCCGACGTTGCGCGTGGCCGTCAACGACGACAGCGTCGCGACCTGGTTCATCGATGCGGTCGGGCCGTTCTGCACCGAGCGCGAAACCTTGCTCGACCTCGTGATCGACGATCAGGACCACACGGCCGCGCGCATTCGCGACGGCAGCGTGCAGGGTGCGGTGACCGCGCAGGCCGAGCCGATCCAGGGCTGCCGGTCGACGCGGCTCGGGCGCATCCGCTATCGCGCGGTGTGTTCGCCGGCGTTCCACGAACGCTACTTTGGCGCGGGCATCACGCGCGATGCGCTGCGCCGCGCGCCGTGCGTGATGTTCAATCCGAAGGACGGCTTGCAGGCGCGTTTCATCCGGCGCGTGACGCGCGCGGATCTCGATCCGCCGCAACACTGGATTCCGCACGTCGCGGGCTACCTGCGCGCATGTGAAACGGGGCTCGGGTGGGGAATGTGTCCGGACCGGATGGTCGAGCGCCAGCTGGCGGCCGGCGAACTGGTCGACATGTCGCGCGGGCGGACCGTCGACATCGAGCTCTACTGGCAGAGCTGGCGGCTGTCGATCGGCTGGCTCGACGATTTCAGCGCGGCGCTGAAGGCGCGCGCCGCGCTGTTTCTCGACTGATCGTGCGCAAGGGGCGGGAGCGGACGGGCGGCGGCGCCGACGCGCGCGCCGCGCGGCATCACACGTGATGCAGGCCGTCGAAGTCGACGATCTGCACGAGGCGGCCATGCATCTCGATCAGGCCGCGTTTCTGGAACTTCGACAGCGTGCGGCTTACCGTTTCGAGCGTCATGCCGAGGTAGCTGCCGATGTCTTCGCGGGTCATCCGCAGGTTGAATTCCGACGGCGAGTAGCCGCGCTTCAGGTAGCGCGACGACACGTCGAGCAGGAATGCGGCGACGCGTTCCTCCGCGTTCAGCGAACCGAGCAGCATGGTTTGCGTCGTTTCGCGCACGATCTGCTCGCTCATCAGCTTGTGCATGCGCAACTGCATCGAGCCGGCTTCCGAGCACAGCGACTTGAGGGCCGCGTACGGAATCACGCAGACGGAGCTGTCTTCCAGCGCGACCGCGGTGCGCGGATGCGTGTCGTCGCAGATGCCATCGAGGCCGAGCGCTTCGCCCGCGAGATGCAGGCCCGTGACCTGCTCGCGGCCGTCGTGGCGCGTGGCGACGGTTTTCAGCGAACCGGAGCGCACCGCGTACAGGTTGTCGAACGCGTCGCCTTCGCGGAAGAGCGCTTCGCCGCGCTTGACCGGGCGCGCCGCGCAGATCACCGCTTCGAGGCGGCTGAGCGCCTCGGGTGCGAGGCCTTGCGGCATGCATAGATGCCGCATCGCGCACGACGAGCAGTGCGGTGCCTGGCGGGGAGCCCAGCTGCCTGCATGGGGCGTGGCGGCGGGACGTGTGGCGACGGGCGTCAGCATGATCGTTACTCCGGCGTTGAATCGACGGAATCATTGTCCCACCGCATGTTACGGCTGTCGGGTGACAAAACGTCGCGACCCCGCGCGCATGCCGCGCGAAGCGCAACCACGTGCGGCAGGCAAGCGTGCGTGCGCGCCGCCTCGCACCGGACCGCACCGGCGGCAGGCGCCGCACGGCACGGCATGACGTGGCACCGCACCGCACCGCACCGCACCGCGCCGCACCGCGCCGGGCTGCGGCCGCTGCTGCCGCTCAGCCTTCCTGCTCGTCCGCGTGCGCGGCGGCCGGAATCAGCAGCACGGGCAGCGTTGCATGCCGCACGCACTGTTCGGCGATGCTGCCGAGCACGAGCCGGCGGAAGCCGCGGCGGCCGTGCGTGCCGAGCACCAGCAGATCGGCGCCGAATGCCTTCGCGCCGTCGAGGATCAGCGTCGACACGTCGTTGATCGACGATGCCTCGCTCATCACCGTCTTGCCGTTTACGCCGGCCGCCTGCATCAGCTTCGTGAAATCGGCCGCGAGCGCATTGCCCTGCGCGACGAGCTGGTCGCGCAGCACGGACGGATCGTAGCCCGGCACGTTGTAATAGATCGCGGCGTTCTCGACGACGTAGAACGGTTGCAGTTCCGCGCCGTGCTCCTTCGCGAGCGCGAGCGCCGCATCGAACGCGTGGCGCGACGTGTCGCTGCCGTCAATGGCAACCAGAATGCGCTTGTACATGGTGTCTCCGTGTGGCGGGTTGAACGAAAGTCGGCCGAATGGCCGGGCGGGCCATGCATTACTGCGAGGCAGAGTAAACCAACGGCACGGACTCTGCAGCGACGCACCGGTCGACGCGATCGCGGCGCTTCAGTCGTTGCGGCGATCGCGGGCGATGCACGCGTGCATGCTGTGCAGCACGCGATCAACACGCGGGACCGCCAGCGCGTGTGACGATCGTGTCCGCCACCTGCACCGCGGAATCGCGCCGGGCGCGGCGCGCGTCGAGCCGATATCTCGATTCGCATCGGCTACTGCGCTTGCGCGTCGCGCGACGGCACGGTTTGCGAACGTGTTCGAGCCTCGCAAGCGTGACACGGATGCTTATCGACGATCGCATGACGACCCGCGCCCGTCGCCTCCATTGAATCGCAACCGCATCGCGAGGACGTGACGTCGATCAACGCCGCTGCATCGAAGCCGTTCGGAATGCGATGTCCGATGTTGCGTCACGTCGATTGCCGCGCGGGAACCGGCGCCGATATCGGTCCCCGCGCCGATACGGCCGAACGCCCGCATGCGGACCGGCCGCCCGACGAGCTCGCGCGTACACGCGCGTTCGCGCGACCGCCCGCCGGCTTCTTCGATCCCCCGAGCAATCGAACGCCCGATTCAAACGCCGCGCGAGCTATCTCGGCACAGCGGTGATTTCGATCACGCGCTCCGGGCGGCGTCCGTGGGCCGGCCAGTACGCGCTGCCGTGCATCCGGTGAACGGGGCCGAACAGCGCGTCGGCCGCCTGCGGCGGCGCGTCGAACCCCTTCTCGATCACCATGTACCCGGCCCGCAACGCGAACGCCGGATGATTGCCGCCGGGGCGGCTGTCGAAGCCGGCGAAACCGTCGCCGGCCTCGGGCATCGCGTTGACGAGCGACGCGTTGCTGCGCGTGATCTGGTCCGGCGAGAACACGCGGCCGCTCGCGAGACGCGCGGCCTCGCGGTTCTTGCCGTCGGTGTCGACGGTGCTGTCGTGCGTGTCGTCGTTGTCCAGTTCGATGCTGCGCGGGCGCGTGGCGCGCGCGTGAGCTGACGTTTCCATCACGGCTCTCCTGGCGGCGAAGCGCTCCGGATCGAAGCAAATCCCGTTCCGGGCACCACGGGAAAACGGCGCGCGGGGCGTCGCCGCCGTCGCGCGACGCGCGCTGATTTGTCATGATTTATTTCAGCTAGAACACCCGTTTTCTACAGAGTATGATTCTTTTCCTGCGAAGCGGCGACAGGGGATGCAGTCTCGCCGCCTCCGCCCGCGCCGGGGCGCCGCAGCACCCTTAAAGACGGGTAGCGAACAACAAAGCAAGGGACTAGAGGTGGCGGATTCATGCAAGCGACTACTGCCTTCACGCACCGCGGATATCTATTGAATTGCGCGCCCGCGCGCGCCAGCGACGGTTCGTTCAAACCCTACGTCGTGATCTCCCGATCGAGCGACGGGGAACTCGTCGCGAACCGCTTTTTCCCGACCGAGCTCCAGTTCAACGACGAAGGCGACGCGATCGCGCACGCGCGGGACTGGGCCGTGCGCTGGATCGACGCGAGCAGCATCACGATCTGACGCCGTCGCGCAACGGCGGGCTCGGCCGTCCGGCCGATCCCCCGGGCGTGCCGCTGCCGGACGAAAACGCGGTAATCTTGCGGAACCCGTCACTTTATTAGCGGCCGTGCGATCGAGCGCGGCTGCCTGCATTGGCATATGTCGACATCACCCGCCCGTCAGTGGGGCCTCGAAGAAATCGTCGCCGGCTTGCGCGAATCGCGCGAGGAACTCCATCGCACGCGTCACCCGCGCGGCATCCGCGAGCTGCCGTCGCGCGACGCGATCTGCAAGATCGTCACCGGCCTGCGCGCGTCGATGTTTCCGACGCATTACGGCGCGCCGGATCTGACCGACGAAAGCGTCGACTATTACGTCGGTCATACCCTCGAAAGCACGCTGCGGATCCTGTCCGAACAGATTCGCCGTGCGCTGCCGTTCCTGCCCGAGCACGCGGACACGCCGTTCGCGGAGCTCGACGAACGCGCGTTCGAGATCGCGCGCGAATTCGGCCGGCAGTTGCCGTCGATTCGCGCGCTGCTGGTGAGCGACATTCAGGCCGCGTATGCGGGCGACCCGGCCGCGCAGCACATCACCGAGATCCTGCTGTGCTATCCGGGCGTGCTCGCGATGATGCACCACCGGCTCGCGCACGCGTTGCACCGGCTCGGTGTGCCGCTGCTGGCTCGCTTCATCAATGAAATCGCGCACTCGGCCACCGGCATCGACATCCACCCGGGCGCGCAGATCGGCCCGAGCTTCTTCATCGACCACGGTACGGGCGTCGTGATCGGCGAAACCGCGATCATCGGCGAGCGCGTGCGCGTGTATCAGGCCGTCACGCTCGGCGCGAAGAGCTTCCCGGCCGATGGCGACGGCGCGCTGGTCAAGGGCAATGCACGCCATCCGATCGTCGAGGACGACGTCGTGATCTACGCGGGTGCGACGATCCTCGGGCGCGTGACGATCGGGCGCGGCTCGGTGATCGGCGGCAACGTGTGGCTCACGCACAGCGTGCCGCCCGGCACGAGCGTCGCGCAGGGCAAGGTCCGCGAAGGCGGCAGCGCCGAAAAGCCGTAACGACGCGGCCGAAGCGGCGGCCGCGCAGCGTGCGCGGTATGCCCTGTGCGACGCGATCTCGCCGCACCGCCGCACCGGGTCACGAAGGCGGCCGCCCGCGCCGCGCATCGATGGCCGATCCGTCAGTGCTTGCCGCCCGGCGACCGGTGCTTGTACAGCACGTCCTGGTCGACGCGAATCAGGTTCTGCCCCGCATCGACGACGAAATCCACGCCGTTGTACGCGCTGCCCGTCAGCAGCAGGATCGCGCTCGCGACATCGTCGGGGCCGGCGATGCGCGCGAGGGGCGTCGACGCGCGGCTTGCGTGTTCGAAGTCGGCCTGCGTCTGGTCGTCGCTCGGCAGCATCAGCCCGGGGAACACCGCGTTCACGCGCAGCACCGGCGCGGACGACAGCGCGAGCATCTGCGTGAGATTGCCGAGCGCGGCCTTCGCGACCGTGTAGCTGAAGTGGTCGCGGTGGAAGTTTTCCTTGATCTTCTGGTCGACCACGTTCACGACGACGCCCTGCGTGCCGGCCGCGCGTGCCCGTTCGTAGAATGCCCGCGTGAGCAGGATCGGCGCGCGGCAGTTCACGGCCCACGCGTGGTCGAACGCCGCCAGGTCGAAGCTCGGGAAATGGTCCTGCCAGAACACCGACGCGTTGTTGACCAGCACGTCGAGGCGGCCGAAGCGCGCATACACGTCATCGATCAGCGCGGTGATCTGCGCGGCATCCGACAGATCGGCCCGCAGCGCGGCCGCGTCGTGCCCGCGCTCGGCGATCGCGCGGGCCGCCGCGTGCGCGCCATCGGCCGAACGATCGTAGTGCACCGCGGTGCGATAGCCATGCGCGGCGAAATACTCGGCGAACGCGCGGCCGGCCCGGCGCGCGGCGCCGGTCACGAGCACGACCGGCGCGTTCGCCGTTTGCTTCGTGGACTGCATTACGTATTCGTCAGGTTGACTGAAGAAGGATTCGCGACGATCGACAGGAATTCGCGCCGCGTCGACGGATCGGTGCGGAACGTGCCGAGCATGCGTGACGTGACCATCTCGACGCCCGGCTTGTGCACGCCGCGCGTCGAAATGCACTGGTGCGCGGCTTCGAGAATCACGCCGACGCCCTTCGGCTGCAGCACGTCGAACAGCGTGTCGGCGATTTGCACGGTCATCTTTTCCTGGATCTGCAGGCGCTTCGCGAATGCGTCGACGAGGCGCGCGAGCTTCGAAATGCCGACGACGCGATGGTTCGGCAGATACGCGACGTGCGCGCGGCCGATGATCGGCACCATGTGGTGCTCGCAATAGCTCTCGAAGCGGATGTCCTTCAGCACGATCATCTCGTCGTAGCCGTCGACTTCGCTGAACGTGCGCGCGAGGATGTCGCGCGGTTCCAGCGCATAGCCGGCGAAGAACTCTTCGTATGCGCGCACGACGCGCGCCGGCGTGTCGAGCAGCCCTTCACGGTTCGGATCGTCGCCGGCCCAGCGCAGCAGCACGCGAACGGCATCCTCGGCTTCCTGCCGGCTCGGCCGGGATGCGGCCGGCTCGGGCCGCGCGTTTTTTTTACCCATCTAGTCGCTCCATCGAATGCGGCCGCCAGCGGCGGCGCGGATATCCGGCCATTGTTTCATGCTTTCGCGGCTCGTGCGTGCGGCCGGCCGCCCGGCTGCCGTTCACCTGCCGCTCGGCCGCATTCATTTCGGCCATTCGTCCTGTTCGTCGTTGAACAGCGACGCGACGACCCCGCGCAGCCACGCGGTGCGCGGATCGTTGTGGAACTTGCGATGCCAGTGCTGCTTCAGGTCGAAGCGCGGCAGCGGCAGCGGCGGCTCGACCGGCACGATGAACGCGTGTTCGGCCGCGTACGCATAGCCGATCGCATGCGGCACCGTCGCGATCAGGTCCGTGCGGCTCAGGATGAACGGCAAGCTCATGAAGTGCGGCGTTTCGAGCACCGCGCGCCGGTGCATGCGCTGCTTCGCGAGATATTTCTCGAGCACCTCCTGGCTGCGTCCCTCGGCGCGCACCACCGCGTGCCCGCACGACAGGAACTGCTCGGCCGTAAACGGGCGCGCCTGTTCGAGCGGATGGCCGCGCCGCATCAGGCAGACGAACCGGTGCGTGAACAGACGCTGCTGGAAAAAGTTGTTGCCGTCCAGATCGGGGAAGTAGCCGACCGCGAGATCGATCGAGCCGGCTTCGAGGCCGCGGCCGACTTCGTCGTGCGCGAGCGAGACCGAACGCAGGTTCGCGTGCGGCGCATGCGTCGCGAACGCCTGCAGCAGCTTCGGCAGGAACACGATCTCGCCGACGTCCGACAGCGCGATCGAGAAGGTATGCGCGCTCGCGGCCGGGTCGAAATCGTGCGGCGCGACGAGGCCGCGCTCGATCTGCGCGAGCGCGTCGCGGGCGGCCGGCAGCAGCGCGAGCGCGCGCGGCGTCGGTTCCATCCCGCGCGACGTGCGCACGAACAGCGGATCGCCGAAGTACTCGCGCAGGCGGCCGAGCGCCGTGCTCACGCGCGGCTGGCTCACGCCGAGCAGGTCGCCCGCGCGGCTCACGTTGCGCGTGTCGTCGAGGGCGACGAGGTAGGGAATCAGGTTCAGATCGAGCGCGTCCATCGCGGGCCAGTATCTTCAAAACGTATACAACATATCTCCTGAATCGCATTGCCGCATAGTCGGGAAAGCGCTCAAATGTGTTCCATTATTCGAACCAATGTTCTGGAGACGAACAATGCGCACCCAAGTCGCGATCATCGGCGCCGGTCCGTCCGGGCTTCTGCTGTCCCATCTGCTGCGCCTGCAAGGCATCGATTCCATCCTCGTCGAAGCGCGTTCGCGCGAATACTGCGAGAACCGGATCCGTGCCGGCGTGCTCGAGCAGGGCACGGTCGATACGCTGAACGAAGCCGGCCTCGGCGACCGGATGCGTCGCGAAGGGCTCGAACACCACGGCATCGAGCTGCTGTTCTCCGGGCAGCGGCATCGCATCGACCTGAGCGCGCTCACCGGCGGGCGCGCGATCACGGTCTACAGCCAGCATGAGGTCGTGCGCGACCTGATCGCGGCCGGCGACGCGCATGGCCACCAGATGCACTTCGAAGTCGCCGACGTCGCGCTGCACGATGTCGACAGCGAGCATCCGTTCGTCACGTTCAAGCACGCGGACGGCCGTGCGGACCGCATCGACTGCGACTACATCGCCGGGTGCGACGGCTTCCACGGGATCGCGCGGCAGACGATTCCCGCCGAACGGCTGAAGACGTTCGAGCGCGTCTACCCGTTCGCGTGGCTCGGCATCCTCGCCGACGCGGCGCCGTCGCTCGACGAGCTCGTCTATGCGCATCACGACAACGGTTTCGCGCTGTTCTCGATGCGCTCGCCGACCGTCACGCGCCTGTATCTGCAGTGCAAGCCCGACGAAGACCTCGCCGAATGGTCCGACGCGCGGATCTGGGACGAACTGCACACGCGCTTCTCGAACGACACCGGCTGGACGCCGACCGAGGGCCGGATCACGCAGAAGAGCGTGACGCCGATGCGCAGCTTCGTATCCGAGACGATGCAGTACGGCCGCCTGTTCCTGGCCGGCGACGCCGCGCACATCGTGCCGCCGACCGGCGCGAAGGGAATGAACTTGGCGGTGGCCGACGTCCGCGCGCTGTCCCGCGCGCTCGGCGCGCGCTACCGCAACGGCGATGCCACACCGCTCGAGCGCTATTCGGCGACCTGCCTCGAACGCGTATGGCGCGCCGAGCACTTCTCGTACTTCATGACGAACATGCTGCATGCGTCGCCGGACGACTCGCCGTTCGTCAATCGCCTGAAGTTCGCCGAGCTGAAATACGTGACGCGCTCGCGGGCCGCCGCGCAGTCGCTGGCCGAAAACTACGTCGGTCTGCCGTTCGACGACCAGCTGCCCCCCGAGGGATCCCGCCTTGACAACGCGCTGTGCGCGACTCTATGATCGGCCCATCGTTCGCTAATCGAATCTAGGTTCGAATAGTGAACAAAACCGAAGGTCGACGACGGCCTTCCGGCGCGGCACGCCACACGCGCGTGTCCCCTCGACAGGCCGCGCATCGTGCCGCGGGTTCGTATCAGGAAGAGACATGGTCAACAAGATTTTCGAATCGCTTCAATCGGCGGTCGCGGACGTCCACGACGGCGCGACCATCATGATCGGCGGCTTCGGCACGGCGGGCATGCCGTCCGAGCTGATCGACGCGCTGATCGAGCAGGGCGCGCGCGGCCTGACGATCGTCAACAACAACGCGGGCAACGGCGAGACGGGCCTCGCGGCGCTGCTCAAGGCGAAGCGGGTGCGCAAGATCATCTGCTCGTTCCCGCGCCAGAGCGACTCGCAGGTGTTCGATGCGCTGTACCGCGCGGGCGAAATCGAGCTGGAACTCGTGCCGCAGGGCAACCTCGCGGAGCGGATCCGCGCGGCGGGCGCCGGCATCGGCGGCTTCTTCACGCCGACGGGCTACGGCACCAAGCTCGCGGAAGGCAAGGAAACGCGTGTGATCGACGGCAAGCCGTATGTGTTCGAGACGCCGATCCACGCCGATTTCGCGCTGGTGAAGGCGTACAAGGGCGATCGCTGGGGCAACCTGGTCTATCGCAAGACGGCGCGCAACTTCGGGCCGATCATGGCGAGCGCCGCGAAGGTCGCGATCGTGCAGGTGTCGGAAGTCGTGCCGCTCGGCGCGCTGAATCCGGAACACATCGTGACGCCGGGCATTTTCGTGCAGCGCGTCGTCGAAGTGCCGCAGGCCGCGCATGCGGCCGAGCTGGCCGCCGAACACGCCGCATCGCAAGCCGCCTGACCGCCTGGAGGAAATCGACATGAAACGACTGACCCGCGATGAAATGGCCAAGCGCGTCGCCCAGGACATTCCCGAAGGCGCGTACGTGAACCTCGGCATCGGCGTGCCGACGCTGGTGGCGAACCATCTCGACCCGAGCAAGGAAATCTTCCTGCACAGCGAAAACGGCTTGCTCGGCATGGGCCCGGCGCCCGCGCCCGGCGAGGAAGACGACGAGCTGATCAACGCCGGCAAGCAGCACGTGACGCTGCTGACGGGCGGCGCGTACTTTCACCACTCGGATTCGTTCGCGATGATGCGTGGCGGCCACCTCGACTACTGCGTGCTCGGCGCGTTCCAGGTGTCGGCGAACGGCGACCTCGCGAACTGGCATACGGGCGCGCCCGACGCGATTCCGGCGGTCGGCGGCGCGATGGATCTCGCGATCGGCGCGAAGCAGGTGTTCGTGATGATGGAGCACCTGACGAAGCAGGGCGAGAGCAAGATCGTCGCGCAGTGCTCGTATCCGGTCACCGGCGTGCAATGCGTGAGCCGCATCTATACGGATCTCGCGGTGCTCGACGTGACGTCCGACGGCCTTGCGGTGAGCGAGATCTTCACCGACCTGTCGTTCGACGAACTGCAGAAGCTGACCGGCGTGCCGCTGATCGACGCGACGCGCAAGGCCGCGGCCTGAACGGCAAGCGTGCCGGCTGCGCGATCGACAGATCGACTGCACGCCGGCACGCTTGGGTAGACAATAGGCGCACGCCGTTTCCCCACTCTGACGCCATGCTCGAAGACAGCGCCCGCCTGACCTCCCTGATCTGCGGCACCGAGCCGCTCAACCGGATCTGGTCGCCCCGCGCGACGATCCAGCGGATGCTCGACGTCGAAGCCGCGCTTGCGCGCGCACTCGCCGCGCAGCAGGTGATTCCCGCCGCCGCGGTCGCACCGATCGAGCGCGCATGCGACGCCGCTCGGCTCGACGCGGAAGCGCTCGCGCAAGGCGCCGCACTCGGCGGCAATCTTGCGATTCCGCTCGTCAAGCAGCTCACCGCGCAAGTGAAAGCCGACGACCCCGAGGCCGCGAAGTTCGTGCACTGGGGCGCGACGAGCCAGGACATCATCGATACCGCGACCGTGCTGCAGCTGCGCGACACGGTCGACGTGCTCGAGCCGCTGCTCGACGAAGCGTGCGCGTCGCTCGCGACGCTCGCACGTACGTATCGCGCGACGCCGATGATCGGCCGCACGTGGCTGCAGCAGGCGCTGCCGATCACGCTCGGCCTGAAATTTGCGCAATGGCTCGACGCGCTGCTGCGCCATCGTGCGCGCTTCGCCGAGCTGCGCGCGCGTGCGCTGGTGTTGCAGTTCGGCGGTGCGGCCGGCACGCTCGCGAGCCTGCGCGAGCACGCAGCCGGCGTGAGCGCCGCGTTCGCGGCCGACCTGAAGCTCGCGCTGCCGGCCGTGCCGTGGCATACGCAGCGCGATCGCATCGCGGAAGCCGCGTCGTGCTTCGGGATGCTGACCGGCACGCTCGGCAAGATCGCGCGCGACGTGTCGCTGCAGATGCAGACCGAAATCGGCGAGCTCGGCGAACCGGCGGCCGCCGGCAAGGGCGGCTCGTCGACGATGCCGCACAAGCGTAACCCCGTCGGCTGCGCGGCCGTGCTGACCGCCGCGGTGCGCGCGCCGAACCTCGTCGCGACCGTGTTCGCGGGGATGGTGCAGGAGCACGAGCGCGCGCTCGGTGGCTGGCAGGCCGAATGGGACGCGCTGCCCGAGCTTGCGCGGCTGACCGGCGGCGCGCTCGCGCAAGTCGCGCAGATCGTCGCGGGCCTCGACGTGAACACCGATCGCCTCGCCGCGAATCTCGACCTGACGCACGGGCTCATCCTCGGCGAAGCCGTGATGCTCGCGCTCGGCGACCGGATCGGCCGGCTCGATGCGCATCACGTCGTCGAACATGCGTCGAAGGAAGCCGTGCGCACCGGCGCGACGCTGTTCGACGTGCTCGCCGCCGATGCGACCGTATCGGCCCACCTGTCGCGCGATGCGCTCGCGCGGCTGCTCGATCCCGCACATTACGTCGGCGACGCGCAGGCCTACGTCGACGCCGTGCTCGCGCTGCATGCGGGTGCGCAATAACCAGGAGAACCTTGAGATGCCTTTCGCCACTGTCAACGGCGTGAAACTGCATTACCGGATCGACCGTGCCGCGCGCGACGATGCGCCGTGGCTCGTCTTCTCGAACTCGCTCGGCGCTGACTTGCAGATGTGGGCGCCGCAGATTCGGCCGCTCGCGCAGCATTTCAACATCCTGCGCTACGACACGCGCGGCCACGGCCATTCCGACGCGCCGGCCGGTTCGTACACCATCGACCAGCTCGCGGGCGACGTGATCGGCCTGCTCGATCACGTCGGCATCGAGCGCGCGCATTTCTGCGGGATCTCGATGGGCGGGCTGACCGGCGCCGCGCTTGCCGCACGCTTCCCGTCGCGCATCGAGCGCGCGGTGCTGGCGAACACGTCGGCCAAGATCGGTTCGCCGGAAGTGTGGGCGCCGCGCGCGCAAAAGGCGCGCGCCGAAGGGATGGCCGCGCTCGCCGACGCCGTGCTGCCGCGCTGGTTCACCGATGCGTTCGTCGAGCGCGAGCCGCGCCTGTTCGATGCGATCCGCGACACGTTCGTGCACACCGACAAGGACGGTTATGCAGCGAACTGCGACGCGCTGAACGCGGCCGACCTGCGCGACGAAGTGAAGGGCATTGCGCTGCCGGTGCTCGTCGTGACCGGCGCGAAAGACATGTCGACGCCGCCCGACCAGGGCCGCGCACTCGCTGCCGCGATTCCCGGCGCGCGTCACGTCGAATTCGACGCTGCGCATATTTCGAACATCGAGTGCACCGACGGTTTCAACCGCGCGCTGCTCGATTTCCTGACCGCGTGAGGCTTTGACGATGGACGACCAGCAACGTTACGAAGCGGGAATGAAGGTGCGTCGCGCGGTGCTCGGCGACGCGCACGTCGACCGCTCGATCGAGAACCGCACCGAGGTGACGGAGGAATTCCAGAACCTGATCACGCGCTATGCGTGGGGCGAGATCTGGACGCGCGACGGCCTGCCGCGCCATACGCGCAGCCTGCTGACCATCGCGATGATGGTCGCGCTCAACCGCGGCGAGGAGCTTGCGCTGCACCTGCGCGCCGCGCGCAACAACGGCGTGACGCGTGACGAGATCAAGGAAGTGCTGCTGCAGACGGCGATCTACTGCGGCGTGCCGGCCGCGAATTCCGCGTTCCATCTCGCGGACAAGATCTTCAAGGAACAGGATGGGGCCGCCTGAGCGCAGCCGGCAGTAATCCGGTCGCGCGGCCCGCTGATGCCGGCGGGCCGTGACGATCGACCCGCGCACCGGCGGCGAATCGGTGCGTGAACGAAGGAAAGGCGCGGCCACGAGGCCGCGCTTGTTGCATATATCAATGTTGGATGCGACCGGAGCCAGCGCGGAAGCGCCCATTCCGGCCGACAAGGAGACTAGCGATGAATCGCACACCCGTGGTCGATGTCCAGGCCTTCATCAACGAGCAGCCGTTCGGCGGCTTTCAGTGGCTCGTATTCCTGATGTGTTTCGTGATCGTGCTGCTCGACGGCTTCGATACGGCCGCGATCGGCTTCATCGCGCCGTCGCTGCTCGGCGAATGGAACCTCACCAAACCCGATCTCGCGCCCGTGCTCAGCGCAGCGCTGTTCGGCCTTGCATGCGGCGCGCTCGTGTCGGGCCCGTTGTCCGATCGCCTTGGGCGCCGCTCGCTGCTGCTCGGCTCGGTGTTCCTGTTCGGCGTCGCGTGTTTCGCGTCAGCGTTCGCGAACACCATCGGGCACCTGACGGTGCTGCGTTTCATCACCGGCGTCGGGTTGGGCGCCGCGATGCCGAACGCGGTCACGATGATGGGCGAGTTTTGCCCCGACAAGCGCCGTGCGACCGTGATCAACCTGATGTTCTGCGGTTTCCCGCTCGGTGCCGCGTTCGGCGGTTTTCTCGCCGCGTGGATGATTCCGCATTTCGGCTGGCGCAGCGTGCTGGTGCTCGGCGGTGTGACGCCGCTGCTGCTCGGCGTGCTGTTGCTGCTGAAGATGCCCGAATCGGTGCGCTTCATGGTCGCGCACGGTCAGAACGCCGACCGGATCCGCGCGACGCTCGCCCGGATCTCGCGCGATGCGCTGAACGCCGGCTCGTTCGCGATGACCGAAGCCGCGCCGCAGACCGGCGGCAAGGGGCTCGGCGTCGTGCTGTCGCGTTCGTACATCGTCGGCTCGGTGATGCTGTGGCTCGCGTACTTCATGGGCCTCGTGATCTTCTACGCGTCGATCAACTGGATGCCGATTCTGCTGAAGGATGCCGGCCTCACGCCGAAGAGCGCGACGCTGATCTCCGCGCTCTTCCCGCTCGGCGGCGTGGGTGCGGTGCTGTGCGGCGTGCTGATGGATCGCTTCAACGCGAACCGCGTGATCGCCCTGTGCTATGCGCTGACCGCGATCAGCGTGTACGCGATCGGGCAGGCGGCCGGGAACGTGGGGTTGCTGGTGCTGGTCGTGTTCATCGCGGGCGTGCTGATGAACACCGCGCAATCGTCGATGCCGGCGCTCGCCGCCGCGTTCTATCCGACCGAAGGGCGCGGCACCGGCGTCGCGTGGATGCTGGGGGTCGGCCGCTTCGGCGGGATCGCCGGATCGTTCCTCGTCGCCGAACTGACGCGCCGGCACTTCTCGTTCGCGGGCGTGTTCGCGACGATCGCGGTGGCGGGCCTCCTCGCGTGCGCCGCGTTGCTGATCAAGCAGATGGCGCGGCCGCACGGCGTCGCGCAGCCGGCCGGCAAGATCGAATCGCTCGGGCATTGAGCGAAAGCAGGGCCGGGCAATGCACCGGCCCTGCATGTGCGGTGCCTGTCGCGACGGGCTGCCACCCGTGCAACCCGGCTCATTGCGCAACGACAGTGCGGGCCGCTTCGGCGGCCCGTTGCCATTGCGGTCGCCGCGCCGCTATTCCTCCGCGTCGTGTTCCTTGACGAAGCTGCGCAGATACGCGCGCAGCGCGGCCTCCTGGGCGCGATGAGCGTCGTGGTTCGCGGCGCCCATTTCCTCCTCGTCGCCGAACAGCGTGGGCGGCGCGCAGTACGTGCCCACTTCGACGTTTTCGCGGAGCACGCGAATGTCGTGCGTGACCGGACAGTACTCGGCGACCCAGTGCATGCCCTCGATGCGTTCGCCGGCTTTCAGCATTGGCTTCATCGGCAGTCTCCGTGCAGAGCAGCGGCGCAAGCGCCGAAGCGATTGCACGCGCCCGTATCAAAAGGGTACGCCTGCATGATGTGAAGCTCAACGGGTGCGCTTGTGAGTGCTTACTGCGGCAGCAGGTGCGCGACGAGAGGATACAGCGACAGGATCAGCAGCACGGCCATCGTCACGTTGAAGATGCGCAGCGCGCGGCGGTTCGACAGGAAGCGGCGCAGGCCTTGGCCGAACGCGGCCCACAGGCTGATGCACGGGAAGCCGATCAGGATGAACACGACGGCCATCCATGCGGCGTTCATTCCGTAGTCGGCGGACAGCCGGATCGTCGTCGCGGCGGTCAGCACCATCATCCATGCCTTCGGATTGACCCACTGGAACGCGGCGGCTTCGAGGAACGTCATCGGCCGCGGCTTGGCGCCGTGCGCCTTGACTTCGCCCGACGTGCCGATGCGCCAGGCCAGGTAGAGCAGGTACGCGACGCTCGCGACTTCGAGGATCGTGTACAGCACCGGCACGCGGCGGAACGCTTCGCCGAGACCGAAGCCGACGCACAGCATCAGGATCGCGACGCCGATGCTGATGCCGAACAGGTGTGGCATCGTGCGGCGGAAACCGAAATTGACGCCAGACGCGAGCAGCATCGTGTTGTTGGGGCCGGGCGTGATCGACGTGACGAGCGCGAACAGCATGCCGGCTGGCAATGCGCTGAGGGTGAGGAATTCCATCGCGGATGCTCCATTCGTGTTCGTGACTGGGATGGAGTCAGTGTAGCGACGGGTTTATGTACAGTACCGGTACAGTTTGATTGACGATTGCCGGTACGGGATGGTGCGCGAATGGAGGCGTGGCGGGTATTGATGTTTTGCAAAAGAGCAATGCTCTCGTTTCAGTAGGCCACCTTCGCATGAGGCTGGCGAGATCATGCCGGTGATTGAAGGCAGCGCATGGGGCAAGACACACTGGAATTGGGCACCGAATCGAGCGTAACGATTCGAGATGGCCGGAAGCGCTGACACGGTACTTCGAGGATCTGCATTTTGCGCACGCCGACAGGCCGGGAATTCCATGGGTGTCGTATCCGAATTTCAAACGGCGCGGACAAACACGTTCGTCGAGCCGATGGAAGCCCACTACAAGTCCGGCGGCCCGGCCTGGGCCGCACCACGAACCCCCGCGCGGCGCCCGCCGATCATCTCCGCCAGCCACTTCTCGACGAGCACGGTATACGCTTGCTGGCTCGCGATATCCGACAGCCCGTGATCCGCGCCTTCGATGATCCGGTACGTCATCGAGCGTGCGGACAGGCTCGCCTGCAGATAGCTGGCGATCGCCGTGTGCGGCACGATCTGGTCGTGCTCCGATTCGACGAGCAGGACATCGCCGCCGAATCGGGCCAACGCACGCAGCGCGCGATTGTCCGTCGCCGGCACGATGCGTTTGCGATACGCGACGAGATCGTGTTCCACGTGCAGCGCCCGCTTCGGCGTATTCCAGCCGTCGTCGAGATAGAGCGCCGGTACGCGCAGGCCGAGCCAGCGTACGGCGCGCAGCTCCGTCAGGATGGTCGCGAGGTAGCCGCCGTAGCTGCTGCCGACCACGGCGATGGCGTCGCGGTCCACCAGCGGATGGTCGACCAGCATGTCGTAAGCGGCGAGCAGATCGCGAAGATGGGTCTCGCGCGTCACGTTTTGCTGTTGCTCGAGCGTACGCCCGTGTCCGGTCAGATCGAACGTCAGACAGATGCAACCGAGCGCCGCCGCCTGCCGCGCGCGCTCCAGATACTGCGCCTGGCTGCCGCCCCAGCCGTGCACGAACAGAACGCCGGCGACGGTGGTCTTCGGGGTGAGCACGGTACCGTCGAGGTAGCCGTTCTCGACCTTGATCTGCACACGATAATGCTCCGCTGTCATGTCTCGCTGCTCCTTCTCAAGGGATGGCGATCAACCGTGTAGTACTTGGTGATGGCGCCGGCCTGGGGATCCACGCCTCGGTAGACGATGTGCGCGCCAGCCGGTATTGCCGGGTCGTCGCCGTAGATTTCGTGCGTCGAGGCCGCGACCGCGTCCGCCTGCGGGTCGGCCCTGAACATGCGCAACGCGCCGATTTCCGCGCCGGTTGCGCCGCCGATCCGCCACGACTGCTCGAGCACGCCGCAGTGGCGCACGCCCTGTGCATCCGTGCCGAACGCGACATCGTAGTTGCGCCGCGACGCGAAGAAGCCCGCGTAATCGCGGTGCACCGCGGCGTCGAACGCGCATGCCTTTGCGATCGCGTCACGAACGTCGGGCGTCACGTCGAGCTGCGCCAGCACGTCGAAGCCGCCGCGCACGACGACGAGGTCGGTGCCGCCATACACGTGATGCCCATGGTTGTTGACGGTCAGATGCTGCACGCCCCAGTAGCTGGCCACCAGATCGTCCAGCGTGACCTGCCCGACGCTCAGCGTCTCGATCGCATCGAGATTGCGCTCCACGACGATGCCGCCCGCGCGCAACGCATCGTCGTCGAGCGCGGCAAGCTCCCGTTCCGCTTCGGCTATGTCGGCCACGAGCGTCTGGCCCGTTCCGCCGATTCCATCGGGCCGCTTGATTCGCACGTGGCCGTCCTTCAGCAGCAGCTGCGCGGCGGTGCGCGCGTCCTCGTGCGAAAACGCCGAGTAGCCCGGCAGCGTCAGCGGAGCGGTGCTTTCGGCGAACGCGGCCGACCAGCCGGGCGGCCTGGCTTGCGCGCCTTCGACGAGACGATGGGCGATCACCTTGGTCGCGACAAACGGAAACGGGACGACGCCCCCGAACAGGTCGCGTACCGATCGAATGCCGAGCTTGTGCGCTTGGGACAGCGTGAGCGTATCGTCCGGGATCATGTATCGATGCGCAGGATAACGTTGCGTCGGACGAAACTCGCCCGCAAGCCGCGTGCCCTTCAGTTCGGCTATTTGCGCGCCGAGTTGCCGCAGCGTGTCGGCGACGTGGCCGACATGATCCACATCGTCCTCGCGGAAATGAACGAGGACGACGGGAAGTGCCGGCCTGACCTTTGCAAGATGGCGCAGTGGTTTCAAATTGCCCCCTTTCGCGCCGAGGGCGCAATCGTCCCGGACGCAGGCGGCGGGCGGTATCGCGCGCCGGAGCGCCGGTGGCGGTGACGGAGCAAGATCCGTTCGCGGGGCGGGTGGTGTGTCGCGTCGTCGCGATTCGTCACCGCGCGCTGTGGACGACGCGTTGTCCGGCGATACCGTGCGCGGCCGGTAGCCGCCGTTCGCGCTCACCGCCGACCGAACGCGGTCCGGCCCCCGGCGCCGGCGGTCATCGCGGTCGACGCGAATCAGTGGTGCAGCAATGGATACGCGACTAGCCCGAACAGCGCCGCCGCGGAGACGATGACCGGCTCCTGCAGCTTCTTGAAGCGCCACAGCAGCAACACGGTTGCAATGGCCACGACAGCGGTCGGAACGTCGACGATCGAGCGTTTCGCGATGACCAGCACGGAGCCCGCGATCGCGCCGACCGCCGCGGCCGTGATGCCGTCGACGAACGCCTTCACGCCCGGCAGATGCCCGTATTTCTTCACGTACGGCGCGGGAATCACGGTGAACAGGTAGCACGGCAGGAACGTGCCGAGCGCAGCGACGATCGCGCCGGGCAGCCCCGCGACGAGATAGCCGATGAAGCCGACGGTGATCACGACCGGCCCCGGCGTGATCATCGCGACCGCGACGGCATCGACGAACTGCTTGTCGTTGAGCCAGTGATGCTCGGTCACGACGCCGCCGTACAGGAACGGGACGATCGCGAGCCCCGAGCCGAACACGAACGCGCCCGCCTTCATGAAGAACGCGCCGATCTGCACGAGCTGCGGCACGTCGATGCCGCTCAGCAGCCCGCTGGCCGCCGGCAGATTCGCACCGGCGAGCGCATTCCAGCCACCCTTGTTCAGCCATTTCGGCGGCGCGCGCCACAGCCACCCGATCAGGCCGGCGGCGATGAAGAGCCACGCGATCTCGGATTCGGTCACGAAGGTGACGATCGCCAGCGCGACGAAGAGCGCCCACAGCAGCTTGTCGTTGCCGACGGTTTTCGTCGTGAGCTTGTACGCGCTCATCGCGATGATGCCGACCACCGCCGCGCCGACACCGTAGAAGACGGCCTGCATCCACGACAGCCCGCCGAAGTGCGCGTACGCGAACCCGAGCGCGAGCACCATCAGGAACGACGGCAGCACGAACGCGACGCCGACGAGCGTCGCGCCCAGCAGCCGGTAATGGACGAATCCGAGATAGATCGCGAGCTGGGCGGCCATCGGCCCGGGCGCGAGCTGCGCGAGCGTGATCCCTTCCTTGTAGTCCGCCTCGGTGATCCATCCGCGCTGCTCGACGAGATCGCGGCGCATGTAGCCGGCGAGCGCGACGGGGCCGCCGAAGCCCAGCGCGCCGAGCCGCAACATGTACCTGACCAGCTGGCCCAGCGAGTAACCGGGCGCGTTTGCCGTCACCGTCGTGGTCATGACTGTCTCCCGGTTTCGCTCGTTGCGTGGGATGCGAAGTGCGCATGAAGCGCGTCGAGCACCGCGCTCATCCGGTCGAGCAGCTGATCGTCGTTGTCCGTGCGTTGACGCGTGCCGGCCATCACGGCTTCGAAGCCGCTCGCTTCGGGCACGGCCGGGCCGCCCACGTCGAGCGAATGCACGAGCTCCCCGAGCCGCAGCAGCGCCGGATCGCGGTCGAGCCCGAAACTGGCGACCAAAACCTCGAACGTCACGCGCTCGCCGACGTGGGTGAACGCGGCGCCGTCGAAATCGAAGCCCAGCGCGTCGGCCGGGCAATCGGCCGGCGATGCGAGCCAGACGAAGCGCGCATCCGGGTCGATGAAGCGGCGAATCAGCCACGCGCTCGCGACGCGATCGACCCACATGCGGCGGCGCGTCGCCCAGGTGCGGCCCCGGTACTCGTCGATCGCGAGCGGACGGATCGCGCGCTCGGCGGCATGCGGCTCGCCCGGCGACAGCACGGTGTCGACCAAAGCGACGAAGTCCTGCAACGCGACTTCGGCGCGGGCCGCCGCATCGTCAGGGAAGTAGTCGATGGCGCGGATCGTGTCGAAATCCTTGCGCACGCGGCGCAGCAGGCGGGCGAGTTCCGTCGCGGACTGCCCGGCGAGCGCCTTGCGGGCCTCCGCCAGCGTCTGCGTGAAAACGGTGTAGTCGTCGCCGCGATCGAACAGCGCGCGGAATTCCAGCTCCTGCGATGCGTCGACGCTCGGCGCGTGCAGCAGATGTGCAGTGCCGCCGCTGTCGGCGATCGCGGCCGCCAGCTCGCGCAGCGTCTCGTCGTGCGTTGCCGTGCGGGGCAGCAGATAGACGCCATCGCGCAACACGGCGCAGCCCTTCGCTTTCAGCGCACGCCAGAACCGCATGCGCGCCGTGGCGTTCTGGGTCGGCAGGGTCAACACGAGGAGCGACCAGGTCGTCAGCGTAGTCATGTAGCAAATCCTACTCAATCGTTACGAACTCTACAAGAAAAGTTGGGCGGCGGCTGCGATGGCGTTGCGACCGACGCGGGCCTCGGGTCGATCCGATATCCCGTCCGGCTATGGAGAAGCGCGAATTGCGATATAGTCCCCCCCGGTATATGAAAGGATCACCATGAGCCACACCATCAAGGACAAGCAAAAGCTGCTGAACCGTGTCCGCCGCATCAAGGGACAGGTCGAGGCGATCGAACGCGCACTGGAAGACGAGCGCGGCTGCAACGAAATCCTCCGTCTGATCACGAGCGGCCGCGGCGCGATGAACGGGCTGCTCGCGGTCGTGCTGGAGGATCACATTCGCAGCCACCTGGTGGACGCCGAATCGCACGAAGACGAAGGCAGCGCGACCGAGCAGCTGATCGAAGTCGTTCACAGCTACTTCAAGTGATCGAGGGCGCAATGAGCAATTTCAGCGACGACGCCTTTGGCGCAGGGCACGACCACATCTTTCTCGGCGCCGCGCACGAGCAGAACGAGCGCAGGACGTGGATGGTGATCGCGCTGTGCGCGGCGATGATGGTGGCCGAGATCGTCGGCGGGTCGATTTTCGGCTCGCTGGCGTTGATCGCCGACGGCTTGCACATGTCGACCCATGCCGGCGCGATGCTGATCGCCGCGCTCGCCTATACGTATGCACGCAAGCACGCGAACGACCCGCGCTTCGTGTTCGGCACCGGCAAGCTCGGCGATCTGGCGGGCTTCACGAGCGCGATCGTGCTCGCGATGATCGCGTTGCTGATCGGCTACGAGGCCGTCGCGCGCCTGCTCGCGCCGGTGCCGATCCATTTCGGCGAGGCGATTCCGATCGCGGTGGCCGGGCTGCTCGTGAACGTCGCGAGCGTGTGGCTGCTGAGCGGCGATCATCATGGCCATGGCCACGGCCACGGTCATCACCACGGGCATGCGCATGACGATCAACACGACCATGATCACGACCACGAAGCGCAAGCGCACCGGATCGCCGATCAGATGGGCGTATTCGTCGTGTCGGTGTTCGAGGATGGCGTGCCGCCCGTATTCCGCGTGGCGCCCGCGACGCACGACACGAAGCCGGCCGATGCAGGCGCGGTGTCGGTGACGACGATCCGCGCGGACGGCACGCGGCAGACGTTCGCGATGCGGGAGCGCGGCGATTACCTGGAATCGGCCGACACCATTCCGGAACCGCATGAATTCAAGGCGATCGTCCGCATGAACGGCCGCGAGCACGAGTTGGTGTTCGACGAACACGACCATGGCCACGGCGCGACCGCCGCGGCGGCGCGCGATCACAACATCCGCTCGGCGTACGTTCACGTGATCGCCGATGCGGCCGTGTCCGTGCTGACGATCGTCGGGCTGCTGCTCGCGCGTGCGTTCGGCTGGCTGTGGATGGATCCGCTCGCCGGCATCATCGGCGCGCTCGTGATCGCGAACTGGTCGTACGGGCTGATGCGCGACACGGGCCGCATCCTGCTCGACATGAACCCGGACCGGCGTCTGGCCGACAACGTGCGCGGCGCGATCGAAGGCCACGGCGACCGCGTCGGCGACCTGCATGTGTGGCGGCTCGGGCCCGGACACATGAGCGCGGTCGTGTCGGTGACGACGAACGATCCGAAGCGGGATGCGCGCTTTTATCACGGCGTGCTGCAGCGGTTCAGCAACCTGTCGCACGTCACCGTCGAAGTCGTGCCGGCCGCGCGGGGGCAATGAGCATGGCGGTCAAGTCACCTTGCGTCGACGTCTGCTCGTTCGACGGCCGCACCGGCTACTGCGTCGCGTGCCTGCGAACGCGCGAAGAAGCGCGCGGCTGGAAGAAGATGACCGACCACAAGCGTCATCAGATCGTGAACGACCGCGCGCGGCGGCATGCGAAGCTCGCGCGCGACACGACGGACTGACGCCATCATGAGCACGCCATCGCCGATTGCCGGCAAGCCTGCGATTCCACGGACCGTATGGGCGCTGGGGCTCGTGAGCCTGTTCATGGATCTGTCGTCCGAGCTGATTCATGCGCTGTTGCCGATCTATCTGGTGACGACGATGGGCATGAGCGTCGCCGCGCTCGGCATGCTCGAAGGTGCGGCCGAAGCGACCGCGATGATCGTCAAGGTGTTCTCCGGCGCGATCAGCGACTGGCTCGGGCGCCGCAAGGGGCTGCTGCTGCTCGGCTACGGGCTCGCGGCGTTGACGAAGCCGTTGTTTCCGATGGCATCCACGCCGGCCGTCGTCGTGACGGCTCGCCTGCTCGATCGCGTCGGCAAGGGAATCCGCGGCGCGCCGCGCGACGCGCTGGTGGCCGACGTCGCGCCGCCCGAGATTCGCGGTGCGTGCTTCGGGCTGCGGCAGTCGATGGATACCGTCGGCGCGTTTCTTGGCCCGCTGCTCGCGATCGGGCTGATGCTGTGGTTCGGCGACCGCATCCGCACCGTGCTGTGGTTCGCCGTGGCGCCGGCGTTCATCGCGATCGCGCTGATCGTCTTCGGCGTGCGCGAGCCGCAGCCGGCGCACGACACGCGGCGGCGCGGGTTTCGCTCGCCGCTGCGCTGGCGTGCGTTGAGCGAGATTCCGCGCAGCTACTGGTTCGTCGTCGCGGCCGGCGCGACCTTTACGCTCGCGCGCTTCAGCGAGGCATTCCTGGTGCTGCGTGCGCAGCAGACGGGGCTCGATGCCGCATGGATCCCGGCCGTGATGGTCGCGATGAGCGTCGCGTACTCGCTGTCCGCGTGGCCGGTCGGCATGCTGTCGGACCGGCTCGATCGCCGCGTGCTGCTGGCGGCCGGCATGGTGCTGCTGATCGCGGCCGACCTGCTGCTCGGCATCGGCACGTCGACGCTGTCGATGTTCGTCGGCGTCGCCGTGTGGGGTCTGCACATGGGCTTTACGCAGGGAATCCTCGCCGCGATGGTGTCGGAGACGTCGCCGGCCGCATTGCGCGGCACCGCATTCGGCGTGTTCAACCTGGTGAGCGGCATCTGCATGCTGCTTGCGAGCAGCATCGCCGGCGCGCTATGGGCGCGTTACGGCGCCTCGACCACGTTCGTCGCCGGCGCCGTGCTGGTCGTGGTGCCGCTCGGCCTGTGCCGGTTCATCCCGCGGCCGGGCTCGTCGCCGGCGTGACGCGTCGCCGCCGGCTTTCAGATTTGAAAGATTGTGCGGCGTTTGCGATAGAATGCCCCCCCTGTTCGCCGTGGCGCTGCCCACGGACGGGCTCCGGCACCTGAAACGGCACCTGCCCGCGCTCGCGGAATTCCACCCATTCAACGCCGGCGATTGATCTGCCGTTGGAAACACACGTTCTGCAATTTGGATAGCTAATGAAGAAGAAGCACAACATCACCCGGTACATCGTCATCGCGATGGCGCTGGGTATCGCCGTGGGCTACGCCTGTCATAGCGCGTTTCCCGACCCGAAAATGGCCAAGGAAGTCGCCGGCTACGTGTCGCTGTTGTCCGACGTATTCCTGCGCCTGATCAAGATGATCATCGCACCGCTGGTGTTCGCGACGCTGACGGTCGGCATCGCGCAGATGGGCGATAGCGGGTCGGTCGGCCGCGTGGGCGTGAAGGCGTTCGGCTGGTTCTTCATCGCGTCGGCCACGTCGCTGGTGCTCGGGCTCGTGACCGCGACGGTCCTGCAGCCGGGCAGCCACCTGAGCCTGCCGCTGCCGGCCGCCGATGCCGCGCTGAACCTGAAGACGAGCGCGTTCACGCTGAAGGACTTCGTCGTCCACCTGGTGCCGAAGTCGATCGCCGAGGCGATGGCGAACAACGAGATCCTGCAGATCGTCGTGTTCTCGATCTTCTTCGGCACCGCGTTGTCCGCGCTCGGCGAAGCCGGCAAGCGCCTGACCGCCGTGATCGACGATCTCGCGCAGGTCATGCTGAAGGTGACGGGCGCGGTGATGGGCTTCGCGCCGGTCGCGGTGTTCGCGGCGCTGGCGTCGACCGTCACGACCGAAGGGCTCGGCATCCTGCTTACGTTCGCGAAATTCATGGCGAGCTTCTATCTCGCGCTCGCGCTGCTGTGGGGCGTGCTGACGCTCGCCGGCGTGACGTTCCTCGGCAAGCGCACGTTCACGCTGATTCGCCTGATTCGCGAGCCGTTCCTGCTGTCGTTTGCGACGGCGAGTTCCGAGGCCGCATATCCGAAGCTGCTCGACGCACTCGACCGTTTCGGCGTGAATCGCAAGATCTCGAGCTTCGTGCTGCCGATCGGCTATTCGTTCAACCTCGACGGCTCGATGATGTACTGCACGTTCGCGGTGCTGTTCATCTCGCAGGTGTACGGGATCGACCTGCCGCTCGGCACGCAAATCACGATGCTGCTGATGCTGATGGTCACGTCGAAGGGGATGGCCGGCGTGCCGCGCGCGTCGCTCGTCGTGATCGCGGCGACGCTCAACCAGTTCCATCTGCCGGAGGCCGGCCTGCTGCTGATCATGGGTGTCGACATGTTCCTCGACATGGGACGCTCGGCGACCAACGCGGTCGGCAACTCGATCGCGGCGGCCGTGGTCGCGAAGTGGGAAGGCCAGCTCGGCGAGCCGGGCGACGACGCGGATGCGGGCGGTGGCGAGATCAAGCAGGTGAAGGTGCGCGAGACGGCGACGTCCGCGTGATTTCCCGGTTGTAAATGATGTGCGCCGGTCTGGATTCGATATCGATTCGGGCCGGCGCGATGTCCGCCAGCCGTCGTTTTCCTACCCCCTTTCCGGCGAGTTTCCCGATTCGCCGAAATACTCCCCGCCATTTTCGCCACGCCGTATTTGCACTCGCGGCGTTATGCCCCGCGCGAAAGCAGGTCTTCCCGATATCCACTCACGTGCGTGAGTGAACATTCACTGTCGCGCGATGGCGAGCGCCCGCTGCGCGAGCCACCCTCAATTTTTTTCGATTTATATGAAGTTATGCTCGGCCGTGCCGATTACCGAAAGCACGCCCGATGTCGTTCGGACTGCGCCGGGTGATTCAGGGGACGAATTGACACATTGCCGATTTTTCAAATCTTCCGGCGCCCCCTCATGTGAATGAAAAAGCCATTCAGGAGAGCCTGAGCCATGATCGCCAGAAAACCGATTCAGGCCGTGCTCGTTGCCGCCGCGCTTGCCGCGCTCGCGCCGGTCGGATACGCGGGCAATACGACCGACTGGATCGCGAACACCTACGGCACGCTCGACGCGCACGTCGGCAACGTCGCGCGTTCGATGTGGGTCGCGCCCGAAGGCGTGATCTATACCGCGTCGATGTGGGACGAGTATGAGGGCGGCGTCGCGATCTACCAGAACGGCAAGAGTGCCGGCTCGATCGGCACGCATTCCGAATTCCAGGGCAGCGCGATCACCGGCAACGCGACGTCGCTGTTCGTCGCGCTGCAGCCCGGCAGCGGATACGGCAGCGGCGCGGTCGGGCGCTACAACCGCGCGGCCCGCTACCGCGACAAGCTGATCCAGGTCACAGCGGCGACCAACCAGCCGCGCATCGACGTCGTCACCGGCCTCGCGACGGCCGGCTCGCTGCTCTATGCGAGCGACTTCTACGGCAATCGCGTGCGGGTGTTCACGACCGACGGCGTGTGGCAGCGGGACATCGGCGTGTCGTCGCCGGGCGCGCTGGCCGTCGACGGCGCCGGTAACGTGTGGGTCGCGCAGAAGAGCGCCGGTTCGATCGTCGAATTCAGCCCGTCCGGCGCGCTGCTGAACACGATCCGGCTGGCCGCCGGCGCGCGGCCGTCGGCGCTCTTCTACGACGCGGCGGCGGCGCAGCTGTTGATCGGCGACGAAGGCCCCGACATGAACATCAAGCGCTATAGTGTGGCGGGGCGGCCCGCGCTTGCCGGCACGTTCGGCGTGCGTGGCGGCTATCTCGACACGACGACGGGCATCAAGGGGCAGGTGGGCGCGAAGCGCTTCACCCGCATCGCCGGCATTGGCAAGGACAGCGGCGGCAACCTGTACGTGCTCAACAACCCGTGGGGCGGCAGCTGGGATCTCGGGCGCAACGGCGCGACGGATATTCATGCGTACGGCAGTAACGGAGACCTGCGCTGGACGCTGCAGTCGCTCAATTTCGAAGGGATCGCCGCGCCGGATCCGGTCACCGACGGCGCGCTGTTCTACAGCGGCACGCACGTGTACGGCGGCAGCGCGGGCGGCACGTTCGTCGCGAACACCGTCGATCCGTTCGCATATCCGTCGGATCCGCGCATCGACATGAATGATACGCAGCGCGACGAGCACTTCGGGCTGCTGACGTCGATTGGCTCGAACCGGATTCTCGTCGCCGCCGGCCAGAATCCGCCGGTCTACTACTTCTTCCACTTCAACGCGGCCAACGGCTACGTCGCGATTCCGGATGGATCGATCCCGGGCGCCGCGTTCGACACGACGCGGCGCGTGTCGGCCGGCTTCAGTCTCGATAGCCACGGCGGCGTATGGGCCGGCCTCGACAAGACGGGCGCCATTTATCACTATCCGCTGACCGGCTTCGATGCGAGCGGCAAGCCGTCGTGGGGCCCGGGCGTGCCCACGCCGATCCCGGCGAGCATCCAGCCGCTCACGCGGATCGTCTATCTCGCGGACAGCGACACGATGGTGCTCGCGCAGGGCGTCGTCGGCGGTACCGACTGGACGTCGATCGGCACGCGCATCGAGGTGTATCACGGCTGGCTCGCGGGCAACACGACGAAGCCGAATCCGGTGATCACGCTGCCGCACAGCGGCGCGAAAGCGATCGACGCGGCCGGCAACCATCTGTTCGTCGGCTACTGGTTCAGCAGCAGCGGGCCGCTCTGGCCGAACATCGATGCGTTCAATCTCGACACGGGGAATCTCGACACGACGCTCGTCAACACGAGCCCAGCGACGGTCGATACGAGCAGTGCGATCGATGCGATGTACAGCGTGCGCGCGTATCGGCGTGCGAATGGCGAATACGTGGTGACGAAGAATAACGTGAAGGGAAACAGCATCACCGTTTATCGGTGGACGCCATGACGGCGCGAGTGAGTCGGCGCATGCAACAGCGCGGCATCGAAACGCAGCGCGGCTTCACGGGCGCCAGATCAGGCTTGCGCTCGTTTCCGTTTCCGATACGACGGTGAAGCCGAGGCGCTCGTAGAGCCGCCGTGCGGGATTGCCGTGCAGTACGCCGAGCGTGACGGGCACATGCGCGCGTGCGGCTTCGGTCATCAGGTCGCGCAGTATCGCTTCGCCGATGCGTTGGCCTTGTCGCGACGGCAGGATCTGGATCTGGTGAACGTGCCATTCGTCGGCAGCGCGTGTGACTTTCAGCATGCCGATCGGCTCCGCGTTCGCGTCCGTGCCGTCGCACACGATCATCGCGTCTTCGAAGTTCGCGGCGACGCGGCGCTGATGCGATTCATCGTCGGTGGGGATGCCGGCGCGCTGCAGATGCTCCGTCATCGTGATTTGGCGGAGCCTCAGCAGGAAGGGCAGGTCGGCGGGGGACGCGGGGCGCAGGTGGAGGGCGGGGGACATGGTGGGGATCGTTCTTGGGCGGGCTCCACGGTTGGAAGCCTGATTCACGAAGGCGGGATGGTCGTCAAAGACCGGGCAACCGGATCTGTCGCATGGATGCACGATGCGCGAGGACCTCCATGATCTCGTATTCGGTCTTCACGCCATCGATGGTTTGCGACTGCCGCACGTGCACGTTGGAGACGAGTACGGCGTGCGGGTTGAACCTGATCCGATCGCTGTCGACGCGTGCCAGGAAATTCGCATCGGCGATCGCGACATGAACCGTGGCGGCACCGTCGTACAGGCGCCATATGTCGTTCGTGCCTCTGCGCGACACGATCGAGAAAGCCATCTTTCGATGTTCGTCGAGGATCAAGGCGTTCACTTGTCCAGATTCGTCGATTTCCACTGTTGTTGGTCACGCCTGTCGATGCGTTGAATGGAGGTTGCGCCGCGAAACGCAGTACGTTCGTATACCTTTCCGGTTCTTCGGCAGTCAGCCGGATACCCGTGATTGTCCCTATCCGGCCTATGCGCTTCCCGGCCGACAGGCGATCCGTTTGCGAACGGCCGGCGACGCCAGACACGTTTCCACGGCCTCGTAGCCGGGCGCGCCGCGAAATGGTGCAACACGGGAAGGCGGGCTGTGATTCGCCGGACACAGGATGATCGCTTCATCGGGCCCGACCGACGACAGATCGAGGATGGCCGTCGAACGCGTCATCAGGAACAGCGGCCGTGCTTCTGTCTCCGGCCGTTCACGCAGCCATGCGATCAACGCCCGTTGTGTGGCCTCGTCGAGGTCCTGTTCGATCAGATCGACTACCAGTGCGCTCGGGCCTTCCGCTTCGAGAAAGGCAAGCAGTGCAATCAGTGCCGGCGATCGGGTCGCACCCGCATCGGCGAGCGATGCCAGCGCGTGTTCGACTCGTGCGTTCAACGCCGGATCGGCACGCGGCGCACGCGATGCCGTAGAGGCACCGTTCTCCAGTCGATCCAGTCCCACGAATACCGCGCCGGGCAGCGCGTCGACCAGCCGCATCGCCAGCCGCGTCTTGCCGCTGCCCAGCGAGCCGATGATGTAGTTCAACGGGCGAATGTCGCGAAACTCGAACCGCTCACCGCCCCACGGCCACGGCAGATTGAACGCGACACCCGTGTCGTCGTTGTCGAGAAGCCGCGTCAGTTCGCCGTTGGTCGGCATCCGGCCGCGCGCAAGGCCGACGCGGAGCGCGCGCACCCTGTCGAGCTTGTGGACGAGATCCTGAATTCCGTGATCGAGTGCCGCTTCGTGGGAGGCCAGCGCGTGATCAAGGCTGTGCGCGTCGCCATCAAGCACGCCCGCGACCTGTGCAAGGCTAAGGCCGAGTGTCCGCAGCGCGACGATGTCGGCCGCGCGTGCAAGCTCGTCCGCGCCGTAGACGCGGTAACCGGCAGGCGTGCGCGCCGGCGCGACGAGGCCGTGCTGCTCGTAGAGCCGCAGCGCCTTGACCGACACGCCGAGTCGCGCGGCCGCCGCGGAAGCGCTCAGGCGATGCGTGGACGTACTCATTCGTCACCTCTGTTTGCCTTTCGATTCGTTGCGCAACAGCATAAACGCGGCCCCAAGGGCCGGGTCAAGTGCGTCTGTCCGACAAAGCGCCCGGAAGGCGACGGAGCGTCTCGCCCACGCTCACCCGCCGCCCGCGAACTCGCCGCGCAGCGCGCGATACAAACGCCGATAGCGCGCGAGCCGGGTCGCGAGCAGATCCGCGGTGACGCAATCAGGTGCGATCGTATCGATGACGGGCGGCGCGACGCAGACTTCGTCGAGCGTGTCGTCAGTCGCGGCGAGACGCGCAAGCCGCGCGGCGCCGAGCGCCGCACCGACCGCGCCGTCCGCATGGCGATGCATCGCCAGTCCCGTCGCATTCGCGCACAGCCGCGCCCAGAACGCGCTCTTCGATCCGCCGCCGATGAACGACACGGCATCGAGCGTCGTACCGGCCGCACGGAGTGCGTCGTAACCATCGGCCATTGCGAACGCGACGCCTTCCATCACCGCATACGCGAGATCGTCCGCGCCGTGTTCGTTCGCCAGCCCGAAGAACACGCCGCGTGCATGCGCGTCGTTGTGCGGTGTGCGCTCGCCGCCCAGGTACGGCAGGAACAAAGGCGCACGGGCCGGATCCGCGCGCTCTGCGCGCGCGGCCAGCTCGGCGGCCGTCGTGCCGTGCGCACGCGCGAGCCAGTCGAGGCTCGCGGCCGCGGACAGGATCACGCTCATCTGGTGCCAGCGGCCTTCGACGCAATGGCAGAACGCATGCACGGCGGCGTCCGGGTTCGGCGCGAAGCGATCGTTGCCGGCGAACAGCACGCCGGACGTGCCGAGCGACAGGAAGCCGCTGCCGGCTCCGATCACGCCCATGCCGATTGCCGATGCGGCGTTGTCTCCCGCGCCGCCCGCGATGGCGACCGGCCCGGCGATGCCCCATTCGCGCCGAAGCGCGTCGCGCAGTTGCGCGGCCGCGGTGTTGCCTTCGACGACGCGCGGCATCTGCGCGCGCGACAGCTCGGTCGCGGCGAGCATCCGGTCGGACCAGTCGCGCCGCGCGCAGTCGAGCCACAGCGTGCCCGACGCGTCAGACATGTCGGACACGAATTCGCCGGACAGGCGCCAGATCAGGTAGTCCTTCGGCAGCAGCACCTTGTGCACCGCGCGGAACACCGCCGGTTCGTATTTCGCGAGCCACAGCAGCTTCGGCGCGGTGAAGCCCGGCATCGCCATGTTGCCGGTGATCGCGCGCGATTCCGGCACGAGCGCTTCGAGCTCGACGCACTCGGTGCCGGCGCGCGTGTCGTTCCACAGGATCGCGGGGCGCAGCACCTGATCCGCGCGATCGATCAGCGTCGCGCCGTGCATCTGCCCGGACAGCGCGATTCCGCGCAGCGCCGCGAAGGCGGCCGGATGCGCGGCGCGCACCGACGCGATCGCATCGAGCATCGCGTGCCACCACGCCTGCGGGCTCTGTTCCGACCAGTGCGGATGCGGCCGGCTGATCGACAGCGTGGCCGAACCGGTCGCGAGCGGGACCGATCGGGAATCGGTGAGAAGAACCTTGACCTCGGAAGTACCGAGATCGATGCCGAGAAAAGTCACGTATGAAGCGTCCTGTCTGGGGCGCGCGACGGCGCGCGCCGAGCAGGCGGCGCATCGTCACGGCCATGCGGTTCGTTGAGCCGGTGCAACGCGCGGAATTTCGACGGCGGCACCTGCTTCATCGCAAGAAACTGACGGTTGAAGTTCGACAGGTTGTTGAAGCCCACCCGGTAGCAGATGTCGGTCACCGTCAGGTCGGAAAACATCAGCAGTTCGCACGCTTCGTTGATGCGCAGCCGGTTCAGATAGCGCACGAACGACGAACCGGTGTGGCGCCGGAAAAAACGCGTGAACGTGCTGACGCTCATGCCGGCGAACGCCGCCACGTCGGCTTCGCGCAGCATGCCCGGCAGGTTCTGTTGCAGATACGACAGCACCTGGTTGATGGTCGACGACATATAGTGCTGCGCGTCGCTGCGGTAGCCGGGGCCGGCGAGCACGCGCCGTTCGCGGCATGACGACAGCCGGTCGAACAGCGACATCAGGATCTCGACACGCCGGCAGCCGTGCGCGTTCGCGAGTTCGAGCATCAGCGGCGCGACCTCGATGCCGACCCGATCCGGGAACTGCACGCCGCGCGCGGCGTCGTCGATCAGCTCGATCACCGGCTGCAGCTCGCTGAACGCGCCGACCATCCGGTCGATCGCGTCGCGCGAGAACTGCAGCACGACGTCGCGCGACGGCACGCGCTCGCCGTCCGCGAGTTCGCTGACCCAGTTGTGCGGCAGGTTCGGCCCGGTGACGATCAGGTTGCCCGGCCCGAAATCGCCGATGTGATCGCCGACGAACATCTTGCCGTGCGACGCCTGGATCAGATGAATCTCGTACTCCGGATGAAAGTGCCACTTCGCGACCGAATGCGGGTAGTCGTGGACCCACGCGCGAAACGATTCGTCGCGGTGGGTAGGAACGATCTCGAGATCCGGGTTCATCGTGAGGCTCCGTCTGCGGGCGTGCCGGCGCGCTACGAACGGGACATCGACCAGCCCGTCGCCGCGGGCGGCGTCGCGCGCGCCACGGCCGCCGGTGGTGTCGCGGGTGCGCTCGCGCTCGCGTCCGGCAGCGCGACGTTGCGCTCGGTGCCGGCGTCGAACAGATGCAGCGCATTTTCGTCGAAGCGCAACGCTACCACGGTGCCCGGCGCCGGGGCCATCGGGGCCGGCACGAGGGCCGCGCACGGCTCGCCGCGCCAGTCCAGCGTGACGAGCGCCTCGGCGCCGAGCAGCTCGACGAGCTCGACCGTGCCGGTCAGCGCGAGCGCACAAGGGGCCGGATCGCCGTCGGCGACGACGCGCAGATGGTTCGGCCGGATCGCCGCCTTCACGCGCTGGCCGTGCTGCAGCCGCGCGAAGCGCGCCGATTCCAGCGGCCAGCGCGTGCCGTTGCAGTCGAGCAGCACGTTCCCGCCGACGCGCTCGATCGTGCCGTCCGCGAAGTTGATCGCGGGCGTGCCGACGAATCCGGCTGCGAACACGGTGTGCGGCTGGCCGTACAGCTCGGCCGGCGTGCCGATCTGCTCGATGCGGCCGCCGCGCATCAGCACGACGCGGTCGGCGAGCGTCATCGCCTCGAGCTGGTCGTGCGTCACGTACAGCGTCGTCGTCTTCAGCCGCCGGTGCAGCCGCTTGATGTCGCCGCGCAACTGCGTGCGCAGTTTCGCATCGAGGTTCGACAGCGGCTCGTCGAACAGGAACACGGCGGGCGTCTTGATCATCGCGCGTGCGATCGCCGCGCGCTGCTGCTGGCCGCCGGACATCGCACGCGGGCGCCGGTCGAGCAGTGCGTCGAGGCTGAGGATGCGCGCGACGTCGCGCACGCGGCGGTCGATCTCGTCGGCCGGCACCTTCAGCCGCCGCAGGCCGAACGCGATGTTGTCGTACACGGTCATGTGCGGATACAGCGCATAGTTCTGGAACACCATCGCGACGTTGCGCTCCCGCGGCGGCAGGTCGTTGACGACGGTGTCGCCGATCACGAGCTCGCCGCCGGTGATCGCCTCGAGACCGGCGATCATCCGCAGCATCGTCGACTTGCCGCAGCCGGACGGGCCGAGCAGCACGATGAATTCGCCGTCGGCGATCTCGAGGTCGAGCGGGTGCAGCACGGCGGGGCCGCCGTCGTAATGCTTCGACAGCGCGTGGCAGACGATTCGGGCCATGGCTCAATCCATTTCGATCTGAATCTTGACGTCGCGCGGCTGGCCGCTCGCCGCTTCCTCGAACGCACGCACGCCTTCGGAAAACGGGAACGTGCGCGAAATGAACGGCTTCACGTCGATCGCGCCGGACGCGATCAGCGCGAGCGCGCGCGGGAAGATGTTCGCGTAGCGGAACACCGACTCGATGCGGCCTTCCTTCGCCTGCAGCGCGACCACGTCGAGCGGCACCGGCGCGACCGGCATCCCGATCAGCACCGCGCAGCCGCCGGGGCACATCAGATCGGCGAGGCCCGCATATGCGTTCGCGCTGCCGCTCGCCTCGAACACGACGTCGGCACCCCAGCCGCCAGTGGCTTCGGCCACCGCGTCCGCGAGCGGCCGCGCGCGCACGTCGACGGCCGTGACGGCCGGGTTGCCGGCGAACAGCGCGAGCTTCTCGGGCACGACGTCGGCGAGGATCACGCGCGCGGCGCCGCCGGCGAGCGCGGCGAGCGCCGTCATCGCGCCGATCGTGCCGGCGCCGATCACGACCGCGATGTCGCCGGGCTTCATGGCGGCCTTCTTCGCGGCCTGCAGACCGATCGACAGCGGCTCGACGATCGCGCCTTCGGCGAACGACACGTTGTCGGGCAGCCGGTACGTGAACGCCGCCGGATGCACGACGAACGGCGTCAGGCAGCCGTGGATGGGCGGCGTCGCCCAGAAGCGCACGTCGGGATCGAGGTTGTAGAGGCCGCGCAGCGTCGCGGGCGAATCGAGACGCGGCACGCCGGGCTCCATGCAGACGCGGTCGCCGACGCGCAGGTGGGTGACGTCGGCTCCGGTCTCGACGACGGTGCCGGACGCCTCGTGACCGAGCACCATCGGCGCATCGACGCGGAACGGACCGATGCCGCCGTGAACGTAGTAATGCACGTCGCTGCCGCAGACGCCGACCGTATGCACCTTGATCCGGACGTCGCCGGGGCCGACCGCCTGCGGCAGGTCGATGTCGCGCAGCGCGAGCTCGCGCGTGTGTTCGAGTACGAGTGCTTTCAACGTGTTCTCCTTATTTGCCGTTGACCATCGAATTGAGCAGCCGGCTCAGCATCCCGACGAACACGAGCGGCGGCAGCGCGAGCAGCACCGTCGACGCATTGATCACGCCCCACGGCACTTCCTGGCCGAGCGACGTGAACGCGGATGCGACCACCGGAAGCGTCGCGCTGCGCGACGACGTCAGCGCGAGCGCGATCATCAGTTCGTTCCACACCAGCACGAAGCTGAACACGATGCCGCCGAGCAGCGTGCTCGCGCACACCGGCAGCGCGACGTGCCAGAACACCGCGTACGGACCGTAGCCGTCGAGCGCGGCGGCTTCCTCGATCTCGCGCGGCAGCCGGCGGAACACGGGAATCGACAGCCACGTGATCGTCGACAGCGTGACGAGCAGGTACGTGACGATCATCGACAGCTTCGTGTCGTACAGCCCGAGATCGACCCAGATCGCGATCAGCGGCAACGCGACGGCGACGGGCGGCAGAAAGCGCAGCGACAGCAGGAAGAACTGGATGTCGCGCTTGCCGCGCAGCGGGTAGCGCGCGATCGCATACGCGGCCGGCACGCCGAGCAGCGCGCCCAGCAGCACCGCGGCGCCGACGATCGCGACGCTGTTGCCGAGCCCGATCAGCACCTCGGGGCTCGACAGCACCTGCTCGTAGTTCGCGAGCGTCGGCGTGAAGAAGAAGCGCGGCGCCGGCGTGACGATGTCGAGCAGATGCTTGAGCGAATTGAGCACGGCCCAGAACAGCGGGAACGCGGCGACGAGCAGGATCGCGCCGGCGATCGCGACGGTGGAAACGGTGGCGGCGCCGCGCCGGACCATCAGTCGTCCCATTTGTTGACCCTCTTCCAGACGAGCGTGAAGACGAGCGTGGTCGCGACCATCATCAGCACGGCCATGCTCGACGCATACGACACCTTGCCGGCGAGGCCGATGCCCTGCTGGTACGCATACAGGTCGAGCGTTTCCGTCGCGATGCCGGGGCCGCCCTTCGTCATCACGTAGATCAGGTCGAATGACCGCAGCGACTCGACCATCTTGATGAACACCAGGCTCACGAGCGGCGCCTTCAGCATCGGTAGCGCGATGTACGCATGCACCTGCCACGTGCTCGCGTAGTCGAGCCGCGCGGCTTCGAGCGGCTCGGGCGGCAGCGTCTCCAGCAGCTTCAGGATCACCACCGCGAAGAACAGCCCCCACTGCCATACGTCGACGAGGGCGACCGCGTACAGCGCGAGATGCGGATCGGCGAGGAACGCGGTGTTCGGCATGCCGAGCGTACCGAGCAGCCAGCCGACGATGCCGGTGAGCGGCGCGTACATGAACTTCCAGATGAACGCGGCCGACACGCGCGGCAGCAGCACCGGCATGATCAGCACCAGCGACGCGACGCGGCGCCAGCGGCCGTGCACGCGCTCGAACAGGAACACCGCGAGCGCGATCCCGACGATCACGGCGCCGGCCACCGTGACGACTTCCCACAGCACCGACACCTCGATCGCGTTCAGGAACCGCCGGTCGGACGCGAGCCGCACGAAGTTGCGCAGGCCGACGTATTCGCTGTCCGGATAGCGCAGCACGCGGTTGCGCAGCGCGAGATTGATCGCGGCAACCGTCGGGACCAGGCTCAGGACCGCGAGCAGCGCGAGCGTCGGCGCGAGGAATACCCACGGCAGGCTCGTGCGGTCGCGGCGGGCGCGGGTGGCGGGAAGGGCCGGGCGGACGAGCGCGCGCCCGCCGGCGCCGTCATTTGCGAACGCCATGTTCGAGCGCGTCCTTCGCGTACTGGACGGTATCGTCGAGCGTGCCGCGCACGTCGGTCTGCGTGCCGGTGAACACCTGCTCGAGCGCGATGCCGAGGTTGTCGCCGATATCGGGCCACTGCGGCGTGCGCCAGATCGTCACCTGCGTGACCGGGTTCGTATCGTTGAGCCCGGCCTGGATCTGCGGCGCGACATGTTGTTTGAAGTACGCGCTGCCGATCGTGCTCGCGCGGTTGTAGTCGCTGAACACGCCGTTGCGCAGCCGCGCCTGTTCCTGCTCCTTGCTCGTGGCCCACGCGATGAAGCGGCCGGCGGCCATCCGCGTGCAGTCGTCCTTCGCACCGACCGCCGAGATCGCGAAGCCGTGCCCGTAGGCGGCCGACGGCAGCGGCGCGGGCGGACGCGTGTAGCCGACCTTGCCGGCCACGCTGGACTTGCTCGAGTCCTCCATCCAGTCCGCGAACGGCGTCGATTCGATCATGAACGCGACCTTGCCCGAGCGGAACGCCTCGAGCGCGTTGCTCCAGTCGTAGGTCGCCGCGCCCGGCGGCGCGTACTTGAACAGGTCGGTATAGAGTTGCGTGGCCTTCACGGCGGCCGGCGAATCGAATGCAGGTTGACCGCTCTTGTCGGTCCAGGTGCCGCCCATGCCGAGCATGAACGGCGACCAGCGCCACACGTTCATCCCCGACCCGCGCTGACCGCGCGCGACCCAGCCGTACAGCTTCGGCGGCGCATTGAGCTTCTTGATCGCCGCGACCAACTGGTCGACCGTCTTCGGCACCGGAATGTGCGCGGCGTCGAGAATGTCGCGGCGATAGAACAGGAAGTCGCCGCCGCCGATCAGCGGTGCGAAGTAGGCGACGCCGTTGTAGCTCGCGACTGCGCGCCGGCCTGGCAGGAAGTCGTCGTAGTCGTACTCCTTCGGGTAGTACTTGAGCAGCGGGACGATCCAGCCGGCCGACGCGAATTCGGCGACGTTCGCCTCGTCGACGTAGTAGATCTGGTAGGAACCCGCGCCGGCCGATGCGTCGAGGCGCGATTTTGCGCGGCGGTCGTTCTCGCCGAAATAGCTGATCTCGACCTTGGTGCCGTTCTTCTTCTCGTAGTCGGGAAGCGATTTCTCCATCACCGACAGACCGAGGCTTTTCTGCGCGAGCACGCGCAGCGTCGGCACCTTGCAGGCCTGTGCGGCCGCGATGCCCGGCAGACAGGCGCCGAGCAGCAGCCCGGCTGCGACGATTCGCATCTTGTTCACCCGTGTCTCCTTGATTCTGCTTGTTCGATCGCCGTCGGGCGACGGCAGAATCAATGGTGGGACGCGGGCGATGTGTTCACCACATCAAAAGAAAAGACGGACCGATACTTTTTGCTCAGGATTCGTCGTGCGATGCACAAAATGTGGTGGTGGGGGCAGTCGGCGGTTCGGGGCGATGCGATGGCGCTCGACACCCGGCGCTTCGCCGAATCAGCCGCTCTCGGCAGACGGCCCGTCCGGCGGCGCGGCCGAGCGTGCCGCCGACTGCGCAGGAAAACGCCGGTCGTCCGGCGTGGGCTCGAGATCGTCGGGCCACGCGACTTCGAAGCGCGTGCCGCCGCCGGCCGCCGGCTTGCACACCGCTTCTCCGCGGTGCGCATGCGCGATCGCCGCGACGACCGCGAGGCCGAGGCCGCTGCCGCCGGGCCGCGTATCGTCGACGCGCCGGAATGCCTTGAACACGTGCGGCGCGAAGTCGGCAGCAATGCCGGGGCCGTCGTCCTCGATGCTCAGCCGGCAGCGGCCGCCTTCGATGCGCGTCTCGATGCGGATCGCGCCGGGCACCGCGTGGCGGCGCGCATTCTCCAGCAGCGCGAGCAGCGCTTGACGGATCCGCACCGGATCGCAGCGCATCGGTCGCGCATCCAGATCGAGCACCGGATGCTGGCCGGCGGCCTGCAGCGCATGCGCGAACACGTCGACGACCGCGCGGATGTCCGCCGCGAGATCGGTTTCGCGAATCTCGATGCTGAGGTGGCCGCTATCGGCGAGACTGACCACACGCAGATCCTCGATCAGCCGCGTCAACCCTTCCACTTGCGCGAGCAGGCTGCGGAACTGCGCTTCGCTCGGCGTGAACACGCCTTCGGCGAGCCCCTGCAGGCGGCCGCGCAACACGGTGACCGGCGTGCGCAACTCGTGCGCGATCGCCGCGTTCCAGAACGTCTGTTCCTCGGTGACGCGCTGCAGCTCGCTCGCGAGCGCGTTGAAGTTGTCGGCGAGCAGCGCCGCTTCGCGCAGCGAACGATCGCCGGCCACCGCACGCGCATCCAGATCGCCGCGCGCGACGCGGCGGATGCCGTCGGTCACCGAGTTCAGCGGCACGAGGATGCGCCGCGACAGATTGATCGCGACGGCCACCGACAGCACGAGCCCGACCGCCGTGGTCGCGATCAGCCATGCCCATTCCGGGCCCGTCGGGATCCAGCTCGTCTGGTTGAACGACGTCGGCTGGTACAGGTACAGCAGGTAGTAGAACCCGTAAGCCGTGACCACGACCAGCAGCGTCACCGCGAACGCCATCGCGCCCATCGTCAGCGCGATTTGCCGGCTCAGCCCGTCGAGCTTCACTCGCCGCTCCACAGCTTGTAGCCGACGCCGCGCACGCTCACAGGCACGCCGCCGACGCTGAGATCGTCGAGCTTCTTGCGCAGCTTGCTGACGTGGCTGTCCACCGTGCGCTCGAGCGCGTCGCCTTCCGGCAGGCAGGTGGCCATCAGTTCGGCGCGGCTGAACACGCGCCGCGGCGCGCGGGCGAGCTGCGCGAGCAGCTTGAATTCGGTGAGCGTCAGCACGAGCGCGTGCCGTGTGCCGCCGACCTCGACCGTCGCTTCGTGATGGTCGAGATCGATTTCGAACGGCGCGGCGCGCAGCACGCGCTGTTCTTCCTGACGCGAGCCGCCCCTCGACCGGCGCAGCACGGCCTGCGCACGCGCGACCACTTCGGCGGGGTTGAACGGCTTGACCACGTAGTCGTCGGCGCCGATGCGCAGGCCTGTCAGCTTGTCGATGTCCTGGTCGAGCGCGGTCAACATGATCACCGGTGTGTCGCCGCGATGGCGAATCTCGGCGAGGACCTTCCAGCCGTCGACGTGCGGCATCTGCACGTCGAGCAGCACGAGGTCGGGCTTCAGCGACAGGTGCAGTTCGAGCGCGCGGCGGCCGTCGGCCGCATGCACGGTGCGCAGGCCGCTGCGCGCGAAATACGCGGTGAGGATCTCGGCGATCTCGGGTTCGTCCTCGGCGATCAGGACGAGCGCCTGGCCGGCGCCGGAAGAGGAGGAAATATCGGACATGGCCGCGGGTTCACGTGCATCGGGGTTTCCATACTACCGTACCGCCCGCGCCATCGAACGGAGACGGAGCGGTAGCGCCGGCCGCCTTTCCGATGCTTTTCGGGGCGGCGCGAGCGATCGTGCGACAGGGGAATACCCTGTCTTTTTTTCTCGTTTCTATTTTATGTATCATGACCTAACTTTTGCATCATGTACTAAATAAGGGAAGCGGCGGATCTTCGGTATCGACAGGAAACCCGGCACGCGTCGCGCCGGTTGCCGATCGGTGCGCAACGCACGTTCGCACTCCGTGCGGCGCGCCGGCGAAGCGGAGCGAGGCCGTATTCGGTCGTCGGATCTCGCGCGAGCGCGGCGGCTTGCCGTGGGGCACGCTGTCGCTCGCGCCATTTTGCAGGCAGGAACCCAACCATCATGTCCAGCAACGCATCCTCCCGAAGGTCGGCCGACCTGCAGCGCAGGCAGTGGCTCAAGCTCGCCGGGGCATCCGTCGCGGCCGGCGGCCTCGCGCTCGGCGCGGCGCGCAGCCGCGCCGACACGGCACCGATCGGCGCCGATGACGGCGGCGTGCTCGACGTCGCGATCGTCGGCGCCGGGCTCGCCGGCCTCACGACCGCGCGCGATCTCCGTTACGCGGGCTGCGAATCGTTCGTCGTGCTCGAGGCACGCGACCGCGTCGGCGGCCGCACGCTCAACTACGACGTCGGCGGCGGCTACGTGACGGAAGTCGGCGGCCAATGGATCGGACCGGGCCAGACGGCCGTCGCGGATCTCGCGCGCGAACTCGAAATCGGCACGTTTCCGAGCTACTACACGGGCAAGACGGTCATCCTCGGCGGCGACGGCCGCGCCGAGATCGACCTGAACGGCACGTTCGGCACCGACGAGGCGCTTGCCGCGAAGTTGAGCCGGCTGTCGCGCGACGTGCCGTCGGGTGCGCCGTGGACGTCGCCGAAGGCAGCCGAACTCGACCGGCTGTCGGTGGGCGACTGGCTGGCGCAGCAGGGCGTGAAACCCGAGGACCGGATGGGCTGGAATGCGTCGATCTCCCTGTCGGGCGGCACCGCGCCGGCGAAGATGGGGCTGCTGCATTTCCTGTCGATGATCAATTCCGCCGACTGCGATTACGAACAGCTCGATTCCATCCGGCACAGCGCGCAGGAGACCCGTTTCGTCGGCGGTTCGCAGGTCCTCAGCATCCGGATCGCGCAACAGCTCGGCGACAAGGTGCGGCTGTCGTCGCCGGTGCGCCGGATCGTCGGCTGGGATCGCGACGTCGTCACGCTGCAGACGGACCGCGGCACGGTGCGCGCGCGCAAGGTCGTGATGGCGCTGCATCCGGCACTCTGCCATCAGGTGCAGTTCGATCCGCCGCTGCCGGACAAGCGCGACGCGCTGCAGCGTGCGTGGCCCGCGCATTCGCCGGCACGCAAGACGGCGCTGGTCTATCGCCGCCCGTTCTGGCGCGACAAGGGGCTGAACGGCCACATCTTCCAGACCGACGGGCCGATCTTCTGGGCTTACGACAACTCGCCGCCGGGCGGCGAGATCGGCGTGATCAACGCGTTCGTGCGCAATGCGTTGATGCCGTCCGACCCGCAGGCCGCGAAGCAGATGCACGTCGACCTCTATGCGCGGGCGTGGGGCGACGACGCGCGCGCGCCCGTGTCGTACCACGATCGCGACTGGGGGCTCGCCGACCCCTGGACGATCACGTGCGTGTCCGCGATCCCGCCCGGCTTCTGGACCGCGCACGGGGACGCACTGCGCGCGCCGTGCGGCAACCTGATCTGGTCGGGCACCGAGACCGCGAACATCTGGGCCGGCTACATGGACGGCGCCGTGCGCTCGGGTCACCAGGCCGCGCTTCAGGCGCTCAATACACTGCGCCGCGCGTAGGAGACCGGACATGAAGAAACGAATCGTGCTGCTCGCCGTGCTCGTGGCCGCCGGCGCGCTGCTGGCCGTCTACGGCCCCACGCTGCTCGGCTTCTACCGGCTGCAGCGCCATGTCGACGAGACGGCGCAGGCCGACGACGCCGACGGCGGCCCGTGGCCGCGCACGGCCGACGTATGTATGGGCTGCCACGGCGTGAAGGGCAACTCGCTGAACGATGCGTATCCGAGCCTCGCCGGCCAGCCGCCGCAATACGTGGCCGCGCAGCTTCACGCATTTGCCGCCGGCCGGCGCGCGAACCCGACGATGGGCCCGCTCGCGATGACGATGAGCGAAGCCGAGATCGCGCGCGTGGCCGACTACTACGCGAAACAGGCGCCGCTCGCGAACCGCTATTTCAACGCGGACGCTCGGCTGCGCGCGAAGGGGGAGCAACTCGTGACGGGCGGCGCGTGCGTCGCCTGCCACGGCGCGCGGCTGACGGGCCAGGCGCAGTATCCGCGGCTCGCCGGGCAGGGGTACGACTACCTGCGCGCACAGCTCGATGCGTTCGCGAACGGCGCGCGCAGCGAGGCGACCGGCACGATGCAGCGCATCGCGCGGGCGATGTCGGCGGACGATCGGGCGGCGGTCGCGGCCTATCTCGCGAGCCTTGGCCCGGTCAAGCAGTGAATCAGCGGCAGCAATCGACCTCGGGAGTTGGAACCATGGATCACAGATCACTTGCACTTTGTCTTTCCAGCGCGACGCTGGCGGCGACGACCGGCCTGTACGGCTTCAAGTTCGTCCGCAAGCGCAATTTCCTGCTCGGCTTCGAATGGTGGATCGTGACGATCTCCGCATCCAATGCGGTGATCTTCTTCGCGACCGAATCGCCGGTGTCGTACGCCATTTCGCACTTCCTCGACGCGTTCTCGCGCGGCTTCGGGATGCCGGTGATCGCGGTCGCGGGGCTGATGGCCGTCACGCACGGCTACCGGCCATCGATGCGTCAGGACGTGACGCTGTTCGTGCTCGCGGCGCTCGGCACGTTCGCGCTCGTGGCCGGCCTGTTGCAGAACGCGCTGCCGTACTTCTACGTGGCGATGTGGGCGCTGATGTCGGTCTATCTCGCCGGTTTCGTGTTGCGGCTCGTACGTGCCGGCCACGCGCTCCATGCGCTGACGACGACGATCGCGCTCGTCGCCGCGCAGGCGATCGCGTGCATCTACGACTTCTACAAGATCCCGGGCGAGGAAACCAACGTGGTGTTCAATTTCTACGTGCTGGCGCTGCTGACCTGGTCGTATCTCACCGTCACGCTCTATTACGCATATGGCGCACTGGAGCGCGACGCCGGGCGCAGCAAGGTGAACGCGAACGTCCTGTCGTATCCGAAATGAGTAGTGTTACTGATGAATTGGCGGTGGGGCGGACGACGCGCGGACCGGGCCGCGGCGATCGCGGAGCGCGCGGATGGACCCGGTCCGGCTGACCCGCGCGCAGCGGCGCGATGCGACACGCGAACGCCTGCTCGCCGCCGCGCTTGCGGTTTTCGCCGACAAGGGCTATGCGGCCGCGAGCATCGAGGATATCGCCGCGGCAGCCGGCTATTCGCGCGGCGCGTTCTATTCGAACTTTCGCGGCAAGACGGAGATGCTGTTCGAGTTGTTGCGGCGCGATCACGACGACATGGCGACGGCGCTGCAACGGATCGCCGCCACGCCGGCGGGTTCGGTCGACGATGCGCAACGCGCGCTGCTCGCGTGCTGGCGGTCGCATGCGGCGCGCGATGCGTCGCGGCTGATGTGGCTCGAAGCGCAACTGCAGGCGGCGCGGGATCCGCAGTTTCGCGCGCAATTCAGCGCATTGCTGCGCGAGCGTCAGGCGCGCGCGACCGCGTGCATCGATGCGTTCGTGGCCCACGCCGGCGTGTCGCCGGCATTGCCCGCTCCGGTGCTGGCGCTCGGTTTGGCGGCGCTGCGCGACGGCGTGCACGCGTGCCGCGCGGCCGACGCGCGCGGCACCGTCGACACGCTGGCCGAGGCCGTGCTGGCCGGCTTCCTGACGCACGCGGTGTTCGGCCGCACGCGCGGATGATGTGGCGGCGAAGCTGCGGCCGGGTTTCGTCTCCAGAATGTATGAAGGCTGAAAGCGGATTGTGATGGTAAGGCGGCAATTCGCCGCGACACAGCGTCGAACAGGTAGACGAAACAGGGAATACCCCGTCTTTTTCTTTTCCTTGTTTTTGTCATGATGACCTAACATTGTCACTATGTTCTACTGAAGGCGCCGGCAATGAGCGATCACGGCCGGCAGTGGTGGACGAATCGGGAGATCTACGATGGATGCACTTACACGCAAGGCTTTTTTCGAGGACGGGGCGGTTCTCGTCGAAGGCGTGCTCGACGCGGCGCAGCTCGAGCAGTGCCGCGCCGTGTTCGACTGGGGGATGGAGAATCCGGGCCCGATGGCGACGACGCTGCTCGACGGCACCGAATACCGGTCGCACAACGACAACGCGAACCCGTACGCGAAGGCGCGGCTCGACGAACTGGTGGCCACGCTGCCGTTCGGCAGGCTGTTCGCCGATCTGTGGGGCTCGAAGCACGTGTGGTACTTCGCGGAGGAACTGTTCATGAAGGCCGGCGGCAAGAGCGCGCGCTCGCCGTGGCACCAGGACACGTCGTATTTGCCGTGGGAAGGCATGCACTTCGGCAATGCGTGGATCAGCTTCGAGCACGTGCCGAAGCGCAACGCGCTGGAGATCGTGCGCGGCTCGCATCGCGGCGTGCGCCACGACGGCACCACGTTCCAGAACGCCGACGATCCGACCGACCCGCTGCACGGTGGCGACGTGTGGCCGCGGCTGCCGAACATCGAAGCGGAGCGCCGCGCGTCGCCCGACGCATACGACATCGTGTCGTGGGAAACGAAGCCGGGCGACGTGCTGCTGCTCCATCCGGGCGTGCTGCACGGCGGCGGCGCGGTCGATGCTGCATTCCCCGACCGTCATACGCTCGTGCTGCGCTTTTTCGGCGACGACGCGACGTTCAGCCCGCTGCCCGATCAAAGCCGCTCGGGCTTCACGCCGGCCGGCGTGCTGTTCGTCGACGAGCTCGCCGGGCTGAAGGCCGGCGATCCGTTCCGCGCACCGTGTTTCCGTCAACTCGTCTGAGCAAGGAGTCTTCAATCATGTCAGCTAACCCGAAGCGCCAATCGATCGTTCCGCCGCCGTTCCAGCCGTGGTACGACGCGTACCACTTCTCGCCGGCCACGCGCGTCGGCGACACGATCTGGGTGTCGGGCCAGGTCGGACTCGACGCGCGGATGCAGCCGGCCGACGGCGTGGCGGCGCAGGCGCGGATCGCGTTCGAGAGTTTGAAGATGATCCTCGAAGCGGCCGGCGCGAGCCTTGCCGACGTCGTCGAGCTGACGACCTTCCATACGAACCTGCAGCAGGAAACGCAGGACTTCGCGGCCGTCAAGGACACATATTTCCCGGACCGCTACCCGTCGTGGACGGCAGTCGGCGTGTCGCAACTGGCGCTGCCGGGGCTGTGCGTCGAAGTGCGCGCGGTCGCGGTGGCCGGGTCGGGCAAGGACTGAGACCGGCAGCAGTGCGTCATTCGTTCCAGGTGTGCGTTCCGAATGAATCGCAGTCCTGATGGATGACGAGGGTATCTGAAGCGGGCAGACGGGCGGCCGTCATCACATGCGGCCGTGATCAGCGAGCGATGCGATCGCCGGCCGGCGATCGCGAGCGGAGTCAGTGCGCGGCGCCCGGGACGGGCAAGCGAACGCGCGCAGTGGGAAGGAGAACCATGATGAACAAGCATCGATTCTGGGCCGTGTCCGCACTCGCGGCGGCGGCATGTCTCGCGATCGGCACGGCCGTCGCGGCGGACGACCTGACGCCGGCCGGCGCCGACCGGTCGGCGAGCAAGGACGGCTCGGTGCCGGCTTACGCCGGCAAGCAGTCGCCCGACGCGGGCTGGGAATGGGGCAAGGTGCGCGCCGATTTCTGGAAGCATCGCAACGAGAAGCCGTTGTACTCGATCGATGCGGCGAACGTCGACAAGTACGCGGACAAGCTGTCGCCCGGACAGGTCGCGCTGATCAAGCAGAAGAAGGGCTATCGGATGGACGTCTATCCGTCGCATCGCGAATGCCAGCTGCCGGATGCGGTCGAGCAGAACTCGAAGGCCAACCTGAGCGCGGCGAAGCTCGGTTCGGCGGGCGACACGCTGGGCTCGGCCGTGTTGCCGGGCGTGCCGTTCCCGCAGCCGAAGAGCGGCATCGAGGCGATCCTCAACTACGAAACGCGCTATCGCGGCGAAGGCGTCGACTGGGCGCAGATGGCGACGACCGTGTCGCCGCGCCCGGGCAGCAGCGAATGGATCGACGCGGTGGGCCCGCAAACCTACTACTTTCCGTCGGGCAAGCTCGGCAAGCGCTCGCCGCAGGACGTCGACCAGCTCAGCGCGGCCGTGTACTTCCAGATGAACTCGCCGGCCGCGCTGGCCGGCCAGGCGTTCGTGCAGCGCCAGTACTTCGACAAGCCGTCGGAGACGTACTACTACTTCCCCGGCCAGCGCCGCGTGCGGCGCATGCCGGCCTATACGCACGACGCGCCGCTGATCGGCTTCGAGAACCAGTACCTGATCGACGAGGGGAACATGATCAACGGCTCGCTCGACCGCTTCAACTGGAAGCTGGTCGGCAAGAAGGAAATGATCGTCCCGTACAACGCGTTCGGCATGTACAAGTTCAAGAGCAAGCTGCACGACGTCGCGACGCCGGACGGGGTCGCGGCGGCGAGCCGGCGCTACGAGACGCACCGCGTGTGGGTCGTCGAGGCGACGCTGAAGCCGAGCGCACGGCACGTCGCATCGAAGAAGGTGTTCTACCTCGACGAGGACAGCTGGCTCGCGCTGGTCGGCGAGGACTACGACGCGCAGGGCAAGCTGTGGAAGGTGCGCGAAAGCTATCCGATCCCGGTGTGGGAACTCGGCGGCACGTGCGACAACGAACCGCTCGCGCAGTACGACATGAACAACGGCCGCTACGTGCTCGACGCGACATCGATCGGGCAGGGCAAGGACGTTCGCTGGCTCGAACAGGCCGACGATCCGCGTTTCAAGCAGGATTTCTACACGGCGGAATCGCTGCGCTCGGTCAGCGAACGCTGATCGCCATCGGCTGAAGCAGAAGGGACCGGCGCGCGCAACGACCGCGCGCCGGCATCGCAAAGGGGCGGGAGACGGATCATGGAATCGGCAAGGTTGATCAGGAATACTACGGTATCGGTCGTGCTCGCGGGTGCCGCGGCGTCGAACGCATCCGCATACGACTTCACGACGGGCATCAACGACCTGCAGGGCTCGTGGGTGACCAACCTGACGGCCGGCGCCGGCATCCGGACCAAGAGCCCGAGCTGCTCGCTCACCGGCGATCCGAACGCATACGGCTGCGGCGCGGCGGCGAACACGAATCAATGGGGCTATGCGGACAACGGCGACCTGAACTACCGCAAGGGCCAGCCGTTCAGCACCTACGTCAGCGCGACCAGCGAGCTGTTGCTGAAGATGCCGAGCGAAGGGCTGAAGTTCATGGTGCGCGGCACCGGCATGTACGATTTCCTCGCCGGCAATACGGCGAGAACGCCGTTGTCGAGCACCGCTTCCGCGCAGGTCGTCTACAACGCGCAACTGCTCGACCTGTGGGCACAGAAGGACTTCACGATCGGCGGGCGCAACGCACACGTGCGGCTCGGCAACCAGGTCATCAACTGGGGCGAGAGCATGTTCGCGCAGAGCGGGATCAACGCGACGAACTCGCTCGACGTGCAGAAGCTGCTGATTCCCGGCTCGCAGCTGAAGCAGGCGCTGCTGCCCGCACCGATGGTGAGCTTCGCCGCGGACCTGTCACATGGATTCAGCACCGAGGCCTACTACCAGTTCCAGTGGAACGGCAACCGTTATCCGCCGGTCGGCTCGTACTGGTCGGTGACGAACGGTTTCGGCCGCGGCGCGGAGCCGTTCACGCTCAACACCACCAACCTGAACGTGACCGGGCCGAGCGCCGGCTCGATCGCGAATGCGATCGGCGGCGGGGCCGCCGCGGGCAACCAGGGCACATTGAACGCGATCAGGAACGGACTCGTGAACGGCGACTATGCGGGGCCGCCGTTCAACGACATCGGGTTGCCGTCCGTCACGAACCTGCCGGCGAAATACCGGCCGCAGTTCGGCGTCAAGTTCAACTACTCGCCACGCTCGTTCGATGCGAACTTCGCGTTCTACTACCTGAATTACACCGACAAATCGCCGGTGCTCGCGTCGCTCGCGAACGGAACCGAGCAATGGTCGTATCTCGGCCGGCGTCAGTTGTTCGGTGTCAGCGCGAATTTCGGGGTCGGGCCGTGGGCGATCGGCACCGAGCTGTCGTACCGGCCGCGCGATGCGGTCGCGCTGTCGGCCTGCTACGGCGCGGGCGGCCCGCTCGACCTGAACACGAACGGCGTCGCGGGCATCGACTGTCCGCAATGGGTCGACAAGAAGAAATTCCAGTACGACATCAACGGGCTGCTCGCGCTCACGCGCAGCGAGTATCCGTTCCTGAAATGGCTGGGCGCCGATTCGGCCGCACTCACGTGGGAACTCACATGGATCTACTACCCGGGGCTGAGCCCGAGCGGCGTCACGCGCACGATCAACGGGCAGACCGTCACGCAGGCGCCGCAAACCGGCTACCTGCCGTGGCTGAACAACGGCTCGGCGCTCGGTTATCCGATCGGGATGGGCCAGGGCACCGCGAGCTCGGTCGGCGCGACGATCGACTTCAACTGGACCTATGACGGCACGCTGATTCCGGGCTGGCAGGTCACGCCGGGCGTGACGTTCTCGGACGGCCTGTACGGCTACACGCCGACCTTCACCGCGAACACCATGCAGGGCGCGAAGTCGGTGAACGTCTACGTGCTGTTCAACCAGAACCCGCCGAACTGGCAGGCCGGCATCAACTTCACCGCGTTCTTCGGCGGCCATAACACGGTGGGCCAGCCGTACGCGGACCGGAATTTCGTCGGGCTGTTCGTCACGCGCAATTTCTGACGCCGATGCGTTCAAGGGCGGTGCGCGCCGTGCGCCGCCGCCAATCACCAAGGGGTAATGTCGTGCTCAATCGTCTGGTCAGCCGCCTCGAAAGGCTCTTCTTCGGTCAGCGCGCGATCGTGCTCGCGGCGATCGCGTCGTTCACCGTCGCGATGGCCGTGTTCGCGGTGCAGCTGCGCATGGACGCCGGCTTCGAAAAGCAGATGCCGATCGGGCACGAGTACATCCGCACGTTCCAGCAGTATCGGAACGACCTGCTCGGCGCGAACCGGATCACTGTGGTCGTGCGGGCCAGGCATGGGTCGATCTGGTCGAAGCAAGGGCTGACGCGGCTGTACGACGTCACGCAGGCCGTCACGTATCTGCCGAACGTCGACCGCATCGGCGTGCGCTCGCTGTGGACGCCGAACGCGTTCGTCAACGAAGTGACCGACGAAGGCTTTCGCGCGGAGCCGATCATTTCCGGCACGATCACGCCGGACCAGCTGACGCCCGACATCGTCGCCCGCGTACGCCGCGCGACGACGCTCGGCGGCTACGTCGGCACGCTCGTGTCGCACGACGAAGACAGCGCGATGATCACGGCGGAACTGAACGAGCGCGACAGCGCCGGCAAGATGCTCGACTACGTCGCGTTCAACCATCTGCTCGAACAGAACGTGCGCAAGCCGTTCGAGGATGCCGGCTACGAGATCGAGATCATCGGCTTCGCGAAGCAGATCGGCGACATCGCCGACGGCGCGACGGCCGTGCTCGGCTTCTGCGCAGTCGCGCTGCTGCTGACCACGCTCGCGGTGTACTGGTACTGCCATTCGGTGCGTTTCACCGTGTTGCTGATCGCCTGCTCGCTGACGTCGCTCGTGTGGCAGTTCGGCACGCTGAAGCTGCTCGGCTTCGGCCTCGATCCGCTCGCGGTGCTGGTGCCGTTCCTCGTGTTCGCGATCGGCGTATCGCACGGCGTGCAGCAGGTGAACTTCATCGTGCGCGAGATTGCGCATGGGCAAAATTCGTTCGACGCGGCGCGCCACAGCTTCAACGGGTTGCTGATCCCGGGCGTGCTCGCACTCGTCACCGCGTTCGTGTCGTTCATCACGCTGCTGCTGATTCCGATCCCGATGGTGCGCGAACTCGCGATCACCGCGTCGCTCGGCGTCGCATACAAGATCGTCACGAACCTGATCCTGTTGCCGGTCGCGGCCTCCTGCTTCAATTTCACGAAGACCTATGCGGACAACTCGCTGAAGCGCGCACAGCAGCGCGCGAAGCCGCTGCGCGTGCTGGCGCGCGTGGCCGAGCCCAGGTACGCGGGGCTGACCGTCGCGCTGACGGTCGCGATCTTCGCGCTCGCCGCATGGCAAAGCCGCGATCGCGTGATCGGCACATTGCAGCCGGGCGCGCCCGAGCTGCGGGCCGACGCGCGTTTCAACCGCGACGCGACGTCGATCGCCGGCCACTACGACATGGGCCTCGACTGGCTGACGGTCGCGATCGAATCGGCCGGCAACGCGTGCGACAACCCGGCGGTCGGCCTGTACGAGGACGACTTCTCGGCCGCGATGCGCACGGAGCCGGGCGTGGTGTCGGTGCAGTCGTACTCGGCGATGCTGCGCACGTACAACCAGGGCTACAACGAGGACTACCCGAAGATGAACGTCGTGCCGATCGCCGCGGAGAACTACGGCGCGGTGTCGGTCGACGTGTCGCGCGTGAAGGGCTTCATGAGCCGCGACTGCGGGATGACGGCCGTGCACCTGTTCCTGACCGACCACAAGGCGACGACGATCAACCGGATTCTCGACGACGTGAAGCAATACCGCGCGTCGCATCCGTTCCCGGGCATCACGGTGCGGCTCGCGGCCGGTAACGCGGGCGTGCTGGCCGCGACGAACGACGAAGTCGAGAAGAGCGAACTGCCGATGATGCTCTACGTGTACGCGGCGATCCTGATCCTCGTGTTCCTGGCCTACCGCGACTGGCGCGCGATGCTCGCGTGCTGCGTGCCGCTGTCGGTCGCGACGTTCATCGGCTACTGGTTCATGAAGGCGCTGCAGATCGGGCTGACCGTCGCAACGTTGCCGGTCATGGTGCTGGCCGTCGGGATCGGCGTCGACTACGCGTTCTACATCTACAACCGGCTGCAGGTGCATCTCGCGGGCGGGCGGGACATCGTGAAGGCCGTGCAGCACGCGATGCTCGAAGTGGGCGTCGCTACGATCTTCACCGCGATCACGCTGGCGATCGGCGTCGCGACGTGGAGCTTCTCCGCGCTCAAGTTCCAGGCCGACATGGGCAAGCTGCTCGCGTTCATGTTCATCGTGAACCTCGTGATGGCGATGACCGCGCTGCCGGCGCTCGCGTCGCTGCTGGAGCGCTGGTTCCCGCGCCGCAAGCCCGCGCGCGCACCGGGCCTGTTCAGCCACTGACGCTCACGAACATTCCGACGGAGATTTCAGCCATGGTCAAGACGCTCGCCGCCTGCGCCGCCCTTTGCATCGCGGCGGTCGCGCTCGCGCGATTGCATGATCCGGCCGCGCGCCGGCCCGTGCCGGCTCATGCGCTCGCGGCCGATGCCGAACGCGTCGCTGCGCGTGACGCCGCGGGCACCGAACCGGTCGCCGAACCGCGAGCCGCTCCATCGTCGAACGACGCCAACGCCGGGCCGCAGACAGCGGCCGCCCAGGGCGCCGGCAAACCCCCCATTGTTGCGCTCGGCGTGGCGAATGCGGGCTGGTCGGAACTGTTCAACCACTGACGCTCGCGCACACCACGACAGAGACTCACCATGATCAAGACGCTCATTGCCTGCACCGCCCTCTGCGCTGCCGCGGCGGCCTTCGCGACGCAACAGCACGACGGCACGGTCGCGGCCTGGGCCGCGAAGCCCGCCCATGCATGGGCCGCGCCGGCGCACATGATGCTCACCGACGCGACGCGCGCCGGTTCGCGGATCGTCGCGGTCGGCGAACACGGCATCGTGCTGCTGTCCGACGACGACGGCAACACGTGGCGGCAGGCGCGGCGCGTGCCGGTGTCGGCGACGCTGTCGGCCGTGTCGTTCGCCGACGCGAAGCATGGCTGGGCCGTCGGCCAGTGGGGCGCGATTCTCGCGACCGACGACGGCGGCGACACGTGGGTCACGCAACGGCTCGATACGTCGGTCGACCAGGCGCTGTTCTCCGTGCTGTTCACGAGCGCGCGGGACGGCATCGCCGTCGGGCTGTGGTCGCTGATGCTGCAGACCCATGACGGCGGCCGCACGTGGACACGCACGACGCTGCCGAAGCCGCCCGGTGGCGGCAAGGCCGACCGCAACCTGTATCACGTGTTCGCCGATGCCGCGCATGCGCTCTACATCGTGTCGGAGCAGGGGATGGTGCTCAAGTCGACCGACGCCGGCGCGAACTGGTCCTATCTGCCGACCGGCGGCAAGGGCACGTTGTGGTCGGGTGTCGCGATGCCCGATGGCCGGCTCGTCGTCGGCGGGCTGCTCGGCAGCCTGTTCGAGAGCCGCGACGGCGGTGCGACGTGGGCCGCATTGAACACGGGCACGCGCAGCTCGATCACCGATCTCGTCGCGACCGGCGGCAGCCTGGTCGGCGTCGGGCTCGACGGGCTGACTTTCGCGCAGCGCGTTGCCGGCGGCCCGATCGACGTCGCGCAGCGCGCGGATCGCGCGACGCTCACCGCCGCGCTGATCGACGCACGCGGCACACCGATCCTGTTTTCGCAGGACGGCGTGCTGACCGCGCGATGACATGAATCTTCCAATGGAACAGCAACGAGGAATGGAGTGTTGGACATGAATCGCAATCACAGGCCCGATCCGCGAGTCAGGCGCCGAATGCTGCGTGCCGCCGCGGCAGGCGCCGTATCGCTCGCGGCTGGCGAGGTCACGTTCGCGGAAAGTGCGACACCTGCCGCGGCCGCGAGCGGCGTGCTCGACGTCGTGATCATCGGCGCGGGGCTCGCGGGGCTCACCGCCGCGCGTGACCTGAAGCGGGCCGGATGCGACGCGTTCGTCGTCGTCGAGGCGCGCGACCGCGTCGGCGGGCGCACGTACAACCACGATCTCGGGCATGGTGTCGTGTCCGAAGCAGGCGGACAGTGGATCGGCCCCGGCCAGACGGCGATCGCCGATCTCGCGCGCGAACTCGGCGTCGACACGTTCCCGACGTTCTACGCAGGCAAGACGGTCGTGCTCGCCGGCGATACGCGCGTCGCGCAGGATTTCCACGGCGGCTCGGGCGGCGACGGCGCGATCGGCGCGAAGCTCGGCGCGCTCGCGCTCGGCGTGCCGTCGCGCGAACCGTGGACGGCGCAGCACGCGGCCGAACTCGACAAGCTGACCTACGGCGACTGGCTGCTGCGGCAGGGCGTGACGTACGAAGACGGCTACTTCCTCGGCTTGGCGGCGAAGCTGTCGCTCGGCGGCGCACCGGCGCAGCTCGGGCTGCTGCACTACCTGTCGGTTATCAACAGCGCGGATTGCGACTACGCGAAGCTCGAGTCGATCAAGGGCGGCGCGCAGGAAACGCGCTTCGTCGGCGGTTCGCAGGTATTGAGCCTGCGGATGGCGAACGAGCTTGGCACGAAGGTTCGACTGTCGTGCCCGGTGCGCAGGATCTCCGGCTGGGACCGCGACGTCGTCGACGTGCAGACCGATCGCGGCGTGTTCCGCGCGCGGCGCGTGATCGTTGCGCTGAATCCGGCGCTGTGCGAGCAGATCGCGTTCGATCCGCCGCTGCCGGCCGGTCGCGCGCAGCTGCAGCGCAACTGGCCCGCGAACGCGCCGATGCGCAAGACGGTGCACGTGTACGACCGGCCGTTCTGGCGCGACGACGGCTACAACGGCCAGATCTTCGAGGTCGGTGGCCCGGTCTTCATGGCGTACGACAACTCGCCGCCCGACGGCTCGGTCGGCGTGCTCGCCGCATTCGTCGCGCCGGGTGCGCTGCCGTCCGAGCCGAAGGCCGCCGAGCGGACGCTGTCGGCCGTATTCGCGCGCGCACTCGGCGACAAGGCGCTGCATCCGACCCAGTTCCACGACTACGACTGGGGCCGCGTCGATCCATGGACGCTGCAGTGCATCCACCCGCTGCCGCCCGGTTTCTGGACGAAATGGGGCAAGTTCCTGCGCCCGGAGGCCGGCCGGCTGATCTGGTCGGGCACCGAGACGGCCGACCTGTGGCCGGGCGCGATGGATGGTGCGGTGCGCTCCGGGCACCGCGCGGCCCTGCAGGCGCTCGGCAAGCTGGCCGCCCGCGGCAAGGAGGCGTGAATGAAACGAGCCTGGATGATCGGCACCGCGCTCGTGATCGCGGGCGTCGCGACGGCCGGCACGCTGTATGGCCCGGACCTGATCGACGGCATGCGCTACCAGAAGGCGATGGCCGCGATCGGCGGCGCGGACAACGCCAACGGCGGCGCGTGGCCGCAGCCGCAGGAAACCTGCGCGTTCTGCCACGGCGCGCACGGGCAGTCGCGCAACGCGTGGTATCCGTCGCTGTCAGGACAACCCGCGGGCTACATCGCCGCGCAGTTGCGTGCGTTCGGGAGCGACACGCGCCGCAATGCATACATGGGGCCGCTTGCGCGCGAACTCGACGACGCGAAGATCGACGCGCTGGCGGCCTATTTCGCGCGGCAGGCGCCCGAGCGCAACGAGGCGGTACCGGCGGACGAGGCGCTCGCGCAGCGCGGGATGGCGCTGGTCGCCGCGCGAGGCTGCCAGGCGTGCCACGGTGCGGCATTGACGGGCAAGGATCGCATGCCGCGCGTCGCGGGCCAGGGGCAGCAATACCTCGACGCGCAGTTGGCCGCATTCCGGTCGGGCCAGCGCCGCGATCCGACCGGCGCGATGAACGGCGTGGCCGCGACGCTGTCCGGCGACGACACGCGGGCCATCGCGCATTACCTGGCGAGCCTGTCGCCGGACGGCGCCGGCGGTGCGAGTGCCGCGGGCACTGCGAGTCATGCGGCCCGATGATGCGGACGGCACGTCGGGACCGGGAATACCCTGCCTTTTTCTTCGTCCCTTACTTTGTCATAGTGACCTAACATTGGTAATGTGTTCTATGAATGCGGATCGGAATGTGAAGCGGCAATAGTGGCAGCAGCGGCCGTCGGGCCGAACCGGTTTTCAACAACTCATGTTTCAGGAGACAACCATGGCTAAGCACCCCGTCGTCGTTTATGGCGCAAGCGGTTACACCGGCATGTTGATCATGGACTGGCTGATCGACGAGAACATCCCGTTCACCGCGGTCGCCCGCAACGCGGGCCGCGCGAAGGAGATGATGGCGCAGCGCGTCGTGCGCCTCGAATCCGCGCAATACGAAATCATCGAGGCCGAGCACGACGTCGACGCGCTCGCGAACGCGTTCCGCGGCGCGAAGGTGGTCTGCAACACCGTCGGGCCGTTCTCGAGCTTCGGGCTCGTCGGTGTGGAGGCCGCGCTGAAGGCCGGCTGCCATCACCTCGATACGACGGGCGAACAGTCGTACATCCGCCAGGTGCGCGACGAGTTCGGCGAGCTGTATCGCCAGGCCGGCCTGCTCGTGTCGTCGTCGAACGCGTACATGTACACGTTCGCCGAGATCGCCGCCGAACTGGCGCTCGAGACGCCGGGCGTCGACGCGCTGGAGACGGCCACGCTGACGCGCGGCCCGCGCGGCGCGGCCGGTGTGAGCATCGGCTCGACCGCGACGATCTTCGACGGCGCGCGCCACGAGTCCTGCTACCTGTGGGAGAAGGCGCTCGTGCCGCACGCGCCGGACGCGTCGTTTACCGTCGCCACGCCCGAGCTCATGCAGCCGGTGTTCTGCCTGCCGTGGGGCGGCACGTCGCTGCCCGTCTACTTCGAGCGCGACGCGCGCGTGCGCAGCTGCATCTCGTGCGTGGGCTTCTACGACAACAACGTGATGAAGCTGGTGCATCAGTTCGGCCAGAAGTGGGAGGCCGAATACAAGCACCTGCCGCGCGAGCAGCAGGACGAGGTGCTGAAGCAGGTGGTCGCGTCGACCACGCCGACGATGCCGCCGCGCGAGCGCACGACGATCCAGCGCAGCGTCGACTTTGCGATCGGCCGCGGCCAGCTCGCGTCGGTGCGCGCGACCGTGCACGGCATCACGCCGTACATCTCGACGGGGGCGATCCATACGGCCGGCGTGCTCAAGCTGCTCGACGGCGACGTCGCGCGCACGGGCTTCGCGTCGGGCTCCAAGGCGTTCGGCCATCGTTACCTGCTCGGCTTCCTCGAGCAGCGCGGGCTCGCGCGCGCGACGGTCACGCAACTGTGACGGCGGCCGCGGTGCCGGACCCTATTCAACGGAACACGTGACATGGCCATTATCGATTTCTACGACCGCGGGTGGCGCATCAATCCCGACGGCATCGCGTACATCCAGGACGACCGCAGCTACACGTTCCAGGAAATCGGCGAGTTGTCGTGCCGCATCGCGAACGGGCTGCTCGCCGCCGGCTTCTCGAAGGAGGCGAAGGCGGCGGTGTGGGCGGACAACGACGTGACCGGCTGGAGCTGCGCGCTCGGCATGTGGCGTGCGGGGCTCGCGTATATCCCGGTGAACGGCCGCAACGCAGTGGCCGAGAACCGGTACGTACTCGATGCGTTCGACTGCGAGGTGCTGTTCTTTCATCACGCGTTCGCGGATGCTATCGACGCGCTGCGCCCGAGCCTGCCGAAGGTGCGGCTGTGGGTGTGCATCGATGCCGACCTGCCGTGGGCGCCTTCGCTCGCGACATGGAGCGCCGGGCAGCCGGCCACGCGGCCGGCCGTCGACTACGCGATGGACGACGTCGTCACGCTGTCGGCCACCGGCGGCACGACCGGCCTGCCGAAGGGCGTGATGAACACGCACCGCTCGTTCCAGACGTATTTCGCGAACTTCATGATCGCGATGTCGTACGGCGCCGAGCGCCCGGTCAACCTCGCCGCGGCGCCGATGACGCACACCGCCGGCATGATGTCGCTGCCGTGCACCGCGCGCGGCGGCACGGTGGTCGTGCTGCCGAAGCCCGATCCCGCGCTGCTGCTCGGCGCGATCGTCAAGCACCGCGTGACCGAGTTCTTCCTGCCGCCGACGGTGATCTACCGGCTCCTCGACATCCCCGGCATCGAGAAGGTCGACTTCTCGTCGCTGCGCTACTTCCTGTACGGCGCCGCGCCGATGTCGGTCGAGAAGCTCAAGCGTGCGATCGACGTATTCGGTCCGGTGATGACGGGCGGCTACGGCCAGACCGAAGCGCCCGCGTCGATCTCGTATCTGACGCCGGCCGAGCATTTCGTCGACGGAAAGCTGGCGCCGGACGAACGGCTCGCGTCGGTCGGCCGCCCGAATCCGCTCGTGCGCGTCGAAATCGTCGGCGAGCGCGGCGACGTGCTGAAGCAGGGCGAGACCGGCGAGATCTGCGTGCGCGGCGATCTGGTGATGAAGGGCTACTACCGTGCGCCGGACAAGACGGCCGAGACGATCGTCGACGGCTGGCTGCACACCGGCGACATCGGCCATCTCGATCGGGAAGGCTATCTGCACATCACCGACCGCAAGAAAGACATGATCATCAGCGGCGGCTTCAACGTCTATCCGAGCGAAGTCGAGCAGGTGATCTGGTCGCATCCGGCGGTGCAGGACTGCGCGGTGATCGGCGTGCCCGACGAAAAATGGGGCGAGGCCGTGAAGGCCGTCGTCGAGCTCAATGCGGGTCAGCGCGTGAGTGCCGACGAGCTCATCGCGCTGTGCAAGGCGCAGCTCGGTTCGGTGAAGGCGCCGAAGAGCGTGGACTTCATCGCCGCCCTGCCGCGCAGCACGGCCGGCAAGGTGCTGAAGAAGGACCTGCGCGAACAGTACTGGCAGGGCCAGCAACGCAGGATTTGATCCGCATCGACAGGGATTCCAGACGATGAGCAACATCTACATCGCCGGCATTGCGATGACCGTGTTCGGCAAGCACCTCGACCGCAGCGTCGACGACCTCGCACGCGAGGCGCTGCAGCGCGCGTTGCGCGACGCCGGCTGCCATGCGGACGCGATCCGCGCCGCGTTCTACTCCGGCATCACCAACGGCGCGTTGCAGGGCCAGCTGTCGATTCCCGGCCAGGTCGTGTTCAGCAAGATCGGCCTCGACGGCATTCCGATGTTCAACGTCGAGAACGCGTGTGCGTCCGGCAGCACGGCCGTGCATCTCGCGGTGCGCGAGCTGCAGGCCGGCGCGTGCGACGTGGCGCTCGCGCTCGGCGCGGAGAAGATGAACGTCGCGGACAAGGCGAAATCGTTCGCGCTGTTCGAGGCCGGCTGGGACGTCGCGCGCGTCGCCGAGAACTTCGCGACGCTCGCGCGGCTCGGCGAAGGGATCGAGCCGCCGCCCGGATCGGAGTCCGAGCGGCCGTATAGCCGCTTCATGAAGATCTACGCGGCGCTGTGCCGGCATCACATGCACACGTACGGCACGACGCAGCGGCAGATCGCGGCCGTGTCCGCGAAGAACCACGCGCACTCGGTGCACAACCCGTACTCGCAGTTCCGCCAATCGTTCACCATCGACGACGTGCTCGCGGCGCCGCCGATCACGTATCCGATCACGCTGCCGATGTGCGCGCCGCTGTCGGACGGCGCGGCCGCGGCGATTCTGTGCACCGACGAAGGGCTCGCGCGCATCGGCGCCGATCGCAGCCGCTGCATCCGGATCGCCGCGAGCGTGATCCGCAGCTTCACGCGCCGGCGCATCGACGAGCCGCACAAGAACATCGGCCGGCTCGCGGCGATGCAGGCATACGAGCAGGCGGGCGTCGGTCCGGAGGACATGGACGTTGCCGAAGTGCACGACGCGTCGGCGATGGGCGAGATCATCCAGGCCGAGAACCTCGGCTTCGTGCCGTTCGGTGAAGGCGGCCCGGCGGCCGAGCGCGGCGAGTTCACGCTCGGCGGGCGGATTCCGGTCAACACGTCGGGCGGGCTTGAATCGAAGGGCCATCCGCTCGGCGCGACCGGCATCGGCCAGCTTTATGAACTCGTCACGCAGTTGCGCGGCGAGGCCGGGGCGCGCCAGGTACACGGCGCGCGCCATGCGATTCAGGAAAACGGCGGCGGCCTGCAGGGCATCGAGGAGGCGGCGCTGGCGATTCACATTCTCAGCAAGGACTGACGGAGGCGGACATGAGCGACGCATACGGCGCGATCACGGCCGGGCAGACTGCGCCGGTGGAGCGACAGGCGGCAGCGCGCGCGGCGGGCGGTGTCGGCGCGGCGGCGGCGATGCACACGCCCGGGACGGATTCGGCGGGCCCGTTCGCGCGATGGGGAGACGAAGTCCGCGCGGACGCCGCGCTGCAGAAGTATCGCGCGATCGGCGGCTGGCTCGACGCGCCGGAGCACGCGCAGCCGTCGCTCGAAGGCGACGTGCACGCGGACGTGATCGTCGTCGGCGCCGGCTTCGCCGGGCTGTCGACCGCGCTGGAGCTGGCCGCGCGCGGCGCGAGCGTCGCCGTGCTCGAACGCGAGTTCGCCGGGTTCGGCGCGAGCGGACGCAACGCCGGCTATCTCGCCGGCGGCCAGGGGCTCGAATACGAACTGTTCGTCAAGCGCGTCGGCCATGAGCAGGCGAAGCGGATCGTCGGCTTTTACGACGAAGGCGTCGCCTATGTCGAGCGCAAGCTCGCCGAACACGCGATCGATTGCGACTACCGCGCGTCCGGCATCATCCGCGCGGGCGTGCATCCGTCGCAGGAGAAGCGGCTGCGCGAAAGCATGGAAACCGGCATCGAACTCGGCTCGCCTGCGCAGTTTCTCGACGGTGCGGCGATGCGCGCACGCGGCATTCCGCCCGCGTTCCTGTTCGGCGCATACGTGCCGGGCGGAGGCACACTCGATCCCGGCAAGTACGTCGCGGGGCTGCGGCGCGCGGCGCTGGCCGCCGGCGTGAAGCTGTACGAGAACACCGCGGTACTCGGCTTCGACGATGGCCCGACCGTACGCGTGCGTACCGCGCGCGGCAGCGCGAGCGCACCGATGGCCGTGCTCGCGACCAATGCATACACGCCGCAACTCGGCCTGCTCGGCGACAAGGTGATGCCGTTGCGCGTGTCCGCGCTCGAAACCGAGCCGCTGTCCGATGCGCAGCTCGATGCGCTGGGCTGGCCGAACCGCGAAGGCATCGTGACGTCGCACCTGACGATGGAGAGCCATCGGCTCACCGCGCGCAACACGCTGCTGCTGACGACCAAGCGGCTGCACTACGTGTACGGCTCGCAAACGCCGAACGTGCGGGACGACGACGCGTATCGCGCACTCGCGAAAACGCTGCATGCACGCTTTCCGCAACTGGGCAACGTGCCGGTGCGCGCATGCTGGAGCGGCTACATCTCGTTCGCCGGCGACGCGCTGCCGGTGGTCGGCGCGGCCGGCGCGCACCGCAACGTGTTCTACACGGCCGGCTGCTCGGGGCACGGCGTCGGCACGCAGTCGCTGATCGGGCGCGTGCTGGCCGAGCGCATTCACGACGGACAATCGCCGCTGCTCGACGCGTTGACGCACAACACGCCTTCGGTGCCGCCCGAGCCGCTGCGATGGTGCGCGATGACCGCGATGCTCGGCATCGCGAACGTGCTCGACGAACGCGTGAATCGCAAGGTGCGCGCGATGTAGCCGCGCACGCTCGTCGCGACGCGGTAACGCGCATTCGGCCGGACCGCCCGGCGAACGGGCGGCTCGATGGAAAATGACGCGCGCATCGGGTATAGTCGTTTGCGCTCCGTAAGGTACGGAGCATCAATTCGACGAAGCCGAAACGCCATCTTCACGACGAACACGATGACAGTGTCCAACGAGCAGCGCCGCACGAGAAAGCGGCGCACTTCGACTGCCACCGCAGCAGCGAGCAATCCCGACGGTTTGCGGGCGCAAGGCCTGCGCACGCGCAACACGATCATTCGCGTCGCGCGCAAGCTGCTGCTCGAAGGCGGTCCGCTGGAATTCTCGCAGCGTGCGGTCGCCGCGGCCGCCGGAATCAGCGTCAGCAATCTGCAGTACTACTTCCCGACGCGCATCGCCGTGCTGCGGGCCGTCATCGAGCCGGTCATCGATACGTATCTGGAAGACATGAAGCGCGCGCTGAGCAGCGACGCATCGCCGCGCGACGTGTTCGAAGAAATCATCGTGCGCTCGATCGCCGATGCGAAGGATGCGAAGTACAACGCATTGTTCCGGCATTTCCTGTCGTTCGCGGCCACCGACGCCGAATGCATGAAGCTGTGCGAAGAATGGTATACGGCGCTCACGCGCGATCTCGCGCAGCTGGTGCGCGCGATCACGCCCGCCTTCAGCGCGGCCGACAGTCGGCATGCGGCCACGATGCTGATCGCGCTGGCCGATGGCCTCGCGATGCAGTACGGCACCATCGGGCGGCACACACAGGCGCTCGATGCGTATTTCGCCGCGACGTCGCGCGCGATCGCATACGGCACGCTCGCGGCAACGGCCGGCAAGTAACCACGCGCGCCCGCGGCGGCCATGCAGACAGAGACAGGGGAATACCCTGTCTTTTTTTTACTTTCCGTGTTTGTCATGATGACCTATGTTAGGTATGTATTACTAGATATGGGATGGCCGGGCGCGTCTGCAGCCCGGTCGACATGACTGGAGTCCAGGAGGAGAACGGAAATGATTCGTCTGAGCAAGTCCGCGGCGCTGCCGCTCGTCGGCCTGACCGGCTTCGAGACGCCGCTGAGCGAAGAAGAACGCGCAATCCAGCACACGGTTCACCGTTTTGCGCGCGACGTGCTGCGGCCGATCGGGCGCGAGCTCGACCGGATGACGGCGGAGGACGTGATCGCACCCGGCTCGCCGTACTGGGCCGCGATCGTCGAGAGCGCGAAACTCGGGCTCGATCCGCAGCTCATCGCGCAGTTTCCGCCGGAGACCGCGGTGCGCATCGAGTCGCTGATCGGCGAGGAGCTCGGCTGGGGAGACTCGGGGCTGGCCGTGTCGATCGGCGCCGCGACGATGCCGCTGATGATGGCGCATTCGGTCGGCAATCCGGAGCTGGTCGAGATGTGCGCGGGCAAGGTCGGCTGCTGGATGAACACGCAGCCCGATCGCGGCTCCGATGCGGCGATCCTGTATCGGCAGGAGCTCGGCGCGAACGGCCGGCAGCCGGTCGGCAACGTGACCGCGAAGGTGGGCGCCGACGAGATCGTGATCAACGGCCAGAGCTCTGCGTGGATCTCGAACGGTTCGGTCGCGCAGGTCGCGCTCGCCTACATGGCGGCCGACTACGGCGACGGGTTCTACGGCGAAGGCGAGCGCAGCCGGTTCACCAACGGCATCGCGATGATCCTGCCGCTCGATCTGCCGGGCGTGTCGCGCGGCAAGCCGCTCGACAAGATCGGCCAGCGCTCGCTGCCGCAGGGCGAGATCTATTTCGACAACGTGAAGGTGCCGAAGCGCTTCGCGATCGCGCTGAAGGACGACTATCTCGGCAATCTCGCGTCGACGTGGTCGTACGCGGGCACGCACATGTGCCAGGTATTCGTCGGTGTCGCGCGCGCGGCGTTCGAACTCGCGCTCGCGTATTGCCACGAACGCAAGCAGGGCGGCGCGCTGCTGATGGATCACCAGATGACGCACCTGCGCATCGGCGAGATGCTGCGACGGCTGGAGATGGCGCGCGCGATCGCGCGGCGCAGCCTCGCGTTCTCGCGGATGTCGCCGCAGAGCCATCCGTACGCGACCGCGCAGGCCAAGGTCAGCGTGACCGAGGAAGCGATGAAGGTCACGCACGAGGCGTTTCAGCTGTTCGGCGGCAACGGCACCACGCGCGAGTTTCCGATCGAGAAGCTGTTCCGCGACGTGCGTTCGGCACTGATCGAGGATGGCGAGAACTACATTCTCGCGTCGCGACTCGGCGTGCTGGCCGGCGAGCTTTACCAGAACGGGTGGACGCGCGAGTAAGCGGCGCGTGCCGTCATGCGGCAACCCGCGCGCCCGGGCGGAACGCCGCCCCGGCGCGCGGCGCGCGCGACGTCAGTTCCCCACTTCCTTCAGCAACGCGGCGGCGGCGAGCTTGCCGACACCGTTGGACGCGAGCGGGCTGTCCCCGGTGATCAACTTGCGGTCCTGATGGCAGCGCCCGGTCATGTCCTTGTTCAGCACGTTCGCGCCAAGCTTCTCCAGACGATCGGCGACGAGCCACGGCAGCGGGCCCGGCATGTAGCCGATGTCGAGGTTCGGACCGGTGTCGAGCGCGTCGGGAAACACGCAGATCTCGTAGTCCTTGAACGGGTAGTCCTGCGGCGCTTCGTCGATCGCCGCGGCCAACAGACACGCGGGGCCGTGGCACAGCGTGACGATGTGCCGATCGTTGTCGAGCGCCCACTTGAGCGTTCGTTTGACGTCCTTGCTGTGCGGAATGCCGGCGAGCACGCCGTGGCCGCCGGGAATGAACACGGCGATGTACGGCGAATCGGCGCCGAGGTTGTTGTCGAGCACGTCGGACAGCTTCAGCGGCGTCTTGAGCTTCTGCAGGTATTTCCGGTACGTGCTTTGTACGGCTTCGTCGTCCTTCGGCATCGCCCACAGCTCGAGCTTCGCCGGATTGCCGGAGAGCGTCGCGACATCGATTTCGAAACCGGCCTTGTCCATGTGATGCATCGGCAGCAGCATCTCGACCGGATGATTGCCGGTCGAGAACATCTTGCCGTTCGTCATCAGCACGTAGCGCTCGTCGGTCGCGATCATCAGGACCTTCCACTTGCCGCCGGTGTAGGGATTCGGGTAGTCCGCGCCGTCGAAATCGGTCTTCGACGACGTGTATTGCGACAGCGAATACGGCGACGGAAAGAACGCGTTGTTCTCGGCGGGATCGGGGGTGGGCGTTCGGTCCATCTGCGTCGTGTCGGAAGTCATGGCTGCTCCTTGTTCGGGGACGGGTTCGGGGTGGCGGCATGGATTCGCCGGTGGGCGGTTTCGATGCGCATGATGGAACCGGCCGCGCCGGCGTTCTGTTCATGTGTCGTCGGGCGGAGGCGGGCCCGACGACGAGGATGCGCGCTGCGATGAATCCTACAACACGGCGTGGCGGCGATCGCCCCCCCGAACAGGTGGGGCGCGCGTCGCGGCCGCTGCGATGTTCGTATGGAGGATCGAATGACGGGCCGTTCCGCCGGCGCCCCTCCCCCTGAACAGGGGGGGCGCGAAACGCGACCCGTCCGGTATCGTGGCCGCAATCGCGACGACCGGCCAGGTCGCTTATGGAGGCATTCATGAATTCGTCATACCTGAGCGCGGACGATGCGGCGGCCCCGGCCGCGCATGCGTATCCGCTGCTGATCAAGCAACTGCTGCATGCGCCGCTCGCGACCCGGCCCGAGCAGGAGATCGTGTACGCCGACCGGGCACGGCACGACTACTGGACGTTCCGGCACCGCATCGGCCAGCTCGCGAGCGGGCTCGCGGCGCTCGGTGTCGGCGCCGGCGACGTCGTGGCCGTGATGGACTGGGACAGCCACCGCTACCTCGAGTGCTACCACGCGATTCCGATGATGGGCGCGGTGCTGATGACGGCCAACGTGCGGCTGTCTCCCGATCAGTTGCTGTACACGCTGAACCATTCGGGCGCGCGCGTCGTGCTGGTGCACCGCGATTTCCTGCCGCTGCTGGCCGGCATGCGTGACCGGTTGACCGCGGCGACGCACTTCGTGCTGATCGCCGACGGCGACGACGTCGACCTGCCCGACGGCTTCGCCGACGAATACGAGCGGCTCGTCGCGGCCGGCTCGCCCGATTTCGCGTTTCCCGATTTCGACGAGCAGACCCGTGCGACGACGTTCTATACGACGGGCACCACCGGGCTGCCCAAGGCCGTCGCGTTCACGCATCGCCAGCTCGTGCTGCACACGCTGGCAGGCATGGCCGCGTTGTCGAGCGCGCGCGATCGCGGGCGCGTGCATCGCGACGACGTCTACATGCCGATCACGCCGATGTTCCACGTGCATGCGTGGGGCATGCCGTATATCGCGACCGCACTCGGCCTCAAGCAGGTCTATCCGGGGCGCTACTCGCCGGACGGTTTGCTCGCGCTGATCGCGCGCGAAGCGGTGACGTATTCGCACTGCGTGCCGACGCTGCTCGCGATGATTCTCGACAGCCCGGCGTCCGCCGACGCGGACCTGTCTTCGTGGAAAGTGATCGTCGGCGGCTCGCCGTTGCCGGAAGGACTGGCACGGGCGGCGCTCGCGCGCGGCATCGAGGTCTACACCGGATACGGCATGTCGGAAACGTGCCCGCTGATGACGATCGCGCAGATCGATCCGCCGCGCGCGGCCGCCGACGCACCGGGCGACGATATCGCGCGCCGGACGAAGGCCGGGTTGCCGCTGCCGCTCGTCGACCTGCGCATCGTCGACGCGCAGTTTCGCGACGTGCCGCACGACGGGCGATCGGCCGGCGAGGTCGTCGTGCGGATGCCGTGGGCGACGCAAGGCTATCTCGGCGACGCGCAGGCGTCGGAAGCGTTGTGGGCGGGCGGCTACCTGCATACGAACGACATCGGCGTCATCGATCCCGACGGCCGGCTGCAGATCACCGACCGGATCAAGGACGTGATCAAGACGGGCGGCGAATGGGTGTCGTCGCTCGAGCTCGAGGACATCCTGTCGCGCCATCCGGCCGTGCGGGAATCGGCGGTGATCGGCGTGAAGGACGCGCGCTGGGGCGAGCGGCCGCTCGCGCTCGTCGTGCTGGCCGACGAGCATGTCGGCCGCGTGGAACCGGCGGAGCTGCAGGCGCATGTGAAACAGGTGGCCGATCGCGGGTTGATCTCGCGCTATGCGGTGCCGGAACGCCTGCTGATCGTCGACTCGATCGAGAAGACCAGCGTCGGCAAGATCAACAAGCGCGCACTGCGCGAGCGCTACCAACCGCAGTGAGCGGCGGCGCGCCGGCCGCGGGCCGGCCGCACCCGGGCGCGCGGCCGTGCCGGTGGCCCCGTCGGGCCATCCGCCGCGCACCATGCCGACGGGCGCCATCCGAAGGACCTCATCCGAGCGTCGTCTTGCCGAGATCCTCGAACAGCCGCACGTTGTCCCAGTAGGCGGCGAGCCGCGTGATGCGGCCGTCGGCGTCGAACTCGAACACGAACGCATGCCGGAGCGAGAACGCGCGCCCGCGGTTCTGGATGCCGGCGAATTCCCGCACCTGCGTGCCGCCGATCGTGACCTCGGCCGTGGCATGACGGCCGGCGTCGTCCGCATGGATCGCGTCGACCTCGTTGCGCAGGTCCGGAAACGCGTCCAGCAGCGCCCTCCAGACGGCCTTGCCGTGCACGGCCGCCGGGCCGGTCACGGCGATCGGCACGTAGTCGAGCGTGGCATCCGGCGCGAACAGCGCGAGCATGCCGTCGATGTCATGCCGGCGATACCGGTCGAAAAACGCGGCGGCGACGTCGCGACGGTTCATGGCAACTCCCGAAGAGAAAGGACTGCGACAGCGGCGGCGCGCGGCGCGGGCCGCCCGCGGGGCGGTGCAGTCAGGATGAAGCGACTTCTCCGCGCGAGGTAGCCCCCCGAATGGGGGGCTGAACACCGGCATTCGTTCGAGAACAATGCGGGTCCTTTACCGTGGATCGTGACGCGGCGCCGCAAGCGCGCAGCGGTCCGGACATCACCTACTTTTGACGGGCGGGGGCGAATCGCTATGCTGTTTCGGGGCGCGGCACACGTTGGCCGGGCATTCGGCCGCGCCGCGGGCGCCGCTTTCCGGGACGACGGACATGCGCACAGCGCGAGGAGAACGGGAACAGCATGACGCCGAGGAACAGCAGTCAACCGGCCGCGCACGCGGATGCCGACACGATCGAAGTGCTCGTGCGCACCAAGCTCGCGCCGGCGTCGGCCCGCGGGATCGTGTCGCGCATCGCGCGGCTCGGGCGGCTCCAGCGCGCGCTCGACCGGCGGCTGACGCTCGTCTGCGCGCCGGCCGGCTACGGCAAGACGACGCTGCTCGCGGAATGGCGCAGCGCGCTCGTCGCATCGGACGCGAAGGTCGCATGGGTGAGCCTCGATCGGGACGACGACAACGCGTCGATCTTCTCGTCGTACGTGGTCGCGGCGATCGTCGATGCGACCGGCGGCGTCGGCGTGCGCGCGCAGCGGCTGCTGCGCGACCGCGCGCTGATTCCGCTGAAGACCGTGTTCGACGAACTGCTCAACGAGCTGGAGAATTCGGGCGTCGAACTGTTCCTGATGCTCGACGATTTCGATCGGCTGTCGTCGCCGGTCATCCACGACGCGATGTTCGAGCTGCTGCGCTATGCCCCGTCGAACCTGCACGTCGTGCTCGCGTGCAGATCGATTCCGGCGCTGCCGCTCAGCTACTTCGAATCGCGCGATCAGCTCGTGCGCATCGACGAAAACGACCTGCGCTTCGACGATGCGGAGACGCGCGCGTTCTTCGAGCGGATCGCCGGCAAGCCGCTCAACGCGGAAAACGTCGAACGCCTGCGCGCGGCCACCGAGGGCTGGGTGTCGGGGCTGCAGCTGGCGGCGCTGGCGCTGCACGACGACAGCGACGCGGCGCGCGTGGCCGAACAGGTCAGCCACGCACGCGCGGGCATCGCGACTTACCTCAACGAGAACGTGATGACGCAGGTGCCGGACGCGATCCGGCATTTTCTGCTGCATACGGCCGTGCTGGACCGGATGACCCCGGCGCTGTGCGATGCGCTCACCGGCCGCGACGATGCGCTCGACTGCCTCGAATGGCTGAGCGCGCGCAATCTCTTCATCCGGTCGATCGACGGCGATCGCCGGCGTTATCGCTATCACGCGCTGTTTTTGCAGTATTTGCGCGAGGAACTCGCGCTGCGGGAACCCGGCGCGGTCGCCGGGCTGCATCGCCGCGCGAGCGAATGGCATGCGGCCGAGCGGCAGTGGCCGGATGCCGTCCGGCACGCGCTCGCGGCCGGTGATTTCGACGCGGCTGCCGGCTGGGTCGAAGCATGTGCGATGAAGCTCATCGCAGCGAGCGACGTGCGCACCGTGCTCGACTGGGTGTCGCGCCTGCCCGCGCAGGCGCTGGCCGGCCGCCTGCGGCTGCGGATCGCGCACGCATGGGCCCTCGCGTTGTCGATGCAGATGATCGACGCGCGCCGTGCGCTCGAGGCGCTGGAAAGCGACGTCGCCGCGGGGCGGCTCGACACGGATGCCGTCACGTCGACCGAACTGCTGGCCGTCCGCTCGCTCGTTACCGCGCTGTCGGACCACAGCACCGACGCGTTGCACCTCGGCGAACGCGTGCTGGCGGCCGGGCCGCCGGCCGGCTCGTGGATCGAGCAGATCGGGCAGACGACGCTCAGTTTCGGGCTCGGCTACGCGGGGCGCCTCGACGATGCGCTGCATCTCCGCGCCCGCGCCGAGCGCGCGGCGTCCGGCCACGAGCCGCTGTTCGCGAACGTGTACCGCCAGAACATGTCCGGTCTCGCGGAATTCGTCGCGGGCCGCCTGCACGACGCGTCGAAGACGTTCGAAGCCGCGCTGCGTGCCGCGGAGCGGGCGGCGGGGCGCCTGTCGGCGGCCACGGCGCTGTCGGCCGGCTACCTGTCGGCGATCTACTACGAGTGGAACGACTGGCAGAGAGTGCGCGACGCGCAGGCCGACCGCTTCGATATCGCGATGCAGGCGTGCTCGCTCGGGCCGTTGCTGCGGTTCGTGCAGACCGCCGCGCTGCTGCAGTTCCAGTCGGGGAACGACGCGCGCGCGCATGAACTCCTCGACGACGCCGATCACGTCGCATGCACGCGGCAATGGCTGCGGCTGCGCGTCGGCTGCATGGCGACCGGCGTGCGGCTGCACCTGATCTCGGGGAAGCCGACGCACGCGCATCGCGTGGCGCGCGCGCTCGCGTCGATGGTGCCGGCGGCGCCGCCGGACGAGACGTCGAGCCACGTCGAGACGTGGCAGATGGCGCGATCCGCGCATGCGCGGCTGCTGCTCGCCGACGCGCGCGCGGACGAAGCCGTGCAGGTCATGGCGACGGTACACGACGTGCTCGCCGCACGCGGATTCGACTGGCTCGCGGCGCAGGCCGCGGTGCTGCGCGCGGTCGCCTGCGATCAGGCGGGCGACGAGGATACGGCGCTCGCGATGCTCGCGCGGGCGCTCGAATACGGCCAGGGCAACGGGCTCGTGCGCACCTTCGTCGACGAAGGTCCGGCGGTGGAGCGCCTGCTTGCGCGCGTGCAGAAGCAGATCGACCGCTTTCCGGCGCTCGCCGCGTGGTACCCGCGCGAACTGTTGCGCGCGTTCGACGCGCAGCGTGCCGCGAGCGCGACACCGGCCGGCCGCCCCGGCGCGGCTGGCAGCCTGAGTGCGCGTGAAGCCGAAATCCTCGATTACGTCGCGCGCGGGCTGTCGAACAAGGAGATCGCCCGCGCACTGCGCGTCGCGCCCGAGACGATCAAGTGGCATCTGAAGAACATCTTCGAAAAGCTCAACGTCACGTCGCGCATCCAGGCCGTGAGCAGCGGTCTCGCGCTCGATGCGTCGCGCGTGCGGCCCGGCGACGAATGAGCGCTTGCCGTCCGCACGCGGCCGGCGTCAACGATGCACGGCGAACGACGCCGAGATTTCGTCGATCGTCGCGCGAATCCGCGCGGTGTGGCGCAGGTCGCGATGCGTGACGAGCCACACTTCGTACGGCGCCGCGCGAACGCGTTCCGGCCACACGCGTGCAAGCCCGTCGCGCTCCCCCATGTGAACCGGAATCTCGCCGATCCCGAGACCCGAGCGCAGCGCCGCGCGCATCATCAGATTGGAAGTCGTGCGCGCGACGATGCGGCCGCCGCCGATCGGCTCGCGTGCGATCGTCGGGGCGCGGCTCGCGTCGATGTACGGCTGGTAGACGACGAGGTCGTGCCCCGCGAACGCATGGCCGCGCTCGGGCTCGCCGTGCCGGTGCAGGTAGTCGTGCGACGCGAACAGGCCCATGTCCCAGCGTGCCAGGCGGCGCGCGACGAGATCGGGATTCTCGGGCCGCACCGTGCGGATCGCGATATCGGCTTCGCGCTTCGCGAGATTCAGGATCTGCGTCGACGTGTTCAACGCGACCGACACGTCCGGATGCTTCGCGTGCAGCCGCGCGATCGCCGGCATCACGAATTCGAGCGCGAGCGCGTCGGTCGTCGTGATCTTCACCTCACCGGCGAGCCGCCGGTCGACGCCTTGCGTCAACCGCACCAGCTCGTGCGCGTGCTGCTCCATCGCCTCGGCGGCGCGTAACGCGAGTTCGCCGACCGGCGTGGGCAGATAGCCGTTCGACGAGCGCAGGAACAGCGTCGCGCCGAGCATGTGCTCGAGCGTCGCGAGCCGCCGCCCGACGGTTGCCTGGTCGATACCGAGCGTTCGTGCCGCGCCGCGCAGCGTGCGCTCGCGATGAATCGCGAGAAAGACGCGCGCGTCGTCCCAGTTCATCGCGTGTCCCGACTGATGCATTTTTGCATTCCTCGACCGGCAATTCGCTGCGTGTGTGCGCGCAGCGTCGCCCCTAGACTCCGTTCACACACATTGCGATGCCGCGATTCCGGGACGGCCCGTGAATCGGTCAGGCATCGACGAACGTTGAGGATCATATCGTGATTGATGACGTGAAACCGCTCCCCGCCGACATGACCGCGATCGAGATCGTGCGCCCCGGCGGCCCCGAAGTGCTCGTGCCGGCGACCCGTGCGGTACCGTCGCCCGCTGCCGGCGAAGTGCTGATCCGCATTCATGCGGCCGGCGTCAACGGCCCCGACGTGTTCCAGCGCAAGGGGCTGTACGATCCGCCGCCCGGCGCGTCGGACATTCCCGGCCTCGAGGTCGCGGGTGAAGTCGTCGCGATCGGCCGCGACGTTACGCGCTTCGCGATCGGCGATCGGGTGTGCGCGCTGATCCCGGGCGGCGGCTACGCGGAATACGCGGTCGCGAACGAAAGCAATACGCTTGCGATTCCCGAGGGCCTCGGGATGGCGGAAGCGGCGGCGATGCCGGAAACCTTCATGACGGTCTGGCTGAACCTGTTTCAGCGCGGCGGGTTCAAGGCCGGCGAAAGCGTGCTGATCCACGGCGGCGCGTCCGGCATCGGCACGACGGCGACGATGCTGGCGAAGGCGTTCGGCGCGTCGAAGATCATCACGACCGTCGGTTCGGACGCGCAGCGTGACGCGAGCGTGCGCCTCGGCGCCGATCACGCGATCGACTACCGCAACGAGGATTTCGTCGAGGCGGTTGCGCGCTTTACCGACGGCAAGGGCGTCGACGTGATCGTCGACATCATCGCAGGCGACTACGTCGCGCGCAATTTCAAGGCAGCCGCGCTGAACGGCCGCATCGTGCAGATCGGCGTGATCAACGGCCCGGCGAAGGAACTGGATCTGTTCCCGATGCTGACGAAGCGGCTCACGCACATCGGCTCGACGCTGCGCTCGCGCACCTACGAGGAGAAGGCGCAGATCATTCGCGAGCTCGAGCACGCCGTGTGGCCGCTGATCCGGCAAGGCACCGTCAAGCCGCAGGTGTACCGGCTGTTCGCGCTGCACGATGCGCGGGCCGCGCACGAGCTGATGGATTCCGGTCGCCATATCGGCAAGATCGTACTGGTGACGCCGGCGGCGGAGCCGGCGCTGCGGGCCGCCATCGCCGCAAACGCCAAGCATTCCACATGACGTGCGGACACTTCAGCCCCCCGCTCGGGGGGCTGAAGCCGCGGCGTGGATTGCCGGACAATCGGGACCACTGAATGCGTCGCCGCCGGCGCCGCGCTGCGCGGGCGCCGCCGCAATGGACGATGGGTCGAAATGGACATGCTCGAGAACATGCGGACGTTTGTGCGCGTCGTGCAGGCCGGCAGCTTCACCGCCGTGGCGAAACAGACGGACGTCGCCACCGCGCAGGTGTCGAGGGCCATCGCGAGCCTGGAGGCGTATGCGCAGATCCGCCTGCTGCACCGGACTACCCGCAAGATCGCGCTGACCGACAGCGGGCGCCGCTACTTCGAACGCCTGCTGTCGATCCTCGGCGACGTCGACCAGGCCAACGCCGAGGCGCGAAATGCGCTGGTGCGCCCGTACGGGCGCCTGCGCGTGCATACGATGCCCGGCCTCGGGCAGAGCCACGTGACCGCGGCGGCCATCGCGTATCAGGCCGGCTTTCCTGACGTCTCGATCGAGATGACCTACTCGCAACGCATGCCGAATCTCGTCGAGGAGGGCTACGACGTGTCGATCGTTACCGCGTCGAACCTGCCCGACTCGGGCTACATCGCGCATTCGTGCGGGACGTCGCACAGCGTGCTGGTCGCGTCGCGTGCCTATCTCGAGCGCCACGGCACGCCGGCGACGCCGGCCGATCTCGCGAACCACACTTGCCTGCGTCTCGATACGCCCGCCGAAGCACATGGCGAATGGCGGCTGCACGGCGCCGCCGGCGACACGGTCGTCCATGCGGTGCCGGACGCGCCGTTTCAGGCGAACGCGCCGGAATCGCTGTCGATCGCGCTGCATGCCGGTCTCGGCATCGGGTCGCTCGCGATCTATTCGGTGATCGACGATCTGCGCAGTGGGCGGCTCGTGCGCGTGCTGCCCGATTACCGGCTGACGATGCTCGACGTGTACGTGATGTATGCGTCCCGCCGATTCGTCGATGCGAAAGTCCGCACGTTCGTCGATCACGTGCGCGCGACGCTGGCGCTCGCGCTGCAGGCCGACGAACGCGCGCTTGCCGCGCTCGCGGTGCCGCGCGGCCGTGGTCGCGCGCGCGTGCACGCGTTGACCGTCGCCACGGCCTGAAGGCTGGCGGCTTGTCCTTTCCCGTTTGTTCCCGTCCAGGAGAAATCTGATGAAGCACCGTTTTGCAATCGTCATTGCAGGTTTCGTGGCGCTGTCGCCGATGGCCGGCCATGCGCAGTCCGATACCGCCACCGCCGTGGCGTCGGCGTCCGCGCCGAACGCATCGCCGCGCGCAGCAAGGAAAGCCGAGCGAGCGGCCGATCGCGCGTTTGCGAAGAAGGTGCGTCAGGCCGTGATGAAGGCGCCCGGTATCGGCAACGCGCAGGTCACGGTGTTCGCGCGGGCGAAAACCGGCGACGTGACGCTGGCCGGGCTGATCACCGATGAAGCGCAGGACCGGGCCGCCGTCGACGCGGCCCGCCAGGTGGCGGGCGTGACGTCGGTGAAGAGCCGGCTCCAGCTGCGGCTGGAAGGCGGCCAGTAACGGGCGGCGCGCCCGTATGCTGCGTGTCCTTGCCGACCCTGTCGTGTAAAGAATCCACGACGAAGGGGCCGGCAGGACCGCGCGGGCCGCCCGTTCCTCGCCGCGTGCCGGCGCCGGCAGCCGTCAGATCCGCCCCAACAGCACCAATACCACGACGATGATGACGATCAGCCCGAGACCGCCCGACGGCCAGTAGCCCCACTCACGGCTGTGCGGCCACGCGGGAAATGCTCCGATGAGCAGCAGAATCAGAACGATGATAAGGATCGTACCGAGCATCGCATCCCTCCTGAACGTGGTGACATGACGATGGCGGATGTCGCAATTCGCGTGCCGCGACGCCGGGAGGTGAAAGGCACTGCAAGCGCATTGTCTGAATAGGCCGACCACCCATGAATTCACGCGATGAATACTGATCGATTCAGAAAATAAATTTCAAAAATGCGGGCCCGGTCGCTATGCTGGGCCTTCGGTTTCCCTCACGCGGCAGGCGGGCAAATGGCTGAACTCTTTCTGGTACGGCACGGGCAGGCGTCGTTCGGCACGGACGACTACGACCGCCTGTCCGCCGCGGGCGAGCAGCAAGGCGTGTGGCTCGGCGAATACTTCGCGCATCAGCGCCTGACGTTCGACCGCGTGATCTGCGGCACGATGAACCGCCATGCGCAGACGGTCGCCGCGATCCTGCGCGGGATGGGCGGCGAAGGCGTGCACGTCGATCGCCATTCCGGCCTGAACGAATACGACTTCCACGGGCTGTTCGCGGCAGCGGCCAGTGACTATCCGGAGATCGCGCGGCTCGCGGCCGGCTCGATGAAGGAGCACTTCCGCGCACTGCGCCAGGTGCTGCACCTGTGGGCCGACGACAAGCTCGGCGACACCGCGCCCGAGACCTGGTCGAACTTCCAGCAGCGCGTGGCCGACGCACGCGCCGCGATCCGCGCCGGCGGCAGCCAGCGCGTGCTCGCGGTGAGTTCCGGCGGCCCGATCGCCGTGACGGTGCAGCAGGTGCTCGCCGCCCCGCCGTCGAGCGCGATCGCGCTGAACCTGCAGATCCGCAACAGCAGTCTTTCGCAGTTTTTCTTCAACGCCGACGCGTTCCACCTGGCGTCGTTCAACGGCATCCCGCACCTCGAGGATCCCGAACGACATGCGTGGCGCACGTACGGCTGACCTTCCGAACGATCGCGACGATGACGAACCCTTCCCAGCCCCTCGACGCAGCCCGGCTCACACGCTATCTGGAAGCGCACGTGCCGGGCTTCGAAGGCCCGCTCGACATGGAGAAGTTTGCCGGCGGCCAGTCGAACCCGACCTTCCTGCTGCATGCGAAGAGCGGCCGCTACGTACTGCGCCGCCAGCCGCCCGGCGAGCTGCTGAAGTCCGCGCATGCGGTCGATCGCGAGTTCCGCGTGCTAAGCGCGCTGTCGGGCACCGCGGTGCCGGTCGCGCATCCGTATCACCTCTGCGAAGACCGCGACGTGATCGGCAGCCTGTTCTACGTGATGAGCTTCGAGGACGGCCGGATCTTCTGGGATCCGGCGCTGCCGGAATTGCCGACGGCCGATCGCGCGACGTGCTACGACGCGCTGATCCGCACGATGGCCGCGCTGCACGACGTGGACGTCGACGCGGTCGGTCTTGCCGACTACGGCCGCCCCGGCAACTACTTCGAGCGCCAGATCGGCGTGTGGACGAAGCAGTATCGCGCGGCGGAAACCGAGCGCCTCGACGCGATGGAGACGCTGATCGGCTGGCTGCCGAAGGCCTGCCCGGAAGACGTGAGCCGGCCCGCGCTCGTGCATGGCGACTTCCGGATCGACAACCTGATGTTCGCGCGCGACGGCTATCGCGTGCAGGCCGTGCTCGACTGGGAGCTGTCGACGCTCGGCAATCCGCTCGCCGATCTCGCGTATTTCTGCATGTGCCTGCGATTGCCGTCGGGCGGACAGGTGCGCGGGCTCGCGGGCCAGGATCGCGCGGCACTCGGGATCCCCGACGAAGCGGCGATCGTCGCGCGCTATTGCGAACTGCGCGGGATCGAACCGATTCGCGACTGGCATTTCTATCTCGCGTTCAGCTTTTTCCGGCTCGCCGCGATCGCGCAGGGCGTGAAGGCGCGCGCGCTGCAGGGCAACGCGTCGAGCGAGCAGGCGCTGCGCGTGGGCGCGATGGCCGGCCGGCTGGCCGAGATGGCCGTCGGCGTGATCGACGCGCATCGCTGAACGCGCGGACATCGGTTGCGTCGCCACGCCGCGACCCGACAACACATCAATGGAGGAGCACAGCAACATGGCAACGAATCTGTTCGACCTGACGGGCAAGATCGCGCTGGTGACGGGCGCGAGCCGCGGCATCGGCGAGGAAATCGCGAAGCTGCTCGCGCAGCAGGGCGCGCACGTGATCGTGTCGAGCCGCAAGCTCGACGACTGCCAGGCGGTCGCGGACGCGATCGTCGCGGCGGGCGGCCGCGCGGAAGCGCTCGCGTGCCACGTCGGGCGGCTGGAGGACATCGCCGCGACGTTCGAGTCGATCCGCGGCAAGCACGGCCGGCTCGACATCCTCGTGAACAACGCGGCCGCGAACCCGTATTTCGGGCATATCCTCGACACCGATCTCGCCGCGTATGAAAAGACCGTCGACGTGAACATCCGCGGCTACTTCTTCATGTCGGTCGAAGCCGGCAAGCTGATGAAGGCGCAGGGCAGCGGCGCGATCGTCAACACCGCGTCGGTGAATGCGCTGCAGCCGGGCGACCGGCAGGGCATCTACTCGATCACGAAGGCCGCGGTCGTCAACATGACGAAAGCGTTCGCGAAGGAATGCGGGCCGTTCGGCATCCGCGTGAACGCGCTGCTGCCGGGCCTCACGAAGACGAAGTTCGCCGGTGCGCTGTTCGCCGACAAGGACATCTACGAAACCTGGATGACCAAGATCCCGCTGCGCCGCCACGCGGAGCCGCGCGAGATGGCCGGCACCGTGCTGTACCTGGTGTCGGACGCGGCGAGCTACACGAACGGCGAATGCATCGTCGTCGACGGCGGCCTGACGATCTGAGCGCGCGATGAAACTCGACAGCTACGCCGGGCAGTCGGTGATGATCACCGGCGCCGCGAGCGGCTTCGGCGCGCTGCTCGCGAGCGAGCTGGCCGCGATGGGCGCGCGGCTCGCGCTCGGTGATGTCAACGACACAGCGCTCGAACGCGTGGCCGCGCAGCTGCGCGCGGGCGGCACGGACGTGATCGCGCAGCGCTGCGACGTGCGCGTCGAAGCCGACGTCGCGTCGCTGGTGCAGGCGGCCGTCGCCGGCTTCGACCGGCTCGACGTCGGCATCAACAACGCGGGCATCGCCCCGCCGATGAAGGCGCTGATCGATACCGAAGAAGCCGATCTCGACGTCAGCTTCGCGGTGAACGCGAAAGGCGTGTTCTTCGGGATGAAGCATCAGATCCGCCAGATGCTCGCGCAGCGTGAAGGCGTGATCCTGAACGTCGCGTCGATGGCGGGGCTCGGCGGCGCGCCGAAGCTCGCTGCGTATGCGGCATCGAAACACGCGGTGGTCGGGCTCACGAAGACGGCCGCACTCGAATACGCGCGCCACGGCATTCGCGTGAATGCGGTGTGCCCGTTCTACAGCACGACGCCGATGGTCACCGACAGCGACATCGGCGACCGTCAGGACTTTCTCGCGCAGGGCTCGCCGATGAAGCGGCTCGGCCGGCCCGACGAAGTCGTCGCGGCGATGCTGATGCTGTGCGCGAAGGAAAACACCTATCTGACCGGGCAGGCCGTCGCCGTCGACGGCGGCGTGTCGGCCTTCTGAACCGAACGAACGGAAACACGGAATCTCGAGGAGTCGATCATGGACTTTGGCTACACCCCGAAAGTGGAAGAATTGCGCGAACGCGTGCGTGCGTTCATGGATGCGCACATCGTGCCGCGCATCCGGCAGTGGAACGACGAAGTGCACGCGGGGCAGTATCCCGTGTCGTTCATGGAGGAACTGAAGGAACGCGCGAAGGCCGAAGGGCTGTGGAACCTGTTCCTGCCGCACCTGAAGGACGACGAGCCCGGCACGGGCCTGACCAACCTCGAATACGCACCGCTCGCCGAGATCATGGGGCGCGTGAGCTGGGCGTCGGAGGTGTTCAACTGCAACGCGCCGGATACCGGCAACATGGAGCTGCTGCACATGTTCGCGACGCCCGAGCAGCGCGAGCAGTGGCTGCTGCCGCTGCTGCGCGGCGAGATCCGCTCGGCGTTCGCGATGACGGAGCCCGACGTCGCGTCGTCGGATGCGACCAACATCACGACGCGCATCGAGCGCGACGGCGGCGACTACGTGATCAACGGCCGCAAGTGGTTCATCACGAACGCCGCGCATCCGAACTGCAAGATCTTCATCGTGATGGGCAAGACCGATCCGCAAGCGGAATCGCACCGGCAGCAGAGCATGATCCTCGTGCTGCGCGACACGCCGGGCGTGACGGTCGTGCGCAACATCACGGTGGTCAATCACCATGCACCGGAAGGCCACTGCGAGATCACGTTCGACAACGTGCGCGTGCCGGCGCGCAACCTGCTCGGCGAGGAAGGCAGCGGCTTCGCGCTTGCGCAGGCGCGCCTCGGGCCGGGCCGCATCCACCACTGCATGCGTTCGATCGGCGCGGCGGAGCTCGCGCTGGAACTGATGATCGACCGCGCGCAGTCGCGCGAGGCGTTCGGCAAGCCGCTGAACCGGCACGGCACGATCGGCGAGTGGATCGCGCGCTCGCGCATCCAGATCGACCAGGCGCGGCTGCTCGTGCTGAAGGCCGCGTGGATGATCGACAAGGTCGGCGCGAAGGCGGCGCGCAAGGAAATCTCGATGATCAAGGCGCTCGTGCCGACCGTGTACACCGACGTGTGCGACCGCGCGATGCAGGTGTTCGGCGCGATGGGCCTGAGCCCGGACACGCCGCTCGCCGATATGTGGACCTGGGGCCGCGCGCTGCGCTTCGCCGACGGCCCGGACGAGGTGCATCTGCAGGCGATCGCGCGGATGGAGATCAAGGATGCGGTGCGCGGCGCGACGGAACCGTACCTGACGCGCCCGCCGCGCGGTTGAGCGGCGCGGCGTGGACGAACGAATGGCGCACGCCGTAAGATGTAGGGCCTGTTCCCGCTCATAACGGGCTTGCGAACGCACGTTCCCCTGATCTAAAAAATCCTTCTGGCGGCCAGCGCAAGCCCGTTATGAGCGGGAACAGGCCCTACAGGAGGCCGGCGATGCGTCTTTCGAAGATTGATCTGAACCTGTTCGTCGTATTCGAGGCGATCTACAACAAGCGCAACCTGACGCGCGCGGCCGAGGTGCTGAACCTCACGCAGCCGGCCGTCAGCAACGCGCTGGCGCGGCTGCGCAAGACGCTGAACGATCCGCTGTTCGTCAGCACGCCGGCCGGCATGATGCCGACGCCGATGGCCGAGAACATCGTCGGCCGCGTGCGTGAGGCGCTGCAGCTGCTCGATTCGAGCGCGCACGAAGGCGACGTGTTCGATCCGGGTTCGTCCGAGCGCGTGTTCCGGTTGAGCATGAGCGATCTGACCGAAGCGCTGCTGCTGCCCGCGCTCGGCGAACTGCTGCAAACGCATGCGCCCGGCATGCACGTGCGCAGCTACACGATGGAGCGCCGCGAAGTGGCGACCGCGCTCGCGAACGGCTCCGTCGACATCGCGATCGACGCGCCGCTGATCGGCGATCCGCATCTGCACCAGACGCTGCTCGTGCGCGACCGCTACGCGTGCATGATCCGCGACGATCACCCGTTCAAGGGCGACACGCTGACCATGGACGACTACCTGTCGATGGGGCACATCCACGTGTCGAGCCGCCGCAAGGGCAGCGGGCACGTCGACGCGGAACTGACGCGGCTCGGGCTGCGCCGCACCATCCAGATGCGCGTGCAGCACTACATGGTCGCGCCGCTGATCGCGATGCGCAGCGATCTTGCGCTGACGGCACCGCTCAGGCTGCTGCGGCGCTATCCGGCGCGGATTCTCGAACTGCCGTTCGAGATGCCGGGGCTCGAATACTTCTGCTACTGGCATCGCAGCGCCGATCAGGATCAAGGCAGCCAGTGGCTGCGCGAGCAGTTGATGAGGCTGATGGGCGGGATGGGCGAGCCGCAGTGATGCAGGCGGGGCCGCTCAATACGAATCGTCGTCGAAGCGTGACGATGCGGGCCGCCGCTTCAAGTCCTTCAGCCAGTCCCGGACGTTGTCCGGATCCTCGAACTCGCGCAGCGCGACGGTCAGGTCCTGGTTGCTGCGCTGCATGCCGGCGATGTCGCGCGTGAGCATGCGCAGCACGGTATCGGGTGCGACCTTCGTGGACGACGCGATGCCGTAGGTGCGCCGGAAATCGTTCTCGACGTGCTGGATTTCCTGATCGAGTTCGCGCAGTTGTTCGTCGAGGATGCCGTTGTAGCGCGCGAGCCGCGCTTCGCTGAGACCGTCGATCGCACGCCGGTCGATCTGTTCGATCTCCAGCTGCAGTTCCAGCAGCTGCAGCAGGTTGCCCTTGTCGTAAGCGCGATTGACCCGCTGCATCAGCGCGGTCTTGCGCGCCTGTTCGTTCGGATCGGATTCGCGATCGGGATGCAGTGCGCTGGCCAGCTTGCGATAGATCTCGCGAATCGATTTGTTCGATTCGGCCTGCTCGGCTTCGATCCGCGCCTGCGCGGCCGATTGCTTCGGTGCTTTCTTGCGCTTTGCGCGCTGCGCCTCGCGCGCCGCGTGAGCGGCCATGTCGCGTTCGAACTGGGCATCGAGTTCGGCTTGCATCCGCTCGGCAAGCTCGTCGGGCGACAGCGAATCGAGATCGTCCTGCGATTGCGATTCGGGTTCTCGTTCAGGTTCGGCCGGCTCGGAAGCAGCCGCTGCGAGACCGGCGTGCGCGGCTTCGGCATGCCGGTTGTAAATGACCTTCAGCGTCGCGTCGTCGCTGACCTGCAGCAAATCGCTCGCCATGCCGGCGATCAGGTCGGACAGCGTGCGTTGCTCCGCCTTGCTCAGACCCTTCTGCAGGAACGCGTCGTCGAGCAGATGGATCAGTTGAATCCGCAGTGCGGTCGATTCCCGTTCGAGCGGCAACAGCCCGTCGATGAACTTCTTCTGGAACGCGGGCATCACCGCGTCCCATGCGCCGAGCCGCTCGCGCCGCTTTTCGATCTGCTTGACGAGCGTATTGAACGTTTTCTGCGCTTTCGACAGGCTGGCTGTCTCGTGACCGGGCGCGATTGCGACCGCGGCACCGCGACGTGCGGTCATGTGAGTGTCCTCCGGCCGCGGCGGGACGCGCGGCAGCGCGGTATTTTAGCTGGATGGGCGTGGCGCCGGCTGGCTCGCATGCCGTGTCCCGCTTTATCGGGCGCAGCGGGGCCGAATGTGGTCCGGCGTAGGCATCAGAACAATTGCCCCTGCCCTGAAATCACGCGTTCGAAGTCGTCGCGCAGGAACGGCAGGATCGCATCGGCAACCGGCTGCAACTGACGGCTCACGTAAAACGCGTAGTCGATCGGCGCGCGCATCGTCTCGAGCGGCTCCGGGCCGGCCATCGTCATCACGTAGCTGATCCAGCCGCCACGCTGGTATTGCAGTGGGCGGCCTTGCGCATGGTTGAACTCGTCGGCGATCCGCGCGGCGCGCACGTGCGGCGGCACGTTGCGTTGATATTCGCTCAAGGGCCGCCGCAGCCGCTTGCGATAGACCAGTTGCGCGTCGTACTCGCCCGCGAGCGTGCGCCGCACGTAATCGCGGATGAATTCCTGGTACGGTTCGCGCTTGAACACGCGCCGATAGAGTTCCCGCTGGAATTCCTGCGCGAGCGGCGTCCAGTCGGTGCGCACCGTTTCGAGCCCCTTGAACACGAGGTCTTCGCCGCCATCCGCCGCGCGCGCGAGGCCCGCGTAGCGCTTCTTGCTGCCTTCCTCCGCCCCGCGCACGGTCGGCATCAGGAAGCGGCGGTAATGGCGCTCGTATTGCAGTTCGAGCGCGCTCTCCAGTCCGAAGCGATCGCGCAGATGCGTGTGCCACCAGCGGTTCACGTGTTCGACGAGCGCGCGGCCCTTGGCGGCCGCCGCATCGTCGTCGTGCTCGCGTCCGAGCCACACGAACGTCGAATCGGTGTCGCCGTAGATCACTTCGTAACCCTGCGCCTCGATCAGCTCGCGCGTGCGATGCATGATCTCGTGGCCGCGCATCGTGATCGACGACGCAAGGCGCGGATCGAAGAACCGGCAGCCGGTCGAGCCGAGCACGCCGTAGAACGAGTTCATGATGATCTTCAGCGCCTGCGACAGCGGCGCGTTGTGCTGGCGTTTCGCTTCGTCGCGGCCTTCCGAGACGTGCCGCACGATGTCGGGCAGGCAATGCGCGGTGCGCGAGAAGCGCGCGCCGAGAAAGCCGGGCACGGACGTATCGTCGCCCGGATGCGCGAGCCCTTCGATGAGTCCGGCGGGGTCGATCAGGAACGTGCGGATGATCGACGGATACAGGCTCTTGTAGTCGAACACGAGCACCGAGTCGTACAGGCCGGGCCGCGAGTCCATCACGAAGCCGCCGGGGCTGTTCTGTCCGACGACGTCGCCGAGGTTCGGCGCGACGTAGCCGAGCCGGTGCATGCGCGGCAGGTACAGGTGCGTGAACGCGGCGACCGAGCCGCCGGTACGATCCGCCGCAAGGCCGGTGACGGTCGCGCGTTCGAGCGCGAACGACAGCAGGTCGGCCTTCTCGAAGATGCGCGTGACGAGTTCGCAGTCCTTCAGGTTGTAGTGCGCGAGCGCGGGCTTGTCGTGATCGAAGCGGCGCTGGATCTCGTCCATCCGCTGATAAGGATTGTCGATCGACTTGCCTTCGCCGAGCAGCGACTGCGACACGTATTCGAGGCTGAACGACGGGAACGTCCACGTCGCCGATTTCAGCATGTCGATGCCGTCAAGGATCAGGCGGCCGGCCGCGCCCGCGAAGAAGTGATCGGGCTGCTGGCCGTGCGCGCGACACTCGAGCACGCTGCCGCCGCGCCCGAGCTTCAGCGGCACGCCGTATTGTTCCGCGTGCGCGTGCAGGATGCGCAAGTCGAACTGCACGAGGTTCCAGCCGATCACCGCATCGGGATCGTGTTCGGCGAACCAGTCGTTGAGCCGCGCGAGGATCTCGGCGCGGCTGTCGCAGTAGTCGAGGCGGAAGCCGGCCGCATGCCGCGCGTCGCCGTTCGGCGGGCCGAGCATGTAGACCTGCCGCTGCCCGCAGCCTTCGAGCGCGATCGAATACAGCTCGCCGTGCACGCTCGTCTCGATATCGAGCGACACGCAGCGCAGCGTCGGGCGATAGCCAGTCGCGGGTTTCAGCTCGCCGTCGATGAGCGTGCCGTCGCGGCTTGGCGTGCCGCGAAACAGCACCGGCGCGGTGATGAAGCGCTCCATCGTGTAGCGGTCGGGCGGCTGGATGTCGGCTTCGTAGACGTCGATACCGGCTGCCGCAAGGCGTTTCTGGAGGCCGGACAGATGGCGGTAGCGGCGGCAGTAGAGCCCGGCGACGGGGCGCTGGCGGAAGTCGCGCAGTGCGAGCGGGCGCAGTTCGGCATCGCGTTCGCCTGCAAGCGCGCGTTCGGCGAGCGCCTGCTGCTCGGCCGGCACGAACGCGACGGCTTCCTGCGGGCGCAGCCGCACGCGGCGCGGGCCGTGTCCGGTTGCCAGCCAGAACTCGATCTCGATGCCGGACGCCGTATCCCGCCAGTGGCGGGTGAGGATGAAACCCTGCTCGAACTCCGTCAAAACGCTTGCTCGTCGTGGATGCCCAGGCGGCGGATTTTAGCGCCTGCGGGCGAATGCCGCCGAACGCGGCGCCGCTGGCATCAGGCGGCAGGGCGCCGCCGCGCGACGCGCCATGCGGTGCGGCGGGATCGGCCGCGCGAAGACGCGGGCGCCGCGATGCGCGCCGCCACGTTTTCCGCCGTCCCGATACGGCCGGGATACAGATGCGAATGCGCGGCGCGCAGCAGGATCGCAGCGCTCGCGCGCATCGTCACAGCCGTCCGCGGCGCCGCGCATCGTCCTCGACGCGCGCAAGCAAGCCGTCGAGCGCATCGATCGGAATCGGCTTCGCGAAATGATCGTGGAAACCGGCATCTTCGGTATCCTTGCGATCCGACGAGCGCACGTGGCCCGACAGCGCGACGTACATCGCATCGGGTGCGGCGCCGGTCGTCTTCAACTGCTGCAGCAGCTCGAACCCGCTGACGTCCGGCATGCTCAGATCGATCAGCATCAGGTGCGGCGCGAACTCGCGCGCAAGCGGCAGCGCGTCTCGCGCGTGATACGCGACGCGCGTCGTGTGCCCCTTGATCTGCAGCAGGATGCCGAGCGTATCGGCCGCTTCCTGATTGTCGTCGACGATCAGGATTCGTAGCGGGTGCGTCGCCGAGGCCGCCGGCGCGGCCGGCGCCGTGTCCGCACGATCGTGCTGCCGCGCGATTGGAAGCCGCACGGTAAACGACGATCCTTTGCCGATGCCGGTACTGTCGGCGGTGATGCTGCCGCCGTGCAGCTCGACGAATTTCCGGCTGATCGCGAGGCCGACGCCGAGCCCGCCGGCCGCGTAGCGTCCCGCGCTGGTCTCCTGTTCGAACAGGTTGAAGATCGATTCCTGCGCGCCGGGCACGATGCCGATCCCGCGGTCGACGACATCGATCGCCACCACGTTCCCCTCGGTGCGCACGTGGATCTCGATGCGTTCGTCGTTCGGCGAATATTTCGACGCGTTGTCGAGCACGTTGTACAGCACCTGCACGAGCCGCACGTCGTCGCCGTTCACGATCACGGGCGCCGGCGGCAGCCGCATGAGAATCTGCTGGCCGCGTGCGTCGACCTTCGGCTGAATGCCTTGTACGCTGCGATATACGATGTCGCACACGTTCAGCGGCGTCATCTTCAATTCGATCTTGTCCGATTTAATGCGGCCGATATCGAGCAGATCGTCGACGAGCCGGACCAGCTGCCCGATCTGGCGATCGGCGATGTCCTTGCATTGCGTGAGCGTGGGGCCCAGTTCGGACGGCGGCACGCTGTGCAGAATCCCGATCGTATGCCGCAGCGGCGCGAGCTGGTTGCGCAACTCGTGCGCGAGCGTCGCGATGAAGACGTCCAGCCGCTGCGCGGCCGCTTCGAGCTCCTCGACACGCTTGCGCTCGGTCATGTCGCGCGTGATCTTGATGAAGCCGCGCAGTTCGTTCGAATCGTCGCGCACGGCCGTGATCGTCACGCTTGCCCAGAAACGCGACCCGTCCTTGCGCAGGCGCCAGCTTTCGTCCTGGAAGTGGCCGTACGCGGCCGCGACCTCGAGCGCATGCGCGGGGATGCCGGCGGCGACCGCCTCGGCCGGATAGAAGCGTGAGAAATGGGTGCCGACGATTTCGTCCGCGCGGTATCCCTTGATGCGCTCCGCGCCGGTATTCCACGTCGCGACGTTGCCGTGCGGGTCGAGCATGAAGACCGCATAGTCGGTAATCGACGCCACGACCGTCTGAAAGCGGAACTCCGCGTAGCGGTCGAGCAGCGATTGATCGTGCGCGGCCGGCTGAGGGTCCGAAAGAATGGGCTGTGGCTGGTCTGGCGTCATCGGGAAACTCGTTCAACGTGGCAGTTGCGCTGCGAATTCCATGACAGCGCAAGGGATTCATGCCCGGTCGCGGGTTGATCGGGATCGAAAAAAGAATAGCGGCTTGGACGCACTGAATCAAAGCGGGTGCACCCGCATCGCGGCGTGCCCGCGCGCGGCCGTGCTGCGGCACGATTCGCGCGGATTGCGCCGCTCGAAGCGCGCGACGAGCGGGCGTGCAACCGTTCCGCGCGGTAATGGCAATGCGATGCCGTCGCGCGCCCGGTACCGGCCCTGTGCTTCAGTGTACGAGGATTGGCGTGACGTTGCCGGGGTGCCGGCACGCGTTCGACGCCTTTCGTGCGGCGCGCGACGCGCCGGGCACCGCTCAGGCCGACATCCGCGTGCAATCCGGCTTCATCTGCTCCGCGCGTTGCGGCCGCTGATAAAGGTAGCCTTGCGCATACTGGATGCCGACCGCGTGCAGCGCGCGGTGCTGCTCCTCCGTCTCCACGCCCTCGGCAATGATCTTCAGGCCGTAATGGTGCGCGAGCGCGGCGATCCCTTCGATCAGCCGGGCGTTGCCCGTCGTCAGTTGCGAGATGAACTGGCGATCTATCTTCACGTAGTCGAACGGAAAGCGCGACAGCATGTCGAGATTGCTGTGATGGGTGCCGAAGTCGTCGATTGCGAATTTCGCGCCCGCTGCGCGCAGCGCGGCAAACAGCGCGGTGGTGCGCGCGTTCTTTTCGAGCAGGATGCGCTCGGTCACTTCGAGCACCAGCGTGAAGCCCGGCGGAAGCCGGCGAATCGCGTCTTCGACGATCGATACGAAGCGCGGGCGTTCGAGATCCTTCGGCGCGATGTTGATCGCGATGCGCAGCGGCATCGGCGGCGCGATGTCGGTCAGTTCCGCTACCGCCGTCCGAAGCACGAATTCGGTGACCTTCGGCAGGATCGCGCTGGACTCGACCTGCGGGACGAACACCGCCGGGCTGATAGCCCCCCATTTTGGATGCTGCCAGCGCAGCAGCGCTTCGACGCCGACGGTCCGGCGCGTCTGGACGTCGACGATCGGCTGGTACACGACATGAAATTCGTTGCGGTTCAGCGCATTGCGCACGGCTTTCAGCAGCAGCCGGCGCGGCGCCATCGCGAGCAGGTAGGCCGCCGCGACGAGTCCATTCACCAGCAGCGCGATCGTGATGCAGACGAGCCGATAGCGACGCGTCACTTGCGATACGTAGGAGTGCGACGACGTGACGGACACCGTGAACGGCCACGTATGCGAAGCGATCGCGCTGCCTGCGGTCCGCGCCGCACCGGACGGCGGCACGAACCGGCCATGCTGATCGATGCCGCCCGCGCCCTCCACCGCCAGCGTGGCCGTTTCCGCGCCGAAGCGCGTGCCGTGCGCGAGCATGTCGGCCACATAGTCGCCTTCGACCAGATAAAGAACGCCGGATTGGCGCGCAGTCGCGCGAAATACCGCGAGCACTGGAACGCGATGCTGAAACGGCGTCTGCTGAAGCAGCGCGATGGCCGTCATCCCCGGTTCCGGCGCGTGCAGGTATGCGTCGAGCGATACGTCGATCGCGCCCAGCGCCGACGAACATGTGACTCGGCCGTCGTTGGCGAGCGCGACGGCACGCAGATAGCGCAGATGCGTGCCGATTTCGGCGAGCGTCCTGAAGATTGCGGTGCACGGCCGCCCGACCAGCGCATTCAATTCGTCCCGATGCCGCGAGCGAATCCCGTCGAGGATGTGGTTGACCGAGACGACGATGTCGTTCGCGACGATGCGTTCGTGCCGGGCAACCGATTCGCGCGCGAGGCGCTCGGCCACGATCAACGCCAGCACGAGCACCAGCACGCAGACGAGCAGCGCAACGAACGAGACAACGCGCAGCCACACCCCGCTGCGCTGGAATGCCGGCTTCGGGCCTGGCGTCGGTGCGGAGGCTCCTCGGATCGCATTTGTTGTTGTACGCATGGGAATGCAGGTCGAACCGGTCGATGGATGGACGCGATGCATGCGCCGTGCCTGGCCCGGGCACGGTAATGCGCGCCGATGCCGGCGCGCGGGTCGATTCCATGCTCGCGAATTCAATCAACGGGCATCGCGGCGGAATCGTCGGGTTCGGCGCGTTTCTCCCTAACATACATTGATTATGCATGTATATTGGCGGCGCGCACCGAAAAAAACCCCGACCGCGTCGTTGCGCGGTCGGGATGGAAGACACCGTCTCTTGGCACGAGGAGGGTGCGCCGCAAGTATACGATGGGACGCTCGATTACGAAATAATAATATTCAACAAATGGTGTATTTGCGCGATTGATGCTCAACAGGAAATATTTGCGTCGCGCGTCACCTCGGGCGATTCAGGTCGCCGGATCGCGGTCGACGACGTTCAGCGTGCTTGCCGCCGCTTGTTGTGGGGGCTTGCGTGTCGCGCTTCGGGGCGCGGGCGCTCGGACTCAGAAGTCGTTGCGCATCTTATGGAACAACTCGCGTGGCGACTGATGCGTGTCCACGGCGGTGAGCACGTCGGTCAGGAACCACGGCAGGTTCAACTGCGTGTCGGAATCGCCGACGCACACGCGAATCGGCGGTGCTTTCGATGCAGCGCGGGCGTCGGGCGCGCTGCCGGACGACGTATTGCGCGGCGGCACGCAGTTTCTCGCCGGCCGTGACGCTTGCGCAGCAGGAGTGCCCATGCCCTCGCCCGTGCCGGCGGCGGCCGGCCAGCTCGCGGCGGCGAACAGGATCAGGATGGCGAACGAAGCGGCGTGTTTCATGGGAGTCTCCGGCGATGCGGGTTCGACATCGTCGCCGGATCGGAGTTCGGCGTGGCCTGCCGTTTTGCATTCCACGCTCAACGGCCGGCGGACGCCGCACGTGAACGATGCCGTTTCGAGCGCGAGCGGTATTCGCGGGCCGCGCCCGCTGCCGGCTGAGCCCTTGCTGCGACGATTGCGCGTCCAGCGGCGACCTGCGCACGTCCTGTTTCAAACGTTAAGAATCGTTTGAATTGCCCTTCGAACGCTTGCGGTGCCGGGTGCCGTCATTTATCGTGCCGCCACGACGGCGCCAGCACGGCGCATCAAGCCAGATCGCAAGGAGCATTCGTCATCAGCGCATTCAATCGTCGCACGCATATTCGTGCGTTTCTTGTGGCATCGGTTGCCTACTTCAACCTGTCGCATCCCGTATCGGCGGCCTACACCGAATCGTGGATGAGCGACCAGGACGTCAAGACGTATGCGGCGCAGGTCAAGCGCGCACCCGCCGCAGCGAGCAATGCAGTCACCGCGAAGCCGGTGCGGCACACCGTTCGCGCGACGCCGAACGTGACGGCCGCCGCGCATGTCGGCGCGAGACCCGAGTCGAAAGCACCATCGGCACCTTCAAAGGCAAAGGCGCCGAAGGCTCAACCTGCTGCAGGCGCTGCCGCGAAAGTTCACGTCGCCGCGAAGCGCACGGCAACGCAGGTAGCACGCGTGAGCACGACGGTTCAGCATTGAGCAACAAGAAAGCCGGCGAGCGCGTCGATCGTTCGACGCGCGATCGTCGACATGCGGCCGGCCCGCGTGAAGGGGCGGCAATCAGTGCACGCCAGCCGGTGCGATCGAGCGCACGGTATCGGTGATGCGCACGCAACGCGACAGGCCGAACGTCTCCGCTTCGCGACGCTCCGGTTCGCTGCTCGCGACGGCCACCGCGCGCTCGCGCGGCACGCCCAGCGCCTGAAGCGCGACGTCGAATGGGTGCTGATTCGATACGGATTCCTGCTGATGCGCGTCCGTCACGACGACCGAGAAGCGGTCGAGATTCGCACGGCCGAACTGGCCTTCGAACATGTCGCTGAGCCGGGCAGCCGGCAGCGTCGTGACGAGACCGAGCCGATATCCTTGCTCCGATGCGCTGTCGAGCCACTGGATGATCGCATCGCGCTGATTGCGCGATTCATGCGAATCCGGTGTCGCTTCGATCTGCGCGAATGCGGCGTCGAGACGGGTGACGATGGCTTCGATGACCACGGTGATTCCTCTCCTGAGACGTGACGATCCGTTCGCGGACGGGAATGCCACACACCTTAGCGTCGATCCCGAAAATACGACCAATTAATATTTATATGTGACTCATACGGTTCAGCTAATGAATCGTGGGGTGAGCCAGAGCCCGCGCGGGATACGGCGGATGCGCCGGTTGCGCGCGATTCGTGCTGCATCGACGCGCTTCAATGTGATGCACCCGATACGCGAACGATACGGATGCACCGGGCATGTGCGGATGAAAAAAACGGCGTATCGGGCGATTCGCGCCCGATACGCCGTCTCGCGATGCCGCGTATCAGCCGGCGATCAGTGCAGCTTGATCGACGGCTGGTTGCGGCTTTGCAGCCAATGGCCCAGCGACTGGAACAGCGCGCGCTTGAGCCCGTACACGCTGAACAGATGCTTGCGGTACAGGAGCTTGTACAGGCCGATTGCGGCCAGCCCGTCGACGATCAGCGAGCGCGAACGCACGCGGAGATCGGCCTGGTACACGGCGCCGGCCTGGCCGAGCGACACGACGGTGCCCGCGTCTCGGAACGTGAAGCCCGCGACCGGCTTGCCCGCGAGACGGCGTGCGAGCGCGTCGCTCAGATACACGGCCTGCTGGTGCGCGACCTGCGCGCGCGGCGGCAGGAAACCGCCCGCATCGGCCGACGGGCACGCCGCGCAGTCGCCGAACGCATACACGTGCGGATCGTCGGGCGTCTGCAGCATGTCGGTCACGATCACTTGATTCGACCGGTTGAGCGCAATGTCGCCGACTTCCCGCAAGATCGCCGGGCCCGCGACGCCGGCCGCCCAGATCGTGATGTCGCTCGCAAGCCGCTCGCCGGTAGCCGTCGTGACCGCATCCGCGCCGACTTCCGCGACGCGCGTATTCGTCAGCACGTCGACGTTCAGCGAACGCAGCCGCGCGTGCATCTTCGCCGACAGCCGGGCGTCGAGCGCCGGCAGGATGCGCGGGCCGCCTTCGATCAGCCGGATGTGCACGTCGCGCGCCGACACCAGCGCCTTGAAGCGATACGTCGTCAGTTGCTGGATTGCGTCACGCAGCGCCGCGGCCAGTTCGACGCCCGTCGCGCCCGCGCCGATCACGTTGATGCAGACCGGGGCGGCCCGCCGCGCGGGCTGCTGCTCGGCCGCGTGGTTCGCCTTCGTGCATGCCGCGAGGAACTTGCGGCGGAAGTCTTCCGCCTGGTCGAGGTTTTCCAGCGGCAACGCGTGGCGCGCGGCGCCCGGCACGTCGAAGAAGTTCGTCACGCTGCCGACGGCCAGTACGAGATCGTCGTAGTCGAGCTCGCGCTGCGGCAGGATCTCCGTGCCATCCGCGTCGTGCACGGCGGCGATCGTCGCCGTGCGGGCCGCGCGGTCGACCCGCTGCAGCGCGCCCTGCACGAAGCGAAAGCCGTGTCGCTTCGCCTGCGCGGCGTACTCGATCGTATGGGATGCCGGATCGCGATGGCCCGATGCCGCTTCGTGCAGCAGCGGCTTCCAGAAGTGCGTCGGATAGCGGTCGACGAGCACGATGTCGGCTTGCGCGCGGCGTCCGATCGTGTCGCCGAGCCGCGTGGCGAGTTGCAGGCCGCCGGCGCCGCCGCCGACGATCACAATGCGCGGCACGCGCGCTGCGCGCTGCGTTGCAAGGGTACGCGTGATGGTGTCCATGTTGTGGCTCCCGCTGATGACGATTCGGATGACATTGCTCAAGGACCGACGATATAGTTTTGAACCTACGCGAACAATTTAATGTTTATAAGCGACTCATATGTATTCACTTATAGGAAAGACCGCGACGTTCAGACAGTTGAAGGCGCTCGACATGATTGCGCGGCTCGGCAGCGTGTCCCGCGCGGCCGAGGAGCTGAACCTGACGCAGCCGGCCGTATCGCTGCAGATCCGCCTGCTCGAAGAGGCCGTGGGCGCCGCGCTGTTGCAGCGGGTGGGGCGCGGCGTGCAGCTGACCGCAGCCGGTGAGATCGTCGCGCGGTATGCGCGCGAGATTCTGCATTTGTGGAGCGAGGCAGGCGACGAAGTGGCGGCGCTGACCGGCGATCTCGGCGGCACGCTGCGGATCGGCGCGATCACGACGGCCGAATACCTGATCCCGCCGCTGCTCGTGAAGTTCACCGCGACGCGTCCGCACGTGAAGACGTATTTCAAGGTTGGCAATCGCGACGACATCATCCGCATGCTCGCGACGCATGAAATCGATCTCGCGGTGATGGGCAGCGCGCCGAAGGAGCTGCGCACGCATGCGGTCGAGTTCGCGAAGCATCCGATGGTGTTCGTCGCCGCGCCGGGCCATCCGCTGATGCAGCGCAAGCGCGTCGCGCTGAAGGATCTCGAATCCGCGCACCTGCTCGTGCGCGAACGCGGCGCGGGCACGCGCTCGACCGTCGAGAGCCTGTTCAAGACGGCCGGCTACCGCTTTCATGTGGGCTCCGAACTGTCGAGCAACGAGGCGATCAAGCAGATGGCCGAAGCCGGGCTCGGCGTCGCGTTCCTGTCGTTGCACGCGTGTGCGCTCGAGCTGCGCACCGGGCTGCTCGGTCAACTGCCGTTTCCCGGCAACCCGATCGTGCGCGAGTGGTACGTGATCACGCTCGCCGACCGGCGAATCTCGCAGGTGACGGGGCTGTTCCGCGACTTCCTGATCAAGCAGGGCGCGCCGGTGATCGACGGCGCGACGGTGACGCCGCACGAGCGGCGGCGCAAATAGGCGGTGAATTCGGCGTGTCGCGCGGCGCGTTCGCGCGCTCAGGCGATGCCGAAGTCGTCGTTGCTGTCGGGAATCGACGCGAGCAGCCGTTCGAGCCGGTACCAGCCGATCATGCGCAGGCAGCACGCGGCAAGTGCGGCGCGAACGCGACCGAAACGGGAATGAGCGCGCAAGCGCGGACGCGGCGCCGGACGGGGCGCGCGAGACGGCGGCGGTGCGGTGAACACCGCGCGACGCGGGCAGCAATCGGACATGGCGGGCTCCGTAGGTGTCGGATGACGCGATCGTAAGCGTATCGGCGCCGGCTGGCGCGCAGGTCCGGATCGGGTTCGAGCAGAAACGGATGATCTTTTATCAGACCGGCACGGAGGCCGGCGCCCAGGCCGGCAAGCGCGCCGAAAAAGCGTCACAATGCGCGTTCGACACTCGATCTGGTGGAGGGGAACCATGAGCGATCCGATTCTCGCCGCGCCGGCCGACAACGGCGTGCCGATCAGTCTGCGCTCCAGCCGCGGGCTCGGTTGGCGCGGCTTCGGCGCGTCGCTGCTGCAGATTCGCGCGGGCACCTACCGGATTCCGGCTGCCGATCATCACCGCATCGGCGTGCATATCGGCTCGCCGGTTCGCGCGGATTGCGTGTGCGACGGCCAACGCGTGTCGCGCATCCAGGCGCACGGCGACGTCGACGTGGTTCCGGCCGGGCTGCCGGGCCAGTGGACCGACAGCGCCGACTGCCGGATCCTGCACATCGCGCTCAGCGACGCCTTCGTGCGGCGCACGTTCGAGCAACTGGAACTGAAGCCGGCGCAGGCGCAGATCCGGCGGCGTCTGCAGGTGCGCGACCCGCGGCTGCAGCACATCGCATGGGCGATGGCCGCCGAACTCGAAGCGGAAGACGCATCCGATCCGCTTTATGCGGAGAGCCTGTGCACGGCGCTGGTCGCTCGGCTCGCCGACAGCCAGCCGGCGTTCCGCGAGCGCAGGCGGACGCTTGCGCCGAAAGCGGCCGCGCGCGTGATCGACTATGTCGAAGCCAATCTCGAACGGCGGATGACGCTGGCCGAACTCGCGGCGCTCGTGTCGATCAGCGTGCCGCACTTCAAGGTGCTGTTTCGCGAGACGCTCGGGATGCCGGTGCATCAGTATGTGGTACGGCGTCGCGTCGAGCGCGCGAAGACGTTGTTGCTCGAAGGGCGGCTCAGCATCAGCCAGATCGCGCTCGAGGCTGGGTTCGCGCATCAGAGCCACATGGCGAACTGGATGAACCGCGTGCTCGGCGCGACGCCGACCGAAATCGCGCGCTCCGGCGCGCAGCGCGGGCCGAGGCTGGCTTACGACGGCAAGGATGATTGATCACCGTTGCGCGCGATCGAGCCCCGTGTCGCCGTGGCTTGGCGAATTCGCGATCGGCAGCGCTTGAAGCACGCGCCGCGCCGAGCGCTTCCGCTCGCCCGGTGAAGCGGGGCGGCCCCAACGCGATCGTCCAGCGGCTTGCCGGCCTGCGGCCAGCGACGCCGGCCGCCGCCTGATCCGTCATCCGTTCCTGTCCGGATCATCTGTCCGTGTGCGTCGCGTCGGCCGTGAGCGCAGACAATCACGTCACCTTCATCCCCAGGAGCGGATCGTGTTCGTGATATTCGGAGCATCCGGCAACGTCGGCTTGTCGACCGTGACGACGTTGCGTCATGCAGGCCATCCCGTGCGCGCGGTGTTGCGCGACGCACGCCAGCAAGAGCGCTTCGTGCAACTCGGCTGCGACGTCGCGATCGCCGAGCTGTCCGACGCACGCGCGGTCGCCGCAGCGATCGACGGCGCGCACGCGGTGCAGATGCTGTGTCCGGTGCCGGTCGCAGACCGCGACCCGGCCGCGACGATGGCGCACACGATCGACGTCGTGACGGGCGCGCTGGCCGCGAACCCGCCGCCGGCGCTGCTGGCGCTGTCGGACTATGGCGCGGAGCGCGACGGCAACACGGGTATCACGCGGCTTTTTCGTCGTCTGGAACAAAATCTGAAGACGGTTCCGACGCGGCTCACGCTGCTGCGCTCGGCCGAACATGTGCAGAACTGGACGCGCGTGCTGCCCGTCGCGCTCGCGACCGGCGTGCTGCCGAGCTTTCATCATCCGGTCGACAAGGTATTCCCGACGGTCTGGGCGCCCGATGTGGGCATCGCGGCGGCGCGGCTGCTGATCGATCGTGCTGAATTCAGTCGCGGGCCGCGTATCGTCAGCATCGAGGGGCCGCAGCGCGTGAGCGTGCGGAACATTGCGGATATGCTCGGCGCGGCGGCCGATCGGGAGATCGCCGCGCAAGCGCTTCCGCGCGACGCATGGACCGCGACGCTATTGCGCGCCGGGCTCAGCGAGCGCCATGCGCAACTGATCGTCGATTTGTACGACGCGCACAACGCGGGGCAGATCGATGTGGAGACTGGCGTGTCGGAGCGGGTTTATGGTGCGACGCGACCGGCGGACGCGCTGGCTGCGCTGGTGCGCGCGCATGCGGCGCCGGTGTGATGCGGGCGGGCCGCGGCTGGTATCGACATCGGTTGGCCGGATCGGCAAGCGACGAAACCCGATCCGGTATTCAGCCGGCACGTTAACGATGCGCTTTGGTCGCGCGTGTCAGCCACATGCGCCGAGGCGGCTCGCAGTACGTACCGAAACGCACGAGTCCGGCTTTCTTCAGATGGCACGTCATTTCAAAACTCACCAGCACGCCGGGTTCGTCGTTTTCGAGGATATCGGAGCCGGGCGGTGCGGGTGACGTTGCGCCCAGCGGATGCTCGACAAGCGCAGGATCTGCTGCCCGGTGCATGACTGCATCGCGATCTGATGGCCTTCGTGCAGCTCTATGTTGGCGTGAAGGCAGACGTGCACGTCCGTATGGAAGTGCCGTCGCGATACGCGCCGGCTCGGCTGGACCACCGTGCTGCCCGCTGACGAGGAGCGGATCGTCAATATCGCGCTCGGCGTCTACGAGGCTGTTCCCACACCGGCACCGAATCCACATCTCGCCGCATCGCTTGCTTGATCAGAATGACGCGCGCGCGCTTCAGCCGGTGCATCCGTTCTTCTGCGGCCGGCTCGTGTCGTGCGTTCGACCGACGACAGCCGACACCAATACACGCATGACCTACGCCATGCATTGCCGAGGAAGACCGATGTCCGTCCGTTTCGCTGTTTCGATCTTCTCGTCCGTCATGCTGCTGTCTGCGTGCGGCGCCTGGCAATCCGTTTCCGACGCGTCGTCGAGCGCATATCGAGCGGTGCTCTTCAAGCAAGTCAACATGCTCAACGTCGATCTGTCCGCCCGCGAGGCGCTGAACCGCGACGACGCCGGCCGCGCAACATCTGTCGCGGCGCACGTGTATCAGTTGAGGGACCGCAAGATGGATCTGCAGGCGGACCTTGCCGCCGTGTTGAATCCCGGCGCGTCTGCGAGCCTTACGCAACCGATGCAGGCCGATACGCACTACGTCGCGGTCGTGGCGTTCTACCGCAACCCGGGTAATGGCGACGGGTGGAAGTACGCGATCGAAAAGAAGAAGTTCGACGCGGACAAGCCGTTGAAACTCGAACTCGTCGATCAGCTTCTGCTTGTCAGCGGCGCTCCGCGCAACACATCGAGGTAGTGCGTGACGGGCCGGTCGCCGTTACGATCTTCGACATGCAAGGACGTTACTCGACCCGATTCGCCCATTCGATGAAGCGAATCGCGAGATCCGACGATCCTGCGCCCGAGCAGACACGGCAACGCGCGCTCGAGCGTAGCGGCGCGGCGCACGCCGTCAATCCCCTCGACGCCCCCGTGCCCTGCTCAACACCGCATACGCGACCGACCCGATCACGATCCCCCAGAACGCCGACCCGAGCCCGAGCCACGTCATCCCCGACGCGGTCGCAAGAAACGTGATCACGGATGCTTCGCGATGGTCGTCGTCCTCGAAGATCCCGTGCACGTTGGCGCCGATCGCACCGATCAGCGCGAGCCCCGCCAGGATCGCGACGAACGCCTTCGGCAACGCGAAGAACAGCGCGACGATCGTCCCTGCAAAGAGCCCGCCGATCAGATAGATCACGCCATTCGCGATGCCCGCGATATAGCGACGCTCCGGATCCTCGTGCGAATCCTTGCCGGTGCACAGCGCCGCGGTGATCGCCGCGACGACGATCGTGATTCCGCCGAAACACGCGACCACGAGCGACATCACGCTGGTCGCCGTGATGATCGGCCGCGCGCTTGTGTGATAGCCGGACACGCGCAGGATCGTCATCCCCGGCAGGAACTGGCCGGTAAGACTGACGACGACGAGCGGCAGCGCGAGGCTGAGCGTCGTACCGAGCGTCCATTCGGGGGCGATGAAGATCGGCCGCGCGATGCTCGGCGACACGTTGCCGACGTGCGTCATCCCGAGCAGCGTCGCGAGTGCGGCGCCCGTGAGCAGCACGAGCACGATGCTGTAGCGCGGCAGCAGGCGTTTGAAGATCACGTACGCCGCGATCATCCCGAACCCGAGCACCGGCTGCGCGGTCGCCGCGGAGAACGCGTGCATCCCGAACGGCAGCAGGATGCCGGCCATCATCCCGCACGCGATGCCGCGCGGAATGTGGCGCACGAGGCGATCGAAATAACCGGTGATGCCGATCGCGAGAATGATCAACGCGGCCGTGATGTACGCGCCGACGGCCTGGTGCAGCGTCAATTGCGGAAAGAGGCCGACCAGCAGCGCGGTGCCGGGCGCCGACCACGCGGTCACGACCGGCACCTTCAGCTTCCAGCTCGCGAACAGCCCGGACACGCCGGCGCCGACCGAGATCGCCCAGACCCACGACGTCACCATCTCGTTGGATACATGTGCGGCCTGTGACGCCTGGAAGAAGATCGCGAGCGGCCCCGCATAGGAAATCAGCACCGCGAGAAAGCCCGCGGTGATCGCGGAGACGGACCAGTCGTTGCCGATCGAGCGGATCGCGCCGTGCGAGGTGTTGGGTTGCATCGTCGTTCGGGGAAGTGCGGCGCGCGGCCGGCGGGCTGAGCCGGGGCGAATGATTGTTGGAAGCCCCGGACGAGCCGTCATTCTGGGCATAGCCGATGGAATTGGCAATTCTCCGCTGACGATCAGCGATTGTCGGCAGTTCGTAAGAAACGTGCGAGCGGGCGCGCTCACGGCGTTGCCGGGGCCGCCGACGGAACAGGCGGCTTCGCGGCGAAGCGCGCCCGGCCGGCCGATTCATGTACTGATCTGAAGATACCCGTCGACCGCGGCGACCTTCGCGCCGCTCCCCGTCGACAGCGACGCCGTGCCGTGGTCGAACGGATGCACGGGCCCGTCGGTGGGCGTCCACGCGTGGCGCGCCAGCAGTTCGCGATAGCCGCCGCGTATCACGAAACCGCCGCATTTTTCCGCATACGCGTCGCGCCGCATCCGGTACGCACGCGGCAGGTCATACCACGGCAGCTTCGGCAGGTCGTGATGAACGAGGTGATAGTTGTTGTTCAGGTACAGCAGCCGCATCGCGAGGCCGGCTTCGTTGATCACGATGCGCGCCTTCGGGTGCCGCGCGGCGCGGTGCTCGAACAGCGACCGGATCATCGCGAGCGACAGCGCCGGCCACGTGATCGCCAGCAGGTAATACCGCCACGGCACGCCGATTGCCCGCTGCAGCCATGCGAGCAGCGCGATCGCGCATGCGGCGTGCGCGACCCACATCGGCAGATAGCGGAAGTCGCCGCGCCGGAACGTGCGGAATGCGTCGGCGAACATTGCAGCGATGCTCGTCGGCGGCCCGAACACCAGGCGTCCGATGAACGTTGTGCGTGCAACCGTCAGCGCGCGGCGCCAGCGCGGCAGTCGCGCCCACTCGTCGCGCGACACGTAGTTCGATTCCGGATCGACGCCGGGAACGGTCAGATCCTCGTCGCGGTGATGTTCGAGGTGCGTGTCACGATAGAGCGTGTATGGATACCAGATCGTCAGCGGCGGATAGCCGAGCAGCCGGTTCACGAACGCGGAGCGCGTCGGATGGCCGTGCAGCAGTTCATGCTGCAGCGACATGTGCCACGCGCCGAGCAGGATCAGCGGCGGCGTCGCGGCCGCGAGCGGCAGGCACCCGGCACGCACGAGCAGCAGCACGGCGAGCCAGCCGCCGTAGATCGCGACGATCAGCAGCCACGTCGGCCACTCGGTGCGGGCGGTAAAGCGGGCGTCGAGCGTGGCGATCGCGCGCGCGTGGTCGACGTCGAAGTATTCGGCCATGATGCTCAGGCGGGACGAAACGTGCGGTACGGGTGATACGGATAGCGGACGATCGCGCCCCGGTGCGGGACACGATGCGGTTGGCCGACAGGCGCGCGCTCGCTCGAAGCGATCGCGACACTGGAACGCTAACCGCGCCGCACAATCGCGCCAACCAAGCAATTTGCATTTGCTTATCGCTGCGCGGCCGATAAGTATCGGTAGCCATGAATGGAAGATGAATTGCGCCAAATGCGCGCGAACCGCCTTCCTCGAACGCACGGCCGATGCGTAGAATGCGCGCATGAGCCAATGGATCGCCGCCCTGCCGATGTACAACGTGACGCCGCGCCACGCCGCACTGTGGCGTGCGCTGCTGCGTGACGCGCTCGATGCGTTCGCACGCACCGGCGGGCCGGGCGGCGTCGCGCTGCTCGACGAGCCGTTCGGGGATCTGCATGCGCTGTGGCGGCGCAACGACCTGCTGCTGTCGCAGACGTGCGGCTATCCGTACCGGATGCTCGGCTTGCGCGATGTCGTCCACCTGATCGCGACGCCGGCGTTCGACGCGCCGGGCTGCGACGGCGCACGCTACAGCAGCGTGCTGGTCGTGTCGGCACGCGTGCATGCGGGCGGTGCGACGACACTTGCGGCCTGTCGCGGCCTGCGCGCGGCATTCAACGGCGCGGATTCGCACAGCGGAATGAACGCATTCCGGCATGCGGTCGCGCCGCACGCGCACGACGGACGTTTCTTCGGCTCGGCCGAATCGTTCGGCTCGCACCTGAACGTGCTGCGTGCACTGGCCGACGGCGCTGCCGATTGCGCGGCGATCGACTGCGTGACGTTCGCGTATGTGCGCGACGCGCTGCCCGAATTGTTGAATGAGATCCGGATCATCGGCATGACGGCTTCGGCGCCCGGGTTGCCGTTGATCGCGTCGAAGACGCTCGAAGGAAGGCGGGTGGAGGCGTTGCAGGATGCGCTGGATCACGCGATCGCGGCAGACGCGGAACGGGCGGCGGAGCTGCGGCTGAAGGGTTTCGAACGTGTGCCGCCGCGCGCATACGACACGATTGACGCGCTCGCGCGGGATGCGGCCGCGCACGGATATCCCGAGCTGGCGTGACGCGGCGCGGCTGCCGTGACGGCCGCCGCGCCGCTTGCGATCACGCTTCGTCCATCAACCGGACCTTGACCCGCTTGCCCTTGATCTTCCCGGCATTGAGCTTGCGCAGCGCGTCGCGCGCGACACCGCGCTCGATCGCGACATAGGTCGAGAACTCGGTCACGTTGATCTTGCCGATCTGCTTGCCGTCGAATCCGGCGTCGCCGGTCAGCGCGCCGAGCACGTCGCCCGGGCGGATCTTGTCCTTGCGCCCGCCGAGAATCTGCAGCGTTTCCATCGGCGGCAGCAACGTATCGTTGCCGGTCGGTTTCAACTCGGCGAGCGAATGCCATTCGACCTCACGCTTCTGCGCCTGCTCGATCGCGCCGACGCGGCCCATCTCGTCCATGCTCGCGAGGCTCAGCGCCCAGCCCTCCTGATCCGCGCGGCCGGTGCGGCCGATGCGGTGCACGTGCACTTCGGGATCGGGCGTCACGTCGACGTTGATCACGGCCTCGAGCTGCGCGATGTCGAGCCCGCGCGCGGCGACGTCGGTCGCGACCAGCACCGAGCAACTGCGGTTCGCGAACTGGATCAGCACCTGGTCGCGCTCGCGCTGCTCGAGCTCGCCGTGCAACGCGAGCGCGTGGAAGCCCTGCGCATGCAGCACGTCAAGCAGGTCACGGCATTGCTGCTTGGTGTTGCAGAACGCGATCGTGCTGACCGGCCGGTAGTGGTTCAGCAGCTGGCCGACCGCGTGCAGCCGCTCGGTTTCCGTGACTTCGTAGAAGCGCTGGCGAATCTTGCTGTCGTCGTGGCGCTCCTCGAGCTTCACTTCCTTCGGATTGCGCAGGAATTGCTGACTCAGCTTCGCGATGCCGTCCGGATAGGTCGCCGAGAACAGCAGCGTCTGGCGCGTCGTCGGGCACATCCGCGCGACCTTCGCGATGTCGTCGAAGAAGCCCATGTCGAGCATCCGGTCGGCTTCGTCCAGCACGAGCGTGTTGAGCGCATCAAGCTTCAGGTTGCCGCGGTCGAGGTGATCCATGATCCGGCCCGGCGTGCCGACGACGATATGCGCGCCGTGTTCGAGGCTCTGCGCCTGCGGGCGCATCGGTGTGCCGCCGCACAGCGTCAGCACCTTCACGTTTTCCTCGGCGCGCGCGAGGCGGCGCACTTCCTGCGCGACCTGGTCGGCGAGTTCGCGCGTCGGGCACAGGATCATCGCCTGCACGTCGAAGCGGCGCGCGTCGAGGCGCGCGAGCAGCGCGAGCGAGAACGCGGCGGTCTTGCCGCTGCCCGTCTTCGCCTGCGCGATCAGGTCATGGCCGGCCAGCGCGATCGGCAGGCTCGCGGCCTGGATCGGCGTCATGTCGACGTAGCCGAGCTGCGCGAGGTTCGCGAGCGTGGCGGGCGTCAGCGGCAGCGCGCTGAACGGCGTGGCGGTCGATTGCGTCAAGACAGATCTCCGAGGTAAGGGCGGCCTTCCATCTGCTCGTAGAGGACGTTGCCTTCGTCGTCTTCGAAGCGTTCGAGATAGTTGCGGGCGCCGCACAGCGGGCAGCGGAACAGCAGCCCCTGGCCTTCGTCCTTGATGACGACGTCGGACGTCTCCCACTGCGTGCCGCAGCTCTGGTTTCGGCAGGTAAACACGGTCATTCTCCAGCTGAGTTCGGTTGGTGGCGCGCCCGGCGGGCGCGGCAGCGAGGTGCGGCGCTCGCGCGGCTCGGGCGCGGGCCGCACCGGCGGTCGCATGGACCGCGTCGATGCGGATGGTGGATCGGGTGGCGACGACGTCGCGCGTGCCCGCAATTCTAGCGGATGCGGGGGCAGGCAGCGGACTACCGGCGGCGGGCATCGGCAGCAGACGAGCAGCAGCGGGCGGCCGGCGACGGACACCGGAAACAGACAACCGGCGGCAGACGGCCAATGGCGAGCCAGCGGCGGGTCTCCCGGCCGCGGCGGCGGCCGCCGTCCCGCGCCGCAGCACGGCGCGCCCGCCGGCCACCGCCATGAAAAACGGCCGCCCCGAAGGGCGGCCGTGCGGTGCGGCGAATCGGGGCTGGACGCGTTACAGCGCCATGTCCGCCGATGCCTTCGCCGCGCGCGCAGGCGCCGCGCCCGGTGCCTGCGACGGCGCCGCCATGTCGATCTTCGGCGGCGGCGACAGCTGCAGCACGTCGCTCGTATACGTCCATTCCTCGACGACCTTCGCCGGGCTGTCGTTCAGCTTGGTGCCGTAGCTCGGCACGATCTGGCGGATCTTCTGCTGCCATTCGGGCGTCGCGACCTTGTCCTTGAACACCTTCTGCATCAGGCTCAGCATGATCGGCGCGGCCGTCGACGCGCCCGGCGACGCGCCGAGCAGGCCCGCGATGCTGCCGTCCTGCGAGCTGACGATCTCGGTGCCGAGTTTCAGCACGCCGCCCTTCTTCGGATCGCGCTTGATGATCTGCACACGCTGGCCGGCCTGCCACAGGCGCCAGTCTTCCTTCTTCGCGTCCGGGAAATATTCCTTCAGCGCGTGGAAGCGGTCGTCGTCCGACAGCATCAGCTGGCCGGCCAGATACTGGACGAGCGGGAATTCGTCGACGCCCACGCGCATCATCGGCGCGACGTTGTGCAGGTTCGTGCTCTTCGCGAGATCGAAGTACGAGCCGTTCTTCAGGAACTTGGTCGAGAACGTCGCGAACGGCCCGAACAGGATGATTTTCTTGCCGTCGATGATCCGCGTGTCGAGGTGCGGCACCGACATCGGCGGCGAGCCGACGGACGCCTTGCCGTATGCCTTCGCGAGATGCCGCTTGACGACTTCGGGGTTGTCGGTCACGAGGAACGAGCCGCCGACCGGGAACGCGCCGTAGTCCTTCGCTTCAGGGATGCCCGACGCCTGCAGCAGATGCAGCGCACCGCCGCCCGCGCCGATGAACACGAACTTCGCGTCGACGGCCTGCGGCGGTTCGTCGGAATGCAGCTTGACCCACGACACGTGCCACGTGCCGTCCGCGTTGCGCGTGATCTCGCGCACTTCGCTCGACAGCGACAGCGTGAAGTTCGGCTGCGTCTTCAGGTAGCCGACGAACTGGCGCGTGATCTCGCCGAAGTTCACGTCGGTGCCGATCGGCGTCCACGTCGCGGCGACCTTCTGCGAACGGTCGCGGCCTTCCATCATCAGCGGCACCCACTGCCTGATCTGGTCGTAGTCTTCCGAATACTGCATCCCGCGGAACAGCGGGCTTGCCTGCAGCGCGTCGTAGCGCTTCTTCAGGAAGCGGACGTTGTCGTCGCCCCACACGAAGCTCATGTGCGGCGTCGAGTTGATGAACGAGCGCGGGTTCTTCAGCACGCCCTGCCGGACCTGCCACGCCCAGAACTGGCGCGAGATCTGGAACGACTCGTTGATCTCGATGGCCTTCGAGATGTCGATCTTGCCGTCCGCCTTCTCCGGCGTGTAGTTCAGCTCCGCGAGCGCCGAGTGGCCGGTGCCGGCGTTGTTCCAGCCGTTCGAGCTTTCCAGCGCGACGCCGTCGAGGCGTTCGACCATCGTCATCGACCAGTCGGGCTGAAGCTCGTGCAGCCACACGCCGAGCGTCGAACTCATGATGCCGCCGCCCACCAGCAGGACGTCGACCTTCTTCGTATCGGCGGCGTGCGCGGACGACGCGGCGACGCACAGCGCGAGCGCCGACAGTATTACCCGTAACGTTTTGATCACAGCAGATCCCTTTTTCAACTTGGATGCATCGGTTTGCCACCTCGCCCGGCCGTGCCGGACCGGATCCGGTTTCCGTATCCGGAGATCCGGACCGCGAATCCGGAATTCCGGATCGGCCGCGTTCGCCGTTGCATTTGCGCACGTGAAGCCGTTGCGAAGGACACCTTCGGATCGGCTTCGTACGCATGCGCACGCGTGCACCGCCGTCGTGCGCGACGCATGCAGGCCCGTGCGGCAAAGCTCGCCGGACGGTGCTTCAGGCAGTGTCGACAGAGACTGTGCGCGATGTGTCCGGCGGGGCCGGGATGGCAAGGGGCGCGTAATATAACCGAACTCGATTCCCGTGTCGCACGCGCGAAATATCCTTGTTTTCGTGGGGTTTTTTGCGTGTCCGGGTTTCCGGAAAGCGGGCGCGCGGAACGGGGAAAGCGGCGGAAAGCGGAGAAGTGCGGACGCACGCGTTCGGCATGTGCGGCACCGGCGTGGAGCGACGCAGCGGCGTAACGGACAAACACCGATTCATTCGTCGCTTCGCGAATGCATCGGTTCAATGCCCGATATGACGCCCCCGGCGCCCCGAGCGCCGCATCGATATTTCATCGTGACGTCGCGGCATCGCGCCGCGACGCCGTCACTTCGCCAAATTGTTGCGGCAGAACTGCTCGTACGCCTGCGCCGAATTCTGAAAGCCTTTCTGCTTCGCGAGTTCCCACGGGCGTTCGCATTGCTGCGTCTGTTCGCACCATGCGTAGCCGGCCGAGCCGATGCAACCGTGCGCATCGCGATCGCCGCCGACCATCGACGCGGTAGCGTGGGCGGTCTGCGTGTCGCGCCCGGCGACATCGGGCGGCAGAGGGGAAGGCGGCTGCGTCGCGCACGCGCCCAGTGCAAGCGCGACGGCGATCGTCGCTGCAATCGACATCGAAGGCGTGAAGGATTTCATCGGGTAGCGCTCCATGGGTTGATGATCGACAGCGGACGCCCGTGCAGGGCGAAGGGGCGATCAAGCATCCGCGCCGGCACGCGCGACGCTGGACCGGATCGACGACACACAGGCCTGCTTGCGCAGCGCGCGTTCGACGAATTCCGCATACGCGCCGAGGTGGACCGAAGCTCGATTTCTGTTCATCCGCGCGTCTCCGTAGACGGTTCTCTCGAAACTGTATGAAACGAAGAAGCGAAAAGCAAAGATATTGCCGGACGGCGTCGATAGACTGTCGCCAAACCCTCGCTCGACAACCCGTTTCGCGCCGAGACGGTGCTCGCGCACGTCTGCGCGGCCGGCGTCGGCAACGTGATCGCACCGCGCGTTCGATCGCCAGGATGTAACGACGCCGGGCGGGCGCGCAACCGCGCGGCGCCGCGCGGCTGCGCCGCCGCCGCTACGACGCCCGCACGCGGCGCGGGTCGCCCGGCCGCGTCTGCTGTTCGGCGTCGTGCACGATGTGCAGCTCGCGCGTGCGGATCGGCAGTGCGCAGTCCGCATCGTCGAGCGTCTTGCGCACCTGGCGCGCGAGGCGCCAGCGCATGGCCCAGAACTTGTCGGTGTGCGTCCACACGCGCATGTTCGCGATCGCCGTGCTGTCGTCGAAGCGCATCACCATCACGTCCGGCGCGGGATCCTTCAGCACGTCGGGATCGGCTTCGGCCAGCGCACGCAGCGCGTCGAGCGCGCGGTCGATGTCGTCGTGCACCGACACTTCCACTTCGAGATCGAGACGGCGTGTCGGGTTGCGCGTGTAGTTGCGGATCGCGCTGCCCCACAGCGCGCTATTCGGCACGTATTCGCAAATGCCGTCCGGTTTCGTCAGCCGCGTCATGAAGAGGCCGACCTCGTCGACCGTGCCCGCGACGCTGGAACCGCCGTCGATGTAATCGCCGACCTTGAACGGCCGCAGCAGCAACAGCATGATGCCGGCCGCGATGTTCTGCATCGTGCCTTGCAGCGCGAGGCCGATCGCGAGGCCGGCCGCGCCGAGCACCGCGATGATGCTCGCGGTTTCGATGCCGAGCTGCGACAACGCGCCGACGATCGCGACGATGCGGATGCCCCACACGGCGACGTCGCAGAGGATCGGCCGCAGCGTGTCGTCGACGCGTTCCTTGTTCGAGAGCAGCCGATTCAGCCAGTTGCCGATGCGTTTCGACAGCCACCAGCCGGCGACGAGCAGTGCGAGACCGCCGCAGAGCCTGAGCGAGAGCGTGGACAATGCATTCCACAGGAACGTCCAGCGTTCCGGATGAAGATGATCGAGAAACATGGCGGAATTCCAATTTGAAGACACAGGCCGCGACGCGCGGCACACCCGCCGTGGTCGCGGTCGTGCGCCCGCGCGCGGGCAACCCTCGACTGTACACGCGATGCGCGATGTGGCGCGAGCGCACAGGTCCGATTTCACGCGTTTTCCCGGCGGAATTTCGATTTCATTCGTGTACTAAGTTGATGTTGGAAAAAATAGGATTTGTCCTATTCAGGCATATTCGCCGCGCCGATACACTCGCTGTCAGGCTATCGGAGCGCGACGATCGTTCGTCCGCGTCACCCGGTTATTTTTCAGTTTTTCATTGATAGCGAGTGACGACGCGATGCGGTTCGACCTGTGTTTACGTCTCGCACGCGAACGAGGTCGATCCGCGCGATGCGGCGCCGTCCGCTTTCCGATTCGCCGCGCGCTCGCGCACGGCATCGTCGCGGCGGCGTGCGTTGCCGGCACGCAGGGCGCTTTCGCAATGGCGCTCGCCGATGCCGGGCGCCTTCCGCCCGCAGCGACGCAGGCGGCCGACCTTGTCGACGTGCCGTTCTTCAATTCCGCCCGGACCATCTGGGGCGGCCTGCTGGCTCCGTCGGCGACGCCGGGCGTCGCGCTGGACGCACGGATGGCGCGCGTGCATGCGGACGCGTATCCCGGCATGTTCGTCGTGCGCGCCGGCGCCTGTGCGCCGTACGTCGTCCTGTGCGATGCCGCGCGTGCGGCGATCGAGCGCGGCTATGCCGGGCGTTTCGCCTACGGTTTTGCATCGCCGCTACCGGTGGCCGGCACGCGATCGGTATTCGAGCCGCGTCGCGCGGATCTGTCGGCTGCCGAGCCATTCATGCTTGCTGAGCCGCAGAGCGGCACGCGGGCCGGCGCGATCCGCGGCAGCCTGCGCGGATCGCTCGCGCGTGACGGGCTGCCGGCCGGTGTCGCCGCGCAGGTCCTGCGGCTGCTGGCCGGGCGGCTCGACGTGTCGCAGCGTGGCGTCGCCGGCGATACCTTCCGAGTGGCATTCGAACCCGACGCCGATGCGTTGCGCCCCGGCCGCCCGCGTGTGACGGCGCTGGATATCCGTTTTCGCGACCAGCGGGTCGCCGCGGTGTGGTTTTCCGCACACGCGGGAGCGCCGGGCGCGTATTACGGTCTCGACGGCGCGCCGTTCGCCGGCACCCGCTTTGCGATGCCGGTCAGCGCGACACGCACCAGTTCGCATTTCGGTACGCGCGTGCACCCGGTGAGCGGCGTGCGTCACGTGCATTCCGGCGTCGATCTCGCGGCACCCGCGGGCCGTGCAGTCCACGCGTCGGAGCGCGGCGTCGTGTCGTTCATCGGCACGGAGCCTGGCGGCTATGGGAAATACGTGGTCGTGCGGCATGACCGTGGCTATGCGTCGTACTACGCGCATCTGTCGGCGTTCGAGCCGTCGCTGCGCACCGGCATGCGGATCGCGCGCGGCCAGCGGCTCGGCGCGGTGGGCAGCACCGGCACGGCCACCGGCCCGCACCTGCACTTCGAGATGCGGCGGAACAATCGCCCGGTCGATCCGGTCGCGCTGGTGCAGGCGGCAAATGCGGCGGTGCTGAAAGGGCAGCAGCGGGTGGCGTTCGACCGGGTCGCGCGCGCCGCGACCACGCGCCTCGCGGCGGCCGAATGGTCGCAGCCGGTCGCGATGTCGAAGGTCACTGCGCCGCAGGCCGGTTGAGCGGCGCATACGCGTTTGCTGCGGCGGCGTGACGGAACGCAACATCATTCGCCGATATCGTTTCGGGCCGGACGTCGCCCGCACATTCCCCGGTCGTCGGGCTGGGACGAGCGAACGGTCAGTGAACCGATTCCGTCGACGGCTCGCAAGGCGCGCGCGAGCCGGCTCGAAAGCGTGTGCGCGATGTCCGCGACACGCATCGAGCGCGACAACGCAAACCGCCGGGCGGCCAAGCGCCCGGCGGATTACTTCGACGCAATACTCGGCCCGTCAACCCAGCGGCCAGTTCAGGATCGCGATCCCGTCGTTGTAGTCGCCATCCGTGCCGTCCTCGGACCCGACCAGCCCGAAGTAGGTCTTCTTGAAGATGTCGACCTGTCGCGAGCCGATCTTCGACTGCTTGCCGTTCGCCGTCACGACCACGCGCACCTTGCCCTTGCCCGAGTTGACGATCTGCGTGTTCAGGTTCGCGTCCTGCGTGCCGGCGCCCTGGAACGTCGCGGCCGGTTTCGGGTTGTCGTCGACGAAGACTTCGATCGTCTGCTGCGCGGCCGAATTGACGAGTGCCGTCACGCCGAACTTGATGTTCGGCGGCAGATTGAAGACGCCGTCGCGTTCGCCGCCGGTTGCCGTGGTGTCCGGCTGCGCGGGTTGCGGTTGCGGCGTCGCCTTCGAGAAGTAGTTGACCACCGCGCCGACGCCGAACTTCGCCGCGGCGCCGGGCAGCACGCCGGGCGCGCCGGCCCACGTGACCGTGCACGCGACCACTTGTCCCGCCGCATCGGTCTTCACCTTGTTCTGCCAGCTGCCGACGTCGAAGCTGTACGGGATCGTCGCGATGTCGACGAACACATCGTATTGCGGCAGCTTTTCCACGAGCTGCGCGGTCATGAACTGGCGCATCCGGTCGAGCACTGCCTGGTCGCCGTTCGCCTGCACGGCGGTTGCATCGTTGCCGGCGAGTTGCAGAAGCGCGTACAGATCGTCATGGGTAAACGGTTGTGACATGTCGTCCTCGTGTTGATGGAATGTTCGTTTTCGTGCCGCGGACGACCGCATTCGCCGTGCCGCAGGCGCGAAAATGAGCGAGATGCAGGGAACTGCGTGGAACATCGATCGGCGATACGTTGGCCACCGTCGCTACCGTGTCGCGCAAACGTTTGCCGTTTGAAACACGGTTTGATCAGCATGGCGAAAAATAAATAAAAAAATATTCAGATGGGGGTCGAAATTATTCAATAAATCCAGGATTGAAATGATTTGAACGAATGTCTCGAATTTAATGAATTTTAATCCGATACGTTTGTGAAACTATATCGTCGCGTGTCGCGATTTTTTGAATAATGGACGAGATGCGCAGAGGGGAGGGCGACGAGAACCGGCTTCGGAGCAGACGCTCGGTGTTCGCATATGGCAGCGTGCTGTTTCAACATGAGTGTCTCTGTCGTGGCCGCGCTCACCGACCACCACCGAACGCATACGCCGAAGCCGGATCTCAGTGGAGAGGGTGCGGTGCCGGCGAAACGTGCTGACCGGCTCACGCCGAACTTGAACAGGGGCGCTTCACCGGCGGCGCTTGGCTCATTGCAGGATCGATAGTGTGATTCGTCACCGACGGACTGCGAAGACAACAAGGTGCGGCGAAATCGGCGGGATTCCGGGGTATCGGCGAAGCAATCTTGTGAAAGCGCCGCTGCGATATATTCCGCGTCAGCCATGACCAACTTCCAAGTGTGTGGGTTGTGGTCAGCGGCCCGCTGGTGCGTCCGCACCTGCGGGCCCGCCCGTTCACGCGATGGATATCGACGCCGTGTCGGCACCTGCTCGGCATGCCGAAATGATGCGTGCATTCACGCGATAACATGCAGTCACTCTAGCGGAGTTGGGCCGGCGTCAGGAGCGGCTGGGATTCGCTTTGCCGGTATCGCCAGGCGGATCGATGTTTCAGATGCTTGCCTGTCAGTGAATCCGGCGCGATCGTACGATCGGGCCGCATCGCCGCTTCGTCGGCGATGTGTCAGAGAGCGTGTCAAACGGCAGTGGTGCCCGAAAGCGCCAGCGCGTCAGCCGACGCGCAACCCGTCACGCTGCTGTCCCCCGGCCGTCGCGAATGCGCGCACATGCAGCGAGTCTCCACGCGTGCGTTCCCCAATCGCCGAGGGTCACGGCCGCAGCCGTTCGCCGGTCGTCACTGCCCGAAGCGCTGCGCAACGGCGTCCTTCAGCCGCGCCGCAGTGATCTCGCCCATGTGCGATTCGACCAGCTCACCGTTCGCATTGAAGAACAGCGTGGTCGGCAGTCCGCGCGAGCCATACGCATGCATCGCATGCAGCGACGGATCGAGCAGCACGTTGTCGAAGCGCAGCCCCTGCTGCTCGAGGAACGCGCGCACGGCTTGCGCGTTTTCGCCCTGATTGAGCATCAGCACCGCGAGTTCCGGGTGATCGCGCTGTGCCTGTTCGAGGATCGGCATCTCGCGCCGGCAAGGCGCGCACCACGTTGCCCACAGGTTCACGACGACCGGCTTGCCGGCGAAGCGTTGCGGCAGCACCGGCGTCGCATCGAGCGCTTCGAGCTGCATCGCGGCGAATGGCGGCGCGACGCGCTGCAGCGTCGCGAGCGTGCCCTGCGCGATGCCCCACGCGGCGAGCCCCGCGACGATGCCGGCCGCCACCGGCTTGCGCAGCGCCGGGAGCCGGCGCAGCCGCCACACCGCGAACATGAGGGCGGCCGCGATGCCGATGCGCCAGTCGAAGCCGCCGTCGCCGAGCGCGACGATCGAGCGCGGCGCGGCCGCATAGTCGTGCCACCATTGCGCAACGTAGCCGATGCGTGCGGCGATCAATCCGAGCAGCAGCACGTCCAGGATCAGGCTCGATGCGGTCTTGTGCCGGCCGTCGGGTGGGCGGCGCTGGATGAGGCGGGCGACGAGCCACGCCAGCAGCGCGGCGGCGGCTACCGCAACGACGCGGATCGAGAAGGGGCCGAGGCTCAGCATGGAAGCGAGAGAATCAGGATGGAGAGGGGGGCGGTGAAAGCGACACCGTGGACGGTCCGTGTCGCGCTTCGACCCGGCAGCGTATGCGGGGTTCCCGCGGTGGCGGCCACGGCGCGTTTCCGCGTCCGGCGATATGGCGGATCATCTGTCGAAGGCCGCCGGTACGCGGGACACCACCGCTTCGATGAGGACGACCCGGGAATCGGATCGGGCCGGCGGTCAGCGCGACGTGATCGTGAACGATCGATATGCTGATCAGCGCAGGCGCGGACGGTATCCGATCCACGAATATCTGGTCGACGGCCGTTTCTCCGTCGGCAGTCGGCAGTCGGCGTTCGCTGCAGCGTGCTCGGGCGCCGCGACCGCTGCCTGGCGGGCCGCGATCCGGAGATTCCGCGACCGGCCAGGCGTCGGACCTTACAGCTTCTTCGAGTTGCCCGGCGCCGCGCCCGCCTGCTTCGCAGCGGTTGCCGGATCGAGCGTCGCGAGCGTCTCCTCGGTGAATTTCTCGTACAGCCAGTCCATGCGCATGCTGTCGATGCCGGCGATGCCGCCGAGCGCATACGACGCCGACACCTTGAAGTTGTCGACCGGATGATTGTCGGCATCGGCGAGCGTCACGGTACCGTTGACATGATCGTTGCCAGCCATGAATCCGAACATGACCGCGGAGAAGCTCGACCGCACGCGGATGCCGGTGATTTCGACATTCAGGTGCATCGCATCGGCGGCATCCGCTTTGGCGAGCAGTTTGCGCGCGTCGAGCGCGGTTTCGAGTTTCTCCTGCAGTTTCTTCGCGTCGAATTTCAGGTTGTCTTTCAATTCTTCGCGCGCGGTATCGTCGAGCGTGACCTTCACGATCACGGGCTTCGTGCCGAAGTGGGCCGTCGATGCGGTTACGGGGGCCCCCGCCGATTTGCTCGCATCGCGTGTCACGCTGCTTGCGCAACCCGACAGAAAGCCGATCGTCACCAGTGCCAGAGCGGCATGACGGAAAAGAGATTTCATGGTTTGGTCTTTTGATTGGGGTTATTTTGAACAGGCTGGGTAGCCGGAACTGAATCTAACACGCGGCGAATCCATTCAATTCGTCGAAAAGACGGGAAAGTTCGAGCATCGGTTCGGCATTCATTCGCCGCCGCGCCGCCGCGCCGCCGCGCCGATGCGCCGATGAACCATGAAGCCGCCGGCGCGGCCAGCGCCGACGCGCGCAAGAAATCGACCGTTGCCGTCGCGGTGCCGGCGCTTGGCCGGCGATTACCGTCCGTTGACGGATGCCGCGCCGCCGAGCCGGTACGCGGTGAAGAACTCGTACCACGGCGACCCCTGCCCGGCCGGCACGCCGAGCGCCGACGTGCGCTGCTTCAATGCGCGGAACACGTCGTTGATGCGCGCCGTCTGCGCGGCATCGCCGAACGGACGCGGCGGCGCGTTGCCGGCCGCGAACGCGCCGTACGCGATCGCGAGCAGCCGCGCGTGGTCGTCGATCGAGAAGACCGACCCGATGATCGCTTCGACGAAGCGCGGCCGATCGTCTTCGCGCGATGCGGCGAAGCACTGGAACACGATCGCCGATACTTCGTGCAGGTCGCTCGCGCGCAGCAGCGCCGGCAGGCGCGCGGCGATCCGATCGGCCGGTTCCTGCTGCAGCGCGGCGCCGAAGTCCAGTACGGCGGTCATTGGATTGGTGTCCTGCTCGACGCGATCGAGCGGCGACGCCCGCGAAGCGGCGGCTGCTCGCGTGTCGTCGGCGGGCGCGGCGCGCAGCACGTCCGCGACCTGTCGCGCCCATTCGGGAAAAATCACCCGCACGTTACCGAACTGCTCGCCGCCCTGAGCGGCCGGATTCCATCGGTACACGATCGTGCCGCCGTGGACGAACGGCGAATACAGATGCTCGGGCGTTCTCGGCAGCGGCCGGCGGTTGATCGGCAGCCATGCGAGCGTCAGCCAGTCGTAGCGGCCCGTGGCCGGCACCGACGGGCTCGAACTCGCGACCATCTGCCACGTGCCGCGATTCGCGTAGCGGCGGCGCGCGTCGGGTACCGCGACGGTCTGCTGTGTCGCGGTATCGAAGTAGGTGGCGCCGGTCACGTTCGCGCCGCTGTCCGCGGCCGGCGTGATGGTCGCGATGACCCACGGCGCACCGTCGGCCGAACGATAGCCGGACGGCCGAAGCGTGGCGACGTCGTGCACCATCCGCGTTTCGGCGGCGACGGGGCTCGGCGGAAGCGTGGCGGGGCCGGCGACGATACTCGGCATGGACGTTCCTCGAAATCGGGTGCGCATCGGCAGGCGCGGACCGGACGCGCGCGATCGCCGCTGCGCAAGGTGTTTCCCGTAACTGTAGGACGGCGATGCCGGAAACGGAAACCAGCCCGTGCTGCGCCGAGCGGTACGCGCCGCACCGGAATCCCGCTCACGCGCCGTGCCGCTTGGCTTACCATGCGCATCCTGGGCCAGCATCACGGACGCGGAGCGGGAGCCGACATGACCGACACGAAACCCATTGCAAGACACTGGACGCACGTCGCCAGCCAATGGATCGACTGGGCCGGCAGGCCGGGTCACGATGCGTTCTGGAAGTATCGCGACGGGCTGACCGCGTACATCGGGCGCGGCACCGGCCGCGCACTGGAGATTGGCTGCGGCGAGGGCCGCGTGAGTCGCGAGCTGAAGTCGCTCGGCTACGACGTGACCGCGAGCGACGCGGTACCCGCGATGCTCGACGCCGCGCGCCGCGCGAATTCCGCGCACCGTTATGCGCTTGCCGATGCCGCCTCGCTGCCGTTCGATCCGGCCAGTTTCGATCTCGTGATGGCATACAACGTGCTGATGGACCTTGACGACATGGCAACCGCATTGCGCGAAGCGCGCCGTGTGCTGAAGCCGGGCGGGCTGCTGTTCGTGTCGATCGTGCATCCGTTTCGCGATCGCGGCCGTTTTGCGGGGCCGCAGCCCGACGCGCCGTTCGTGCTCGACGGTACGTACTTCGGCAGCGAGCATTTCGAAGGCGTGGAAACGCGCGACGGGTTATCGATGCACTTCGCGGGCTGGTCGCTGCCGCTTCACGCGTACACGGACGCGCTGGAGGCAGCCGGCCTCGCGATCGTATCGCTGCGCGAGCCGCTGCCCGATCGCGCCGACACGGACACGCTGAAGCAGTGGTCGCGCGTGCCGCTGTTCCTGTGGATCAAGGCGCGGCCGCTGGACTGAATGCGTCGCGACTGCGCTGCCGCGATCAGCGCGGCAACACTTTCCGGTAGATCACGAATCCGGTTTTCTCGGCCACGGTATCGTAAAGGCGCATCGCCGTGCGATTTGTTTCGTGGGTCTGCCAGTACACGCGTTCGGCACGCTGTGCGCGGGCGGCGTCGTACACCGCTGCGATCAACGCGCGCCCCACGCCCTTGCCGCGCTCACTTTCGAGCGTGAAGAGATCCTGCAGATAGCAGGTCGGCCCGGCGAGCGTCGTGCTGCGGTGATACAGGAAATGCGCGAGCCCGACGAGCCGGCCGGCACGTTCCGCGACACGTGCGTGCACCGGCTCGTAGCCGTCGAAGAAGCGCGACCATGTGAGCTGCGTGATCTCACGCGGCAGCGCGGTGTCGCCGAAGCGGCCGTAGAAGCGGTTGTAGCCGTCCCACAGCGGCAGCCAGTCGTCGAAATCGTCTTCGCGTACGGCGCGTACGGTCACGCCGGCGTCGGTTGCGTTCATGGTCGCGAATCTCTCGTGGATGGATGAAAGAAGGCGTTGCCGGCACGGCCGGAAACGCAAGACAGACCGCCACGATAAGAACTTCGTGGCACCATGTGTAGACCCATGACACCCACACATTCTGGAGCCACGATGGATTACGCGGTGCTGCTGTCGACCTTCGAGCGCGAAGCGGGGCCGCACGCGGCCGCGCGGATGTCGCAGCAGCAGCGGCTGTACGCGTGTCTGCGCGCCGCGATCCTGGGCGGCCGGATCGCCGAAGGCGCGCGCTTGGCCGCGTCGCGTACGCTGGCCGACGAACTCGGTATCGCGCGCAATTCGGTGTTGTACGCGTACGAGCGGCTCGCGTCGGAAGGGTTCGTGACGGGCACGCGGCAGGGCACGGTGGTCGCGCGGATGGGCTTGCGCGGGTCGCAAGACAGCGCTGCGGCGCCCGCCGGCGATACGGCCGTACTGTCGCGGCGCGTCGCGCAAGCCGAGCGCGCGACGAGCGGTGTCGACGAATCGCTGCCGTTCATGCCCGGCGCACCGGCCGTCGACGAATTTCCGCTCGTGCAGTGGCGGCGCTGCATCGAACGCGCATGGCGCGCGGCCGGCTCCGCGCAACTCGGCTATCAGCCCGCCGAAGGCGATGCGGTGCTGCGCGAAGCGATCGCCGGGTATCTGCGTGTGTCGCGCGGCGTGCGCTGCGACGCCGCGCAGGTGATCGTCACCGACGGCACGCAGAGCGCGCTCGACCTGTGCGCACGCGCGCTGGCCGACGCGGGCGACGTCGCATGGATCGAGAACCCCGGCTACCACGGCGCCCGCAACGCGTTTTTGGCGGCCGATCTGCGCGTCGAGCCGATCGGCGTCGACGCGCAAGGGCTGGCGCCGCATCCGGACGACTGGCGCGATCGGCCGCCGAAGCTCGTCTACATCACGCCGTCGCATCAGTATCCGCTCGGCGCAGTGATGAGCCTGGAGCGGCGGCTCGCGCTCGTCGCGCACGCGCGGGCGGCCGGCGCGTGGATCGTCGAGGACGACTACGACAGCGAATTCCGCCACCACGGCACGCCGCATGCGGCCGTGCAGGGCCTCGTGGACGACGCGCCCGTGATCTACGTCGGCACGTTTAGCAAGGTGATGTTCCCCGCGTTGCGGCTTGGCTTCATGGTCGTGCCGCGCGCGCTCGCGCAGCCGCTGCGCGACGCGGCGGGCGCGTTGCTGCTGCAGGGCCGCGCGGTCGAGCAGCGTGCGCTCGCGGAGTTCATCGAGGCCGGGCATTTCGCGCGGCATCTGCGACGCATGCGCCGCGTATATGCGCAGCGGCGCGACGCGCTGCACGACGCGCTGGCGCGGCGGCTCGGCACGCGGCTGACGGTGTCGGGCGGCGCGGGCGGCATGCATCTGTCCGCACGGCTCGACGTGCCGGTCGCCGATACGGAACTGAGCCGCGTCGCGTACGCGCACGGGTTGATCCTACGGCCGCTGTCGTCGTTCTGCCTGCCGGGTGCCGCGCACGGCTACAACGGACTCGTGCTCGGCTACGGCGGCGTGCCGGCCGAGCGAATGGATGCGCTTGCGCGCCGGATCGGCGAGATGATCGACCGCGTGCTGGCCGGGCGGTGATGGCCGTGGCGGCGCCCCCGGTGCGGCGCGTGACGTCACGGCGCGGCATATCACGTCACGTCGCATCCCAGTGCGGAACGTCACGGTACGGCACGCCACGGTACCTCACGGCACGTCACGCCGCAGCGGCGCCCCGATCCGCTTACCCGCGCATCGGCGGATCGAGCCGCGCGAACGCGTGCTGCCGGCGATACGGGAAATGCGGATACGGCGCCTCGACCGCACTCGCCGCGTCGAGCCTGGCGATCTGCGCATCGGTCAGCGACCAGCCGACCGCGCCGAGATTCTGGCGCAGCTGTTCCTCGTTGCGCGCGCCGACGATCACCGACGCCACGGTCGGCCGCTGCAGCAGCCAGTTCAGCGCGATCTGCGGCACCGTCTTCCCGGTTTCGTCGGCGATCGCGTCGAGCGCATCGACGACGTCGTACAGGCGTTCGTCGTCGACGGGCGGCCCGAAGCTGGCCGTGTCGTGCAAGCGGCTGCGTTCCGGCAGCGGCGCGCCGCGGCGGATCTTGCCGGTGAGCCGGCCCCAGCCGAGCGGGCTCCACACGAGCGCGCCGAGGCCCTGGTCCGCACCGAGCGGCATCAGATCCCATTCGTAGTCGCGGCCGACGAGCGAGTAGTAGACCTGGTTCGCGACGTAGCGCGACCAGCCGTGCCGTTCGGCCGCCGCAAGCGATTTCATGATCTGCCAGCCGGAGAAGTTCGATACGCCGATGTAGCGCAGCTTGCCCGCGCGGACCAGGTCGTCCAGCGTCGACATCACTTCCTCCACCGGCGTCGCCGCGTCGAACGCGTGAAGCTGCAGCAGGTCGATGTAGTCGGTATCGAGGCGGCGCAGCGCGTCGTCGACGGAGCGGATCAGCCGCGCGCGAGACGTGCCGGCGTCGTTCGGGCCGTCGCCGGTCGGCAGGCCCGTCTTGGTCGAGATCAGTACCCGGTCGCGCCGGCCGCGGATCGCGGCGCCGAGCACGCGCTCGGATGCGCCGTCCGAATACACGTCGGCCGTGTCGAACAGGTTCACGCCGGCCTCGACGCAGATGTCGACCAGCCGGCGCGCTTCGTCGACGCCCGTGTTGCCCCACGCGCCGAACAACGGGCCGGCGCCGCCGAACGTGCCCGCGCCGAAGCTCAGCACGGGAACCTTGAGGCCGGAGCGGCCGAGCGTGCGGTATTCCATGTCGTACGTCCTCCGTTCGTCGGGGCCGGCGCGCATGCGGGCGTCGGCAGGTGAGCGTTCACTGTAGCGCTTGCGGCCAATCCGGATAATTGGGCAGACTTCGAAAATATCCTTCGGAGGAAGCGAAGAATGCTGCTCGATAACCTTGCGCTGTTCCTGCGCATCGTCGAAAAGGGCGGGCTGGCGGCGGCCGGCCGCGAGGTCGGCCTGTCGCCGGCCACGGTCTCCGAGCGGCTGGCGGCGCTCGAGAGCTACTACGGCGCGGCACTGCTCGCGCGCACGACCCGCGCGATCAGCCTGACCGACGAGGGCCGCACGCTGGTCGCCGGCGCGCGGCGGCTGCTCGCCGAGGCCGACGAACTGGAAAGCCGCGTGCGGCGCGGCGCGCAGACGCTGTCGGGGCCCGTGCGGCTGAGCGCGCCGGCCGATCTCGGGCAGGCGCGCGTCGTGCCGGTCGTCGATGCGTTCCTCGCCGAGCATCCGGGCGTGACGGTCGACCTGCATCTCGGCGACGGTTACGTCGACCTCGTCGGGCAGGGGCTCGATTTCGCGATCCGGCGCGGCACGCTCGCGGACAGCACGCTGCGCAGCCGTTCGCTCGGCCGGTCGCGGCGCGCGGTGTGCGCGGCGCCCGCGTATCTGGCCGCGCACGGCACGCCGCGGCATCCGCGCGACCTCGCCGAGCACGACTGCATCGTGATGCGCTTCGGCCAGGAGCTATATGCGGAATGGCCATTTCGGATCGACGACGAACTGAAGCGCGTGATGGTGCGCGGACGGCGCGTGGCGAACGACGGCGCGCTCGTGCGCGCGTGGTGCGTCGCCGGGCACGGGATCGCGCTGAAGTCGCTGCTCGACGTCGAGCGGGATCTGGCGTCCGGCGCGCTCGTCGAGATCCTGCGCGACTTCTCGCCGGGCGAAGTCGACTTGCAGATCGTCTATCCGCGCGGAGGCGTGCAGCCGAGGCGCGTGCGGGCGCTGATCGAGCGATTGGCGCACGCGTTGTCGGGCGAGTGAGCGCAAGCGGATCGCGCTGGGCCGGCCGCGCTTCCATGTCAACCGTCCGATGTGATGACGACGAATGCGACGCAGTGACGAACGACGCGGCGCGCAGTTCGGCAGCGAATGCAGAATTCCCCGCCGAACCGGTTGTCCATATTTCGTCATTTAGCTAATATTCAAAACGTTAAACGAGGCCGACTCCATGGACGACGTCACCCGCATCAGCGCACTCGCGAACGAAAGCCGGCTGGCCGTGATGCGCTGGCTCAAGCAGCCGCGCAAGCATTTCCCGCCGCAGCCGCACGGCGACTTCGACGAACTCGGCGTGTGCTGCACGTACATCACCGAGAAGCTCGGCATCGCGCCGGCGACGACCACGCGCCACATGCGCATCCTCGCGGATGCGGGGCTCGTGCAGGCGACGCGCGTCGGCAAGTTCACGTACTACAAGCGGATCGACGATGCATTGCATCAGTTGGGCCGCGATCTCCTGCAACTCTGACCTTCACAGAGGCAACCGACATGGATGAACTTGCCCTGCTGGCCGACGCCGACCGGCGCGCGCACGCGTATCTCGCCGCCACGAACGAACGGCGCGCGTATCCCGATGCGGCCGCGCTCGCCGGTCTGACGGCCTTCGACGAGCCGCTGCCCGATACGGGCTACCCGGCCGACGACGTGCTGCGCCTGCTCGATGACAACGGCACGCCCGCGACCGTCGCATCGAACGGCCCGAACTACTTCGGCTTCGTGATCGGCGCGACGCTGCCGGCGGCGGCCGCGGCCGAGCGGCTGATGCTCGCATGGGACCAGTGCGCGTCGTCGTTCGCGAATTCGCCGGTGGCCGCGACGATCGAGCGGCAGGCCGCGCGCTGGGTCGTCGACGTGCTCGGATTGCCCGAAGGCAGCGCCGTCGGCTTCGGCACGAGCGCGACGGCCTGCACGCTCGTCGCGCTGGTAGCCGCGCGGCGGGCGCTGCTCGCGCGCAAGGGCTGGGACGTCGACGAGGACGGCCTCAGCGGCGCGCCCGGCGTGAAGGTCGTGCTGTCCGAGCTCGCGCACATCACGGTGAAGAAGGCGCTGCGCGTACTCGGCTTCGGGATGAAGCGGCTGATCGTCGCGCCGGTCGACGCGCATGGCCGCATCGATCCCGCGCAACTGCCGCCGCTCGACGACATGACGATCCTCTGCGTGCAGGCCGGCGAAGTGAACACCGGCGAATTCGATCCGTTCGCTGCGTTGATTCCGGTTGCGAAGGCCGCCGGCGCGTGGGTGCACGTGGACGGCGCGTTCGGACTGTGGGCGCGTGCGTCGTCGAAGCGTGCGCTGACCGACGGCATCGACGGCGCGGACAGCTGGACCACCGACGGCCACAAATGGCTCAACACGCCGTACGACGGCGCGATGGTGATCTGCCGAGACGCGGCCGCGCTCGCGACCGCGATGAACAGCGATGCCGCGTACCTGAGCGGCGCGCACGATGCGCAGAAGAACCTGAACCTCGAATTCTCGCGGCGAGCGCGCGGCATTCCGGTGTGGGCGGCGCTGCGCGCGCTCGGCCGCGCCGGCGTCGCGACGATGGTGGAACGGCATTGCGCGCAGGCGCAGCGCGTCGCGGACGGCCTGCGCGCGGCCGGCTACGACGTGCTGAACCGTGTCGTGCTGAACCAGGTGCTCGTGCGGGCCGGCACCGATGAAGAGACGATCGCGATCCTTCAGGCCGCTCAGGATTCGGGCGACGTGTGGTTCGGGCAGACGGTGTGGCAGGGGCGGCCGGCGTTCCGGATCAGCGTGTCGTCGTGGCGGACGGAAGACGAACACATCGATCGCCTCGTCGCGTTGTTGACGAAGCTGCGCGGCGTGCACGTCGGCTGACGTGCATCGGCGGCGCGCGTTCGTTACGTGCAAGGCCGGGCCGGCTCATCACCAGCCCCGACGGCGCGCATCCGGCGCACCTCGCGCAACGCACGTCGGTGCCGGCTGGCCTGCCGGCCGATTGCGCGCGATAGCGGCGCGTGTCGATGTACGCCGGCGGGCATCACCGCCTTTCTCGTCCACGTAAAAATGTCGGACAATGGCTCGGCATGCGCGCCGCGCCGGCACGGGCGGCGCGTCCGACCACTGCATTCACGCTGACGAGATCCGCATGTCCACGACACCTCCCCGGGAACTGCTGAAGGCCGCCGATATCGCGAAGATGGAGCCGGTGCGCGCAGTGCATTCGCTGAATCCCAATGCCGTTCGTCTCAAAAGGCAGCTCGGCGACCTGACCGGCCTCACGCAGATCGGCGCGCATCTGCTGACGTTGATGCCGGGGCACGAGTCGGCCGAATATCACCGGCACCTGTACGAGGAAGAATGCGCATACGTGCTGTCCGGCACGGGCACGGCCACGATCGGCGAACGCGAGTACGCAATCGGGCCGGGCGATTTTCTGGGCTTTCCGCGCGGCGGCGATGCACACACGTTGCAGAACACCGGGGATGCGCCGCTCGAACTGCTGATCATGGGCCAGCGCCTCGAACACGACGTGTGCGAATACCCGAGGATCGGCAAGCGGCTTCATATCGCCGGCGCGCTCGAGGATTTCGTCGAGCTGCCCAAACAGTCGTAAGCCGTACGTTTTCGCATCGGCCGGCGTCGCGCTTATGATGCGGAAACGCACCGACAGGATTCGATCCCATGGACGCACCGCATCCGCCGATGAACGCTCCCGTTTCCGACACGGAGCCGGACACCGAAACCGCCGCGGAGCCGCGCGCGTCGCGCGTGCAGCGGCCCGTCGCGCTCGTCACCGGATCGACGTCCGGCATCGGCGCGGCCATCGCGCGACGCCTCGCGGCGGACGGCTACGCGGTGATCCTGCATTCGCGCCGTTCCGCCGAAATCGGCCGTGCGATGGCGCACGAGCTCGGCGCGGCGTACGTGCAGGCCGATCTCGCCGACGACGTGCAGCGCGTGCGGCTGATCCGCGACGCGCTCGCCGTGCACGGGCGGCTCGACGTGCTGGTCAACAACGCGGGCACGAGCCGCGTGATTCCGCACGACGATCTCGCCGCCGCGACGCCCGACGTGTGGCGCGAGATGCACGAGATCAACGTGATCGCGCCGTTCCGGCTCGTCGCCGAAGCGCAGCCGGCGCTGCTCGAGGCGGCGTCGGGCGGGCGCGCCGGGTGCGTGGTCAACGTCAGCTCGCATGCGGGCGTGCGGCCGAAGGGCGCATCGATTCCGTATGCGGCGGCGAAGGCCGCGCTCAATCACACGACGCGTCTGCTCGCGCGCACGCTTGCGCCGGCGATCCGCGTCAATGCGGTTGCGCCGGGGCTCGTCGATACGCCGCTGACCGCCGACTGGACCGAAGCGCAGCAACTGTGGCGCGAGCGCGCGCCGATGCGCCGCGCGGCGACGCCGGACGACGTCGCGCAGACGGTGGCGATGCTCGTCGCGTCCGATTACGTGACGGGCGAGGTCGTGATGCTCGACGGCGGGATGAACCTCACTTGATCGCGGGCGATTGATGCGTCGAAGCGTTGAAGCGTTGAAGCGCAGATGGAGTGATGCGGTGATGCGGCGTGCGGCTCCGATGCGGTCCTGGCGGCGTCATGCGCCGCCGCCAGGACCGCCTGGCGGCTCCGCAGACCGCCGGTCGAGAAATCAGCCGAGACTCGCCCGCAACCGCGCGAGCGCATGATCGTGCGTGCGTTCGAACTTGAGCGGCGTGACCGCGATATGCCCTTCGCCGAGCGCGACCGTTTCCGAATCCGCGTCGTCGTCGCGCGGCGCACGCGCCAGCTTCAGCCAGTGGTATTCGATGTCGCGCGGATCGCGCCCCGACACGATGTCGACGCCTTGCAGCGTGCCGGCGCCCTGGTTCGTCACCTTCAGCGCGCGCACGTCGCCGGCCGGCCGCGCCGGGAAATTCACGTTGAGACACGCATCGCTGTCCCAGCCGGCTTCGACGAGCCGGCGAATCACGTCCGGCGCATGCGTGAGCGCCGTATTCCACGGCACTGCGTTGCGGTCTGTGAACGCCTGGCTCAGCGCGATCGCCGGCACGCCGACCAGCATGCTCGTCATCGCGGCGCCAACCGTGCCGGAGAACACGGTCTCGGTGCCGAGGTTCGCGCCGCGGTTCACGCCGGACAGCACGAAGTCGGGCCGCGCGCCCTTCATCAAATGGCTGACCGCGATCGCGACGCAATCGCCGGGCGTGCCGCGCACCGCGAAGCGGCGCTCGCCCTTGCGATGCACGCGCAGCGGTTCGTGCAGGCTCAGCGAATGCGACGTGCCGCTCTGGTCTTCCGCCGGCGCGACGATCCAGACTTCGCGCGCCAGTTGGGTGGCGACCTGTTCGAGCACTTCGAGACCGGGGGCGTCGAATCCGTCGTCGTTGGTGAGCAGGACACGGTCGAACAGCGGGCGGATTGCTTGCATCGGGACGATCCTCGCAGATAGGCAAAATGACGGGGGAAGGTATCGCAGGTACAGCCGCAAGGCTAGCATTCCGTCGCGATGCGTGTCGTGGTGTCATGCCGAGCCGAGCCGAGCCGAGCCGTGGCGTGGCGTGGCGTGGCGTGGCGTGGCGCCGCTTGCCGCCGCGCGCGGATGCGAAAACGGGCGCATTGCGCGCCCGTTCCAGTATCGAAAAACTCGCGCCGCGACACGCGGAAGTCGCGTTGCCGCGCTCGCCGCGCTACCCGAGCAGATGCCGCAGCAAGCCGGCCGACACGACACCGACGATGACGGTCGGCAGGATCGACAGCCGCGTCGCCGCGATCAGCGTGACGGCGAGCGCGAGCAGATCGGCCGGGCGCGTCGACACGAACGCCGGCGCGATCACCGAGATCAGCACGCAGCCGGGCACGTTCTCCATCACCGACGCCATCCGCGGGCTCAGCGTGCGGTTGCGCAGCAGCACGTAGCCGAGCATGCGCGACAGGTAGGTCGTCGAGGCCATCAGCACGATGGTCGCGACCGTCGCGAAATCAGGCAGCATCGCGCGGCTCCCACAGCAGCGCGGCGATCAGCCCCGCGCACGCGCCGGCCGCGACGTACCACGCGCCCGGCACGGCCAGATGCGTGGCCGCCGCGACGACGAGGCTCACGAACCACGGACGGCTCGCGCGCATGCCCTTCCACATCCCGCGCAGCAGCACGAGAAACACGGCCGTAAACGCCATGTCGAAGCCGTACTGCTCGACGTTGCCGATCGTCGGGCCGATTGCCGCGCCGAGCGTCGTCATCGAGATCCACGTCAGGTAAAGCCCGGAGCAGATGCCCGCGTAATACGGGGCGCTGATGTGCGAGGCCGAGCGAGCGCGCGCGTCGGCGAGCGACATCGCCCAGCTTTCGTCGCACATGAAGAACAGCGCGGCGAACGCGCGGCGGCGCGGCAGGCGCCGCAGGTACGGCGCGAATGCCGCACCCATCAGGATGTGGCGCGAATTCACGAGGAACGACATCGCGACGATCAGCGCGATGTGCGGTGGCGACGTCCACAGATGGATCGCCGCGAACTCGGAGCCGCCGCCGAAGTTCAGGCCCGTCATCATCGGCACCTCGAACAGGCTCAGCCCCTTTTGCGCGGCCTGCGCGCCGAGCACCAGCGCGAAGGGCACGAAACCCAGCATGACGGGCAGCGCCGCGCGCAATCCGCGACCCATCTCGGCGACATGGACGGGCTTGTCGCGAAGCCCGGACGACGTTGAAACGCTACTGCTCATCACTCCTCCTTCGGGAGAAGGATTGTCTGCTTTTTTGACTCGAATCGGGTTGCGTTGTGGCCATATATTGCGGAGAATTTGGCATGGAACGAACGATTCATGAAATTTGTGGAATTTGATGCCAATGAAGCTTGATGCTATCGACCGGCGAATCCTGAATGCGCTGCAGCGCGACGGCCGCATGCAGAACGTGGAGCTCGCGCACGAGGTCGGGCTGTCGCCGTCGCCGTGCCTGCGGCGCGTGCGGCTGCTCGAGGAAGCGGGCGTGATCGAGAAATACGTGGCCGTGCTGAACCCGGCGAAGGTCGGCAAGGGGCTGACGATCTTCACCCGCGTGTGGCTGAAGGGGCAGGACGCGGAATCGGTGAACCGCTTCGCCGAGGCCGTCCAGCAGATGCCGGAAGTGGTCGAGTGCCACCTGATGGCCGGCGATTGCGATTTCCTGCTGCGCGTGGTGGCCGCCGACATCGACGACTACCGGCGCTTTCAGATGGAGTACCTGACGCGCATCCCGGGCGTGCTGAGCGTGAAGACCGACATTCCGATGCAGAAGGTCAAGCTGACGTCGGCGCTGCCGACGTAACGCGGCGCGGGCGGGGGAGGGCGTCGATCCGGCGCGTCGTCATCGGCCGGTGACGTTCGGCCGATACACTGGGTCACGCGCCGCTTCACCGCGCACCGCTGCATCGGTGCGATCGCGCAGCGCAAGCAACTAACGGTCAACCGCGACGCCATCGGCGAGCACGCGCAACGCGCATTGCGTGCGCTGCGCTCCGCCGGTCGGTGCGTCTTTCTTGTCGAGCGATTCATGCAGCCATTCAACAATCCGTGGAATTCGCTGGAAATCGTCAAGCTGGTGCTCGGCGTGCTGACGCCGTTGTCGGTCGCGTGTCTCGGCTGGCTGGTCGCCCGCCGGCTGAAGCGGCTCGAACTCGTGCAGTGGACCAATCAGCGGCTGATCGAGAAGCGGCTCACGCTGTACGACACGGTCGCGCCGCAGCTCAATGCGCTGCTGTGCTTCTACACGTGGATCGGCTACTGGAAGGACATCTCGCCGGAGGACGTGATCCGCGCGAAGCGCGATCTCGACCGCACGTTCCACATCTACCGCTACCTGTTCGACGACGACGTGTACGACGCGTATCACACGTTCATCCACGCGCTGTTCGACGTGCATACGGGGCCGGGGCGCGACGCGCGGATCCGTTCGCTGATCCAGTCGCCGGACGGCGACCGGAGCGTGCACGGCACGTACGAGTGGAAGGCCGCGTGGGCCGAGCGCTTTGCGACCGCGAACGTTACGGACAAGGCCGACGTGTTGCGGCACTACACGCGGCTGATGGAGCGGCTGCGGGTCGCGCTCGGCGCGCGGCGCTGAAGATCGCAGTTGGTTTCACCCGGCCGCAGCGCATCGCGCGGCCGGGCCCCACGCATGCCGAGCAGACACCGCGGCAGCTTCGACGGCCCACGGTCATGCCGACAGCGCCGCACGCATGTCGCTGACGCCGCGTCATCGAGCCTCGCGTGTTTCCCGTCGTGCACGCCGCGCTACGCGTTCAGTGCGAGCCGATGAATCGCCCGCGCGACCGTGTTTACTCGGCGACATGCGTCATGCCCGACGCCGGTATCGCACCTGCGCCGGCCGCCCGCGTGCCGGCAGGCGCCGCCCAGCGCAGCCACTGCCCGCGCAGCAACACGAGCGCGCCGCACGCACCGGCGGCGAGCGCACCGAACGTCGCGAAGCCGAGCTGATAGCTGCCGGTGCTTTCCTTCGCGATGCCCATCACGACCGGCAGATAGAAGCCGCCGATTCCGCCAGCCGCGCCGACGATGCCGGACAGCAGGCCGGTCTTGCCGTGCCAGCGGTGCGGTACGAGCTGGAACGTCGCGCCGTTGCCGAGCCCGAACGCGACGTACAGGCAGATCAGCAATGCGATGCCGCCGGCCAGCGGCGGCATCCACGCGGCGAATGCGAAATCCGCGACGGCGATCGCCGCGAGCAGCACGATCAGCGCACGCACGCCGGTGACGCGGTCCGCGACGAAGCCGCCGAACGGCCGCACGATCGCGCCGAGAAACGCGAGCAGCGACATGAACAGGCCGGCGTCGATCTTCGGCATCTGATACAGCGACGTCAGCAGCAGCGTCACGTACGACGACATCCCGACGAAGCCGCCGAACGTGATGCTGTAGATCAGCATGATGACCCACGTATCGCGCTCGGCGAGCACCGTGCGGTAGCGCGCGGGCAGGATCGCGACCGCGAGCAGCGCACCCATCACCGGCAGCAGCAGCACGCCGGTCTTGCCGGCGCCGAACAGGCCGCCGTGCACGGCCAGCACGAGCGCGACCAGGCCCGCGAGCGTGACGGCGAACGCGCCGAGCGCATGCGGCACGCTGCCGGATTTTTCGCTGCGGTCGTCGGCCCACGCGGCGATCGCGGCGCCCGCGATCGCGAGCAACGGCAGTGCGGCGGCGGTCGACAGCTTCCAGCCGACGGCGGCCGCGATATGCGGAAACATGAAGCCGTCGAGCACCGCGCCAATGTTGCCGGCCGCGGCGAGGCCGAGCACGAGCCCCTGCACTTTCGGCGGATAGCTGCTGCCCGCCATCGGCAGCGCGACGGCGAAACTTGCGCCGCCCATGCCGAGGAACACGCCGAGCACGAGCAGCAGCGCATACGACGGCGTACCGGGCACGCATGGCAATACGATGGCCGGCAGCGCGGAAAGTGCGACGCCCATCAGTGCGATCGTGCGGCCGTTCGCCGACTGGTACAGGTTGCCGAGCGTCACGCGCAGGATCGCGGCGGCGAGGACGGGCACCGCGACGAGAAAGCCCTGCTGCGCCGCGGACATCGCGATGTCCTTGCCGATGAACGGCGCGAGCGGGCCGTACAGCACCCAGACGGTGAAGCCCGTGTCGAAATACAGGAAGCATGCGAGCAGCGAGCGCCAGTTGCCGCTCTGCAGGGAGGTGCGCAAACGCGTCATGATGAGCCCTCTGCGGATGGCCGGTCGGACACCGGCGGGATCGGTCGGAACATTGCATGGCGCCGCGTCACGGCGTCAGGTCGTCGTTGGCAATATGTATGCCCGCGGCGGCCGATTTCGACGGATGCGGCGTGGGGCGTGCTTTGCGGGGAAACCGGGTGTCGGCGGCAGCGGGGATCGCGCGTGGACGGCGGCACTGCCGGCGTGCGCGCGGCGCGGTGCCGGTGCGGCGATGCACCGTGATGATTCGCGTTGCGATCGCGCGATGAGGCGAAATCGTCGCGATGAAAGCGGGAGATCGGGTCGTACGGACTACGTATTGCGGCGCATGCGGCGATTCGCCGAAATCGAGGATCGCGTGGCGATCGAACCGCGCACGGCTTTCAGCGGCTGCAGTGTTTGCGGGTCCGGCAGCCGCCGCGATCCTCGGGTGCGCCGCTCAGACCTTCGCGATCACGTCGATGCGCAGCGCTGCGCCGCCATCGACGATCGCGAGCAGCCGATCGACGTTCGGGTGCGCGCCCGGACGATTGCGTGCGTCGGCGGTGTGCTCGGCGAACACGGCGAGGCCGTGCTCGGCAGCCTTCGCATCGAGCGTGCCGAACGCCTGCTTCAGGTAGTTGTACACCGCGAGCGAGCCTTGCTTGCCCGGCTGGTTCTCGATGCTGGCGACCACGTCGCCGTTCGCGCCGACGAGATCGATGCGCGCGATGCCGTCGATGGCAGGCAGTTGCGCGAGGTTGTCCTTGAATACTTGGGTCGGTTGAATCACTGAAACGCTCCGTCGGTTCGGTCATGGGCCAATCGGCCCGTATCTTATCCGATCGTTATGCGGCTGCGCGCCCGATACCCACGCTCCACCGCTCGCCGAGATGCGTCGCGCACCGTACGGCGCGTCCGCCATGACGACGCCGCGCGTCGCGCCGAACATCCCGGCCACGCAGGCCGCCACGCGTTATCGCCGCGCGGCGTCCATCGACGCATCCGCGTCTCGCGCGCGGTCGATGTCGGGGCTGCGATATGCGCGCTCGGGAATCTCGGCGAGCCGCGACGCATGCACTTGCCGTGGCGCGAGGCCGTAGAACTTCTGGAAGCTCATGATCAGCGGCGACCACTTGTCCGGATCGACGCGGTCCGGATGACCGTCCATCAGCAGATCCGGATGCACGTGCACGCGCTGAATACGCACTTCGAACACGCGGATGCGGCCGCGCAAATCTTCGGAATCGTCGCCGAGGCCGTGCGTCGCGGCGACCACCGCCTCGAGATGCACCGGACACTCGAGCGCCCGGGGCGGCGCGACGGTCTGCGACGGCGTTGCGGTGAGCCCGGCAGTGCCGAACTTGTCGGGCTCGTGAACATAGCCGCGTGCCCGCTTCGATTCGGGCACCGGATCCGAGCCGGTGGTGCGCGCGATCCGGTCGACCGCGTGCGCTTGCGCCGACGACGGCAGGTTCAGCACGCATTCGCCGGTGCGGATCAGGTTGTGCGTGGTCTGCGAACTGGCCGCGAGCCCGAGCATGCAGCGCCAGCCGAGCCAGAACGCGGAGGACATCGGCGCAAGATTGGCCGTGCCGTCCGGATTCAGCGTGCTGATCAGCACGACGGGCGTGCCGAAATAGAGGATGTTGGGTTCGGTGACGCGATGCGGAGCGTTCATGGTCGTCCTTCGTTGACGGGATCGGCTCTCATGCTGATCGCGTCGCGGCCGCGCGGCGCTCCGGATCTTGTCGTGTCATTCGAATCGGGCGGCGCTAGCGGGGCCGCCCGCATGGCTCGGCCGTGGCCGGCGTCCCGCGAACATTTCCGCTACAGTAGGAAATCATCGGCCGCCTGTGCCGCGCACGCCGGCGCGCGGCGGCCGCGTTCCGCAATTGCACACGAGGGTTCCGATGGACACTGAGCAACGCTACACCGCCAACGCGCCGACGCGCGCGGAAGTCGACGCACTGGCCGGTGCCACCGTCATCGAATTCGGCGCGAACTGGTGCGGGATCTGCGCGGGCGCGCAGCCCGCGATCGTCGAGTCGTTCTCCGCGCATCCGGCCGTGCGGCATCTGAAGATCGAGGACGGCCCCGGCAGGCCGCTCGGCCGTTCGTTCGGCGTGAAGCTGTGGCCGACACTGGTGTTCCTGCGCGATGGGGTCGAAGTCGCACGTGTCGTGCGCCCGACCAATGCGAAGCAGATCGAAGCCGACGGCTTTGCCGCGCTCGCGTGAGGCCGTGATCATGCAACAGGCCATCACGCACATTGCCGTCGAGACGCGCGGGGGCGGCCTCGTCGAGATCACGCCGCAGGTGCGCGCGTTCGTCGACCAGCAGGCGATCCGCACCGGGCTGCTGACCGTGTTCTGCCGCCACACGTCCGCGTCGCTGCTGATCCAGGAGAACGCCGATCCGTCGGTGCAGCGCGATCTCGAGCGCTACTTCGCGACGCTCGCGCCCGAGGACGACACGCGCTACGAGCACGACACCGAAGGGCCCGACGACATGCCCGCGCATCTGCGTACCGCGCTCACGCAGGTACAGCTGTCGATTCCGGTCGAGCATGCGCGCATGGTGCTCGGCACGTGGCAGGGCATCTACCTGTTCGAGCATCGTCGCGCGGCGCACCGGCGCGACCTCGTGCTGCATCTGATCGGCGAGTAGGCGAATAGGCGGGGGGGGAGGCGGGCACGTGCAGCCGGCACGAGCGGGTGCCGCCGCGCGGCCGCACGCGCGACGCGTCGCGGCCGCGTTCAGCGGAGCAGCTTCTCGACGAGCGCGCCGAGCTCGCGCAAGTGAACGGGCTTCGGCAGGAATTCGTCGAACACCCGCTGGTTCTCGCGCAGTGCGGCCGATTCGTACGCGCTGACGCCGAGAATCGACGGAAGCCTGCCGTCGCCGTTCGGCTGCGCGACCGCGCGGATGCGGCGCGCGACTTCGAGGCCGCTCAGGTCCGGCAGTTCGAGATCGAGCACGACGAGGTCGTAATGCGCGTCGTTGAAGCGCGCGACGCCTTCGTGCCCCGTGCCGCACAGATCCGTGTCGAGACCGAGCGCCGACAGCATCGCGCCGAGCGTCTCGCGCGCGTTGTCGTTGTCGTCGACCACGAGCGCGCGGCGGTTCCGAAGCACGGCGGCGGCCGGCCATGCGGGCGCGTCGGCGGCCGCGTCGCCGGCATCCGGTGCTTCGGCCGGCAGCGTGACGACGAACTCGCTGCCTTCGCCGACCGTGCTGCGCACGTCCACGTGGCCGCGCAGCGTCGTCACGATTTCGCGAACGACGGCGAGCCCCATGCCGATACCGTCGACGTGCAGGCCGACCGCATCGTTCGCGCGATAGAACGGCTCGAAGATTTTCGACAGATGTTGCTTCGCGATCCCGGCGCCGGTGTCGCGCACGACGAGTTTCAACTGCCGGCCGGCCGGCGCGTCGACGAGCGTGATCGATACGTCGATCGACCCGTCGACCGTGTACTTCACCGAGTTCTCGATCAGGTTCGACAACACCTGCCGCAGCAGCTTGCGATCGGACCGGATCGCGAGGTCGTGCGGCTCGACGTGCTGCGTGACGTCGATCCGTTTCGCCGCGATTTTCTCGCGCAACGGATCGAGCACTTCGGCGAGCAGCGATGCCATCCCGACCGTCTCGGCTTCGGCAAGGCGCTTGGTCGAACGCAGTTTGATGTAATCGGTCAGGTCCTTGACGAGGGCCTCGAGCGACGACGCGGAATTCTGCAGCCGCCGGATCGTCTTCAGGTTTGCGTCGGACTGCGGCCGCGCGAGCAGGATCTCGATCGATCCGCAGATCGCCTGCAGCGGCGTGCGCAGCTCATGGCTGACCATCCCGAGGAACGCGTTCTTCGCCTCGATCATCTCGAATGCGCGATCGGACGCCTTGCGTTCCGCGTCCAGCGCCGCGTTCTGCCGCTCGAGCAGGTCGTCGCGCGTGCGCATCGTATAGAACAGCAGCAGGAACAGCGCGCACAGGATCACGCCGAGGATGATGCCGAGCGCGAGGATCGCCCGCTGCCGCTCCTTCAGCTGATGGAACGTGAAATCGCGCTGCGCCATCTCGATCGCGCGGAAATAGTTCGCGAGGCCGTTGACCTTCGGCCAGTACGCGTTGACTTCGTCGATCACGCGCTGCGCGCCGTCCGGGGACGTGCGCAGCAGCGGCACCTCCTGCTTCAGGCGCGCCATGAATTCGCCGAGCGCCGCGATCTCGGCGCGTGCGCGCGGGATCCGCAGCCAATATTCGGAGACTTCGGACGGCCGCTGCAGGAACCCGAACGACACCGACAGGCTGTCGAGCTGCGTCTGCACGTGACCGTAGTCGCGGTCCACGCGCGTTGCGTAGAGGATCAGCTGGCGATCGAAGCGCGTGTAGACGTTCCGGTATTGCGACGCGGTCCAGAACACGCCTTCACGCGGGCCTTCGAGCACGCCCTCGTTGACCGACGTCGCCAGCAGGTCCCACAGCAGGAACGCCCACGCGGCGCATCCCAGGATCCACAGCGATCCCAGGACCACGATGATTTTCCTGTTCTTCCATCGCCCGCGCATGATGCCGCGCACTTACTTCACGGTGAGGCCGATGACCTGCCATGCGAACTTCGCTTCGCCGAGCGGCGTCTTCAGCTCGTCCGGATACTCGTCGCGCGGATACATGATCCACAGCGGGCCGTAGTTGTCGTTGCCGAGCACCTTGCCGTTCATCGTGCGCGCGAGGATCACGCCGTACTTGTCGGCATCCGACACGGGGACCGTGAACGTATATTCGTCGATGCAGTGGAATTCGATCTGCGTACCGTGCGCGTCGACGGCCTTCAGCACGTCGGACAGGCGCGGGCCGGTGAAGGTCGCCTTCGGTGTCCAGCTCGTCGACGTGACGATCGTGTGCTGCGGCAGCGCCATCAGCGCCTGCTCGGAAAAGACGAACGTCGTCTTGCCGGGCTGGTTCCCGCGGCCGATCTTGCCGTCGACGGTGAACGTGAACGACGCGGCCCAGCTCGCGGCGGCGATGCCGAGCAGGCCGGCGGTGAGCAGGCTCTTGATCCAGATGGTCGAAATGCGCATGTCGGTCCCTTCGTACGTGTGTGCGTGTGGTGATCGTCTTTCGGCGTGGCGTCAATTCGCGGCCGTTGCCGCGGCGGGCGCCGGCTGCGCGAGCTTCAGCTCGCGGGCGACTTCGGCGAACAGGATCGGCAGGCGCACCGGCTTCTCCTCGCAGCGCGCGTTGTAGTGCGACACGATGTGCGCGATTTCGTCCTCGCTCGCTTCGCCGGTGGAGATCTTGCCGGTGAGCAGGAAGATCGGCGCGTCGCCGTTCTCGCTCGAGCGGATGCCGCGCACGAGTTCGGCCGCGGTCTGGTCGCCGAGCATCCAGTCGAGGATGTAGCCGTCGAAATCCTCGACTTCCAGCGCCTTGCGGAACGATGCGCCGTCGTAGTACGGAATCGCGTTCACGCCTTTTTCGACGAAGTACTCGCACACGGTTTCGGCGACGTCCTGCGAATCGTCGACCACCGCGATCCGCGCCGCGTACACGTTCGGCTGGCTCGAGCGCAGCTCGATGACGTCGACGGGATAGGTGCGGCCTTCGCGTGCATGCTGCCGCTCGGTGACGATCCATTCGCCCTGCCACTGCAGCGCGACGAAATCGGTGTCGATCTGGCTGCTGGCCTTCGCCGAGATCGCCGCGCGGCAGCGAAAGCGGCGCGACTCGATCACGAGCGTCGCGTCGATCATCTCGGCGGCGGGCGGTTGCGTGCCCTTGTCGTCGAGCAGGATCGCGGGCGGCACGCCGAAGTGCGTCGCGATGTCCTGCAACTGCGACAGGTTCCACGGGATCAGCCCTTTCATCTTGCGCGTGACGACCGAGAAACTGAGCCCCAGCACGTTCGCGATCGTCGTGTTGTGACTGCGCGGCGGAATACCGTTGCGCGTCAGCAGATCGCGCACCTTGATGGCGGTGATGAGATCGGCGTTGGCCTGCTCGCTATTGGGCATCTCGATGGGGTCTCCTGGGCTTTGGCGACGAAGAGCATATTCAAAAGTGACGCGATACGCAAACTTCAAAATCGAGATTGACCTTGACATGCCATATTTCTCGATTATTATTGCTCACCACGTCACTATTGTTTGACGCGTCATGTTTGGAGACCGAGGTTGGCGATGATCGACCCGCACGAAACGACGCACGCGAAGTGACGAACGATTCGAAGAGAGAGCCTGAGAGAGCCTTGGATTGCGTGTCGGCGTTTGCGAATTGTATTCGCGTCGCCGCGCGCAAACCCGGTATGCGCTTGCGCGCGCAATATCGCGAAACGGCGCAGTGCAAATAGAACGAACCAACGCGGGCTGCTGCGGGGAGACCACCATCGCGCGCCACGCTGGCGGGCTGGCCGAAGTCCGCACGACCAACGAAGCCGGACACAGCGACTCCGTCGATCGCGACGACGCGACCTCGGCGGCTAGTTGCGTGTCGACTGACGGTGCAGGCCGGGACGGTGTGCCGCCGATCCTGGTGTATCGCTCCGTTTCAAGCCGCGGAACTGCACGGGTTTCCCGTGCACGACGCCGAATCCGCTCGCGCGGAACGGAGCGGGCGTTTCGACGCAACGGTATCGGATCGGTATCCGTCGGCCGACGCGCCGTATCGAGTGCCTCGGGTGTGCCGTGTCCCCCACGGATGCGCCTTTTGCCGCCGGCTTGCCGGCGGCGTTTCATTTCGCGCTGTGTCCCGCGGCGGATCGACGACGCGACCTGTCCGGCTGGACGCGCGCGCCGTTGCGCGATTTCGTGACGAACTCTCGTTCAAGTTCAAAATTCAAAATCAAATAAGTCGTACGTGTACTAAAAAGATAATGCACGACTGATTTTCGCGGTGTCGTTTGGCATGATCGGGCTATCACTATCCCGAATGTTTTCATCGTGACGTCCGGTGCGACATGAAATCTGCCGCCGGTTCGCCCTCAGAGCGCCGTCACGCCAGGTCATGCCATACAGCACGCTTCAGTCCATCCGCCGCTACCAGAGCATCTCGATGTTCGGGGGCGGCATCGTCGTCACGATCCTGATCCTGATTGCCTGCGGGCTCGGGATCACGTCGATCGTCTACGGCTATCTGGAGAGCGAGCGGCGCAACTTTCTGAACGGCGTCGAGGAAGCCGTCGACGAGTTGCAGGTCGCCGAAACCTCGTTCCGCAACGGCGTCACGAACACGCAACTGATCTGGCGCGAGACGGGCGCCGCGCCCGCGCGGGTCGTGAACGAGTTCTTCGCGAACGGCCAGCAGCTCGCGATCACGCCGTATCCGTCGCTCGTGGTCGGCGTGCCGGGGCAAACCGCGCGGCGCGACGAGGTCGCACGCTATCTCGCACTTTCGTTCCTGCTGTCGCGCATCTGCGCGGCGAGTTCGATCAATCGCGGTCGCACGCTCGAGGGCTACCACTACAGCACGCGCACGGGAATCTTCGGCATCGTCCCGCATCTGGCGCGCGACAACCCCGCGCTCGCGTCGGCCGACACGCGTGCGCAGGTGCTCGCGGCGTTGCACGTCGATTTCGACGGCCCGGCACCGGCCGCGAACGACGGCCGGCCGCACGTCCGCTGGCTGCCGCCCTACATCAATCCCGTGACCGGCGAGGCGCGCATCCGGATTGCCGCCGAAGCGCGCGCCGACGGCCAGCCGTTCGCGGTGCTGGTCACCGAATATGCGCCGGAATACCTGTTCTCGTGGCTGCCGGGGCGCGGCACGGCCGGCGTGTTCTTCATCACGTCGGCGGACAACCGCGTGATCGCGATCGATCCCGAGGTCGAGCGCACCAACGCGCTAACCCGGCATCTGTTGAAACTCGACGTCGCGCATAGCGGCCAGGCGCCCGGCGCGCCGCGTTTTCGCGACGGCGCGATCGTGTTCGCCAGCAAGCTCGCCGCCACCGGCTGGACGATTGCCTATGCGCTGTCGTGGGCGGACGTGGCGGCCGGCATCGGCGTGCAGGCCGGCGCGCTCGCGGGCTCGACGCTCGTCGCGATCGTCGTGATGTGGCTGCTGCTCGCGCGTTTCCACCGGCGTGTGCTCGTGCCGGTCTACGCGCGCTCGGCGCGCGTGTTCGACAGCGAGGCGCTGTGCCGCAGCGTGATCGCGATGGCGCCGGTCGGCATTGGCCTCGTGTCGTTGTCCGACCGCCGCGTGATGCTCGCGAGCGACGTGCTGACGCAAATGCTGCTGCCGCACGGCGGCGATCCGCATCTTCTGTCCACGCAGGTGCTCGAGAAGTACGACGCGTTCGTCGCGAACGGCGGAAATGGCCGGACGATGATGACCGAGCTCGTGGTCAACGCGCACGGCGATGCGCCGCTGCATCTGGAGATCATCGCGCATGGTGCGCGTTACCAGGGTGAGGATGTGCTGATCGCGATCTTCGCGGACACGACCGCGCAGCGCCGGCTCGTGCATCAGCTCGAGGAGGCGGTGCGCGCGGCCGATTCGGCGAATGCGGCCAAGTCGTCGTTTCTCGCCGCGACGAGCCATGAGATCCGCACACCGCTGAACGTGATCCTCGGCAATCTCGAGCTGCTCGAACGCACCGCGCTCGATGCATCGCAGCAGAGCCGCGTGCAGACGCTGCGCGCGTCGGCCGAAGGGCTGCTCAGGATCGTCAGCGACATCCTCGACTTCTCGAAGATCGAGGCCGGCGCGATGTCGGTCGAGTCGATCGAGTTCGACGTGATCGCCGTGATCGAGCGTGAGCTCGCGGCGTTCGCGCCAGTCGCGAAGGCGAAAGGGCTGCCGCTGTTCGCCGATCTCGACGCGAGCGGCGCACAGCGGATGCGCGGCGACCCCACGCGGCTCGCGCAGGTGGTCGGCAACCTGTTGGGCAACGCGATCAAGTTCACGAGCGAAGGGCACCTCGCCGTGCGTGTGACGGTCGGGCGCAATGCGCGCGGCGCGGCGGAGCTCGCGATCGGCGTTCAGGACACGGGCATCGGAATCGACCGCGCGCAACAGGCGCGGCTGTTCAAGCCGTTTTCGCAGGTCGACGCGTCGATCACGCGGCGTTACGGCGGCACGGGTCTCGGCCTCGCGCTGTGCGATCGGCTGGTCGCGGCGATGGGCGGGACGATTGCGGTCGACAGTGCGCCGGGCATCGGCAGTCTGTTTACCGTGCGTCTGCCGCTGCGTATGGAGATTGTGCTGAAAGCCCCGGCCGGCGCGGTTGCGTGCGCCGGTCAGACGCTGATCGTCGTGTCGTCGGAGGATGCGTGGCGCGCGTTCGCGTTTCCGCATCTGCGTGCGTGGGGTTTCGACGTCGCGATGCATCCGAGTCCGATCGGGATTGCCGCCGGGTGCCTCGCGCGTGCACACGCGATCGTACTCTTCGGCGATTCCGACCATTGGCGTCGCGAGGAGCTCGACAGCCTCGACGGGGGCACGCCGATCGTGCTGGCGACGCCGGACGGCCCACTACAGCCTGACGTGGCGGGCCGCACGATCCGCGTGTCGAGCTACTCGCTGAACGGGTTGCGCACGGCGATCGAGCAGGCGCGCGCCGTCACGGCCGAACCGCCGCGCGGGGACGGCCGCGCGCCCGATGCCGCCGGGCCGGCGGTGCCGTCCCTCAGCACGCGTGTGCCGCGCGTGCTGGTGGCCGACGACGCGTCGGTCAACGGGTCGATTTTCCGCGAGCAACTGGACGTGCTCGGCTGCGTGGTCCGGTGCGTGTCGTCCGGCGGCGCGGCGCTCGACACGCTCGCCGGCGGGTCGTGGGACGTGATCCTGCTCGGCGCCGACCTGTGCGACATGTCCGCGCGCGAACTGGCGGCGGCCGTCCACGCACGTGCGCTGCCGTGCGACATGATCGTCGTCGCATCGCATCTCGCGCCCGATGACGCACGGCATTACGCCGCGTCGAACGTCGAATGCGTATTGACCAAGCCGGTGACGCTCGCCGACCTGCGGCGCGGCCTGGCACGCATCGCGCGGCGGCGCGGGATCGCGTTTCCCGCTGCCGCAGCGCAGGATCGGTCCGCATCGATCGTCATGGCGGCCGCAGCGACGCACTGGCCGGGACGATAAGAAAAAGCGACGTCAGGGCGGCGAAGATCGCCTACGTCAGAACAGGGAAGGCAGACACGCAGCATCGCTTCGGTGCCGCGTGATTTCGACTGAAGAAGGAAGGGTAAGGCCGTGCGCTATATGGGAAAGGTGTTCGGGCTGCTGCTTGGATTTGCGACGCTGCCGGAGAAGTCCAGACGGGATTTCCTCACGAAGCTGAACGAATTCATGATGATGTCGCCATCGCAGAAGCGGCGAATCATCACCGAGTGGCAGCACGCTGCGGATGACGGGGCGGGCGAACCGGACAAATCCGTGGTCAAACGTTAGCCGGCGGCTCCGGCCGCCGTGCGGAACGCGATCGATCGGCAGCGCTTGGGGGCGCTGCCGATCGGTTGCCCGTGGGCGTCGGATCGGCGCAGGTTCATGCGGCTAGGCCGTGCCAGGCGTGTTGTTCGGCGGGGCTGAGGTTGCATCGAATCGCGGCGGGCGTAGACCCGCCCTGCCCAATCGCACCGCCGCAGCGCAGAACCCGTCCACATTATCTTAAAATTGCGCTGCGCACCGCCGGGTTCGCCGAACGCCGCCATGCAACCGTGCTGCGGGATCGGTTCGAATGACGGCGCGTCGTACAACATGACACGTTAGGCCGCGTGTATCGGGAGAAGAAGAGAGATGGATGAATTTTTTGTGCGAGTGATGGTGGCGGACGATCATCCTTCGTCCGCCCTCGGGATGTCGCAGGCGCTCGCGGGCAGTAGCACGATCAAGCTGCTGGGTACCGTCTCCAATTCGACCGACCTGGTGGCGATGCTCGACGAGCAGCAGAGCGATGTGCTCGTCGTCGATTACGTGATGCCCGGCGGCAAATATGGCGACGGCCTGTCGTTGCTGTCGTTTCTGCAGCGTCGCTACCCGGCGCTGCGCCTCGTGACGATCACGATGATCGACAACCCGAGCGTGTTGCTCGCGATTCGGAAGCAGGGGGTCGGCTGCATCCTGAGCAAGTCCGACGCCATTTCGCATCTCGTCGGCGCCGTTCATGCGGCGTTCGTCGGTGCGAACTATCTGTCCCCGTTCGTCAAGAAGCTGCTGGAGGAGTGCCAGCCGTCCGCGGGTATCCGCACGCTCACCGCGCGCGAAATCGAAGTCGTGCGGCTGTATGGGGCCGGCCTGACGGTCGGCGAGATCGCCGTCCAGTTGCACCGCAGCAAGCAGACGATCAGTTCGCAGAAGTCGAGCGCGATGAAGAAGCTCGGTATCGTTCGCGATGCCGATCTGATTCGCTATGCAAGCGAGGGCCGGTTGCCCGACTTGCCCCTGACGGATGCATAGACGCCCCTGACCGACAGTACCGGCAATCCGTACGGCACATGATGCCGTGCCGGCGCCGATACGACTTCGACGACGCGCATGCCCACTAAACTGAAAACACTGATTGCGCATGCCGCGGCCGCGGGACGCAAGCCATTCGAGCCCGGCCGCGTGCGGCGTCAGCAGCAATGGATGCTGTATGGGAGCGGTGTGGCGATCACGGTGTTCGTGCTGGTCTGCGCGGCACTTGTCGCGCGGCTCGACTTTCACGAATCGGTCGTGCAGTTCCGATCGGAGTTTCTGGTCCGCAAGGCCGACCTGCTGGCGGAGATGGAGGTGGTGAGGGCACTCCAGAACCGCTACGTCGAAAACCTCGAGATGATAGCGAGTCATGGGCCGGCCGCATCGCCCGATGCGCTCGCGCGTTACGTCGACGATCGCGGCAGGCTGGTTGCCGTCGGCCAGGCAGGGCGTGTGGCGTTCGCCGCGTTCGCGGATCCTTCATCGTCGCAACCGGCGACACCGTACGCGCCCTTGCTCGCCAAGCTGCTGGCTCAAGGTCAGGTCACGGGCATCGCGCCGGCACAACGGATCGGCGATCCGGGAATGGGCGGATATCTGATCGACCCGAACGGCAATTTCGTCATAGTAACCGGCTATCCGCTGGTCAAGCAGGCGTTGGCCCTGCCGGCGGGCTTCGACATCAAGGCGTTGGTCCGGCAATTGCAGCCGCCGCGCGAATTCGTGTCGGCGGCGGCTGCGCCGGATTACCGGGCGATCTCGCTCGGCCGGCGCGACGACCCGCTGCTCGGGCGATCGGTGTTGCGATTCGTGCAGGCTGTGCGCGACGCGCAGGGCAAGCCGATCGCATGGTTCGTCGTGGTCGCCCGGCCCGCGATCGACGATTTTCTTCGTTCGTCGTCCAACGGCAAGGATTACGCGCTGGTCAGCCCGGGCGCGCAGGTCCTGACCGGACGCGAAGCCGATTCCGCGCTGACCGCCCGAGCCCTCGACTTCGCCCATGTGGCCCGCGGTCAGCGGGCGGTGGCCCATCGCGTCGGCATGAATATCGTGATCGGCGATCCGATGCCCGGGTTCAGCGAAGTGCTGACCGCGACGATGTCGTGGCGCAGCCTGTTCGGCGACGTGGCCGTCCGGCTGGGCATTGCCGTCGGTCTTGCGCTGCTCGCGATCGGAACGGTGTGGTTCGCGATCGTCATGTTCGATCGGCGCGCGCTGCGCCCGGCCAACCGGCGTGCGATCCGGTTGATCGAAAGCGAGGCGCTGAACCGGGCGTTGATTCGCACGGCGCCGGCCGGGCTCATGCTGCTGTCGCTCGCCAACGGCGACACGCTGGTGCGCAACGACGCCGCGCGCGCGTTCGGCGACGCCGGTGCGGTGGCCGCGCTCGGCAAGCGCATCTGGCAGGCCTACCGTAGCAGTATCTCGGGCACGCGTGCACCCGGCGTCGTCACGCACGAGTTGTCGATCGGGCTTGCCGACGGCAGCACGACCTATCTCGCCGCGCATATCGCTCGCACCCGCTATCGCGGCGTCGATGTGCTGCTCTGTACGCTGACCGACATCACCGCGCGCAGGCAGATGGAGGACAAGCTGCGCGAGGCCCGTGAAGCGGCCGACGACGCGAACAAGGCGAAGTCGACGTTCCTCGCGACGATGAGTCACGAGATCCGCACACCGCTGAACGCGATCGTCGGCAATCTCGAATTGATGGAGCGTGCGCCGTTGCCGCCGGAGGAGCGGCGGCGCCTGCACACGGTGATGTCGTCGTCGGATGCATTGCTGCACGTGATCAACGACGTGCTCGACCTGTCGAAGGCCGAATCGAACCAGATGGTGCTGGAAGCGGTGCCGTTCGACCTGCGCGCGGTTCTGCGCGACGTCGAGGCGATCTTTCATCCGCTCGCCGCGGCCAAGCAGCTCGCGCTCGATTGCACGGTCGATCCGCAACTGGCCGAGGCTTACGTTGGCGATCCGACCCGCCTGCGCCAGATCGTGTCGAATCTCGTCAGCAACGCAATCAAGTTTACCGAGCACGGCGGCGTGACGATCGACGCGAGACCGACGGGCACGGCGAGTCAAGCGCGGGGCGTCGAGATCGTGGTACGCGACACCGGTATCGGCATCGCGCCCGAGGGGCTGCCGACGTTGTTCGACGTGTATGTGCAGACCGATGCGTCGATCTACCGCCGCTTCGGGGGCACGGGGCTCGGACTGCCGTTGTGCCGGCGCTTGGCGCGGCTGATGCATGGCGACCTGGCGGTCGAAACCGTGCCTGGCCAGGGCTCGGCGTTCATTGTGTCGCTGCCGTTGCCTGCCGCTCCGCCCGGCGCGCGTACCGCGTTCGACGAAACGCAAGCCGGTGTCGTGCCGTCGACGGCGCCCGCGGACGGCGAGGTGCCGCTGCGCGTGCTCGTTGCCGAGGACCATCCGGCGAGCCGTGCGCTGCTGCGCGACCAGCTCGACGCGCTGCACTGCGACGCCACGCTCGTGTCGAACGGTGTCGAAGCGATGCGCGCGTATTTCGCGCAGCCGTTCGACGTGGTGTTGACCGACCTCGGCATGCCCGAACTCGATGGTTTCGCGCTTGCGAATTTCCTGCGCGAGCAGGGCGCGACGGTACCCGTGATCGCGATGACCGCGCATGCGACCGAGGAGGACCGACGGCGCTGCGCGCAGGTCGGCGCGGCGGAAGTCGTACTGAAGCCGTTGTCGATCGATGCGCTCGACACGGTGTTGCGGCGGCATGCGGGGCGCGGTGCGACAGCGCAGCAGGACCGGCGCCGGTCGATCACGGTAACGGACGAGATGCGCCGAAAGCTGCATGCCGCGACGCTGCGGTCTCTGCCGGCCATCGACGCAGCGCTGGCGAGCAGCGACCGTCAGGCGATCCGGCAGGAATTGCACTCGATGCGGGGCGGCTTCGCGCTCGTCGGCGACGCGGAGTCGGCAGCCGCATGTGCGCAGATGGAACGGACGGAAAAGGAAGCCGATATGGCCGAACTGCGCATTCGCTGGCCCGCCTTTCAGGACGAGATTCGGCTCGCGCTCGCGCGGTTGTGCGACACCGCTCACCCGGGCGCCGATCGCGCGCCGTAATCACCGCGCGGCAATGGCTTGCAATCTCTTCTCGAAGCGGCTCGCGCGACTCGATTTTCTCTCGTTCCGCCACTACGTCGAACCTCTTCGATCGGGTGCTTTTTTATCGCCTGCCCGATGTGCAGCACCGACGTGATCCGACTCCGCCCGTCCGAATAGCCGCTGCTTTGTCGCGTTAATCGGCGATTCAATCCGCATTTTCGAATCGTCGTCGCGTGATATATCACTGTCGCAAAGTTGCCGGCGGTGCGAAGGTTCATATTCAGGCATGAAGGCCGAAGCGCAATGGCGCAAGGCCGTCAAGAAAAACGTCTGCCCCGATTTCGCGAGCGAGCTGCCTGCGGATGGTCCGGCGCCCCGGATGTGAGCGATTTTCTCGTTTTAGTACTCGTACTAATAGTTGGCTAATCCATTTAGAACTCGTTCTAGTGCTGATGTACAGGCGGCTCGGTAGAATTCATCCGTCGCCTGTAGTCGTTTGATTTTTCAAGGGCCGGGCGGCAAATCGGAATCGAAAGGTGATCTCCTTGTTTGGCAACGCCCGACGAAATTTCGGACACTTAATCAAGTGTCTGATTGGATCTGTGGTTTGGGGTGCAAGAAGATCTTCGTTTCGATTTGCTCGATATTTCAGTGTGATTCCGTGAGATTCATGGCATTCGTGGTTCTTGATTGTCGTGAACTATTCTGGATGTCTGATTTTCAGTATTCAGTGGCGGATCTGGTTTTATCGAGGATGTTTGTGTGGTGGTGCGGTGGAATGTCCTGGTTGATTGATACCGCTTTTAATTAATCGTTAATGTTTGGGTTAACTGAAAATGAAAAAACTCGCGATGATGATGTCGGCTGCCGGTCTCGCCTTCGTGGCCATGAACGCGGCTCACGCTTCGGACGGCACGATCAACTTCACCGGCTCCGTGGTCGCGTCGACCTGCAAGATCAACGGCGGGACGAACGATCTGACGGTCCCGCTGCCGAAGGCGGCGACCAACCAGCTCGCGGCTGCGGGCGCGACGGCCGGCCGTACGCCGTTCACGCTGGCGCTGTCGGGCTGTACGACCGACAAGAAGGACGGTGAAAACACCATCCCCGCTCCGGTGAAGAAGGTTTCGGTGGCGTTCGAACCGGGGCCGAACGTGAACCTCGCGACCGGCCGCCTGAAGCCGACCGGCGCCGATGCAGCGAAGGGCGTCGAGATCGCGATCCTGAACGACAAGTACGAGCCGATCAAGATCGGCGCGGAAAGCTCGACTCAAGGTGCGCAGATCGTCGACATCGACACGGCCGAAGGCGGCACCGGCACGGCGACGCTGCAGTTTGCAGCCCAATACGTCGCGACGGGCGACGCGGTGTCGGGCGGTTCGGCGAACTCGTTCGTCACGTACTCGCTGGTCTATCCCTAAGCATTCGATCGCCTGAGGGAACGCACCGGCCGCCGCGAGGCGGCCGGTGCGCGGAAAGTTCGGCGTATCGATGATCGTCGATCAATTCGAAGTACTAATTACGGAGTCGTATCGAAGATGAACGCGAATCGTCCCTACGCAATCCTGCTGGTCCTGATGTCCATGCTGTTCTGCATGAACGCGCAAGCGAGCGTGACGCTGTCCGGCACGCGCGTCGTTTTTGACGGGCGTGAAAAGGAAGTCACGCTCCAGCTCACGAACGACGGGAAGTTGCCGGCGCTCGTGCAGGCATGGCTCGACAGGGGCGACGAACGAGCAGCACCGGACACGATCGACGTGCCGTTCGTGATCACGCCGACGGTCTTTCGCGTCGAACCGGGCAAGGGCCAGACGCTGCGGATCATCCATTCCGGCGAGGCGCTGCCGACGGACAAGGAATCGCTGTTCTGGCTGAACGTGCTCGACGTGCCGCCCAAGGCGTCGGCGGGCGACGACGTGAACCGGCTGCAGTTCGCGTTCCGTACGCGGGTCAAGTTGATGTACCGGCCCGACAAGCTGCCGGGCACCCCGGCCGACGCGCCGGCACGACTGAAATGGAGCGTCGGCACCGACGACGCGCATCGCCCGGTGTTGAAGGCGACTAATCCGAGCGCCTATGTCGTGAATCTGGCCGGTATCGAACTGAAGACCGGCGGCAAGTCTTACGAGGTGGCGCTTGGTCACGTGCTGCCCGGCGAAACGGCTTCGTTCCTGATCAAGAGTCCGATCGGGGCCAACTTCGCCGGCGCGACGGTGCTGTACAGCAGCGTCGACGACTGGGGCGCCAACCACGGCCACGAGGCGACTGTCGGCAAATGAAGGCGCGTTAGGTCAGACGCTGCCTTCACGCAGGCAGCGATCAATGGACTTCATGCAGTGAAACCAAAAAACTACGGGATGCGATGAACGATGGAGAAGCGAAACACAGGTGGGCTGGCGGAGAGCATGCCCAAGCTGAAGCCCATTTGCGCGTTGCTTTTCACGATCATTGCCGGATGGCAGGAGGCCGCGCGGGCGACGCAAACCGTCGACACGGCGGCGATCCAGATCGCCGACGCCGGGACGATGCAGATCGCGCAGACGGAGTTCGCGCAGGTCGAGTTCGAAGGCGGGTTCTTGAACCACGGCGGCGGTGCGATCGACGTCACGCGGTATCAGCGCGGCAACGTGGTCCGTGCCGGTATGTACAACCCGGACATCTACGTGGACGGCAACTGGGTCGGCCGCGCCGAGGTGCAGTTCAAGTCAGCGCCCAACACGCCGGACGCGCAGCCGTATTTCGACAAGGCGCTGCTTGACCGGATCGGCGTCGACCTGACACGGCTGCCGATGGACGTGCGCGAGGCGCTCGGTCAGGAAGGCGCGAGCCTGCGTATCGGCCAGGTGATTCCCGAGGCGTCCGTCAGCTTCGATTTCAACGACCTTCGGCTCGACCTGAGCATTCCGCAAGTGTCGATGTTGCGCAAGGCGCGCGGCTACGTGAGCCCGGATCAGTGGACCGAAGGCGTGCCCGTCGCGATGCTCGGCTACAACGCGAACGTATACAACTCGCGGGCCAGCGGCGCGAAAGGCAGCACGCAAGGCTACGTCGGCGTCGATGGCGGGTTCAACTATGGGCGCTGGCACTTTCGTCACAACGGCTCGTTCAACTGGGACGACCACGGCCGCCGCAAATACGAGAACGCGGCAACCTATGTGCAGCGCGATCTGGCGTCGTGGTCGTCGCAGCTCGTGGTCGGCGACACGTATACCACCGGCGATCTGTTCGACTCGACGTCGTTCCGCGGCGTGCGCGTGTATTCGGACGACCGGATGCTGCCGGAATCGCAGCGCGGCTATGCGCCGGTCGTGCGCGGCATCGCGAACACCAACGCGAAGGTCACGGTCTCGCAGAACGGCGTAAAGCTGTACGAAACGACGGTCGCCCCCGGCGGCTTCGTGATCGACGACCTCTACCCGACCGGGTACGGCGGCGATCTGCGTGTGGTCATCACGGAAGCGGACGGGTCCGAGCATTCGTTTTCCGTGCCGTACGCGGCCGTGCCGATGTCGCTGCGCCCGGGGCAGCATCGCTACAGCTTCACGGCCGGCGCCGTGCGCAACCTGCCGAATACGAAGCCGGTGTTCACGCAGGCGACCTGGCAGCATGGGTTGACGAACACGTTGACCGGCTATGGCGGCGTGTCGTTCGCACAAGGCTACCTGTCGGCGATGGCCGGCGCCGTGCTGAACACGTCGTGGGGCGCGTTCGGCGTCGACGTCACGCATGCGACGACGAAGATTCCGAACGAGCGTACCTACTCGGGGCAGAGCTTTCGCGTCAGCTACGCGAAGACGGTGGCCGCAACCGGCACGAACGTCGCGATCGCCGCATACCGCTATTCGACGAACGGCTTTTTCGGTCTGAATGATGCAGTGGCGGCGCGCGATCAGGCGAAGGTCAACGTGTCGTCGGCCGCGATCTACCGCCAGCGCAACCGTGCGTCGCTGACGATGAGCCAGCAGCTCGGCGAGAAGGGCGGCAGCCTCAACCTGACCGCGTCGACGGCGACGTACTGGAATCGCAAAGGCTCGGACACCGATTTCACGGTCGGCTACAGCAATTCGTTCCGCAACGTCTCGTACAACGTGTCGGCGACGCGTCAGCGCGATGCGTGGGGCAAGGCGAGCACGCTCGTCTATGCCGGGTTGTCGATTCCGCTCGGCCGCACGCGGCCGGCGACGCTGTCGACCAACTTCAACCATGATTCGCGCGGGTCGACGCAAGTGCAGACGAGCTTGAGCGGCTCGCTTGGTGAAGACAGCAACGTGTCGTATGGCGTGAACGTCAACCACAACGCAGGATCGGGCAGCTCGCAGACGAGCGGCGGCGCAAACATCATGTACCGCGGCTCGCTCGCGGAAGTGAACGGAAGCGTCAGCGCGAGCGCGGACTATCAGCAGTTCTCGGTCGGTACGCGCGGCGCACTGGTCGCGCATCGCGGCGGGATCACGCTGTCGCAGCCGCTGTCGGAAACCTTCGCGATCGTCGAGGCGAAGCATGCGGAAGGCGCACGCGTCACCAACGCATCGGGTGTGCGGGTGGACAGTCGAGGCTACGCGATCGTGCCGTACGTGACGCCGTTCGCGATGAACGACATCTCGCTCGACCCGAAGGGGTTGTCGACCGACGTCGAACTGAAGGAGACGAGCCAGCGTGTCGCGCCGCTGGCCGGCGCGGTGCCGATGCTGGTGTTCAAGACCGAGTACGGCCGTTCGGCGGTGATCCGTGCGCGGCAGGCGGACGGTTCGCCGGTGCCGTTCGGCGCGGTCGTTACCGACAGGGCGGGCAAGGATATCGGCGTGATCGGTCAGGGCGGCAAGCTGCTCGCGCGCGGTCTCGACGAGAAGGGCGAACTGAAGGTGCAGTGGGAGAAGGACGACGGCAAGGCGGTGTGCAGCCTGTCGTATTCGCTGCCGGTGCGTAAGCGCGCGAGCGGGTATCAGCCGTTGCAGAGTCTCGAGTTGCCGTGCGTGGCGGGTGGTGTGGCTGATTACGCTCCGGCGGTATCGAAGGGGCGTGCGCAACCCGATGCGTGAGCGTGCAGGTAGCGCTTGCCGTCTCCGGAAAAGGCGAAGAGGCAAGGCGCGTCTGCGGAGCTGCCCACCAACAGAGTGCCGCGGCGACACTGCCATTACCTCTACAAGGAAATATCGATGAAATCACTGTTTCTCGTCGCGATCTGTGTTCTAGCAGGCGTATCGAATTCGGCGTCGGCAATCACGTGCAGCCAGGATACTAGCGATGGGTTGAGTTACTACGTCGCAAATCTTTCCGGTTTCAATCCACCTTCGTTTGATCCGAGCACGATTCCAATTGGTGGGGTCATATACTCGATGACTGGCTCGCCCGTCTTTGCTAATAAGAAGGGAAGCTTGGCAACTTATAAATGCAATGAGACGTTCTATGCGGGCACTTACGGAATTGGCACCCACATCAAATACGTTTATCCGACTTCCATGCCAAACATTGGCATTCGGATGAAGTGGTCGACGAACTACGTTCCATTCCGGGGTGTCTTCACCAATTCGACGGGATCATGGAATGAGCAATTCAAGTTGACGATCGAATTGATAAAAACTGGAGAAATTACGGCAGCTGGTGTCATTGGCGGGGCGTATGCGCAATATCGCCCAAATGATGACACGGGGCCACTTCTGGTAGAGTATCGTTTCGCTTCGCCTGTTGTCATCCAACCGAGAGTACCGACCTGCAAGGTGGTAACTCCTGACGTGACTGTCCCGTTAGGAAGCGTGACCACCGCAATGTTCACAGGCGTAGGTACTACAACGTTCAAACGCCAGTTTGACATCTCACTGGCCTGTTCTGGGGGCGACAAAGGGACGGCGACCAAGGCGTTTGTGACCCTGACCGATGCAACCCTGGTGGGCAACACTTCGACGACCTTGTCATTGACGAAAGACTCGACAGCTTCCGGGATCGGCATACAGGTTCTCAAGGGCGATCAGGTGCTCGGCTACGGCCCGGACTCTACAGCGGTTGGCAACATCAACCAGTGGTACGCAGGCACGGTCGCGCAGGGACAGGCGGAACTGAAGATCCCGTTGAGTGCGTGCTATGTGCAAACCGGATCCAAAGTCGGGGCGGGTAGCGCGAATGCACGCGCGACATTTACTTTGAGCTACCAGTAGACACGCGACTTCGGCATCCCGTCGAGATGCGCCGGCCAAGGCTGCCGGCGCGGCACCGTTGCCGGTCAGTACCAAATGGTGAAGACAGCAACGTGTCGTATGGCGTGAACGTCAACCACAACGCAGGATCGGGCAGCTCGCAGACGAGCGGCGGCGCAAACATCAGGACGCGTGGAATACCCGAGATGCTGCTCCAAAGCCGCGAAGAACGTCGTATGGGTCTGGCTTCTACAATGCTTCGAAAGTGTTTTGTAGGATCGCAGAAGGTGAGAGGAATCGCCGTGCCCGCGATGATCGCGCTTTATGCATTGTGGGCGCCGTCCAGCCATGCGATCGACCGCACAGTGACCGGTTTTGGCTCGACTATCATGATGCCGGGGGCGCTCCCTGTCGGAGCGATTGTGTCGCGGGACTATATATCGATGCAACAGATGTGCGGCTCGGCGACCTGCACGCTCAATGCTGTGTCGCTATGGAGCTTGGGTGGGTCGAGCCTGGCTCCAGGTCCGGATGTCATGACGAATGTGTCCGGAATATCCGCCCGGTTGCTGATCAATGGCGTGCCACAAGTTCGAATGGACGGCACCGGCCAAAAGGTGACCATCAAGCAGCCACTCGAAGTGCAATTGATCCGAGATAGCCGACCCTTGGCACCGGGTAGCCTCGCGGGCGGTCAAGGCGGTAGCAACCCAGCCTATTTCTATCTTTGTGACCGACAGACCATCGGCGGCTATTGCGCGTCCACGTACACGAAGCTCGCCATCGTGCTGTCCGGAGCCGTCCGGCTCGTGACCGGGACCTGCCAGATTCCGGACCAGACCATCGTGCTCCCGGGCATTTCATCGGCGCGGTTCGGCGGCATCGGGACGACGGCGGGCTTTGCCGGCTCGATGCCGTTCGAGCTCAAATTCAACAACTGCCCGGCGGGATTCGCACGCGTCGGATATTCGATCGAGCCGATAGGCGCGCCGGTTCAGGCAGTCAGCGGAACGCTGCCGCTGGGCCAAGGATCGACCGGCAGCGGCGTCGGCATCCAGCTGGTCGATCGCGCCAATGTTCCGGTGCGGTTCAATACGTCGAATACGCTGACCGCCTACACGACGGCAACCGGCGGCTCGTATTCCGTGCCGCTGGTTGCGCAGTACGTGCAGACCGGCGCAAACGTCGACGCCGGCTCGGTGCGCGGCGCGGCTCAAATCCTGATCGATTATCGGTAGTCTCAGTCGCTCTAACCGAGGTCGACGCGGATCGGAAAGTTGCTGTGACTGAAACCGTGTACCGGCTCGACGTGACGCCGGTAATCAAATTGCTGGGCACCGAGCAGCGGAAAATGTCCGCCAACGTCGTCGTGAGCATGGGGTTCCGCGGCCTGGTCCGGCAACTGCCGTCCGAGGTCCGGGAAGCGCTTGCTGTTGCGTGCGAGGCTTCCGGCGTGCGGTTGACGGCTACCGGAAACGTGCGTTATCGGGTGACGGGGGCAAAAGTGGACGGTCATCCCGTCGACGACTTCAATGTCTATCCAGGCGTTTCGCAGTCCGTGCGAGGTCACGTCGTGGAAGTTGCGTGGCATCCCGCTTGCCGGGTCGCCACGAACTAGCAGCGGTAGGCATACCTTGTGGTCTTCCCGGTTCGAGCGGAGGAACGCTGTCGCCGGACAGCGTGACGGTGGCGTTGTGCGACGCGCGCGGGTGGCCGCTTTTTCACGTGCAGTTCGAGGCGTGTTGCCGCCGGTCGGTCTCACTGCGTCGTTCGAGCGGTTCTTGTCAGCGGCATTCGCCGCCATCGAAGTCGATCTTGGATGCAGTGCCTGCGTCGAACGCGACGCGGCCTGTCTTCGCGTGGATCATGCCGTTGTTCGGCGCGCTGCGCCGGGCGGCGCGGCGCAGCCGCCAGCTGGTTCGATATACATTCACGCTGCGGGTGGCGACGCTCGAATCGCCGACGGCACTTGAAGTCGCATTGGCGAATGGCGATCTCGACCGGATCAAGGTCGAGCTTCATTCGATGCGAGGGGGCTTTGCGCTCGCGGGAGAGGAGGCGGGGCGGGACACGTGCGCACAGGCCGAGCGGACCCGGGCCGACGGCGATATCGATGCGTTGGCGGCCGGCTGGCGGGCGATGCGCGCATCGATCGAAGCCGCGCTCGAACGCGTGTGCGGCCGCGCAGCGGATGGATCGCGCGAGCGAACCTGACGGGCTACGGCCGCGCGGTGGTTCGAAGCCGGCCGGCGGGGCGCCGGCCGGCTGCGCCGACGTTACCTCACGGGGCCGTAGACGAACTTGCCGTCGACCTTCCCGAGGCTCAAGCCGATCGTGTTGACATCGCGCGCGGGGCCGAAGGTCGAGCTCGATTCGACGTTACCGAAGTTGAGTGCGACCAGGCCGCCCTGGACCGCGGCACCTTGCCACTGTGGCAGCATCAGCTTTGCCCCCGAGCGCGACGAACGGATCGTGCCCGAGTTCTGCGCGACGAGGCCGCCGAGGTCCGAGCCGTCGCCGCCGATCGTGCCGGCCGACGTCGAATCGGCGATCAGCGCACCCGCGTCGTTGAGGCCGACGAGGCCACCCACCTGCGAACGCTGGGCGGTGACGTTACCTGTTGCCGACGCGTGACGCACGATGGCGTTGCCGCCGCGATTCGTGCCGACCAGGCCGCCGGCCAGACTGTTGGCGCCGGCGAGCACGTTGACGCTTGCCTTCGCGGTATCGACCGTGCCGGTGTTCACGCCGACGAGGCCGCCCGCCAGGCTCTTGCTACCGGCATTCACCGTACCGGTTGCGCTTGCGTTGCCGATGAAGCCGCCGTTGACGCCCGCGAGCCCGCCGATCTGGTTGCTCGTCGTATCGGTCACGATGCTGTCCGACGCGACGTCGTTCAGCTTGCCGTCGGTGTTGCCGGCGAAGCCGCCGATCGATGCCGCGCCGCTTGCGTTCACCTTGCCGGATGCACTGGCGTGCTCGATCGACGCGCCATTATGGTTCCAGCCGACAAAGCCGCCGACGTGGCTGCTTTTACCCGCGGTTACGTCGACAGATGCCACCGCGTGGCGGATCGTGCCGCCGTCGTTGTTGCCCACGACGCCGCCGACGTTCGAGTGGTTGCCTGCCGTGACACGGCCGTTGGCCGAAACGTCGGAGAGCGTGCCCGTATTCGCGCCGACGAGGCCGCCCACGCTCTGCACGTTCGCATACAAATCCGGATAGCTCGACCCTGCGACCATGACGTCGGCGGTAGCGTGGCTGTCCGCGATCGAACCGGACATGTTGTAGCCGACCAGCCCGCCCACCGCGAACGTATAGGCGCTGCCCGCGATCTTGCCGGCGAACCGCGCGCGGTCGATCTGGCCAGCGACATTCCGGCCGACGAGACCTCCGATCATCGTCCATCCCGTGTTGCCCGTGTACGAGACCGATGCGTTCGTCGCAGAGACGTTGGACAGGCGGCCGCCGAAGTTGTCGCCGACGAGACCGCCGATGGTCGCGTTGCCGTTGGAGTTGTCACCCGTGACGGCAACGGAGTCGAGCGTCAGGTTCGCGATGCGACCGCTGTTCCTCGCGAACAGGCCGACTGCGTATTGGCCCGGATTGGAGACGTTCAGGCGGCTGACGGTGTTGCCGAGGCCGTCGAATTCGCCGGTGAACGTTCCGCCGGCGCCGATGCTGCGGAAGTTGGCGCCGCGGCCGTCGATCGCATTGCCGACCACGTAGCGGCCCTTCAGGTCGTTGTCGACGCGACGCAGATCGTCGATGGTGTGCAGCACCTTGTAGCCTTCGCCGTTCGAGCGGAACGACGCGTTGTTGCCGGACAGCGTGACGACGGCCCTGTCGTTGGTTAGGTCGCGGCCGTTCTTCGCGTTCAGTTCGAGGTGTGCGTTCTGGCCGGTCAGTTTGACCGCGTCGTTGATGCGGATCTTGTCGGCTGCGTTGGCCGCCACGCTGGCGTTCGTGCCCGTTGCCGACAGCGCCTGTCGCAGATCGACGCTGCCCTTCTGCGCGGTCAGCGTCAGTGCGTTGTCGCTGTCCCACGCGAGCGCGCCGTCGACGCTCAGGTCGCCTTGCGTATTGGTCAGCGCGACGTTGGTGGTGCCGAGATTGCGCGACAGCGTATCCGCCGCGATCGAGCGATCGCCGCCGTTCGTCCCATTCACACCCGCGTTGGCCGCTTCGATCGACCACGTGCCGGCTGCGTTACCCGCACGCGTGTCGACGTTCGTATCGGCGGCGACGTTCACGCGCTGGCCGCGGGTGACGATCGAGCCGGCCTGCGCACCGGCTACCGCTGCGCTGGCATCGAGCTTGCCGCCGACGTTGACGGTGTCGCCGTCGAGCGTGATCTTGCCGCCGCGGCTGGCGAGGCCCTTCGCTTCGATCGTGCCGGAGTTGTTGACCACGGCGTTGAGCAGGTTGCCCGCCGCGCGTGCGGTCATCAGCACTTCGCCGCCGTCGGCCTTGAGCAGCCCGCCGTTGATGGCCTGCGCATCGACCGCGCCGCCCTCGACCTGCAGGCTGAGCAGGTCGCTGCCGTCGAAGTTGACCTTGAACGCATTGCCCGCGCCGAGCGCGACGCGACCCATCTTCGCCTGGATCACGCCGTTGTTCGACACGCGCGCGCCGAGCAGCGCGACGCTGCCGCCGTCGGCCGCGGTAATCTTGCCGTCGTTGACGATCGATGCGGCGGAGGTGCCGGCGAAGCGGTAGTTGCCGGCGAGGAAGTCGGCGTCGGAGAGGTTCAGAGTCGACGCGACGAGACCGCCGACGTTGACCTGGGCGCCGGAGCCGAACAGCACGCCGTTCGGGTTGACGAGGAACACCTTGCCGTTGGCGTCGATGCTGCCGTGAATCTGGCTGCCGTTGTTGCCGATCACGCGGTTCAGCGCGATGGACTGGCTGCCGGGCTGGTGGAAGGACACGCGTTCGCCGCCGGCGACGCTGAAGTCCTGCCAGTTGGTGACGAGCTTGTCAGAGTGCTGGTTGATCGACATCGACTTGCCGTCGGCGTTGCGCAGGATATCGGCCTTGCCGGCGGTGATGGCTTCGCCGGTGGGCAGCGCGAAGGCGGGCAGCGCGGCGAGGCCGAGCAGGGAGACGGCGGCGGCGGCGAGGCGCTTGCCGCCGCTCGACTTGCCGTGCCGGCGCGCGGTTTCCCCGACCGCGCTCCAGCAGCCCTGGGCCTGGTTCCACACGAGTGCGTAGGTCTTGTTCATCGTTATGCGATCCTTAATGAAGGTTCTAGGGACCGGCCGACCGAACCGTCGATCGGCCGGTGACGCGGAACCGGCGGCGAGTCGGCCGCCGGCCGGACGTGGTCAGGCGCCCGCGATGCGAACCCGGCTAACCGTCACGACGTTTGGCGCCGGCGAACGCATCGAATCGCGCTCACGGGCGTACGGCACCGATATTGAGACCGACGAGCGAACCGGAGGTCTGCCCATAGCCGGCCACGGTTTCGACGCGACTGGTGGTCGACGAGCCATAGATGGAGCCGAAATTGGCGCCGACGAGGCCGCCCAGGAACGCATATCGCCCGCCGGAAACCGTGCCGCTCGACGAGGAATTCCGGATGACGCCGCCACCGTGGCCGACGAGACCGCCGACGAAGCTGTCGTCGCCGCCCTTGACGGAGCCCGCCGCGCTCGACTTCTCGATCGTGCCGGCGAGCTGGCCGGCCAGCCCGCCGACCTTGGCATTCGCACCCGCCTCGACGTTGCCCGAAGCCGTCGACTGAGACACGCTACCGCCTTGGCTATGGCCGATCAGACCGCCGGCGCTCGCGTTGTCGAGCGCCTTGACCGACCCGCTGGCGCGAGCGTCGGAGATGGTTCCCTGAAAATTCCGGCCGACCAGGCCACCAACGACGGCGGAATAACCGGCGGACGCGTTGCCGCTTGCTTTCACCGACTTCAGCATGCCGAGGTTCAGACCGGCGAAGCCGCCCACGACGCTCGCGTAACGGCCGGTGACGTTGCCGGTCGCGCTCGACGTGTCGATGGCGCCGGAGTTGAAGCCCGCGAAGCCGCCGGCGTTGCCGTTGTCGCTCGCGATCACGTCGCCGGTTGCATCGGACGCGCTGATGCGGCCGGCGCCGTTGGCGCCGACGAAGCCGCCCGCGTTGCTGCTTGGGCCGCCCAGAACCGTGCCGCTTGCCTTCGAGACTTCGATGATCCCGTCGTTCTGACCGGCGAAGCCGCCGACCGTCGATTGGAGTCCCCCCTTCACCTGACCAAGCGCGTTCGACGCATGGATACGCCCCGCTTGATCGTTGCGGCCGACCAGACCACCCGCCGTGCCGCCGTTGCCGACGGCGACATTGCCGCTGGCGGTTGACGCGTCGATATCGCCCGAGTTGGTACCGGCGAGCCCGCCGACTGCCCAGCTTCCGTTGCCTGCCGTCACGTTGCCGGTGGCTTTCGACGCGTTGATGTGGCCGTGGTTTGCACCGACGAGACCGCCAGCGGTGCCGCTGCCGTTGACCGCCACGTCGCCGTTGGCCGTGGATGCGCCGATGTCGCCGAAGTTGATGCCGGCGAGGCCGCCCGCCGTGCTGTCGGTACCGACCGCGATCTTGCCGCTGGCGTGCGATGCCGAGATGGCGCCGAAGTTCATGCCGGCGATGCCGCCGGCAACGGCGTTCTGGCCAGCCGCAACGGTTGCCGTTGCGGACGATGACGCGTTTCTGATCATGCCTCCGTCATCGTTCAGCCCGACGAGGCCGCCAATCATTGCCGAATTGCCCGTTGCCGTCACGGTGCCCTTGCTCGACGAGCCGTCGATCGTGCCCGTGTTGTGGCCGACCAGCCCGCCGGTGGTACCCGCGCCTGCGACCTTCACATTCACGTCGGTGTGACTGTCGCGGATCGTCGCGGCGATCCAGTCGGTCAACTGACCGTTCACCCAGTCCTTTCTGGAGAAGTTCTCCCCGACGAGGCCGCCGACGGCGAATGCGTCGCGCTCGCCTTCGACGCGACCGGATACCGACGCGTGTTCGATCGTGCCGCCGTAGTTGCTGCCGACGAGGCCGCCGACGATCGTGCCGGCCTTGCCGGTGACCGCGACATCCTTGGCCGCCACGTTGGAGATCGTGCCGAAGTTGTAGCCGGCCAGCGCGCCGACCGAAACCGGTGAGCCGTACGGTCGGGTTGCAGCGGTCGCCGTGATGTTCGACAGCGCGAGGTTGGAGATGGAGCCGTGGTTCACCGCGAACAGGCCGACGACGTTGTAGCCGGGGTTCGACACGTTCAGGCGGCTGACGGTGTTGCCAAGGCCGTCGAACTTGCCGACGAACGACTTGTCGATGCCGATGCTGCGGAAGCTGGCGCCGCGGCCGTCGATCGCATTGCCGACCACGTAGCGGCCCGTCAGGTCGTTGTCGATGCGACGCAGATCGTCGACGGTGTGCAGGACCGTGTAGCCTTCGCCGTTCGCGCTGAACGACGCGTTGTTGCCGGACAGCGTGACGACGGCCCTGTCGTTGGTTAGGTCGCGGCCGTTCTTCGCGTTCAGTTCGAGGTGTGCGTTCTGGCCGGTCAGTTTGACCGCGTCGTTGATGCGGATCTTGTCGGCTGCGTTGGCCGCCACGCGAGCGTTCGTGCCCGTTGCCGACAATGCCTGTCGAAGATCGACGCTGCCCTTCCGCGCGGTCAGCGTCAGTGCGTTGTCGCTGGTCCACGCGAGCGCGCCGTCGACGCTCAGGTCGCCTTGCGTATTGCTCAGTGCGACGTTGGTGGTGCCGAGATTGCGCGACAGCGTGTCCGCCGCGATCGAGCGGTCACCGCCGTTCGTGCCATTCACGCCCGCGTTGGCCGCTTCGATCGACCACGTGCCAGCCGCATTGCCCGCACGCGTGTCGACGTTCGTATCGGCAGCGACGTTCACGCGCTGGCCGCGCGTGACGATCGAGCCGGCCTGCGCACCGGCTACCGCTGCGCTGGCATCGAGCTTGCCGCCGACGTTGACGGTGTCGCCGTCGAGCGTGATCTTGCCGCCGCGGCTGGCGAAGCCCTTCGCTTCGATCGTGCCGGTGTTGTTGACCACGGCGTTGAGCAGGTTGCCGGCCGCGCGTGCGGTCATCAGCACTTCGCCGCCGTCGGCCTTGAGCAGCCCGCCGTTGATGGCCTGCGCATCGACCGCGCCGCCCTCGACCTGCAGGCTGAGCAGGTCGCTGCCGTCGAAATTGACCTTGAACGCATTGCCCGCGCCGAGCGCGACGCGGCCCATCTTCGCCTGGATCACGCCGTTGTTCGACACACGCGCGCCGAGCAGCGCGACGCTGCCGCCGTCGGCCGCGGTAATCTTGCCGTCGTTGACGATCGACGCGGCGGCGTTACCGGCGAAGCGGTAGTTGCCGGCGAGGAAGTCGGCGTCGGAAATGGCTTGAGTCGACGCGACGAGACCGCCGACGTTGACCTGCGCGCCGGAGCCGAACAGCACGCCGTTCGGGTTGACGAGGAACACCTTGCCGTTGGCGTCGATGCTGCCGTGGATCTGGCTGCCGTTGTTGCCGATCACGCGGTTCAGCGCGATGGACTGACTGCCGGGCTGGTGAAAGGAGACACGCTCGCCGCCGGCGACATCGAACGACTGCCAGTTGGTGACGAGCTTGTCGGAATGCTGATTGATGGACATCGACTTGCCGTCGGCATCGCGGAGGATGTCGGCCTTGCCGGCGGTGATGGCTTCGCCGGTGGGCAGTGCGAACGCGGGCAGGGCAGCGAGGCCGAGCAGGGAGACGGCGGTGGCGGCGAGGCGCTTGCCGCCGCTCGACTTGCCATGCCGGCGCGCGGTTTCCCCGACCGCGCTCCAGCAGCCCTGGGCCTGGTTCCAGACCAGTGCGTAGGTCTTGTTCATCGTTATTTTGTCCTTGTAGTGAGTACCGGTGATGCGATTTGATCTGTAAACCTAATCAAATCGCGAGGCGAGCGGCCTGGAGGCCGCCCGATGCGTCGCGGATGGCGTCGCCCTCCGCGTGAAGACCGGCCGGGCTCGCCGGAAGCCGGGCCCGGCCAGGTCGTCCCTGACCGCTCAGAAATACTGGGCGGCCTGTAACCAGACGCTCGGCGAACGCGTGACCGTTGCGACCTTGTCGGCGTTGCCGAGCGGCAGCGCGGCCGTCACGTTCACCTGCCGGCGCGAGCCGAACCAGCTGACGCCGAGGCCGATCGACGACAACTGCACGGTGTTGCGTTCGTTGCTCCACCGTTGCTTGCTGAACTGCACGCGGCCGGTATCGACGAAGGTGCTGACCTGCCATCCGGGCGCCGCGAGATAGCGCAGTTCCGCGCTGGTCTGCCAGCCCTGGTCGCCGCTGCCTGCGCCGAGCGCATACGCGCGCACGCCATATGGGCCGCCGAGACTGAATTTCTCGGACGAATCGAGATTGCGCGACGACAATTGCGCGCCGAATTGCGTGAACAGCTGGAACCGGGCGCCGAGCGCCTGCAGCCGCAGTGCGTTGACGCTGAGCTTCGTGAAACGGCCGTGCGTTTTCGCGTAGTCGTTCATCTGGAGCGGATCGTTGCCGCGCAGGCGGCCGGTGCCGAGCATCGCCGAAAAGCCGTTGCGGCCGCCGCCGAGCCAGCCGTCCTGGCTGTTGCCGCTGATGCCGAACGACCACAGATCGACGTGCTTGTCGCTGACGATGCCGTAGGCGCCGTACGTGTCGCGAAGCTGCTTGTTCTCGTACGTGACCTGCACATTCACGCTCGCGCGGCGGCTGCGCACCAGCGGCTGCGTGACGAACGCGCTACGCACGCTCGCACTGCCGCGATAGCCGAGCGCCTCGAGGCTGCCGCCTATCCGGTAGTTCATGTCCGAATAGGCGACGCCGATGCGCGTTGACGCCGGGCCGACCGGCACCTGATACGCGGTGCGGTAATAGCGCTGGTGCGTATTGCTCGTCAGGCCGCGCAGCGAGAACTGGTCGCCGAGCCGCAGCGGCGCATTGACGTCGACGCTGCCGGTGGCGCGGTAGCGGCCCGTGAGCGGATCGCCGAAGTTGTCGAGCTCGATCGAGCCGTTCGCGAGCGGGCCGCGCTCGGCGTCGATCACGAGATCCGTCGTGCCCGGTTCGGCGCCCGGCCTCAGCGTACCCTTGGCATCGACGCCGGGCATTTCGTCGAGCAGGGTGAGGCTGCGCTCGAGGTCCGGCCCGCGCACGGTGCCGCCGGGCTGCAACGCCGCGAGCGGCTGGCGCAATGCGCGCTCGAGCACGCGCGTGCCGTTGTGCAGTTCGATGTTCCCGTACCGGCCTTCGACGACCGCGATGCGGACGACGCCGTTTTCGATGTCCTGATGCGGCAGGTAAGCGCGGGCGAGCACGTAGCCGTGCGCGCGGTAATAGGCGGTGATGCGGCCGGCTGCCTGCTGGAGTTCGCCGAAGCTGAGGTCATGGCCGATCAGGTCGGCGAGTACCGCATTCAGTTGGGCAGCGGAAAAGGCTGCGTTGCCTTCCAAGTCGAACGCGTGGACGGCCACCCGCGGGCCGGTGTCGTCGGATGCCGGGGCGGTGGGTTCCGATCGGGGCAGATCGATGTCGGGAGATTGGGGTACCGACACGGTGGGCCGCGTAGTTTCTATATCGCGCATCGTCTGGCCGGCGCTGGGCACTTGTGCTTGCGAGAGGCCGGGAATCAACAGGGCGATGGCGATGCCGCCGACGCGAAAGGATGCTGGCGCACGGCCTGCCTGCGTGCTCGATGGCGCGTCCCCGGAAGCGCCGGCATTCGACGCGGTTGCTTCCAGAGTTGCCGGCACGTTGATGCAACGGATGGCGCGAATATCCCACCTCGGATTCATTGTTGCGAAGGCGGCTCGTTGCTTGCGAGCCGACACGTTGAATGCCGGGGATATTACGAAACGCTTGCGCGCATGGGTATTGAATAAGTACTAGCGCATTGGTGTGGTTGATGCGTTTTGTCTGATTTTGTGGAAGTGGGTGGCCGCATGAGCCAATCGCACGATGTATGACCGCTTCAATACATATACGACTGCCCCGTATCGGACGACTCCGATCGCGATGCGCCGCGCCGGGCAACGCTTGGAGATGGAGCGAGATGTAAATCGGGATGGCCGATGACGAGTGAAACAACCGCACTCGGATTTGCAAGGGACGACTGCGGCTTCGGCACCTTGGACGCAGCCGGCCGCAATGGGTGCGCGAGCGCGAACCGCTGCGCGATGCGGTGCGGGCCGTGACGCGCGCCGCGCCGCATCGCGCGCCCTCAACCCTCGCGGAAGATGGCGTTGTAGGCGCTCAACGCCGGCACCCCGCCCAGGTGCGCATACAGCACCTTCGAACCCGGCTCGAATTCTCCGAGCCGCACCTTGTCGATCATCGCGTGCATCGATTTCCCTTCGTAGACGGGGTCGGTGAGCACGCCTTCCAGCCGCGCGCACAGCCGGATCGCTTCCAGCGTGCCATCGCTCGGCAAACCGTATTCGGGCCCGCCGTAACGCGTGTCGAGCACGATGTCCTGATCGACGATGTCGCGGCCAAGCCCGACCAGCTCGGCCGTATGGCGGGCGATGCGCGTGATCTGTTCGCGCGTCTGTTCCGGCTTGGCCGATGCGTCGACGCCGATCACGCGATCCGCGCGTCCGTCGGCCGCGAAACCGACGACCATCCCCGCCTGCGTGCTGCCCGTCACCGAGCAGACCACGACGTAATCGAACTTGAAGCCGAGTTGCGCTTCCTGCTCGCGCACCTCCTCCGCGAAGCCGACGAAGCCGAGCCCGCCGAGCGGATGCTCGGAACAGCCGGCCGGAATCGGATACGGCTTGCCGCCCGCCTGGCGCACGCTCTCCATCGCGTCTTCCCAGCTGCGGCGAATGCCGATGTCGAAACCGTCGGAAACGAGCCGCACGTCGGCGCCCATCATCCGCGACAGCTGAATGTTGCCGACGCGGTCGTACACGGGATCCTCGTAGTTGACCCAGTGCTCCTGCACGAGCACGCACTTCATCCCGAGATGCGCGGCGACGGCAGCGACCTGGCGCGTCTGGTTCGACTGCACGCCGCCGATCGACACGAGCGTATCGGCGCCTTTCTCCAGGGCATCCGGTATCAGGTATTCGAGCTTGCGTGTCTTGTTGCCGCCGAACGCGAGACCGCTATTGCAGTCCTCGCGCTTCGCATACAGCTCGACCTTGCCGCCGAGATGCGCACTGAGGCGTTTCAGCGGCAGGATGGGCGTCGGGCCGAACGTCAGTGGATAACGAGGGAAGCGTTGGAGGTTCATCGGCAGGGCTCCGGAAGGAATACAAACGGGAATCGGATCGTTCGGGCGCGACCGGCAGGCCGTGCGCCGATCAGAAAAATGATAGGCAGAAGCGCGGGAAATGAGCTTGCGAAATGAATTGCATCAACCTACGTTATCGGCGATAAAACCGGGAATCGGATAATTTCGATTCGTAGAACGGGAGATTCGTGCAATGAAATTAGGTCGTGGCAACGCATCGCCGGCCGATGCCGCACCGGCGCTCGATCGCATCGATCGCGCGATCCTGCGGCAGCTGCAGCAGGACGCGTCGATCTCGAACGTGAGCCTTGCGGCGAAAGTGAAGCTGAGCGCGCCGGCGTGCCTGCGGCGCGTCGAGCGGTTGAAGGAAATGGGGCTGATTCGCAACATCGTCGCGCTGCTGGACCCTAAGCCGCTCGGCGCCGGGATGCTGGTCGTGATCGGCTTCGTGCTCGATCGCTCGACGCCGGAAACGTTCGCCGCGTTCGAGAAGGCCGCGCAGAAGGTGTCGGGGTGCGTCGAATGTCACGTCGTCACCGGTGAATTCGACTATTTCATGCTGGTGCGTACGCGCGACAACGACAGCTTCAACCGGCTGCACGCGGAACAACTGCTGTACCTGCCCGGCGTGCGGCAAGTGCGCTCGTTCATGGTGCTCAAGGAGATCCTGTCGACGCACGCGCTGCCGGTGTAGCGCAGCGCGGTGGCGGCGGCCGGGCGGACGCTCGCGGGGGGCCGGACGGATGGCGCCCGGCCGAACCCGCGTTGGCCTGTGGGCGGGAATTGCGTGCGCAGCGGCGACGCGCGTCCGAACTTGCGCAAAGGGCTCCCGGCTGCGCGGACGCGCACGGTCGCGCCGTCCTGCCGGTCGGCACAACGCCCGGCGATCCGCCCCGCGGCGCCTGCGCGCATACCGCATGCACCGTCACGACACCGTTCGGCACGATCGCGTATGCTCGTCCCGTCATCGGCGAAGGCAGCAGGCGCCGGAGCCGGATCAATCGTGTGACGACCAATCGACGAGCGAGGGCATCATGGCAAGACAGACGATGGCGGAATATCTGGCGAAGACGCTGGCGGCAGCGGGCGTCGACCGCATCTGGGGCGTGACGGGCGACAGCCTGAACGGGCTGTCGTTCAGCCTGAGCCAGATCGGCTCGATCCGCTGGATGCATACGCGGCACGAGGAAAGCGCCGCATTCGCGGCCGGCGCGGATGCCGCATCGACCGGGCGGCTCGCGGTGTGCGCGGGCAGCTGCGGCCCCGGCAATCTTCACCTGATCAACGGGCTGTACGATTGTCACCGCAATCACCAGCCGGTGCTCGCGATCGCCGCGCACATTCCATCGACCGAGATCGGCCTCGGCTACTTCCAGGAAACCCATCCGCAGGAGCTCTTCCGCGAGTGCAGCCATTTCGCGGAACTCGTGACCAACGCATCGCAGTTCCCGCGCGTGCTCGCGCGCGCGATGCGCACTGCGATCGACGAGCGCGGTGTCGCGGTGATCGTGCTGCCGGGCGACATCGCGCTCGGCGACGGCCCGGAAGAAGCACCCGCGTGGAGCGAATCGGCGCCGCCGTCGATCGTGCCGGCGGACGCCGATCTCGACCGGCTCGCGGCGCTGCTCAACGGGTCCGACGCGGTCACGCTGCTGTGCGGCAGCGGCACGCAGGGCGCGCACGACGAAGTGGTCGCGCTGGCCGATACGCTCGGCGCGCCGGTCGTGCACGCGCTGCGCGGCAAGCAGTTCGTCGAATGGGACAACCCGTTCGACGTCGGGATGACCGGGCTGATCGGCTTCAGCTCCGGCTATCACGCGATGGAATCGTGCGACACGCTGCTGATGCTCGGCACGGATTTCCCGTACCGGCCGTTCTATCCGGCAGACGCGAAGATCGCGCAGATCGACTGGAAGGGCTCGCAGCTCGGACATCGCGCGCCGCTTGCGCTGGGGCTCGTCGGCACGGTCAAGGACACGATCGCGGCGCTGCTGCCGCGCCTCACGCGCAAGACGCAGCGGCGCTTCCTCGAGAACGCGCTGAAGCACTACGCGGCCGCGCGCAAGGGCCTCGACGATCTCGCGGTGGCCGAGCCGCCGGGCCGCGCGATCCATCCGCAATACCTGACGAAGATCGTCGACGAAGTCGCGGCGGAGGATGCGATCTTCACGGCCGACGTCGGCACGCCGACGCTATGGGCCGCGCGCTACCTGACGATGAACGGCAAGCGCCAGCTGCATGGCTCGTTCAATCACGGTTCGATGGCGAACGCGATGCCGCAGGCGCTCGGCGCGCAGGGCGCGCATCCGGGGCGGCAGGTCGTATCGCTGTCGGGCGACGGCGGGCTGTCGATGCTGCTCGGCGATCTGCTGACCGCACGCCAGCTGAAGCTGCCGATCAAGATCGTCGTCTACAACAATAGCCTGCTCGGCTTCGTGTCGATGGAGCTGAAGGCGGCGGGCTACCTCGACACGAACGTCGACCTGAGCCCGACCGACTTCGCGGCGATCGCGAAGGGCGCGGGGATCTTCAGCGTGCGCGTCGAGCATTCGGAGAACGTCGAGCATGCGCTGCGCACCGCGTTCGCGCACGACGGGCCGGCAGTGGTCGACGTCGTCACGTCGAAGTACGAACTCGCGATGCCGCCGAAGATCGAGCTCGCGCATGCGAAGGGTTTCAGCCTGTTCATGCTGCGCGCGATCCTGAGCGGGCGCGGCGATGAAATCGTCGAACTCGGGCGGACCAACCTGCGTTGACGTAGCCGGGCGACGGGGTCGCGGCCGCGCCGGGCGATCGGCGAGTTGCGCTTGCGACCGGCGATCGGCGATCGGTTCGGCCGGCCCGGCTTCGACGGCGCGATGTGGCGCTGTCGCCCGATGAATGACGGAGAGACGCGTCGCGCGCCGCTGCAACGCACGTTCATCGCAGGACGCGATCCGCGCGATCCCGGCGACACCGCGACCGCCAATCAGACATTCCGCGCCCGGCGCAATCCGGGACTATCTTCACGTCGCCTTAAGTTTGCATTTCCTAGAATCGATTGGCCGCCGCCTGACGCGGCGGCCGGTTTGTCCAAGGAGGATGCACGTGAGCGTGAGAAAACCCCGTGTCGCCGCAACGCCGTTCCGCGCGGTCGTTGGCATGCCGAAGCTCGACGCGCCATCGCGCGAGGCGGGCCGATGACGTGGCCGAATGCGTTGCGCGTGTCGGCATTGTTCGTACGCGAGTGGGTCGGGCGCCCGGCCGCGGTGGGGGCGTTGTGCCCGAGTTCGCGGCATCTGGCGCGCGCGATGGCCGATGCGGTGCCCGACGGCGACGGCCTCGTCGTCGAGCTCGGGGGCGGCACGGGTGCGATCACGGCCGCACTGCTCGAGCGCGGCGTCGCGCCGCGGCGCCTCGTCGTGGTCGAACGCTCGCCCGCGTTCGTCCGGCATCTGCGGCGCCGCTTTCCAGGCATCACGGTCGTTGCCGGGGACGCGCGGCAGCTCGAGCGGATGTTGCCGCCCGATGCGCGCGTCGATGCGATCGTGTCTTGCCTGTCGCTGCGCACGCTGCCGCGAGACGACGTGACGGCGATCGTCGCTCAATGTCGTCGCGTGCTGTCCGCCGGCGGCGTGATGATTCAATTCACTTACGATTTGCGGCCGCCCGGCCGTCGTCCGCTGGGTCATTCGGCATTTGTTGCCGGCGCGAGCCGGATCGTCTGGGCAAATATTCCGCCTGCGCGCATCGTCGCGATGCGCGCGGTCGCGATCGAAGAAGCGGCGTGATTGCCGTGCCGCGCTTTCGTTGACCGATGTTGGAGGCGCGGTCGCTACTTCGTCGCGAGCACGCATGCGAGCGGATGCGACGGCGTGCCGTTGCGCTGCACGGCCACGGACACGAAACCGGCGTCGGTCATCAGGCGCGCGAGTTTCTCGGGGCGGTGCGCATCGTACGGCGCACGATCGATGTCGCGCACGGTGATCGCGACGATTCCGTCGCGTCGGACGACGCGGCGCAATTCGGCCAACCCGCGCATCGGCGCGTGCCAGAAATAGATGCAGTTGATCGAAAACGCCTTGTCGAACGCACCGTCCGCGAACGGCAGCGCGTCGACGGAGCCGAGCGCGAGGCGGACGCGCCCCTCGTCGATGGTCGCGCGATTCAGACGCTTCGCCGCGGCCAGCATCGTCAGCGAATGATCGACGCCGGCGATTCGGCAGGATGGCGCCATGTCGGTGGCGAGCTTGATTGCATCGCCGGGGCCGAAACCGACCTCGAGTACGCGGTCGCTGTCCCCAACCGACAACAGCGATAGCGTCCATACGTTGTCCAGCCGGTTGTGCCGACGCATGATCCGGCCGGCGATGCGCCCGGCCAGCCCGCGCGGAAGTCCGGATTGCCCGAGATGAGTCGTCATGGTCGTGTCCCTGTGCGGCCAGAGGGAAGCAAACGACGTGCCGCTTTCGGCGAGCGCGGCGCGCCGCGGCGGCGAGCGGGCGCCCGTAGCCGTTCGTCGTCCGCACGGCTCCGATGCGACCGCACGTGTCGGGGCCGGATCGGCATCCGCGATTGGGCGACAGGCGAGCTCGTATTGCTTGACGACGTGACGGTCGACGCGTTGCGACGAGCGGCGAGGGGGCGCTCACGGAATTCTCGCAGCGGAGCGTCAGCCCGCCTGCCGCGCGGCGCGCGCGCGTTGGCCGACGAGCCGCCGGATCGACCGTTGTCCGCCAGCGAACGCCGGGTGGAAGAACCGCATGCCGTTTTTGCACCGCAATGCCGTTTTTTTGCACGGTATTTAGGGCGTGCTTTCTAAGCTGGTGACGTGTTCGACAGCCTGGGACGCCGTCCGTCCGCACCATGCCCGTCATCGATCCCGTACCCGCGTTCGACGTTGGCGGCCGCCGCGCCGTCGCCCGGCTTCCACCGTCCCCGCGCCTGCAGTTGCCCGTCACGCTGACGGCCGATGCCGGCGCGCCCGCACCCGCCCGGCTGGCGGCGCTGCTGCATTCGCCGCTCGGCGTATATGTCGCCAGTGCGCGCGTCGTGCACGACGTGATCCATGTGCGATTCGACATCGCGCCCGACGACCTCGGCTTCACGCTGCACATGCTGATCGCGCAGCAGGCCGACGCCGTGATCGGCCCGGTCGCACGCCGGTCGGCGGCCGGCGGGCGCGGGGTGCCGGCGGAGGCACGCTGATTGCTCGTACGATCCGCTGCCGTTTCGCTGGCCGCCGTGCTGTCCGCCGGCCGCGTGCGGCGGACGTTTGTGCGCCGCGTCGAACGCGGCGCTGGCCTTCGACAAGGAGGATCCATGTATCTCACCGAAGAAGTACACACCGCGCGCCCCGCCAGCCGTCGCGTGCGCGTGGTGACGCTGCCGTCGAGCAGACAGCTTGCCCGGCAGCTGCTGGTGACGGTTCGCGCGGCGGACGTGCTGCTGCGCCAGGCGATCCGGTTGCCGGATCGTCATCAATGGTCGGTCGACATCGAGCGTGTCGACGCGGCCGGCGGCCCGCTGGCCGCGTGGGATTCACACGTGACGTTCCGCGTCGCGAAGGTGTTCCCGCCGACGGTCGACGCGAACGCGCGCGCCGCGGATCCCGACCAGGTCGAAGTCGAGATCCGGCTGTTTCTGCCCGAGCAGGCGTATATGGGCGAGCACCGCGTCGGCATCTTCGGCCGGCGGCACGGCAACCGGTTCGGTGCGACGCTATCCGTGACGGCCGGATCGAAGTGGGGCGGCCGCCGCAACGAATGCATTCCGCCCGCCGGACGGCACGTGCATGGCGACACGCTGGAAGCGCTCGTCGACACGGTGGCGGGCATCGTGAACACCGCGCTGATCACGGCCGGTCAGTCGCACCATTCGAAATCCGGCGGTTCGTGACGGCGCACGCGGCGCGCGCCTGACGATGGTTCACGCGTCGGCGGTCTGGCCGGTTTGCCGTTGCAGGTCTTCCATCAGTTGTTCCGCGAGAAAGTCGCACGGCGGGCGCTTCGATTTCGTGCTGCGCGCGAGGATCAGTTCCAGCGGCGGCAGATCGGGCAGCCCGTGCGAGCGGCCGAGCATCGACAGCTGCGCGGGAATCGCGCAGCGCGCGAGCGGCGCGACGGCCAGGCCGGCCTCGACCATGCTGAGCAGCCCGAGCAGGCTCGGGCTTTCATACGACGTGCGGAACGGTAGCTTCGCGCGTTCGAGGCTGCGGATTGCGTTCTCGCGCGCGACGCTGCCCGGCATGAACACCGCGATCGGCAGCGGCCGTTCTTCCCACACGCGCGGGCCGTTCGTCATCGCGGCCCACGCCATCGGTTCGTGGCGAATGAAATCGCCGGACAGCCCCTTGATGCGCGTGCCGCATACGAGATCGACGGTGCCTTCCTTCAGAAGCGGCGCGAGCGCGCTGCTCGGCAGCCCGATCACCTGGATCTCGACCTTCGGATAGGTCGCCGAAAACTTCTTCAGCACCGACGGCAGCAGCGACGATGCATAGTCGTCCGGCACGCCGATCACGACTTTACCGGTCACTTCCGGGCGCACGACGGCCGCCCACGCCTCGTCGCGCAGCGCCAGCATTCGTCTGGCGAATCCCAGCAGCACCTCGCCTTCGCGCGTCAGCACGATGCTGCGCGGCTTGCGCACGAACAGCGGCCGCCCGATCGCGTCCTCGAGGCTCTTGATCTGCATGCTCACGGCGGACTGCGAGCGGTTCACCGCCTCGGCGGCGCGGGTCATGTTGCCGGTTTCCGCAACGGCGACGACGGTGGCCAGCACGTCGTGATCGAGCATCTTCATCGGTATCAGGAAAACTGAACGTAACGATCAGCATTATGCGTTTTTATTGTCGCAATGTGTCTGCCATAGTGGAACGAAGCGGGCCCCGTATCGTTCGATGCAGGGCGGCAAATCACGCCGGCGCGCCCGGCATGCAGCGTTGAACAGGGAAGAGTGTGTACCGATGATCGATCATCCGTTGCGCGCCGCACTGGCCGCGGAATTGCATGCGCGGCCATTCCTGCGGATCGCCGAAGCCGTGTCGCTTACGCATTACGCGATCTACGCGGACGGCCAGCCCGACATCCACGAAACGCTGTTGCACGCGCTGTGCCGCGACACCGGCATCACCGCGCCGCACGAAGGCGCGACCCACTACGCGGCGCAGTCGCCGTGCGGCTGGCATCTGAAGTGGGAGCGCCATACCGAATTTTCGACGTTCACGTTCGTCGCGCCGCGCCGCGACACCGGCTATTTCGACGATCTGGCGATCGAAGGGATTCCTGCCGAGTGGTTCGCGCGGCTTGCGGGCATCCGTTTCGTCGCGGTGCGCATGGAGCTGCTGTCCGGCGATGCGGCGCGGCTCGTGTGCGGCGACCTGCGCCGCTGGATCGACGGGCCCGCGCTCGTCGGCAGCAACGTGCTCGGCGGCGGCAAGGTGTTCTGCGACTGGCATGTGCGCGACGACGGCTTCATGCGCTTTCTCGTCGTCGACGAGGATTTCCGCGAGGAACAGGGCGGCCGTCTGCTGCAACGCTTCCATGAGATCGAGACGTACCGGATGATGGCGCTGCTCGCGCTGCCGGTCGCGCGGCAGATGAGCCGCGAGCTCGACGAGATTCATGCGGCGCTGCACGCGCTGATGCAGCGGATGGACGCGAGCGGCGCCGACGGCGACGACGCGGCGCTGCTCGTGAAGCTCACGCACCTCGCAGTGCGGGTCGAAGCGCTGTCGGGTTCCGGCGGCCGCTTCAGTGCATCGCGCGCGTACGAAAAGCTCGTGCTGGCGCGCATTCACGAACTGCGCGAGGAGCGCATCGAAGGGATGCCGACGATCGCCGAATTCATGGAGCGGCGTTTCGCGCCGGCAATGGAAACGTGCCGCAGCGTGTGGGCGCGCCACGAGCAGATCGCCGCGCGGATCGCGCGCGCGGTCGACCTGTTGCGTACGCGCGTGAATCTCGCGCAGGAAAAGGACGTGACGCGGCTGCTGGCCGGCATGGAGCGCACCGCGCGCAATCAGCTTCATCTTCAGCATGCGGTCGAAGGGCTGTCGGTGGCGGCCATTTCGTACTATGTGCTGTCGCTCGCGACCGCGGCGTTCAAGGCGCTGCACGTGATGAACCTGCCGGTCGATCCAGAACTGGCGGAAGGCCTGCTGATCGCGCCGGTCGTGTTCGCGGTGATTCACATCACGCGGCGTACGCGCGCGCAGCTGGCGCACTCGGAGGCCGCGCATGACCGCGCAGCCGCGCCGGCGGTGCACACGGCGGCGTTGAAGCAGGCAAGTTAGAACATCAACGACATATCAACAGGAGTGGAGATGACTTTTACGCAAACGCAACCTGAGTTTTTCACCGGCCTCGATGCATTCGATGAGCCCGTTTGGGACGAATCCGGCGCGCCGGAAGAAACGCAGGTCACGTCGTATCAGGCAGTGCTGCAAGAGCCGATGACGTCGCTGGTCGGCGGGACGGCCGATCGGCCGGATGTCGCGGCGGTCGCGATTCTCGGGTACAACTGACGCGCGTTCGCCATTCATGACCCCGCATCCCGCCGTTTCCCTTCAACTGACGGATACCGAGCAGCCGGCAGCGCGCGATTTCATCAGTCGCAAGCTCGGCGAATTCAACCATGCGATGACGGGGCGCGCCGATTCGGCGGCGCTCGACGTCTACGTGACCGATCCCGCGACCGGCGAGGTGCTCGGCGGCCTCACCGGCCGCACGTCGCTCGGCCTGTTCTTCATCGATCTCTTCTATCTGCCGGAATCGTTGCGCGGCGGCGGCTTCGGCAGCAGGCTGCTGCGCGAGGCCGAAGCGGAGGCGAAGCGGCGTGGCTGCGCGCGCGCGGTGCTGTACACGATTTCGTTCCAGGCACCCGAGTTCTACCGCAAGCACGGGTACGAGGCTTTCGGCGAAGTGCCGTGCGAACCGGAAGGGGCGGCGCGCGTGTTCATGGTCAAGGTGCTCTGAGAGGCGCCCCTGAGTCATCGTCCCGGCGTGCCGCGCTCGACGATCATGTCGTACAGCGCCTGCGCCGCCGGCGACAGCTGCGCGGCCTTGCGCTTGACCAGCACGAGCGTGCGCGACACCGACGGTTCGACGAGTTCGATCGTGCGGATCATCGGATACGCGTTCTTCTGGATCGCGAGCTTCGGCACCACGGCCGCGCCGAGGCCTTCCGCGACGAGCCCGAGCGCGGTCGAACTGCGCTGCACTTCGTAGAACGAATGCAGCGACACGCCGCTCGTCTTCAGCGCACCTTCGAGCAACCCGCGATTGCCGCTGACCTCGCCCGCGAAGATCAGCGGATGCGGTTGCAGGGCTTCCCAGCGGATCCGTCGCCGCTTTGCGAGCGGATGATCGTCGCGGCACACGAGCACGTACGGATCGTGCGTGAGCGGCACGCTGACGAGTTCCGGATGCTGATCGCCGGCGATGCCGATGCCGAATTCCGCTTCGCGACGCAGCACCGCCTGCAGCACCGATGCCGAAGCGTGATCGAGGATCTTCACGCGATCGTGCGGCCGATGTCCGGAGAACGCGCGCAGAATGCGCGGCAGATACTGCACGCCCACCGTCGGCACGCATGCGATCGTCACGTCGCCGCGCTGGCTCAGGCCCGTTTCGCGAATTTCGGTCAGCGCGTCCGACAACTCGTTCAGCAGCCGCCGCGCCTGCGGCAGGAAACGCCGGCCAATTTCGGTGAGGGTCGTGCGGCGCGTCGTTCGCTCGATCAGCGCGACACCGAGAAACGACTCCAGCTTGCGCAGCCGTTGCGTGATGGCCGTTTGCGTGACGTGCAGCGAATCGGCTGCCTGCCTGAAGCTGCCACCGTCGGCGATGGCGACGAAAGCCTGAACACCCAGCGTATCGATCTTCATCAGAAATATGAATCAATGACGAAATTAAATTCATTTTACTGACGAACGACGGAATCGCAGAATGGGCCGCGTCGATGACCGATCGACCACCGACACCACCCACGCCGACCAGGAGGCATGCCGTGACGACCCCACTCGATCAATACGCGAACCAGTACGTGCGATTCGAAGACGAGCGCACGCGCCCCGTACGCGACCTGCTCGCCGCGGTGCCGGATACGCCGATCCGTACCGCGATCGACATTGGCTGCGGGCCCGGCAATTCGACCGAGGCGCTGATCGCGCGTGCGCCCGACGCAACGGTCCACGGCATCGATGCATCGCCGGACATGATCGCCGCCGCGCGCAAGCGGCTGCCCGCGCTGCGTTTCGATCTCGCGGACGTGTCGACGTGGGACGATCCGGGCGGCTACGACCTGATCCTGTCGAATGCGGTGCTGCAATGGGTGCCCGCGCACGACACGCTCTTTCCGTCGCTGGTCGCGCGGCTCGCGCCGGGCGGCCACCTTGCGGTGCAGATGCCCGACAACCTCGACGAACCCGCGCACCGGCTGATGCGCGAAGTCGCGGCGGCCGGGCCGTGGTCGCACAAGCTGAAAGACGCCGCGCGCACCGAGCGGTTCGACGCGCGCTACTACTACGCGCTGTTGTCGCCGTCGTGTTCTCGGGTCGATGTGTGGCGCACGACTTACTACCATCCGCTGCGCGGCACCGATGCGGTCGTCGAATGGTTCAAGGGCAGTGCGTTGCGGCCATTCCTCGCCGCGCTGGACGACGACAGCGAACGCGATGCGTTCATCGCGCGCTACCGCGATGCGCTCGCCGGACCGGACGGCTATCCGGTGCTCGACGACGGCACCGTGCTGCTGCCGTTTCCGCGGCTGTTCATCGTCGCGACTCGCCGGTCATGAAAATGTAGAACCGCAACCGGCGACGCCGCGTGTGGCCGCACGTCACGATAGCGGCCGCATCGATTCCGGATCGACGATGCGGCTCCTGGCACGCTGGCCGTCGCGCAGATCCTTGTACCAGAACAGCGCGACTTCGCCGTCGTTTATGCCGTCGGCATACAGGAAGCGGTCGTGGCCGCCGACGACGAAGCCGGCACGCGCATACGTGCAGCAGGCCGCGACGTTGTTCGCCTGCGTTTCCAGCCGCATGAAGCCGAACTCGCAGCCGCGCGCCCAGGCTTCGGCGGCCGCCAGCAGGAACTGGCCGATCCCTTGCCGCCTGCATGCGCGGTCGACCGCGAGTTCCGCGATCTCGGCCATGCCGTTCCAGCTTTCGCCGATCGCGACGAACCCCGCGAGGCGGCCGCCCACGGTCGCGCGGAACAGCGCGTTGCGGCCGGACGCGTCGCGCGCCAAGACGGCCGGATCGAAGCCGTAGTCCTTGCGCCGCACGGGCAGCGCGCGCAAGTCGAGCAGGTCCGCGTACGGTGCGTTCAGCTCCCACGCGATGTCGAACGAGAAGTCGCATCCGTTCAGTTCGTCGGCGGTCAGATCGGCTGCCTGCTCGATGCTGATGTGCCCGGCTCGGTCCATGTGTCGGTGTCCTGTCTTCAGCGGGATTGCCTGGGTTGTCGCGAACGCGAGCGCCGCCGCACCGCGGCGAGCCGGATCGCGCCCGTTCCTGCTTCGAGCGGCTGCGCGCGCACGATGCTTCATCGTTGCGGCAGCGTTCAACGCCCGATTATGCGCGATATCGGCGCGGATTCTGGCACGCATCGACTGCCGAGTGCGAGTGCCCCAACAAGGTACGCTCCGGCCCCGTTCGTCGCGGGCCACGTTCCGCCGTTCCAGCACCTATCCTGTATGAAGCCCGTCCCGCGCCGGCTTGGTGCCGCGTGTGGCGAAACGAATACGCGAACGAAGGGGGTGTCATGACCGATCGCGACAAGGTGTTTGCGGGCCCGATCCCGGCGTTCTACGACACGCTGATGGTCCCGCTGATCTTCGACGCCTATGCGGCCGACCTGGCGGCGCTCGTGGCCGGGTTTTCGCCCCGCACGGTGCTCGAAACGGCTGCCGGCAGCGGCGCGGTCACGCGGGCGCTTGCGCCGTGGCTCGGCGCGGATGCGCGCTACGTGGTGACCGACCTCAACCAGCCGATGCTCGACTACGCGATGACCAGGCAGGCGCCCGACGGCCGTATCGAATGGCGGCAGGCGGACGCGCTCGCGCTGCCGTTCGACGACGCGTCGTTCGATGTCGTCTGCTGTCAGTTCGGCGCGATGTTCTTTCCCGACCGGGTTGCCGGCTACGCCGAGGCGCGGCGCGTGCTGGCGCCGCACGGGCATTTCGTCTTCAGCGTGTGGGACCGCATCGAGGAAAACGCGTTCGCCGACGAAATCACCGGCGCGCTCGCCACGCTGTTTCCGCACGACCCGCCACGATTCCTCGCGCGCACGCCGCACGGCTATCACGATGTCGCGCTGATCCGCGACGACTTGCATCGCGCGGGTTTCATCGACGTCGATGTCGCGACGCGCGAGAAGACCAGTCGCGCGGCTTCGGCACGCGATGCCGCCACCGCGTATTGCCGCGGCACGCCGCTGTACGACGAAATCGTCTCGCGCGACCCCGGCCTGATTCAGCTCGCGATGGACCGCGCGACGGAGGCGATTGCGGCGCGCCATGGCGACGGGCCGGTGGCCGGCAAGATCCAGGCGCACGTCATCGTCGCCGCCGGATAGCGGTGTGCCGATTGCTCACAGGAATCCGCTCGACCGTATTGCTCGCGAATCCTCGCCGCGATGCGCGTCGGTTCGCCTATGCTGAATTGTCTGCGGCCGGACTCCGCGCCGCGACACGGCGGACCGGCGACGACGGGAGGACGCGATGAGCGAACAAGCCAACGTGCAACTGGTGCAGCACGCGTACGCGGCGTTCGGCAGGGCCGATATCGACGGCATTCTGCGGACGCTGTCCGACAGCATCGACTGGTTCATCCCGGGCCCGGCGGACGTCGTTCCGTTCGCCGGCCGGCGACAAGGGCCGCGGGAGGTCGCGGCATTCTTCGCGGCGCTTGCGTCCGCGCAGACGGCGGAACGGTTCGAACCGCTCGAATTCATCGCGAGCGGCGACCGCGTCGTCGTGCTCGGCACGCAGCGCTGGCGCGTCCATTCGACCGGGCGTACGTACGAGGACGACTGGGTGCACCTCTTCACGATCCACTGCGGAAAGATCGCGGCGTTCGTCGAGTATCACGATACCGAGGCCGAAGCGGCCGCTCATCGACGGTGACGGTGCCGTACACATGCCCGGGGCCGGGCTGCCGCGCGAGGCGATGTCACATGAAGCCCGGATTCCTCGGAAGATAGCGCGTCCAGTCGCTGCTGTCGTGCGCGGACATCGCCACCATCGGAAGCGTGAATCGCATGCCGCAGCTGGCGGCGATCGGCAGCGCGTCGCTCGTCCCGGGCACGAACGCGGAGACCCGCGGTGCGTCGCCGCGCAGCGCCAGCGCGAGTGCCGTGCGGAATGCATCGGGCATTGCGTGCGCATGCATGACCGCCAGCGGACCGATATGGCCGGTGGCCGCAACGTACGCGTAGCCGACACGCTCGCCCGCCTCTTCGACGAATACGCGTTGCATCGTCGAGTCGCCGGCCAGATACCGGTGATGCTTCTCCCGCGAGACCCCCAGCGCGGCAAGATCGATCCGCCGCAGCACGTGGAGATCGTCGTCGGTCAGCCGGATCGGCGTCGTGCGGAGCAATGGACCGTGCGCGCAACACGCCAACGCGTCGCGCGCGGCGCTGCACAGGTGAATCGGCACGTGCGGCAGCATGCCGTGGCGCACGTACAGCCCTTGGGATACGACGTTGAACGCGAACGTGATCAGGCTTCTGGTGGTGGCGCCGGCCGCGTCTGCATGCTGGAGCGTGCGCTCCAGCAACGCTTCGCCGATGCCCTGCCCCTGGTGCCCGGGGGGCGACGAACAATTCGGCGAGGAACCAGAGCCGATCGCATACCCAGCTCAGCGCAAAGCCGACGATTTCGCCGCCATCTTCGGCGAGCCACGCCCCGCGTGAATCGTCCCGGACGCAGAAGGCCTGGAAATCCGGCGGTCGCGACGTCGCGATCGAGCCGAACCCATGACGGACGGTCAGATCGTTGATGCTGCGGACGACCAGTGCTTCGGCGATTGGCAGGTCGTCGGCGCCTGCGGGGCGGATAACACGCGGCATGGGCATCTCTCGCGGGGGCGATGGCTTGATGTATAGCAGACGCGGGCCGCATCCCCAAGCGCGCAATGGCTGGTCCGTATTCCGCTTGCCTCGTGCGCGATGGCGGTGCGGATGCGAGCGTGGCGAACGGGATGCCACGAGGTTCTGCCGCGCTCGCCGGCATCCGGCGAAGTCACACCAAAAAAACAACGCCAACCCGCTGCTCCCGACGCGCCGCGTCCGCCCTGCGCGGCCGCCGCGATCAATCCACCGCGCGCATCGCGTGACGCAGTTCCTGATAGCTGCGCAGCCCGGTCACGCCAAGTTCGCGGCCGATCCCGCTGAGCCCGAGGCCACCCCAGCACACATGCGGATAGATGAGCTGCGGCGCATTGATCCACACGAGCCCCGCTCGCACGCGCGCCCGGAACGCGTTGGCCGCCGCCGCATCGCGCGTGACGACGGTCGCGACGAGCCCATAGCGTGTGTCGTTCGCGAGCGCGATCGCTTCGTCGTCGGTGCGGAACGACTTCACGCACGCGACCGGACCGAACACTTCGTCGGTCCACAGCAGGTTGTCGGCCGGCGGTTCCGCGATCACGACGGGCGCCATGAAGAAGCCGCCGCCGCCCGCGTCGGCGACGCGGCCGCCGAACGCGACGCGCGCGCCTGCCGCGATCCCTTGCTCGACCATCGTCTCGACGCGCGTGCGCTGCGCGGCGGAAATCATCGGCCCCATCGCGGCCTGTTCGGTGCCGGGCGGCGCGACGACGAGCGCGCGCACGGCCGTCTCGAACGCGGCCATGAAGCTGCGGTACAGGCTGTCGTGCACGAGGATGCGCGCGGTGGCCGAGCACATCTGGCCCGCGTTCGTGAACGCGCCGGCCACGGCCAGCGACACCGCGACGTCGAGATCGGCATCGTCGCGCACGATCAGCGACGACTTGCCGCCGAGCTCGAGCGTCACGCGCTTCATGTCGTCGGCCGCGGACCGCATCACCTTGCGGCCGGCGGCGGTGCTGCCGGTGAACGAGATCTTGTCGATCTGCGGATGCGCGGTCAGCGCCGCGCCGACGTCGGCGCCGCCATTGACGACGTTGACGACACCGTCCGGCACGCCGGCTTCGGCGATCAGTTCGAGCAGCGCGTGCTCGGCCGGCGACGTCAGTTCGGACGGCTTCAGCACGGCCGTGCAGCCGGCCGCGAGCGCGGGCGCGAGCTTCCACGCGGTCGTGACCATCGGGAAGTTCCACGGCACGATGAGGGCGGCGACGCCGACCGCGTCGTAAAAGCGCTCGGCCGCGAACGCGTCGACCGGCAGCGCGACCGGTTCGGCCGCGAACAGCGCGGCGTCGTCGCACAGCGTCGCGTAGTAGGCGAACGTCGCGGCGACGTCGCCGACGTCGGCATCGGCTTCGGACGGCGGCTTGCCGCTGACCTGCATCTGCAATGCAGCGAGGCGCGCGCGATTGGCCTCGACGCGCTCGGCGATCTTCGCGAGCAGCCGGCCGCGCTCGGCCGGCGGCGTGTCGCGCCAGCCGGCGAATGCGTCGCGCGCGGCGCGGACCGCGGCGTCGACGTGCGCGGGCGTCGCGAATTCCTGCCAGCCGATCGTGTCGCCGGTCGACGCGTTGAAGATCGGCGCGCCGGCTTCGACGGAATGCGTGCGCACCGGCTGGCCGCCGATGTGTGCGGCGGGCAGCACGCGCGCCGCGGCGGAAGGGGAAAGCTCGGGAGCGGACATGTCGATGTTCCTGTCGGACGAATGGCTGGTTCAGCGGTACGCGACGCCCGGCATCACGCAGAGCATCTCGAACGCGAGGTTCGCGCCGACGAGCGCGGTGGTGCCGGTCGGATCGTACGGCGGCGACACTTCGACGAGATCCGCGCCGACGATGTTCAGCCCCTTCATCCCGCGAACGATTTCGAGACCCTGCTGCACCGACAGACCGCCGATTTCCGGCGTGCCGGTGCCGGGCGCGAACGACGGATCGAGCCCGTCGATGTCGAAGCTCAGATAGACGGGCGTGTCGCCGACGCGCTCGCGCACCTGCGCCATCAGCGGCGCGAGCGACGTGTTCCAGCATGCTTCGGCTTGCACGACGGTGAAGCCCTGCTGGCGGCACCAGTCGAAATCGTCCGCGTGGTAGCCGGTGCCGCGCAGGCCGATCTGCGTGACCTTGTCGCATTGCAGCAGGCCGTCCTCGACCGCGCGGCGAAACGGCGTGCCGTGCGCGATCTTCTCGCCGAACATGGTGTCGTTGACGTCCGCATGCGCGTCGACGTGCACGACCGCGACCTTGCCGTACTTCCGGTGCAGCGCGCGCAGGATCGGCCACGCGATCGTGTGGTCGCCGCCGAGCGTGATCGGCCGGCAGCCGTTCGCGACGATGTCGTCGTACGCGTGCTCGATGCGGCGCACCGAATCCTTCAGGTCGTACGGGTTGGTCGCGACGTCTCCGATGTCGGCGACCTGCAGCGAGTCGAACGGTGCGGCGCGGGTCGCCATGTTGTACGGGCGCAGCAGCACGGATTCGGTGCGGATCTGGCGCGGGCCGAAGCGCGAACCCGAGCGGTTCGACGTGCCGAGGTCGAGCGGCACGCCGACGAAGCATACGTCGAGGCCGTCGGTGGTCGCGGCTTGCGGCAGCCGCATCATCGTGGCAATGCCGCCGAAGCGCGGCATCTCGTTGCCGCCCATCGGCTGGTTCAGTTCGCGGCGCATGGGGCCGTCTCCTCGTGCTGGTGAAAAGCGATCGGCCGATGGTAGAGGAGAACGCGCGCGGGAAGATTTCGAAGTCGCAACGTTTACATCGACGGATCTCGATGCGAACGGCGCTGCCGCATCGATCCGATGCAACCGTCAGCGAGCGACCGGATCACCGGCGATCGCGGGCCGCGCGCCGATGTCGTCATCGTGCGCCGCGGCGGACGGACATGCCGGCGCCGCCGAGCCCCAGGCGGCGAGCTCGCGCTTCGTGCGCACGCCGAGCTTCGCGAATGCGCGCTTCACGTACGACTCGGCCGTCGCGACGCGCACGCCGAGGATGCCGGCGGCTTCCGGCACGGTCTTGCCCGAGATCAGGTGCTTGCACGTTTCGTATTCGCGCTTCGACAGCTTGATGCCGTCGGCCGCGACCCGCGCATCGAACTGCGCGAGCGGATGCACTTCCGGCGTCGGATGCGCGACGCGCCGCGCGGCGGTGGTCGACGTGTGCAATTCGAGCAGCGGGAACAGCACGTCGCTGATGCTGCGAAAGCGGTTCATCTCGGCGAGCGTGAACGGCGGGCGGTCGCGGCCGCGTTCGAGCGCGATCGAATGCTGCGCGTAGCGGGTGCCGCGCGCGAGCACGCATTCGTGGCCGATATGCACGTCGTCGAACAGCCGCTGCCGGAATTCGCCGGGCGGGATCGCCGCGATGTCGCGCACGACGAGCATCGTGCCCGTCTTGCCGCGCAGCCCCGCGAACAGCGGATCGCTGTCGAGAAAGCGCTCGTAATAGAGCGTCATCACGTCGGAGATTTCGGCGGTCGCGGTGCCGATGCCGCTGCTGCCGATCCATTCGCAGCGATAGCCGGTCGGCATCGAGCCGTCGACGCGCGAACGTTCGACGTGCGCGACGTCGAGCGGCACGACTTCGTTCAGCAGTTGCGTGAGGCGCGGCACGAAGTGCGGCGTGCCGACCGTCTCGATCAGTTCGCCCAGCGCCTTGAACGACACGTTGAAACGGTCGGTGTCGCGGTGGAAGGGGTTCACGTCGAGCTGCATGCGGTTCCCCGGTGAAAATCGGGCGCGATTCTAGCGGTTGCGGCCGGAAGCGTCAGTAGGGAGAAATACCTGCGGGTGCGCGGCCGCCCGGCTTGCGCCCGAAAAACGCGGTTTGTCCCCCCCGAGGGGGGGCATACCGGCGCAGTGTAAATGAGTAACTTTGTTTCTGCTTTTTTCAATCGAGAGACGAAGATTCAGATGACCAAACTGATCAAGGACATCCTGCCGCTCGGCGCAGGCATTGGCGAATTCACGAAGCTCGACTTCGGGATGGACGAGAGCGACTGGCGCGCGGCCGAAGGCAAGAGCGGCAACTACGTCGTCGGCTGGTGGGAAGGCAAGATCGGCTCGGTCGAGTTCCCTGAAACCGCCGCCGACGAAGCGGTGTGGCTCGTCGAGGGCCGTATCGCGCTGACCGACGTCGAGGGCAACCGCAAGGAATTCGCGCCGGGCCAGGGCTACCTGCTGCCGGCCGGGTTCGCGGGCCGCTGGGAGACGATCGAGGACGCGAAGAAGTTCTACGTGCTGCTCGAGAAGTCGTGATGCGAGGAGCCGCCGCCGCGGCGTGGTCGTCAGATTGACGCAGGCCCGGCGGCGGGGGCGGTTTCGATCGACCGCAAACGACGCCGATGTCTGCCGCGTTTCCACCGGCGGCATCCATTGCGGCTTGCGGTGCACGCGCGGATCGTCGTCGCCATCGGCGAAACCGCGGCGAGTGCGCACATCGGTGAGATGGGCGAATTCGGCACGCCGTGCAGGAATCGCATGCGCGGTCGCGATCACGTGAACTGGCTGGGATCATGGACATGGAAGTCAACGAAGCAACGCAACGCGCCACCCAACGCGCAACACACGCCGCACCGGCTCACGCGCAGGCCGCGCGCCGCGCACCGGCCGCACCGAGCGCCGCCGACGCGCTCGCGAACACGAAGCTGTTCCCGTACTGGCTCGACAACCCGGCCGCGCCGGCGGCGGAGCCGGAACTCGTCGGCGACACGACGGCCGACCTGCTGATCGTCGGCGGCGGCTTCACCGGGTTGTGGGCGGCCGTGCAGGCGAAGGAGCAGATGCCGCACCTGAACGTGGTGCTGATCGAGGCCGGCAAGGTCGCGCACGGCGCATCGGGTCGCGCGGGCGGGATCATCTCGACGTCGGTGATGCACGGGCTGCCGAACGCGGTGCGCGTGTTCCCGAACGACATCGCGCAGCTCGAGGCGTTCGGCCATCGCAACCTCGACGGCTTCGAGGACACGCTGAAGCGCTACGACATCGACGCCGACATCGAGTGGAACGGCGAGATGACGGTCGCGGTGGACCCCGAGCACGTCGCGCACCTGAAGGCCGACTACGACCTGCATCGCGAATACGGGCACGACGTCGTGCTGCTGAACCGCGACGAAACGCTCGAGCAACTGAATTCGCCGCTGTTCGCGGGCGCGCTGTGGTCGCGCAATCGCAGCGGCATCGTGCATCCGGCAAAGCTCGCGTGGGGGCTCAAGCGCGCGGCGCTGCAGCTTGGCGTGAAGCTGCACGAGCACACGCCGCTCACGACCGTCACCGACGAAGGCAGCACCGTGTACGTCACGACGCCGAAGGGCAGCGTGCGCGCGCCGCGCGTCGTGTTCGGCAGCGGCACGGCGAAGGTCGGCATTGCCGACATCAACCGCCGCGTGATGCAGGTGCGCGACCATGTGCTCGCGACCGAGCCGCTCACCGACGAGCAGCTCGCGCGGATCGGCTGGAAGAACCGCCAGGGCGTGTACGACACGCGCACGCAGCTCAACTATTTCCGGCTGACGAAGCACAACAGCATCATCTTCGGCGGGCTGGTCAGCTATCACTTCGACGGCGATCCCGAGCCGCATCAGGACGGCCGGCGCGAAACCTACCACCGGCTCGCGGAAGCGTTCTACCGGACGTTCCCGCAACTCGGCGACGTGCGCTTCTCGCATGCGTGGGGCGGCCCGATCGACTACTGTTCGCGCGGCTCGGTGTTCGCGAAGCGCTATCTCGGCGGCAAGGCCGTGTTCGTTGCCGGCTATACGGGCTTCGGCGTCGCCGCGAGCCGGTTCGGCGCATTCATGGGGCTGAACATCCTGTTCGATCGCGACAGCCCGGAGCGCAAGCTCGACATCGCGAACCAGAGTCCGAGCTACATCCCGCCCGAGCCGATGCGCTGGATCGCCGCGAAGATCACGTTTCACGCGTTCGACGGCGCGGATGCCGAAGGCGGCTGGAAGCGCGCGTGGATCAACGCGATCAAGGCGATGGGCTTCCCGATGTGAGCGACGGTAGTCGATGAACGACGCGTATGGCGTGCGCCGTTGCCGATGGCGGCGCGCGTCCGGGCTGGTCCATCGGCGAACGCGGCCGGTGCCGTGCCGGTCCGACAACGCGCGCACGCGCAGCGGCTTCAAGCATGTTCTCGAATACCACCGATCTCGATCTCCGGCTCATCCGGGTCTTTCTGGCCGTCGTCGACGCGCGCGGCATCACCGCCGCCGAAGCGTCGCTCGGCGTGCGGCAATCGACGATCAGCACGCAGCTCTCCGCGCTCGAGGCGCGCGTCGGCTTCAAGCTGTGCGATCGCGGCCGCGGCGGCTTTCGGCTGACGTCGAAGGGCGAACGGTTCGCGGCCACCGCACGCACGCTCGTCGCCGCGACGTCCGAGTTCGTCGCGCGCGTACGCGACATCGACCGCAAGCTGGTCGGCACGCTGTCGATCGGCTTGATCGGCCAGGCGCCGCTGGTCGAGAACGCGCGCCTCGCCGATGCGATCGGTGCGTTTCGCAAGCGCGACCAGGCCGTCACGTTCTCGATGAAGGTCGCGTCGCCGCAGGAGCTCGAGGAAAGCCTCGTCAACAACCAGCTCGACCTCGCGATCGGGTACTTCTGGCATCGCGTGCCGGGCCTCGACTACACGCCGCTGTTTACCGAGGAGCAGGTGATCTACTGCGGCCGCGGGCATCCGCTCTTTCATGCGTCGCGCCCGGTGTCGGCCGACGACCTGCAGGCGCACGACTGGGTATGGCGCACGTATCCGGTGCCGGAGGAGCAGTATCCGCTGCCGGAGCGGCGCGTGACCGCGAGCGCGGACAGCATCGAAGCCGCGACGATTCTGATCCTGTCGGGCGGCCATCTCGGCTACCTGCCCGCGCACTATGCGGAGCCGTTCGAGCAGCGCGGGCTCGTGAAGGCCGTCGGCCGCGACACGTTCAGCTTCGACGTGCCGCTGCATCTCGCGATGAAACGCAGTGCGAGCGGCAAGCCGATCGTCGACGCGTTCTGCGAGGACCTGCTGCGTGCGTTCAACGTGAAGGCGGCCGCGCTGGCCGCGTAGTGCGGCGCATCGAGCCGCGACACGCGCGTCGTGAGCGGCGTTGTCGGCGTATCGGGAGGACGCGGCTTACGCATCCGCGCTTTCGTCGCGATACCCGTTCTTGCCGTCGAAGATCTCCTTCAGTGCGGCGCGCAGCACGACCGGATCGTGTTCACCGGGCGCGAGATGGATCACGTAATGCGTGGTGCCGTCGAGTCGCGCGGCGGTGCGCTCATCGAGCTCGACTTCGAGCGTGTTGCCGGCCAGGCGCACCGACAGATCCTTCACGTGCGCGGTGAGCCGGTCGCGCACCATCACCTCGATCGCCGACTCGTCAGGAAAGCGCAGCAGCGAGAAGCAATAGTCCTGCGTCGCATCGTGGCAATAGATGTTCGCGCAACTTTCATCGTCGTCGATGTCGAACGTGGCCGCGCCGACGGTAGCGTGTAGTTCCATGATGTTTCTCTCGATGGGGCAGATGCGGGGCGCGCCGTTCAGCGCGTGAGCGTCACGAGCAGATAGCCCGCATACCCGGCGCCGTTCGCGAGCAGCGCCCAGATCGCGAGCCCGCGCGCACGCGCATTGATGCGCAGCCAGACCGCCGCCGCAAGCGTGATGACGACGCCACTCAGCACTTCGGGGCGCGGCTCCCACGGCGTCAGCATGATGCCGATCGCCGGCAGCAGCGTGCCCTGGAACACCATCGCGCCGGTGATGTTGCCGAACGCGAGCGTGTCTTTCTTGCGGCGGATCCACAGCACGCTGTTGACCTTCTCCGGCAACTCCGTCGCGATCGGCACGATGATCAGCGACAGCAGCAGCGCCGAGATGCCGAGCAGGTGCGACACGCCTTCGACGCCGTGAATGAAGCCCTTCGCACCGCCGACGAGCAGCGCGACGCCGACCGCGAGCTGCAGCGCGATGGTCGCGAGATTCGTCGGCAGCCCGACGCGCGACAGGAACATCGCGTGCGGCGCTTCGGTGCCGTGCCCGGCGTCGACCAGTTGCGTCGATGCGCGGAACGTCATCACGACGTACAGCGCATAGATGCCGACGAGCATCGCGGCGAGCAGTGCGCGCACGGCCCACACGTGATGCGGAACGAACATCGCGATCGTCGCGAGCGCGAACGCGGCGATGAAGTAGTTCAGGTCGCGCACGAAGCCGGTTCGCTCCGGCGTGATCGTCCCCGTCAGCCCGCGCGAGCCGATCACGGCGAGCGTCATCAGGAACGTGGTCAGCGTCGCGAGCATCAGCGGCGCGCCGAGAATCGCGCCGACGCCGATCTCCTCGTTGACGGCCGCGTTCGACGTGCCGCCCGCGAGTGCGAGCAGCGGCACCATCGTTTCGGGCAGCGCGGTACCGACCGCCGCGAACAGCGAACCCGTCACGCCTTCGGAGATCTTCAGCCGTTCGCCGAGATGTTCGAGCGCGTTGGTGAAGAGTTCGGCGGCGACCAGGATGACGAGCAGCATGAACGCCAGTTCGACGAGCATCAGCGTCATGCGGCACCTCCGCAGGCACGTGCACGGGCGGTCGAGGAATTCGCGAAACGGGAAGGGAAGGCAACGAGATACATGGGGACTCCGTGGTCGGACGTTGACGAACCATGACGCATCTGCCGACGTCCGACCAGGAACGACGCGATGCGTCGATGGTCTCGCCAGACCGATTCGGCCGAACGCGCCACGGCCGCAGGCCGAGTGTGTTGACGCGTTCGCTTTCCGGGGAAGGAAAGCAGGCTACTCCCCAAAGACGAACGGCAGTCTAGCCGAGGCGGCTGCTTTCGGCAAGCATGCACCGGCTGCCGCCGGTCCGGCGCCGCAACGGGTGCGTCGGCGCGTCACGATGCGATGCGGCGGGCCGCCGCACAGCTGCCGGAACGCGCACGAGCCCGGCCCGGCGCACCGGCAGCACGCGAACGGCGGCGCGCAAAACGGACCGAGCAAATTACATACCGCTGTCTTGCGATTACCAAAAACTGTCACCGAGCGCCGCTAAGCTTTCGCCACCCTCACCACCGGGATTCCCCGCCATGCACTCGACAATCCGCCTGTTTGCCCCGCTATTGCTGCTGCCGACGCTGGCCGCGCCGGTGTTCGCCGCCACGGCGGCTCCCGTCAGCCCGAACTGCGGCGGCAGCACGACGCCGATCGCCGACATTCAGGGGCCGGGCGCGCCGTCGCCGCTCGCCGGGCAGAACGTGTCGATCGAAGCGGTGGTCACCGCCGATTTCGGCGGCACCGACGGCTTCGGCGGCTTCTTCGTCCAGCAGGCCGACGCGCAGCGCCGCAACCAGCCGGGCGTGTCGGAAGGGCTGTTCGTCTACGCGCCGAAAGCGCGCGCGAAGGCCGGCGATCTCGTGCACGTGACGGGCAAGGTCGAGGAGAAGTACGGGCAAACGCAGCTCACGCTGGCGGGCGCGATCGCGGTGTGCGCGAACGGGCAGACGGTCACGCCGGCGACGCTCACGCTGCCCGTCGACCACGCGGCCACGTTCGCCGCGTATGAAGGGATGCGGGTGCGCCTGCCGCAGACGCTGACCGTCACCGAGAACTACGAACTCGGCCGCTATGGCAGCGTGATGCTGAGCAACGGCCGCCTGCGCACGCCGACGAGCGTGGTGCCGCCGTCGCAGGCGCAGACGCAGATCGATGCGAACGCACGCAACCGGCTGATCCTCGACGACGGCTCGAACAAGCAGAATCCGGCGAGCGTCCCGTATCCGGCGCCGGAACTGTCGGCCGCGAACACGCTGCGCTCGGGCTACACGGTGCGCGACGTCGAAGGCGTGCTCGAAGTGCGGTACGGCGCGTGGCGCGTGCAGCCGCTGCCGGGCGCGGCCGCGCCGGCGTTCGACGCGCGCTCGAACCCGCGCACGAGCGCGCCGGCGCGCGATCCGAAAGCGAACCTGCGCGTCGCATCGTTCAACGTGCTCAACTACTTCAACGGCAACGGTCTCGGCGGCGGCTTCGACGATCCGAACAACCGCGGCGCGAAGAACTACCAGGAGTTCCAGCGTCAGGAAGCGAAGATCGTCAGCGCGCTGAAGGCGCTGAATGCCGACGTGATCGGCCTGATGGAAATCCAGAACAACGGCTACGGCGAACTGAGCGCGGTGCGTCAGCTCGCGGCGAAGCTCGGCAGCCACTGGCGCGTGGTCGATCCCGGCACGTCGCGTCTCGGCGGCGATGCGATCGCGGTCGCGATGATCTACGACAGCCGCTCGGTGGAGCCGGTCGGCCGCGCGGCGACGCTCGCGATCGACGACAAGAACCGCCAGCCGCTTGCGCAATCGTTCCGCCGCATCGGCGGCAAGCAGGCGCTGACGATCGCAGTCAACCATCTGAAGTCGAAGAACTGCCCGGACGCGGCGAATGACGACCTCGACCAGGGCGACGGACAGGGCTGCTGGAACCCGACGCGCACGCGTGCGGCCGCGAAGCTGGCCGACTGGCTCGCGGGCACGCCGACGGGCGTCGCGGGGCAGGGCACGCTGCTGATCGGCGATTTCAACAGCTACACGTATGAAGATCCGATCCGCCTGCTCGAATCGCGCGGCTATCGCAACCTCGTCGCGCGCTGGATCGGCGCGAACGCGTACAGCTACGTGTACAACGGCGAAGCCGGCTATCTCGATCACGCGCTCGCGTCGCTGCCGCTCGCGTCGCACGTGAAGGCCGTGCACGAATGGCACATCAACGCGGACGAGCCGCTCGCGCTGCAGTACACGCTCGCATACAAGTCGGCCGAGCAGCAGAGCACGTACTACGCGCCGGATGCGTATCGCTCGTCGGATCACGATCCGGTGCTGATCGATATCGCGCTGCCGGGTGGCGGGCGCTGAGCACGGCCGAGTCGAGCAGTTGAAGTACGGCGTGCGGCGTCAGCCGCATGTCGGCGCGTGAGCGGCGGCACCGCCGCTCGCTCACGCGGCTCTCCCTTCCCATGCATCGCGCGCCCGATTCGCGATGGTCGCAATCCAGTCTGCATTGCGCGGCACGAACGAGCGCGGCTTCATTGCGAATACCGGCGTAGTAGTCTTCAATGCACATTTCAAGCGGCTCGCGTTCCCACTCTTATATCGTGTAAATAATTCCGTCGAGTATTGAGAAAACCGGGCAATTCGGTATTTTGTGGGTGGTGGTGAGTTTATTCGACGATTCGTGCTGATCGATTCTGGATAATTGAAATGAAAGAAAAATCCTGTCGATTTGAAGGGATTGCAGACGCAAGACCAGCACGGCGGAGAGCGCCGCACAATTAATCGCGCAGCGGCGGCGGTCGATACGAAACGACTCGTGCCGCGCCGGAAAGGCGAACAATCCGGTTTCTTTCAAAATCCAGACACTGCTCTCCATCCGCATTATCAGTGATTTTTTAATATCCGAATGATCTTTGACAACGCGGCGCAGCACCGCCTATTTTTGTGATGTCGTAAATTCAGGTAATACAAAAGTCGTCACAACTGCAAGGGGGCGGCGTTCTCGCATCATTCTCCGCCAGCAGTTTGCTGTGTCTGTATCAAGTTCAGTCTCTCGACGTAGTCCAATCCCCGATCGCCGTCTGCCGACCGTGCAACGCGAATGGCGGGTGCGCCTGCGCGTTTTTCGCCGGCGATGACGGCCCGAGTGTGAAGCGATATCCGATCCAACACAAGGACAGAGGCATGAAACCAGACAGGAGCAGTACCGGCAGCCGCCGCGAACGTCGCGGCCGGCTGGCCGGCCTAGGCGCATTGACGGCGATGACACTCGCGGTCGCAGCCTGCGGCGGCGACGATTCGTCGTCCGCCGGCGCGTCGAGCCTCGCGCAGGCCACCGTGAGCCGGCAGGCCAGTGCGCAACAGGCGGCCGCCAACCAGACGCCGGCGGCGAACCAGCCTTACGTGGACCCCGTCGCGTATTCGATGAACGCCACCGACGGCCTCGCGCCCGCACAGGTGTCGGAGAAGGCGGCGGTGATGCATTACCAGTGGAAGTCCGGCGGCACGACGGTCGACTACACGACGACCACCGGCCACCTGACCGCGCAGGACGCGAACGGCAACGCGGAAGCATCGATGTCGTACGTCGCGTACACCGCGCCGAGCACGAACGGCAAGCCACGGCCGGTCACGTTCGTCTATAACGGCGGCCCCGGCTCGTCGTCGATCTGGCTGCGCCTCGGCTCGTTCGCGCCGACGCGCGTCGCGACGCCCGATCCGCTGTTCGGCAGCAACTGGCCGAACTATCCGCTCGTCGACAACGCTGAAAGCCTGATCGACACGACCGACCTCGTGTTCATCGACCCGCCCGGAACCGGGTTGTCGGAAGCCGTGCTGCCGAACACGAACCAGAAGTACTGGAGTTCGGACGCGGACGTGAACATCATGCGCGACTTCATCCAGCGCTACCTGAGCGTGAACGGCCGCGGCGCGTCGCCGATCTACCTGTACGGCGAATCGTACGGCACGCCGCGCACCGACATGCTCGCGCTCGCGCTCGAATCGGCCGGCGTGCACCTGACGGGGATCGTGCTGCAGTCGGCGATCCTGAACTACTTCGCCGATGCGGTCGAAGCGGTCGCGATCACGCAGTCGACCGAAGGGCTGCTGCTCGATACCGATACCGTAGCCGGCTATCTGCCCGGTTACGCGGCGGTCGCCGAGTACTTCAACCAGGTGTCGCCGGCGCCCGTCAACCCGTATCTGTATGCACTGCAGACGGAACTGTTCACGACGCTGATCTACAACCAGCTGCAGAAATACTCGCAGTCGTGGGTGCTGAGCCAGCTCGGCATTCCGGATGCGCTCGGCACGCCGGTGTTCCCGAGCGATGCGACGCTGACGCTGTGGTCGGTGCCGTCGAGCCTGACGCTGCAGGCGCTGCGCGGCTACTTCAACGCGAATCCGTTCGGCACGAGCCTCTTGCCCGGCACGACGATCGGCCGTTACGACGGACGCGTGTCGCTGCCCAACTCGGACCCGCGGCTGCAAACGGACGGCGATCCGTCGGACATCCTGATCTCGCAGCCGTTCACGAATGCGCTCGCGGCGCAGATGCCCGACTACCTCGGCTACACCGCGCCGAACGCGACATACCTGCCGCTGAACGACGACATCATCCAGGTGTGGGACTTCTCGCATGACGGCCAGCCGATGCCGGACACGATTCCCGATCTGCTCGGCGCGCTGCAGCTCAATCCGAAGCTCCACGTGCTCGCGGAAAACGGCCTGCACGATCTGGCGACGCCGTTCTTCAACACGGAGAAGCAGCTCGCGCGTCTGCAGACGGTCAAGGGGTTGAATCCGAAGCTGCAGGTGAACTTCTTCCAGGGCGGGCACATGACGTATCTGGACGACGTCGCGCGTCCGCAGATGAAGCGCGACCTGAAGATCTTCTATCAGGGCAAGCGGATTCCGACCGCGCTGACGCTGCGCACGCTGCCGCCGCCGTGGCCGGACGAGAACCCGGCCGGCACGCCGACCGGCAGCACGCCGGGCGCGACGGCCGCGACGACGCTGGCGGCGGCGCCGTGAGCGACCGCTGCGGTGCGAACGGCAACCCTCTATTCATCCATTGAATGCGAGCGATCATGTCTCTACTCAACTTGATGCGTCATATGTCTGCGTTGATCGTCGCCGGTGCCGTGACGAGCGGCGCGTACGCGCTGCCGCCGCAGGCGGTCGCGCCGGTGAAGCTGCCGCACGGCGCGCACGGCGTCGACGGTCCGTTCTTTCCTTCGACCCGGGCGGCGCCGGTGCTGCCGTCGACCGGCGCGACGCTGCAGCAGCAGGCGCAGAAGCGCGTCGATGCGCGGCTCGGCGGCAACACGGTGCTGAGCAACGGCGCGGCGGTGACGAAAGCGCAGGCGCAGAGCAGCGGGCTCGGGTTCGTCGCGAAGCACTTCGACGAGATCGATGCGAAACACACCGGTCGCGTGACGATGAGCGACGTGCGGCAGTTCATCCAGCAGCGCCAGGTGCAGGCGCAACAGGAACAGCAGGATCAGCAGGAGTGACGGGGTAGTGGGGACGCATGTAGCGCGGACGGCCGGTGCCGATGGGGCGTAGGCAGTTGCCGGCCGGGCGCAGCGTCTCCACGAACGGCTGGTTCCGTCGAAGGTCCGCATCGCTGCGGACCTTCTTTTTTTTGCCGATGCGCCGCGCGATGCGTCCTAGCGGATTGTCGTAATCCTTCTATCTGAACGAATTTGCGTCTGCTGGAATGGCAATGGCGAATAACCGTTCGGCCGGCATCGCGCGTCCGGGGCAGTCCGGCGTGCCGGGGTCAATCCATCACTCTCTTTCGACCAATCATCATGTTCAATCGCTCTACCAGCACCGTAGCCAACGTCGATCCCGAACTTTTTGCAGCGATCGAGCAGGAAAACCGCCGCCAGGAAGATCACATCGAGCTGATCGCGTCGGAAAA
>NZ_CABVPL010000005.1 GCF_902499045.1 Burkholderia latens | reverse complement strand
GATCCTATAACAAGTCTGCCTTAACAGGACTTGTTGATTCTCGTGTGCGATACACACAACTAATTACTGCTTCTTCCAAGATTGGTTCTGTTGGCCACGCCAGCAGAACAACCCCCTTTGCCTGATGACCATAGCGAGTCGGTCCCACCCCTTCCCATCCCGAACAGGACCGTGAAACGACTCTACGCCGATGATAGTGCGGATTCCCGTGTGAAAGTAGGTAATCGTCAGGCTCCCCTCAAGCCAGAAACCCCCGCCCGACAAGGCGGGGGTTTTTGCATTTGTGCGACGGAAATGCGTGTGGAGTGTGCAGTTGTGCGGCGGCGCACCGACGCCGGCCCCTGCGTGTAGCGCACCCCTCAGACTTCCGTAGACGCAAACTACCACCGCTATCACGCAACTATCGTCTCGAGCACAGCATGCTCGTCGTCGTGTGAACGCTCTCGATTCAACCGGTCTGAGACGCATGTCCGGCAACCACGCGCCAGCTATTCCCCGATCGGCGCCACAGGCGTGTATAAGCGAACGTGCCGTTGAACGCGTTGCCGTCGAACTGACCGGCAAGCGCTGCCTTCGTAATCGTGAGGATCATGTCCCCGATCCCATGTGCCAGTGTCTCCTGACGATCGAGTGTCTGCAGCCGCAACAGCTTTGCACGATGCGCGGACAGGTCGTCGTGCTTCGAAATTATGTCCCCGCTCGGAATCGTGAAAATCAGATCGTCGTCCAGCAATGCGTCGAGCGCGTCGACATCGCTGGCCAGCATCGCCGCGCGAAGTGCGGCTTCATACGGTTCGATGACTTCACGCACTGAATCCATATCGGGGCCTCGCGTCGGTTCGACCGGAATTGAACGCATAACGGGCAAGCGGGCGGCGGCCAACGCATCCCGGCATTTCGGCATACTCGACACAGGCTACTCCGCTTTCGACAGCGCCTCACGTCGCACCATCATCAGCACGCAAATGCCGATCGAAGCGAGGATGTTGACCGAAGGGTAGAAGGCTACCGCCACATTCCATGTGCTCAAGGCGAGCAGCGCCAACGCGTACTTGAACGCGCACAGCGCGAAATACGTGAAGCTCTCGCTCCATGGATCGCGAAGCGTCTCGTGCACGGTCGGGCCCAGGCCGGCGAGCTCGATCAATGTGACGACGCAAATCGACAGCGTCGGATCAGCGGTCCACATCCACAGCGGAATCGCCGACAGTGCCGCGCACAGGAAGAACCAGTCGATGCGCGTCCAGCTCTGTTCACCGCGAAAATACTGGCCCCGAAAATCAGAGCGCAGGTGAGCGCGATTGCCGCCGTGCACCATGCCGAAGGCCCGGCGCCCGCAACGAACTGGCCGGCGGCCGCGATCGCGGTGACGACCGACCAGACCAGCCACGTGAACAGATACGGGCGAACGGTGCGACGGTAGATCGCGAGCGCGTACGGAATTGCTGCCAGCAGCGACACGGCAGATCCGACGACACCCCACACCGAAGCGGCACCAGATTGACAGTCACCATCGCAGCGACCTTGCTCGGACTGACCGGTCAGTATGTGATCGAGCTTGACGACGCGCGACGCCGCGCACGTATTTCATACCGGTTCCGCGCCGCACCGTTGCGGGACCGACGCGCGATCGTGCCGAAATTCGCGAGCGCCTCGTCGCGGCCCATGCCGATGCCGTTGCCCTCGATCAAGATCGTGCGCGCCCATGCGACGATGGTCGCCGGCTCCCGGGCAAGCGGCCGTTCAAGGCTCCTGCTGCGCCGCATTGACGTCGCGCCGAAACGCGCCGGGACTCGTGCCGGTCCATTTCCGGAACGCGCGGTGAAACGCGCTGGGCTCGGTGAACCCGAGCTCCGCCGCGATTTCCGCGACGCTCAGTATTTGCCCGCGCAGCAGCGACTGAGCCAGCGCGCCGCGCAGTTCGTCCTTGATCGACGCGAAGCTCTGTCCCTCGCTGCGCAGGCGGCGGCGCAGCGTTGCGGGGGTCGTGCCGAGGCGCACGGCGAGCGTGTCGAAGTCCGGCCATTCCGCGGCCGGCGACGCCTTCAGATGCGCGCGCGTTTTCGCCACCCAGCCGGTGTCGTGCCGGTAGCGCACCAGCAGATTACCGGGTGCGCCGCGCAGAAAGGCCTTCAGCCCTTGCGCGGAGCGGATCGTCGGCAGCGTAAGGTACGCGGCGTTGAAGGCGAGCCGGCTGTCGGGGCGGTCGAAATGCACCGGCACGCCGAAGAACTGGTGGTAGTCGCCGCGCTGGTCAGGGCTCGAGCACGCGAAATCGATGCGTTGCAGCGGAATGCGGCGGCCGATCAGCCAGCACGCGACGCCGAGCAGGATCAGCCAGAACGTTCGGTAAGCGAAGGCCGAATACGGCGCGCCGGCCTGCGTAAGAACGATCTGGGCCTGGCCGTCGGCCACCACGAGTTCGCCATGCGGCTCGTCGAGCACTACACGCAGGAACTGCAGTGCGCGCCGCAGCGCCTGTTCCAGCGTACCCGCGTGCAGCACCGCATGGCACAGCAGCATGAAACTGCCGCGCCGCATCGGCCGGGCCGCGAGCCCGAAGAATTCGTCGTCGATCGCGCCCGCGATCGCGACCCACAGCCGGCCGTACTGCTGCGGCGTGACGGGCTCGTGCACGGTCGCCGGCAGGCCCGCCGCGCGCAGCACTGGCGCGGTCGGCATGTGCTGGCGGCGCAGGCTCTCGAGCGCATCCTCGACGAAGCCCGGCGAGATCATTTGCGGCCCCATTTCTTCAGGTCCCCCAGACATGGCAAAAGCGATCACGATTCTAGATTCTGTTTGTCATTGATTGCAATGTGACGGCTGTCTACCATCATCGATATACCCCGGCTCGCCGGTGGTCATAACGAACAGGAGACACGCATGCGTAATGGAGCAACCGCCCGGGTGGTGCCGGCCTACGCCGACGCCGTGGCAAGCTTCCGTATCGAGACGGCCGCGGCCAGTCTGCACGGTGATCTCGAGCGAGGCCTGAACGCCTGTGTCGAATGCTGCGACCGGCATGCGGCGGCGGACACGAATGCCGTCGCGCTCGACTGGATTGACGCCGGCGGCCAGCACCGCAGCTTCACGTTCGCGCAGCTGCAGGCGCTGTCGGCGCGTGTCGCGAACCTGCTGGCCGAGCACGGCGTGAAGCCGGGCGACGTGGTCGCCGGCATGTTGCCGCGTACGCCCGAACTGGTCGCGACGATCCTCGGCACGTGGCGTGCGGGCGCCGTCTACCAGCCGCTCTTCACGGCGTTCGGGCCGAAGGCGATCGAGCATCGGTTGCGCATGAGCGATGCACGGCTGGTCGTCACCAACACCGCGAATCGCGCAAAGCTCGACGAGATCGCGGATTGCCCGCGGGTCGCGATGGTGCGCGAATCCGGCGACGTGCTGCCGCGCGGCGACATCGACTTCCGCGCGGCGCTCGATGCACAGTCCGACGTGTTCGAACCGGTGCCGCGCAAGGGTACCGACCTGTTCATGATGATGTCGACGTCGGGCACGACAGGGTTGCCGAAGGGCGTGCCGGTGCCGCTGCGTGCACTGCTCGCGTTCGGCGCATACATGCGCGACGCGGTGGACCTGCGCGACAGCGACCGCTTCTGGAACATCGCCGATCCGGGCTGGGCGTATGGCCTCTATTACGCGGTCACGGGCCCGCTGCTGCTCGGCCATGCGACGACGCTGTACGAGGGCAGCTTCACGGTCGACAGTACCTACGACGTGATCGAGCGGCTCGGCATCACGAGCCTCGCCGGTTCACCGACCGCGTACCGGATGTTGATGGCAGCCGGCACGGAAGCTGCCGCGCCGCTGAAAGGACAACTGCGCGTGGTCAGTAGCGCAGGCGAGCCGCTGAACCCGGAAGTCGTGCGCTGGTTCCATGCGGCGCTCGGTGCACCGATCTACGACCACTACGGCCAGACCGAACTCGGGATGGTCGTGAACAATCATCATGGGCTCACGCACGTCGTCCATGCCGGTTCGGCGGGTTTGGCCATGCCCGGCTATCGTGTCGCAGTGCTCGACGAAGCTGGCCGCGAACTCGGCCCCGGACAGCCGGGCACGTTGGCGATCGACATCGCGCGCTCGCCGCTGCTGTGGTTCGACGGCTACTGGCAGCAGGACACGCCCGCGATCGCGGGCGGCTACTACCGGACCGGCGACAACGTCGAACTCGAACCGGACGGCACGGTGAGCTTCATCGGCCGCGCGGACGACGTGATCACATCGTCGGGCTACCGGATCGGCCCGTTCGACGTGGAAAGCGCGCTGATCGAGCATCCGGCCGTCAGCGAGGCCGCCGTGATCGGCGTGCCGGACCCGGAGCGCACGGAGATCGTCAAGGCGTTCGTCGTGCTGTCGAAGGGCTTCGACGGCACGCCGGCGCTCGCCGACGAACTCGGACAGCACGTGAAGCGGCGGTTGTCGGCGCACGCGTATCCTCGCGCGGTCGAGTTCGTCGACGCGCTGCCGAAAACCCCGAGCGGCAAGATCCAGCGCTTCGTGCTGCGCAAAATGGAAGCCGAAAAGGGCCGCTGAATCCCGACTCCCGATTACTGAATACGGACTGCAAATGAATATCAAGGATCGCGTTTTTCTGATTACGGGCGCCGGTTCCGGCCTCGGCGCCGCAGTGGCGCGCATGGTGGTCGGCGCAGGCGGCCACGCGGTGCTGCTGGACGTCAACGAAGACGCCGGTGCCAGCCTCGCGCACGAACTCGGCGCGGCCGCGTGCTTCGTGAAGACCGACGTGACGAGCGAGGCCGACGGACAGGCCGCGGTCGCCGCTGCACGCGACGCGTTCGGCCGCATCGACGCGCTCGTGAACTGCGCGGGCGTTGCGCCGGGCGAGAAGGTCGTCGGCCGCGAAGGCCCGCATTCGCTCGACCGCTTCGCGCGCGCGGTGTCGATCAACCTGGTCGGCACGTTCAACATGATCCGGCTCGCGGCCGACGCAATGTCGAAGCAGGACGCCAATGCGGACGGCGAGCGCGGCGTGATCGTGAACACCGCGTCGGTCGCGGCGTTCGACGGCCAGATCGGGCAGGCTGCGTATGCGGCATCGAAGAGCGGCGTGGTCGGCATGACGCTGCCGATCGCGCGCGAACTCGCGCGCTTCGGCATTCGCGTGGTGACGATCGCGCCGGGCATCTTCGCGACGCCGATGATGGCCGGCATGCCGCAGGACGTGCAGGACGCGCTCGGCAAGAGCGTGCCGTTCCCGCCGCGGCTCGGCCGCCCGGACGAGTTCGCGGCGCTGGTGCGCCACGTCGCCGAGAATACGATGCTGAACGGCGAAGTCATCCGTCTCGATGGCGCGCTGCGCATGGCACCGCGCTGACACTGGAGGAAATGAATCATGACGACACAGGATCCGATCGTAATCGTCGGTGCGGCGCGTACGCCGATGGGCGCCTTTCAGGGCGACCTGGCGGCAGTCAGCGCGAGCGAGCTCGGCGCGGTGGCGATTCGCGCGGCGCTCGAGCGTGCACACGTGCCGGCCGAGCGCATCGATGAAATCGTGTTCGGCTGCGTGCTGCCGGCCGGACAGGGCCAGGCACCGGCGCGGCAGGCCGCGCTGAAGGCCGGCTTGCCGCTCGGCGCAGGCGCGACCACGGTCAACAAGATGTGCGGCTCCGGGATGAAGGCCGCGATGTTCGCGCACGACCTGCTGCTCGCGGGCTCCGCCGGCGTTGCGGTGGCGGGCGGGATGGAAAGCATGACGAATGCGCCGTACCTGCTGCCGAAGGCGCGGGCGGGAGTGCGCATGGGTCACGGCCAGGTGCTCGATCACATGTTCCTCGACGGGCTCGAGGACGCATACGACAAGGGCCGGCTGATGGGCACGTTCGCGGAGGACTGCGCGCAGGCCTATCAGTTCACGCGCGAGGAACAGGATGCGTTTGCGATCGCGTCGCTGACGCGCGCGCAACGCGCGATCGCGGAAGGGCGCTTCGTCTCGGAAATCGCGCCAGTGACCGTGAAGGCCGGCAAGACGGAAAGCGTCGTGTCGATCGACGAGCAGCCCGGTAAGGCGAAGCTCGACAAGATCCCGACGCTCAAGCCGGCGTTCCGCGAAGGCGGCACGGTGACGGCCGCCAACGCGTCGTCGATCTCGGACGGTGCGGCCGCGCTCGTGATGATGCGCCGCTCGGAAGCCGAGCGGCTCGGCCTTGCGCCGAAGGCGGTGATCGTCGGACATTCGACGTACGCGAACAAGCCGGGCCTGTTCGCGACGGCGCCGATCGGCGCGCTGCGCAAGCTGTCGGAGAAAACCGGCTGGAACCTGCGCGACGTCGACCTGTTCGAGATCAACGAAGCGTTCGCGGTCGTCGTGATGGCCGCGATGCGCGATCTCGACCTGCCGCACGACAAGGTGAACGTGCACGGCGGCGCATGTGCGCTCGGCCATCCGATCGGCGCATCGGGTGCGCGCGTGATGGTGACGCTGCTGGCCGCGCTCGAAGCATATGGGTTGAAGCGCGGCGTCGCGTCGCTGTGCATCGGCGGCGGCGAGGCGACGGCGATCGCGATCGAGCGCGTCGCGTAACGGGGGCGCCGCGTCAGCGCCGTCACGCCGACGCGTGCGGCACACGCGGACGCATCGCGTGCGGCACCGCATGTGTGCCGTCCAACGGCGCGGGCGGTGGGCATCGGGCAGGGTCGTTCCTGCTTCGTGTCCGTCGCCCGCTTTATTTTCCCGAGGAGAACCTACGCGTTCGCACGCGGCGACACCGCGCCGCACGCGCGGATCACGAGTTGCACGACCTGCTCCGTCTTCTCGGCGAACGCCCTCTGCGTGAACGCACGCTTGCCGCTCAACGCGCGGATCTGCGCATCGAAATCCGCATAGTGCTGCGTGGTCGCCCAGATCAGGTACATCAACGCGTGCGCGTCGATCGGCGCGAGCAGCCCGCGCGCGATCCACTCTTCGATCACCTTCACGCGCGTATCGAACCACGGCTTTACGCGTTCGGACAGGATGTCGTGCATGTGGGCGGCACCGTGGATGATCTCGTTGGCCCACACCTTCGAGCCGAGCGGGCGCCGTCGCGACAGATCCATCTTCGCGCGCACGTAGCTGCCGATCGCGTCGACCGGATCGTCGCCTGACTCGAACGAGCCGGCCGCGCGATGCCAGTCCTCGAACAGGTCCTCGAGCACGCGGCGGTACAGCGCGAGCTTCGTCGGGAAGTAGTAATGCACGTTCGCCTTCGGCACGCCCGCACGTTCCGCGATCATGGCCGTGCTTGCGCCGTCGAGCCCGCGTTCCGCGAATACGGCTTCCGCGCACGCGAGCAAATGCGCCTCGTTGGACGCGCGGATGTGCGCCTTGCGTCGCCGCAAAGGCGTGCCCGCTTCGTCGTGGCCGGTGGTTTCGGCGGCCGCTTCGTCATGTCTCATCGTTATCCTTGCGCGGCGTGCATGCCGCGTTGCGCTTCATTCTAGCCGCTGGTTCGCAGCAAGCGCACGCGCGTGGATCCATCTACGCGTGCGCGATGCTGCGATGCGGTGGCACGTTTCTCGCTCGCTCCGCTCGCGCAAGAAAGACATTGCGCTGCGCATTTTGATCGTCTAAAACCTGTCCAATCGGACAGGATTCGGCGAGCGGCGGAACGCACCGCCAGTGCTCCGCCGATCGATCGGACGAATCACGCGAACGATGCACGTCCGCACCGCGCAGGTGCGAGTTTGCCCCGACGGCAGCTACGCGCGCACCGCCGTCGACCGGGATGACGACATGACGGACCCCACAGGAGCGATACGTATGGACGCGGTATCGGAAACAGTGAAGCGGGCGGAATTCGACACGTCGATCAAGGTCGACGGCCGGCGGTTGTGGGACAGCCTGATGGAGGTCGCGAAGATCGGCGCGACGCCGAAGGGCGGCGTATGCCGTCTTGCGCTGACCGATCTCGACAAGGCCGGCCGAGACCTGATCGTCAGCTGGGCGAAGGCCGCCGGCTGCACGGTGACGGTCGATACGATGGGTAACGTGTTCATGCGCCGCGAAGGCCGAGTGGCCGATGCGGCGCCGGTCGTCACCGGCTCGCATGCGGATTCGCAGCCGACGGGCGGCCGTTTCGACGGCATCTATGGCGTGCTCGGCGGCCTCGAAGTGATTCGGACTCTGAACGACCAAGGCATCGAGACCGAGCATCCGGTCGAAGTCGTGATCTGGACCAACGAGGAAGGCTCGCGCTTCGCGCCGGCGATGGTCGCGTCGGGCGTGTTCGCGGGCGTGTTTTCGCTCGAGTACGGACTGTCGCGCAAGGATGTCGACGGCAAGACGATCGGCGAGGAGCTCGCGCGCATCGGATATGCGGGCGACGTGCCGTGCGGCGGCCGCAAGCTGCATGCGGCGTTCGAGTTGCATATCGAGCAGGGGCCGATACTCGAGGCGGAGTGCAAGACGATCGGTGTCGTGACCGACGCGCAAGGGCAACGCTGGTACGAGATCACGTTTACCGGCCAGGAAGCGCACGCAGGACCGACACCGATGCCGCGTCGCCGCGACGCGCTGCTCGGCGCGTCGCGCGTCGTCGATCTCGTGAACCGGATCGGCCTCGATCACGCGCCGTTCGGTTGCGCGACGGTCGGGATGATGCAGGTCCATCCGAACTCGCGCAACGTAATTCCGGGCCGTGTGTTCTTCACCGTCGATTTCCGCCATCCGGACGACGCCGTGCTCGCGAAGATGGACGCGGCGCTGCGCGACGGCGTTGCGCGCATCGCCGGCGAGATCGGGCTCGAGACCGCGCTCGAGCAGATTTTCTACTACAAGCCCGTTGCGTTCGATCCGGCCTGCGTCGCCGCCGTGCGCTCCGCGGCCGATCGCTTCGGCTACTCGCATCGCGACATCGTGTCCGGTGCGGGACACGACGCGTGCTATCTCGCGCAGGTCGCGCCGACGTCGATGGTGTTCGTACCGTGCGTCGACGGGATCAGCCACAACGAGATCGAGGACGCGACGCCTGCGTGGATCGAGGCCGGCGCGAACGTGCTGCTGCACGCGATGCTGTCGCGCGCATGCGAACCGGCTCCATGACGCAACGACGATAGCGCGGCGACCGGACTCCGCGTCGCCCGATCGCAGCATTCCTAAGCACGACCGCCCCGACTGTGCGAAAGCAGCCGGCGGGGACGGCTTTGTCTCCACCCGTCGAAGGAACGCGTATGACTACCCAGCCAACCGGCGATATCGCCGCGCATCGCCTGTCGTCCACGCAACTGTCGTGCGAATTCGCCGATATCGCACCGCTGCTCGATCCGACGGCCGCCGCGGCCGCCGCGAGCCGCTGCCACTACTGCTACGACGCGCCGTGCGTGCAGGCCTGCCCGACGCGGATCGACATCCCGAGCTTCATCCGCAAGATCGGCAACGGCAACCTGAAGGGCGCGGCGACCGACATCTTGTCCGCGAATCCGCTCGGCGGGATGTGCGCGCGCGTGTGCCCGACCGAAATCCTGTGCGAAGGCGCGTGCGTGCGCAATCACCAGGACGCGCAGCCGGTCGCGATCGGCGCGTTGCAGCGGCACGCGACCGACTGGGCGATGGCGAGCGGCGCGGTGCGCTTCACGCGCGCGCCCGACACGGGGCGGCACGTCGCCGTGGTGGGCGCCGGGCCGGCCGGCCTTGCATGCGCGCACCGGCTCGCGCTGGCCGGGCATCGCGTCACGCTGTTCGATGCGCGCGCGAAAGCGGGCGGCCTGAACGAATACGGGATCGCCGCGTACAAGACGGTCGACGATTTCGCGCAGCGCGAAGTCGAGTGGCTGCTGTCGGTCGGCGGTATCGCGGTGGAAACCGGCGTCGCGCTCGGCCGCGACGTGACGCTCGACGCGCTGCGCGAGCGGCACGACGCAGTGTTTCTCGCGATGGGCCTGACCGGCGTGCGCACGCTCGCGATCGACGGCGAACGGCTGGCCGGCGTGATGAACGCGGTCGACTTCATCGAACAGGTGCGCCAGGCCGACGCGCTCGAGAACGTGCCGGTCGGGCGGCGCGTGGTCGTGATCGGCGGCGGCAATACGGCGATCGACGCGTCCGTGCAGAGCCGCAAGCTCGGTGCGGAGCGCGTGACGATGGTGTACCGGCGCGGCATCGACGCGATGAGCGCGACCTGGGCCGAACGCGAGTTCGCGCAAAAAAGCGGTGTCACGCTGCTCACGCACGCGAAGCCGGTGCGCATCGTGGGCGCGGACGGGCACGTGACGGGCGTCGAATTCGAGGCCGCGACGGGCGAGCGCTTCACCGTCGACGCGGACATGGTGCTGAAGGCGATCGGCCAGACGCTGGTGCCGGACGGCATCGACGCCTCGCTGCTGACCGTGGACGGGACGCGCATCGCGGTCGATGCGGACGGACGCACCGCGTTGCCCGATGTATGGGCCGGCGGCGATTGTGCGGCGACGGACGGTATCGACCTGACGGTGCAGGCGGTGCAGGACGGCAAGCGTGCGGCGGCCGCGATCGACGCGGCACTCGCGCAGCGCGACGCCAAGGCCGCATGAACGCGGGATACGCGAAGGCACCGCGCGCAACGCACGCGCCGCGCGTGCCACGCGGATCACACGGATCACACGGATCACAGCCATCACGATAAACGCCCCATTCTTACGGAGCCGAACATGGCCGACCTTCGTTGCACCATCGCAGGCATCACTTCGCCGAATCCGTTCTGGCTTGCCTCCGCGCCGCCGACGGACAAGGCGTACAACGTCAACCGCGCATTCGAGGCCGGCTGGGGCGGCGTCGTGTGGAAGACGCTCGGGCTCGATCCGCACGTCGTCAACGTGAGTTCGCGCTATGGCGCGGTGCAGTGGAACGGCCAGCGCATCGCGGGGCTGAACAACATCGAGCTGATCACCGATCGCCCGCTCGACGTGAACCTGAAAGAGATCGCGCAGGTGAAGCGCGACTGGCCCGACCGCGCGCTGATCGTATCGCTGATGGTGCCGTGCAACGAGCGTGACTGGAAGTGGATCCTGCCGCTCGTCGAGGATACGGGCGCCGACGCGGTCGAGCTGAACTTCGGCTGTCCGCACGGAATGAGCGAGCGCGGGATGGGCGCGGCGGTCGGCCAGGTGCCGGAATACGTCGAGATGGTCACGCGCTGGGTCAAGGAAGGGACGAAGCTGCCGTGCCTCGTGAAGCTCACGCCGAACATCAGCGACATCCGGATGGGTTCGCGTGCCGCCTACAACGGCGGCGCGGACGGCGTGTCGCTGATCAACACGATCAACTCGATCGTCGCGGTGGATCTCGACCAGATGGCGCCGATGCCGACCGTCGACGGCAAGGGCACGCACGGCGGCTATTGCGGCCCCGCGGTGAAGCCGATCGCGCTGAACATGGTCGCGGAAATCGCGCGCGATCCGGAGACGCCGAACCTGCCGATCTCGGGGATCGGCGGAATTTCATCGTGGCGCGACGCGGCCGAATTCATGGTGCTCGGCGCCGGCAGCGTGCAGGTATGCACCGCCGCGATGCATTATGGATTCCGGATCGTGTCGGATCTCGTCGACGGGCTGTCGAACTGGATGGACGAGAAGGGCTACGCGACGCTCGACGACATTCGCGGCCGCGCGGTGCCGAACGTCACCGACTGGAAATACCTGAACCTCAAGTACGACATCAAGGCGCGCATCGACCAGGACCGCTGCATTCAGTGCGGGCTGTGCCATATCGCGTGCGAGGACACGTCGCACCAGGCGATCACCGCGATGAAGGACGGCGTGCGGCATTTCGAAGTGATCGATTCGGAATGCGTCGGGTGCAATCTTTGCATGCATGTGTGTCCGGTCGAGCAATGCATCACGATGGAGCGGGTCGATGCAGGCGACTACGCGAACTGGACCACGCATCCGAACAACCCGGCGCGTGCCGATGCGGGCGCCAGCCCCGCGCAACCCGCGAAGCACGCGAAGGCGGCCTGACCGGCGGCCGGCGGCGCGGGGTCGCCCGCGCCGCCGCCGGTGCCCTGTTCTGCCGGCGTCGCGCGATGCCGGCGCCGACGTTTACAAGGAGCAGCGTTCGATGAAACCCGCAGCGATTTCCGCCGATCCCGACGCCGCCGCGGCGCCCGCCGGCAGTCTGTACAACGACGACCTCGCGCCGACGACGGCCGCGCAGCGCACATGGCGCTGGTATCACTTCGCGGCGCTGTGGGTCGGGATGGTGATGAACATCGCGTCGTACATGCTCGCGGCCGGACTGATCCAGGAAGGCATGTCGCCGTGGCAGGCGGTGATGACGGTGCTGCTCGGCAACGTGATCGTGCTCGTGCCGATGCTGCTGATCGGCCATGCGGGCGCGAAGCACGGGATTCCGTACGCGGTGCTCGTGCGCGCGTCGTTCGGTACGCAAGGCGCGAAGCTGCCCGCGCTGTTGCGCGCGATCGTCGCGTGCGGCTGGTACGGCATCCAGACCTGGCTCGGCGGAAGCGCGATCTACACGCTGCTGAACATCCTGACCGGCAACGCGCTGCACGGCGCGGCGCTGCCCGTCGTCGGCATCTCGTTCGGGCAGCTCGCCTGTTTCCTCGTGTTCTGGGCGCTGCAGCTGTACTTCATCCTGCACGGCACCGATTCGATCCGCTGGCTCGAGAGCTGGTCCGCGCCGATCAAGGTCGTGATGTGCGTCGCGCTCGTGTGGTGGGCGACGTCGCAGGCGGGCGGTGTCGGGTCGATGCTGTCGGCGCCGTCGCAGTTCGTCGCGGGCGGCAAGAAGGCCGGACTCTTCTGGGCGACGTTCTGGCCGGGCCTGACCGCGATGGTCGGCTTCTGGGCGACGCTCGCGCTGAACATTCCCGACTTCACGCGCTTCGCGCACTCGCAGCGCGACCAGATGATCGGGCAGTCGATCGGGCTGCCGGTGCCGATGGCGCTGCTGTCGGTGGTGTCGGTGGTCGTGACGTCGGCGACCGTCGTGATCTACGGCAACGCGATCTGGGATCCGATCGACCTGACGAGCCGGATGACCGGGATCGGCGTCGGCATCGCGCTGGTTATCCTCACGCTCGACACGATGTGCTGCAACCTCGCGGCGAATCTCGTCGGCCCCGCGTACGATTTTTCGAGCCTGTGGCCGAAGGCGATCTCGTATCGCACGGGCGGGCTGATCACCGCGACGATCGCGATCGTGATGATGCCGTGGAAGATCCTCGCGACGACGGACGGCTACATCTTCACGTGGCTCGTCGGCTACTCGGCGCTGCTCGGGCCGGTCGCGGGCATCATGATGGTCGACTACTTCCTGATTCGCGGCACGCGGCTCGATACGCGTGCGCTGTTCGACGTGCGCGGCGGCTTCAGCTATGCGCGCGGCTGGAATCCGGCCGCGCTGGCCGCGCTCGCGATCGGCGTGCTGCCGAACCTGCCCGGCTTTCTGCACACCGCATTCCCGGCGTCCTTTCCGAACGTGCCGGCGTTCTTCAACACGCTTTACACGTACGCGTGGTTCGTCGGCCTCGTGCTGGCGTCGTGCGTGTACGGCACGTGGATGAAGTGGCGCGCCGCGCAGCGCGCGCAGATCGCGAGCGCGTGATGGAAGATGCGCTCGTAACGCGCGTGATGCGCGTGATGCGCGTGATGCGGCACCCGACAGTCAACGAGGAGGCAACCCAATGGCAATCCTGATTCGCGGCGGCACCGTGGTCGATGCGGACCGCACCTATCGCGCGGACGTGCTGTGCGCGGACCCGCAGGATGGCGGCACGATCCTGCAGATCGCCGAGACGATCGACGCGCCGGCCGGCGCGACGGTGGTCGACGCGCACGACCAGTACGTGATGCCGGGCGGCATCGATCCGCATACGCACATGGAACTGCCGTTCATGGGCACGACGGCGAGCGACGATTTCTATTCGGGGACGGCCGCCGGGCTGTCGGGCGGCACGACGAGCATCATCGACTTCGTGATCCCGAGCCCCAGGCAGCCGCTGATGGACGCGTTCCACCAATGGCGCGGCTGGGCGGAGAAGGCCGCAGCCGACTACGGCTTCCACGTGGCGGTCACGTGGTGGGACGAATCCGTGCATCGCGACATGGGCACGCTGGTGCGCGAGCACGGCGTGTCGAGCTTCAAGCACTTCATGGCGTACAAGAACGCGATCATGGCCGACGACGAGGTGCTCGTGAACAGCTTCTCGCGCTCGCTCGAACTCGGCGCGCTGCCGACCGTGCACGCGGAGAACGGCGAACTCGTGTTCCAGCTGCAGAAGGCACTGCTCGCGCGCGGGATGACGGGGCCGGAGGCGCATCCGCTGTCGCGTCCGCCGGAAGTCGAGGGCGAGGCCGCGAACCGCGCGATCCGGATCGCGCAGGTGCTCGGCGTGCCGGTGTATATCGTCCACGTGTCGGCGAAGGACGCGGTCGATGCGATCACGCGCGCGCGCAGCGAAGGGCTGCGCGTGTTCGGCGAGGTGCTGCCCGGCCATCTGGTGATCGACGAGGCCGTGTATCGCGACCCGGACTGGACGCGTGCGGCCGCGCACGTGATGAGCCCGCCGTTCCGCTCGGCCGAGCATCGCGAGGCGCTGTGGCGCGGGCTGCAGGCCGGGCAGCTGCATACGACGGCGACCGATCACTGCGTGTTCTGCGCGTCGCAGAAGGCGATGGGCCGCGAGGACTTCACGAAGATCCCGAACGGCTGCGGCGGTGTGGAAGACCGCATGTCGGTGCTGTGGCATCACGGCGTCAATCACGGCCGCATCACGCCGAACGAGTTCGTGCGGATCACGTCGACGAACGCCGCGCAGATCTTCAACCTGTATCCGCGCAAGGGCGCGGTGCAGGTCGGCGCCGATGCCGACCTGGTCGTGTGGGACCCGGCCGCGACGAAGACGATCTCGGTGAAGACGCATCACCAGCAGGTCGACTTCAACGTGTTCGAAGGGATGACGGTGCAGGGCGTCGCGACGCACACGCTCACGCGCGGTGCGCTCGCGTGGGCCGACGGCGAGCTGCGTGCGGTGCGCGGCGCGGGCCGCTATCTGAAGCGGCCGCCAGCGGCCGGCTACTACGAGGCCGCGCGCATCGCGAACCGGCTGCGCGAGCCGCATCCGGTCGAGCGCAGCGGCTGAGCGCAGCGGCCGGCGGCCTGGCGGGCGCGCCGCGGCACGCTCGCGGCGGCGTTCAGCACGCGTCGTTCGCGTGCGCTTCGCGGATCGGGATCACCGTGCGCGCGCCGCACTGGCGCAGCAGGTCGCGCAGTTCGTTGATGACCGGGAACACCTCGTGGTTCCAGTCGGCGCCCTGCCGGTCGTGCGCTTCCTGTTCGCGTTCGACGATCCAGCGATCCTCGCGGAAGATCCGCTCGGTGAACCACACGAGCAGCGGCCATGCGAGATCGAGCGCGAACGGGATGCCCGGCTTGTGGATCGACAGCAGCCCGAACGTGCGGTTGGTGCGCTGCTGCGCGTCGAGCGGCACGTAGACGATCCACAGATCCATCACGAGCGTGCCTTCGCTCGAGCGGATCTGCAAAGTCTGATACGGATACTGGGTGCGTACCGTCATCACGCTCTTGTTGGCCTGGTCGCCCGGCTTCTTGCTCGAACCGAACACGAGCGCCTCGCCGACCGGCTGCTTGCCTTCCATCCGTGCGAACGTGTAGTCGACCTCGACCCAGTCGTCGCCGCGCCGGCGGCCGATCGAGCGCGCGCGCATCTGTCCCATCTGCTTGCGGTGCAGGAACTGATGGTTCATGTCCATCAGGTTTTCGTGCATGAACGAGTAGTGGCACTTGACCTCGCGGCCGAAGCGGCGCGTCTTGAATGCGGGGTCGTCGGCCGACGCGAGCGCCGGGAACGGGCGTTCGTCCGCGAGCGTCGCGTCGCCGGGGAACACGAAGATCAGCCCGTGCGCCTCGCGGCACGGATACGCGCGCACGCCGTTGGGCAGACGCTCGCGGCCGAGATACGGCACGTCGACGCAGCGGCCGCTGTCGCACGCGTAGGTCCAGCCGTGGTAGCAGCAGCGCAGCGTTTCGCCGCTCACGACACCCGCATGCAGCGGCACCTGGCGGTGCGCGCAACGATCTTCGAGCGCATACACGGCGCCGGATTCGGTGCGCACGAGCACGATCGGATCGCCGGCGAAACGCACGCCGAGCGTCTTGCCGCGCTTGAGTTCGCGCGACCACGCGAGCGGATACCAGTGGTCGGGATGAATGGGCACGCGGCGCAGGTCGCGCACGACCACGCCGGTGGACGGTTGTTCGAGGGTGCTGCTGTCAGACAAAGGCACTGCGCGCATGCGTGACGCCTCCTGCTGGCTGAAGAGTTCCAGGCGCCGCGCGACGCGCGGCGGGGACTGATCTGGAGAAGTCTACGCGAAGTTGACCCGTGAAGCTGAGCCGATGCGGGTTTGCCCGGTCGCGGCGGCGTGCGTTTCGTTGATGCAGCGCAAACGCGGGCGGCGGCGCGGGGTGACGCGCCGCGCTCATGCCGCGCGCCGGCCGCCGCGCGTCGCCGGCCGTTCGGTCACAGCCGCGCGTCGCGCCACAGCACCGCGTCGGCGCGGTACAGCGCCGGGAAGCGCTGCTTCAGCCCGGCGACCTTCGGCAGGTCGTTGTATACGATGTACGGCGCGTCCGGATGCAGCTCGAGGTAGTTCTGGTGATACGCCTCGGCCGCATAGAAGCCCTTGTACGGCTCGACGCGCGTGACGACCGGCGCCGGGAACGTGTGCGCGGCGCCGAGCTGCGCGATGTACGCGGTCGCGACGGCCCGCTGCTGCGCGGTGGTCGGGAAGATCGCGGACCGGTATTGCGAGCCTTCGTCGGGACCCTGGCGATTCAGCTCGGTCGGATCGTGCGCGACCGAGAAGAACACCTGCAGCAGCCGGCCATACGTGATCTGCGTCGGATCGTAGACGATGCGCACCGATTCCGCGTGGCCGGTCAGCCCGGTGCCGACGAGCGCGTAGTGCGCGGTTTCGGACGCGCCGCCCGCATAGCCGGCCGTGACCTGCTTCACGCCCTTCACGTGTTCGAACACGCCCTGCACGCCCCAGAAGCAGCCGCCGGCGAACACGGCGGTTTCGTCGTGGGACGAGCCCGGTGTTTCGTCGAGCGCCGGCGCGGGCACGGTGCGCATCGGCTCCGCGGAGCTGACGATGCGCTGGTAGCCGAACAAGGCGGCGGCCGCGACGGCGATCGCGCCGATGCGGCGCAGCATCGCGGACCGTCGCCGCGGGGCGGAATCGCGAGTGGAAGTCGGGATCATGAATTGCTCCTTCTAAATGCGGGACAGAATACGGTGCTCATGCGCGTCACACACGCTCAACCGAACGTGAACGCATACGCATCGACGCCGGGGTCGAGAAACTCGATCGAGAACGTGCGGTCCGCGATCGCGCCCGGCTGCCGCACCAGCTGATACAGGCGTTGGCCGGTGACGGTGCCGTAGCCTTGCGCGTCGACGTCGGCTCCGTGTGCCGCACCGGGCGCCGCGCCGTCGAGCGTCACGCGAAAGCGCACCGGCTTGCCGTTCGCGCCGGGGCCGAGCACGAGGTGCAGGTCGCGCGCATGGAAGCGATAGACGATGCTGCCGGCCGGCGCCGCGAGCGTCGCGCGCTCGGCGCCGACTTGCCACGTGCCGGCGAGGCCCCAATCGTTCAGGTCGGGGTGCGCGGGCGCGTCGTACCGGTGCGCGGTGTCGCGCACGACGCCGCCCGGCGATGCGAAGTCTTCGGCGCGCGCATAGCCGACATAGGTTTCGGGCGAGCGCACGTCGGCGCTGTCGGCTGCGGCGAGCGCGCCCTTCGGCGGTGTGCCTGAGAGGCCAAGCGGCACGTTCAGCGCTTCCGGATGGCCGGCTTCGGCGAGCAGCGACTGGATCGCGCGTTCCGACTGCGCGTATTCGCCTTCGCCGAAGTGGTGATGGCGGATCCGGCCTTGCGCGTCGACGAAGTAGTGCGCGGGCCAGTATTCGTTGCCGAACGCGCGCCAGATCGCATAGCCGTTGTCGATCGCGACCGGATAGTCGATGCCGAGGTCGTGCACGGCCTTCTTCACGTTGCCGATGTCGCGCTCGAACGCGAACTCCGGCGCGTGCACGCCGATCACGACGAGCCCGTACGGCGCGTACTTGCGCGCCCACGCGGTGGTGTACGGCAGTGTGCGCAGGCAGTTGATGCACGAATACGTCCAGAAATCGACGAGCACGACCTTGCCGCGCAGGCCGGCCGCCGTCAGCGGCGGCGAGTTCAGCCACTGCACCGCGCCGTCGAGCGACGGCAGCGTGCCTTCGACGGGCAGCGCGCCCGGCGCGCGCATTGCCGGCGACGTGTCGGCGGCGCGCATCATCGCGCTGCCGGCGGCCGGGGCGCCGTCGGACGTCGCGGCCATCATCGCGCCGTTCGCCACGCCGGCCGCTGCACCGCCGTTGCCGGTCGCCGCATCGTTCGTCGCGGTCATGGCCGCCGGCGTGCCGTGCGCGCGTCCGCCGAGCCGGTCGACGAGCTTCGTCTCGAGGCCGCCTGTCGTGACGGTCGACAGTTGGGCGAGCGCGCCCGTATCGAGGCCGAGCGCGATCGCGCCGACGCCGGCCAGCAGCGCCGCGCCGATCGCGCGCCGGATCCATTCGCCGGCGCCGAGCGAGCGCTTCATCGCGGCGAACACCTTGCCGCCGATCACCAGTGCGACGCCGAGCGACGTCGCCGCGCCGGCCGCATATGCAATGAGCAGCAGCGTCGTGCCGACGCTCGCGCCGCGCAGCGCGGCACCGGTCAGCACGAGCCCCAGGATCGGGCCCGCGCACGGCGCCCACAGCAGGCCCGTGGCGACACCGAGCAGCAGCGACGACACGGGGCCGGCCGCGCGGCCGTCGCGCTGCGCGAAGCCGGTGAGCCGGTTGCCGGCGGCGACGAGCGGGCGCGTCAGGTGTTCGGCGACGCGCGGCAGCAGCAGCGTCAGTCCGAACACCGCGAGCAGCACGATGGCGAGCCAGCGGCCGGCCTGGTTGGCCTGCGCGACCCAGCCGCCGCCGACGGCAGCGAGCGTCGCGACGACGGCGAACGTGAGCGCCATGCCGATCAGCAGCGGCAGGCCGGTACGCATGAACGGCTGGTCGGCGCGCGCGAACACGAACGGCAGCACGGGCAAGATGCACGGGCTCAGGATCGTGAGCACGCCGCCGAGATAGGCGAGGACGATGAGCAGCATGGGGCAGTCTCCGGTCGTTCAGGGTAGCGGCCGCCCGTCAGGCAGCGGCCGGGTGGAAGGCGAGCGCGAGCCCGTTCATGCAGTAGCGCAGGCCGGTGGGCGGCGGGCCGTCGTCGAACACGTGGCCGAGGTGGCCGCCGCAGCGGCGGCAGTGCACTTCGGTGCGCATCATCCCGTACGACGCATCGGCCGCGGTCGCGACCGCATGGTCGAGCGGCTTCCAGAAGCTCGGCCAGCCGGTGTGGCTGTCGAACTTGGCGGCCGACGAGAACAGCGCGAGGTCGCAGCCGGCGCACGCGAAGGTGCCGCGGCGGTGCTCGCCGTTCAGCGGGCTGCTGTACGGCGGCTCGGTCCCGGCGTTGCGCAGCACGGTGTACTGCGCGGGCGTGAGGCGGCGGCGCCATTCGGCGTCGCTGCGGGTGATTTCGAACGGGGCGGCCGTCGCTGCGTCAGCGTGGCCGGGCGTGGCGGGCGGCGCGGCGAATACACGGCCGACGAACGCGCGGCGGCCGGTGGACGACAGCGCCGCGAGCGCGGCAACGCCGGTGGCGCCGGCGAACAGCAGATGTCTGCGGGTTGGCATGGTCGGCTCCTGGAAGCAGGTCCTGAAAACATGCGCACAGAGTAGGCAGCGGGCGGTGTCGAAGTCCTCACGGAAAGTTAAATGAATCGTGAAGTTTGGGATGTTGCGTCGAGGTGCGCCGGAATCCGTCGAAGCTCCAGCTGGCAAGGGCCTTCGAGCGGGGGAGCCGCCCATGTTTACCGAGCACTCGTTCGCGCCGTGATTTTTAGTGTCTTTTTAGGGTTCGTCGAGAGGCGCGGCGAATCCGGAGTTTGGCTTGCCGGTCGAATCGGACAGGGACACGAGCGTTGTTTGACGGCGGTCGTGCATCACGCCGAGCGCGTGATGCGCGTTGATAGACGGATGAGTTTGCAAGCTAGCGCGACCGACGTGTGGTGCGCGTTTGGACGCGAAGTTTGACAGTTGTTTCGTAGCAACTTCAGGGGGCGAGTTAGGACGTGCGCGGTTGTGCAGTGAAAGAGGGGCGCAATGCGCTCATGGTAAGGGCCATGTTCCCCTTCATTTCGGGACAGGTCTGCCCGCGCCATGGAACTCGCGACTCGTTCTAACTGATTTTGTAGTACTCCAGCGGGGGCGGCCGCTGCGGACGGGGCAAGTGCGACTCACAGGGCCCGGTCCCGCCCGCGGCGCAATACCGGATCCGACCTGGTGGGACGAGCAGTGGCGCGGCATCTTCTGTGACAGAGCTATCGATCGAGCGCGCCGCAGGTCTAGCGCCGAGGCTTTCAGAATGACGAAGGCAGGCACGTCGGCGAAGCGAACCACCTCAGTAGAGATACCTCCACCGTCCAACAATTTGCCTGTGATCTCCCGTTCCTGAAACCATTCATGCGCGATGCCGGCGTGTTTTACGGCGAGCGCGGAGACACGTTCACCGTCCACGTTTAGCGTGCGGCGTGCGTGCGACCTCGGTCGCCACCACACGAATCGCGTCGATCAACGCGCGCGCGGCCGGCGACGGCGGGCTGCCGGCGCGCGTCATCAGCCCGATGTCCCGAGTCGTTTCGCGCAGCGGCACATCGAGCACGACCAGCAGCCCCGCTTCGCATTCGTAGTGCAACTGCTGCGCGGACAGCACCGCGAGCATGTCCGTGTGCAGCAGCAGGCCGCGTATTATCGCAAGGTCGGCGCTCTCGACCGTCGGCATCGGCGGCTTGAGTTTCATGCGCCGGAACAGCGATTCGAACAGCCCGAGCGCGGGCGAGTGGCTGCGCGGCAGGATCCATTGCGCACCGACGAGGCTCGCGAGCGTGAGGTTGCGCACGCCGGCGAGCGGGTGATTGTGGCGCGCGAGCACGACGAGGTTCTCGGACATCAACCGTTCGTTCTCGAGGTCGTTCGCCGGATCGCTCGCGCGCAGCGCGCCGAGGATGAAGTCGATGTCACCCGCGCGTACGCCGGCGACGAGCGCCTCGTACGCGCTTTCGTCGGTGATCACGTGCACCTTCGGAAACCGCGTGACGACGCGCGCGATCGCTTCGGGCAGCATCAGCGTGCGGCCGAGCGGCAGCGCGCCGACGGTCACGACACCCTGGATGCTGCCGTGCAGCGCCGCGACGTCGTCGGCGACGTGCCGCAGTTCGTTCAGCGCGCGCCGCACGTGCAGCAGGAACGTCTCGCCGTCGGCTGTCAGCAGCAGGCCGCGCGGATGCCGATGGAACAGCGCGAAACCCGCGCCGCTCTCGAGAATCCGGATCGCGCTGCTGACGGCCGGCTGCGTGACGCCGAGCGCACGCGCGGCGCTCGGCATGTGACGGTGCCGCGCGAGCGTCGAGAACAGCAGGAGCCGCCGCGTGTTGAGCAGGTAAGCCGGCAGGCCCCCGTCGGCCGATGCGCGGCGGCGCGACTGGCGCAGCGCGCACCAGTTCGCGAGCGCGCCGAGTTCGGCGATCACGCGCTCTCCGCGCTTGAGCACCGCACGGCCGACCGGCGTCGCCAGCATGCCGGACGGCTTGCGGTCGAACAGCGCTTCGCCGACGGCCGTTTCGAGTTCCTGCACCGCACGCGTGACGGCCGACTGCGCGCGAAACAGCGTCGCGGCGGCACGGCTCACGCTGCCCGTTTCGGCAACGCGCTGCACCGCGTACAGGCAGGCGAGATTCGGAAGGTCGGTGTTGTCCATGGGTGTTCGGGCGGTGTGCGTCGCGGCGGCCGAGCATACGACATGCGTGCATCCGTGCGGCCTGCGCCGGCGGCGCAGCGGGTTGAACGACTTTACCGGAACGGTGGCCGCGGAGCTTGCGTCCTGCTTATCGGTCCATCTGTTTTATTTATCGGATGTGAATCGACGAGCGACTGGCCGCGGCTCGCTCGCCGCCGGACGCGGCCGCGCGAGCGCCATATCCGGCGGGCTTCCGGGCCAGCGGCGACGCGGTGCGCATGCCGGTTAAGAGCTTGCCGGATATGCGGTTTCATCGGATTGCAAGGGTTTACCCTGACTGTGTTGCTCCGGCCGCGACTGAGTAATTTCAATCCCGGGAGCCGCAAGCACGCGGTTGCCGGCGCATCGGGCCCCCATCTGATTCATTGTTCGCCCGATCACGAAAGGGGGCTGGCGCGCGGCGCGGCACCTGCAACTACGAGCGAGGCAGCGCAATGGGACGACAGCACATCATCGGAGCAGGCGGATCGGCGGGCGCATCGGCAGACGGCACGCCGCTTTCCGCCACGGTACGCGCGGGCATTCGCGGCGGCTTCGCGGGCGCGGTGCTGATCTGGGTCTACGAGGCGCTCGTGTGGGTCGGCGCGCAGCATCTGATGCCGCTTGCCGGCATCCCGCGCAACGCGACGGGGCTCGTGTTCGGCAGGGCCGCACAGGACGCGCTCGGCATGGGCGCATACTTCATCGGCACCGCGATCCATTTCGCGTTCGCGCTGTCGTGGGGCATCGTGTTCGCGGCGATCTGGCCGTGGTTCCGCCTGCGCGGCTTCGAGGCGACGTTCGTCGCGCTGTTCTTCGCGATCGTCGCGTGGATCGTGATGCACGCGCTGATCATGATCGCGTCGAGCAATCATCCGAACTATTTCGACCCGAACGTGATCATCGGCGGGTTCATGTCGCATTTCGTATTCGCCGTTCCGCTCGCCCTGGTCGTCAAGCGCAGCCTTGCGCCGCAGCGGCACGGGCGCGCGTAGCGAACGAACGAGCACGCATTCAATCAGCAACGGACGGCGCGGCCGGACCGCATCAGAGCATCACGAAGGAGCATTGGCATGGCACGGATTATCGGAGGCATCGCGGCCTCCCACACGCCCACGATCGGGTTCGCGTTCGACAAGAACAAGCACGACGATCCGGTTTGGGCGCCGATCTTCGAAAACTTCGCGCCGCTGGCCGCGTGGCTCGCCGACAAGCGTCCCGACGTGCTGCTGTTCATCTACAACGATCACGTGACGTCGTTCTTCTTCGATCACTATTCGGCGTTCTCGCTCGGCGTCGGGCCGCAGTGGCATCCGGCGGACGAAGGCGGCGGCGCGCGCGACCTCCCGCCGGTCGCCGGCCATCCGGCGCTCGCCGCGCATATCGGCCAGTCGCTGATGGCGGACGAGTTCGACATGTCGTTCTTCCAGAACAAGCCGCTCGACCATGGCTGCTTCTCGCCGCTGTCGGTGCTGTGTCCGCACCGCCCCGACTGGCCGGTGCAACTGGTGCCGCTGCAGATGGGCGTGCTGCAGCTGCCAGTGCCGTCCGCACGCCGCTTCTACCGGCTCGGCCAGGCGCTGCGCCGCGCGATCGAAAGCTATCCGGAAGACCTGCGCGTCGCGATCGTCGCGACCGGCGGGTTGTCGCACCAGGTGCACGGCGAGCGCTCGGGCTTCAACAATCCCGAATGGGACGCACGTTTCCTCGATCTGCTCGAGCGCGACCCCGAGCGCCTGGCCGGCATGCCGCTCGGCGAATACGCGACGCTCGGCGGCTTCGAGGGCGCCGAGGTCGTGATGTGGCTCACGATGCGCGGCGCTTTGCCGGCGGGCGTCGTGTGCCGCCACCGCAGCTACTACCTGCCGTCGATGACGGGGATCGCGACGGCCGTCTACGAGCCGGCGGACACTGAAGTCGACGAGGCGGCGACAGAGCGCCACCGGCAACGGATCGCGGCCGAACTCGCCGGCGTCGAGCAACTGCCCGGCACCTATCCGTTCACGATCGAGCGGGCCGTGCGCGCGTACCGGATCAACGACTATCTGCACCGGATGATCGAGGCCGCCCATCGCGCGCGGTTCCTGAGCGATCCCGAAGCGAGCTTCGCGGCCGCGGACCTCAGCACGGAGGAGCGCGACCTGCTCCGCCGGCGCGACTGGCTCGGCCTGCTGCGCTACGGCGTGATCTTCTTCCTGCTGGAGAAGCTCGGCGCGGTGACGGGCGTATCGAACCTGCATATCTATGCGGCGATGCGCGGCGAATCGCTGGAGGACTTCCAGCGCACGCGCAACGCGCCGGGCGCGCTGTACTCGGTGGCCGGCAAGAGCGCGGGGCCGCTCGGCTGGGACGGCGCGGACCAGCCGGGCAACACGTAACGAAGACGAGGGCGCGCGCGGAATCGCCGCGCCTGCGCGACCGGAACGCCGGAAGCGAAACGGCTCATATAAATAGGATGACGAATCGATTGGCCGATCGTCGCCAAGGAGACAGGAGATTCATGATGGCAGGTGGAAAGACAATCGACATCAAGTCGTTCATCGACGAGCGGCCCGTGTCGCGCTACCAGTGGTTGCTGGTCGTGCTGTGCTGCCTCGTCGTGATCGCCGACGGAATGGACGTCGCGATCATGGGATTCGTCGCGCCGTCGGTGATTCGCGACTGGGCGATCTCGCGTCCCGAGTTCGGGCTGGTGATGAGCGCGGCACCGATCGGGCTCGTGATCGGCGCGCTGCTGGCCGGCCCGAGCGCCGACCGGTTCGGCCGCAAGCGCGTGCTGATCGCGTCGGTGTTCCTGTTCGGCGTGTTCACGATCGTGACCGCGCACGCGCAGGCGCCGTTCGAGATGGCGGTGCTGCGGCTGCTGACCGGCATCGGGCTGGGCGCGGCGATGCCCAACACGACGACGCTGCTGTCCGAATACGCGCCGCAGCGGATGCGGGCGCTGATGATCACCGTGATGTTTACGGGCTTCAACCTCGGCTCGGCGCTGATCGGCTTCGTCGCCGGCTGGCTGATTCCACTGCACGGCTGGCGTACGGTGCTGCTGTTCGGCGGTGCGCTGCCGCTGCTGCTGATTCCACTGCAGTTGTGGCTGCTGCCCGAATCGGCGCGGCTCCTCGCCGTGCGCGGCGCGCCGTCGCAACGCATCGGCGCGCTGCTGAACCGCGTGTGCGGCGCCCGGTTCACCGGCAACGAGACGTTCGTGTCGAACGAGCCGCCGCTGCCGACACGCAAGCCGATCGGCGTGCTGTTCTCGCAAGGCTATGGCCGCGTGACGCTGTCGCTGTGGATCACGTACTTCATGGGGCTGCTCGTGATCTACCTGTTGACCGGCTGGCTGCCGACGCTAATCAAGGATGCCGGGTTATCCGTCAGCACGGCCGCGAACGTGACCGCGATGTTCCAGATCGGCGGCACGATCGGTGCGATCGGCGTGGGCTGGCTGATGGATCGCGTGCGGCCGGCGCCGGTGATCGGCGCCGCGTATCTCGGCGGCGGGCTGTGCGTTGCGGTGCTCGCCTGGGCCGGTGCGTTGTCGTCGTCGCTCGCGCTGCTGGTGTTCGCGGCCGGCTTCTGCATGAGCGGCGCGCAGACCGGGCTGAATGCGTATGCGCCGGGCCGCTATCCGACCGTGGCACGCGCAACAGGCGTGAGCTGGATGCTCGGGATGGGCCGCTTCGGCAGCATCTTCGGCTCGGCCATCGGTGGTGCGCTGCTCGGCGTCGGCTGGAAGTTCGACGCGATCCTGTCGATGCTCGCGGTGCCGGCCACGCTGGCGGCCATCGCGATCATGACGACGCAGCGTCCGGCCGTGCCCGAACCGCAGGAACTCGAAAACCCGGCGCACTGACGCACGTCGCACACCGCCGTCCGGCGCGGCGGTCGGCAGGGTGCCGGACACTTCATCCAATGCAGGAGCATCAATGATCATCGATATCCACGGTCACTACACAACCGCGCCGAAGGCGCTCGAAGCGTGGCGCGATCGCCAGATCGCGGCGCTCGGCAGTCCGTCGGAGCAACCGAAGGTGGCCGAGCTGAACATCAGCGACGACGAACTTCGCGAATCGATCGAACATAACCAGTTGCGGCTGATGCGCGAACGCGGCCTCGACCTGACGATCTTCAGCCCGCGCGCGAGCTTCATGGCGCATCACATCGGCGACTTCGCGGTGTCGAGCACGTGGGCTGCCGTGTGCAACGAGCTGTGCCATCGCGTCCATCGACTGTTTCCCGATCACTTCGTGCCGGCCGCGATGCTGCCGCAAAGCCCGGGCGTCGATGTCGCGACCTGCATTCCGGAACTCGTGCGCTGCGTCGAGGAATACGGCAACGTCGCGATCAACCTGAATCCGGATCCGTCCGGCGGCCACTGGACGAGCCCGCCGCTGTCGGACCGCTACTGGTACCCGATCTACGAGAAGATGGTCGAGTACGACATTCCCGCGATGATCCACGTGAGCACGAGCTGCAACGCATGCTTCCATACGACGGGCGCGCACTACCTGAACGCCGACACCACGGCGTTCATGCAGTGCCTGACCTCCGACCTGTTCCGCGATTTCCCGACACTGCGCTTCGTGATCCCGCACGGCGGCGGTGCGGTGCCGTATCACTGGGGACGGTTCCGCGGGCTCGCGCAGGAACTGAAGAAGCCGCCGCTGAAGGGTCATCTGCTGAACAACGTGTTCTTCGATACGTGCGTGTATCACCAACCCGGCATCGACCTGCTGACCGGCGTGATTCCGGTCGACAACCTCCTGTTCGCGAGCGAGATGATCGGCGCGGTGCGCGGCATCGATCCGGAAACCGGTCACTACTACGACGACACGAAGCGCTACATCGACGCATCGTCGCTCGATGAGCAAGCGCGTCACAAGATCTACGAGGGCAATGCGCGGCGCGTGTATCCGCGCCTGGATGCGCAACTGAAGGCGAAGGGGCTTTGATCATGACTGAACTCGGTGTGGTGTACCGCACGATCCAGCGTGCGGACCAGGATGTGGCGGCGCGGCTCGGCGCGCTCGGCTCGGCGACGGTGCACGAGGCGATGGGCCGCACGGGGCTGCTGAAGCCCTACATGCGGCCGATCTATCCGCGTGCGCAGGCGTCCGGCACGGCCGTCACGGTGCTGCTGCATCCGGGCGACAACTGGATGATGCACGTCGCGGCCGAACAGATCCGGCCGGGCGATGTGGTCGTCGCGGCCATCACCGCGGATTGCACGGACGGCTATTTCGGCGACTTGCTCGCGACGAGCTTCAAGGCACGCGGCGCGCACGCGCTGATCATCGATGCCGGCGTGCGCGACGTCGCGGTGCTCGACGCGATGCAGTTCCCGGTCTGGAGCAAGGCGATTTCGGCGAAAGGCACGATCAAGGCGACGCTCGGCTCGGTGAACGTGCCCGTCGTATGTGCAGGGGCGCTCGTCTACCCCGGCGACGTGATCGTCGCGGACGACGATGGCGTGGCCGTGGTGCCGGCCGCGCGCGCCGCGCAGGTGCTCGAGAAGGCGGCGGCCCGCGAAGCCAACGAAGCGGCGAAGCGCGCGAAGCTCGCGTCCGGCGTGCTCGGCCTCGACATGTACGACATGCGCGAGCCGCTGCGTCAGGCCGGCCTGCGCTACATCGACTGATTCAGGGGGACGCGATGATGCAGACACCGCAAGCGGCGCTGGCCGTCACGGGCATCTCGTCGATGGCGACGCGGCCGGTGCTCGCGCGGCTTGCCGCCGCTTACGAGCGCGACACAGGCGCGCGCGTCGCGATCACGTCAGTCGGCGGCGTCGACGCCGCGCGGCGCGTGCGCGACGGCGAGCCGTTCGATGTCGTCGTGCTCGCGTCCGATGCGATCGAGCGGCTTGCGGCGGACGGTCACGTCGAGCCGGGCAGTCGCGTGGACGTTGCGCGCTCGGGCATCGCGGTGGCGGTCGCGAGCGGCGCGCGGCGGCCGGACATCGGTACCGAAGCCGCGTTGCGCGATGCGATCCTGGGCGCAGGCCGGATTGGCTATTCGACCGGGCCGAGCGGCACGCACCTGACGCGCCTGTTCGCCCGCTGGGGCATCATCGACGCGATCGCACCGCGTGTCGTGCAGGCCCCACCGGGCGTGCCGGTCGGCGCGTTGATCGCATCCGGCGACGTCGAGCTCGGCTTTCAGCAGATGAGCGAGCTGATGCACGTGCCGGGCGTCTCAATCGTCGGTGCGCTGCCTGGGGCCGTGCAGGCGGTGACGGTGTTCGCCGCCGCGGTCTGCGCTGTCGCGCACGATCGCGTCACCGCGGCGCGGTTCCTCGCGTATCTGGCGTCGCCGCAAGTCGCGCACATCAAGCGCGAACACGGGATGGAGCCTGCATAAGGCTGACGCGGCCAATCGATAAACGAACTGGATGGGATTTGCCGTTCTTCGCAACGGGCTCGCGCATCGAGCTTCGTTATGCTGATGAAGCAGTGAGGGGTGATCCAGCTCACAGATCTATCGAAGAATCAATACAACGTCGCCGCGTCGTCCGGTCCGGACGACGCGCATGAAGCAGACTGTGCCCAGACGGGATTCTGCAGCCCGCGAATCGCGGACGGCATCGGCCCGAGCGGGATCCTCCAGCGCAATGCGCCGTCGGCGCGGTGCGCCGACGGGTCGCACGCTGCTTTGCCTCACGTACTGATTCAGACCACGAAGTCGAGAGAACGACCGATCACTTCCGTTTCGGCTTGACCGCCTTGGCTTGCCAGCTTTCCTCGTCCAGCAGGCGGGCGAAAAGCCGGTTTCGCATGGCGCCGGTCAGAGGCATCAGACCAAGCAGCACGTTGAACGCTATGCCGCTCGCCGCGAAGTAGCGAAGCAATGAGAGCTCGAAGTCGCTTGACTCCTTCTCCATTGTCGTCAACTTGTCGGCATCGCTGCTCTCCCGGCCCTCGAGCAATTCGGGGCTTTCGATGATTGCTGCCAGTACGGCGCGCGCGACCGAATTCGGTTGATTGATGGCTTCCCGGAAAATCGCGATCTGGGCAGCGAGGGTCGGTTCCGCCTTCGACACACCTTCGTTCACAAGATAATCGCGGTGAAACTGTTCGAATTGCTGCTGCTGGAATTCGAGAAGCGCCGAGAGCACGCCCTGCTTGGTACGGAACTGATGCAGTAATCCTCCTTTGCTGATCCCGCTTTCACGCGAGAGCGCGTCGAACGTCAATCCACCGACACCATCACGTGTGAGGATGCTGAGTGCTGCATCGATTGCCTTCTTGCGGGAAATTTCCGAGCGGGTCTGATTGTCCATTGAGTTGTCACGATGGCGTCGCGCTGGTGCGCGGTGAGGGTGCGGTAGGGCGAGATGAGCTCGACCGAGCTATCCCGCTGCCAAGCGTGACATTGTACCTTCCCGACCTTCTTTCATAAAACAAACCGGATAGACGGTTTACATCCGCGGGGCGCGATGCTACGCTACTGCCGCATCAGCTCACTTTCACCTCCGGCGCCGGCCGGGGGCATCTCCCACGGAATCCGACATGCTCACTACCAAATTCAGCTCTCTTATTTTTGCAGGCGTCACGGTGTTGACGTTGGCCGCATGCGCCGGTGTGCAGCCCGCTGCCTATTCGGGCATTGCATCCTCATCTCAGTTGGCACCGAACCGCGGCGGCGACCCCGCAAAGGTGCCGTACCGATATGCGCCAAGCGTCGACTGGTCGCGCTACCGGCAGGTGATGGTGGATCCGGTCGTCGTGTATGCCGGTCAGGACAATCAGTTCGGCGACTTGAAGGCCGAGGACAAGGCGGCGCTTGCCACTTACATGGGGAAGGTGTTTGCCGACAAACTCTCGAAGCGCTTCCAGGCCGCTGCCAAGCCGTCCCCTGCGACGCTGCGCGTGCGGCTCACGCTCACGGGCGCGGAGAAGACCACGGCGGTTGTCGGACAAGCCATGCATTTCGATATCGCCGGCAATCTGTATAACGGCGTGCAGGCAATTCGGAGCGGCAAGGGCGCGTTCAGCGGTTCGGTGTCATACGCCGTCGAAGTCTACGACAGCACGAGCGGCGAACTGCTGCTTGCGTACGTGACAAAACAGTATCCGAACGCCATGAACCTGCCGGCCGCGTTTGGTTCGCTGAGTGCGGCCCGGACCGGTATCGACAAGGGCGCGGATGCGCTCGTCACCGAGCTCCGGTGATGGCGAAGATGTCACGCTCGCCGCAACGCCGCCGGTCGATGTCGAGACATCGCGGATGACCTGACCGACATCGACAAGGAGCCGGGAGTATGCGCGAAATCGCCTATCTCGTTCTTACGACGCCACCACCGCTCATGGTTTCGATCGTGTTCCTGGTTGCCTATGTGGCGATCGGGATTCCTGCTCACATGATCCGTGGCGCGCTTGCGCGGGACATTTTCGGTACGATGGCCGGTGTCTTCGCGTCGCTGTTCTATCTGACGCTCGTGCTGGGCTTCCAGACGGGCATCCAGAACCTCTTTGAATGAACGCGCATGCGACTGCAGGCGATGGAGTTCACCTGCCCGCGTCGCATTGATCGCCCCGTCGCCGCGCGGAACAGAGCGTCGGCGAAGACACGTGCCCTCACCGGGACTGGACACCGGCACGGCGACCTGCGGGGCCGTTTCGGCGTGCCGTCCGGCGGGCATGGACTCCGCCCGTAACATGCGCGTCATGCGACCACGCTTCGTCAGTTTTCATCTATCCGGGGTTGAATTCGGGAAACGGCTCTGGCCATCTCCGGCATGATTGTAGTTCGACCTTTGCTAAGCCACGCCTGTCCAGCCGGACTCGTATAGAAATCGTTGACGCTACGGAGTTCGTCTATCGAGAAATTCCTTGCGCAGCTATCCGTCAACTGCTTGAGTACCGGATCCCTGAGATCATTGACGGTGTCTTCCACCATCTCGCGATAGGTGCTGGCGTCCGACGATCCTTTTGGCCAGCGCTTGCGATTGGCGGACTCGTACGATTTTCCGACGAGGTCGCGGATACGCTGGTCCATATCGTCTTCCATGCCTGATGACGATAGCGCTTGACGGCAGAGGGTGCGCTTCTCGCCGAATCGATTCAGATCGTCGAGGCCGCGAAGCTGAGCATGTGTCGTCGAAACACAACCGGTCATTGCCATGCATGACACGATCAGGATAGCGTATGAATTTCTCATTTGTGGCCCATGCTAGAAGCCGTTCGTCAGGTAAGGAACGTCGGTTGAAAATACCGTCACGATGATGAGGACGCTCACGAGCGATGCAACAAGCGGGGCTGCAATCACAAGTAACGGGCCGATTGAAAATCTTGGATTTGCGGTGGGTGTGGTCGAGTGGCGCATGGTCGCGGTTCGATAAGTGACAGAAGGGAGTACGGGCTGCTGCGCGCTCGGCACGGTCATTTGAGCGTTGGTTACGCATTGAGAGATCGATAAGGCAGTGCATGTCGTCACGAGTACGGATTCGACATGAACATCATGCTAGCATACAAACCGTCTAGACGGTTTGTATGCTAGCATGATGTTCCGGGCATAGGTCTACAAATGAGGCCTGTCCGGAAGATGTGCGGGATCGCTACCTGGAAGTTTCTATGAACTGGTTCGTTCGAGCCGTTTGCGTTGCCGGTTGTATCGCCCTTGACGGATGCGGCCTCGCTGCAGCACCGTGTCGTATCGCGTCTGCCGGGATCAAGATCGTGCCGGTCGTGGGGCACATGGCTGCTGCGCCGACGGACGCGTGTGCGACCGTGATCGATCCGTGAGTATTGAGTCGGTTTCCAGGCTTCGGCGACACGAAGTAGCGCTTGCCCGCTGCTGCTCGATCCCGGCCCGGCTCAAAGGCCGTTCACACGGTCGCCGACCTGATTTCTCGGTAGTTTCCCTTAAGTACCCGCGTCGGGATTTTCCCCTAGCGGACGCTTCGCGCGTTGCACGCGCCGCTGGGCCGCCGTCCCTGCACAATCCCGCACAGCCGCGCCGGCATTGCCTTTCACGTGATTCGCACGATTTCGGCGCAACCACGCGTTTTCGCCCGTATTCGATGTATTACCAAAGGTATGGAAAAGCGCACAGAAAATGTATCTGGAGCGACGAAATTGGATTGATACGCTGCAATCACTGCATCAGCGCCGTCAACCACGCACGAGCGGCATCGAGCCCACGAGACAAACGGGCGATCGATGACGATTCAGACGAAGTTCGCGGCTTCCCTTACCAGTTAGTCGGGATGACAGAATGGCTCCAAATTTGACGTTTGCGCCGGGCGACGTACTTCCCCCCGGAGCAATCCACACCGCCGGTGCGCCGTCGGTCGTCCGGTCGAGTATCGCGACCGGAACCGACATCCTGACCGTCAAGCACCTGTCGAAGATCTTCGGTCCGAAGCCCGGGCGTGCGATCGAGATGATGAAGCGCGGCGTCGGCCGCAACGAGATCTTCGCGGAAACCGGCAATATGGTGGCGGTCAACGACGTGAGCCTGAGCGTGCGCGCCGGCGAGATCTTCGTGATCATGGGGCTGTCGGGCTCCGGGAAATCGACGCTCGTCCGGCTGCTGAACCGCCTGATCGAGCCGACGTCCGGGCAAGTCGTGCTTGAAGGCCGCGACATTGCACCGATGTCGACGCCGGAACTGCGCGACGTCCGGCGCCAGAAGATGGCGATGGTGTTCCAGTCGTTCGCGCTGCTGCCGAACCGCACGGTGCTGGACAACATCGCGTACGGTCTCGAAGTGGCGGGCATCAAGAAGGCGCAGCGCTACGAGGTCGCGCGGGCGGCGCTGGAGCGCGTCGGTCTCGGATCGTACGAGAAGCTGCTGCCGAGCGAACTGTCCGGCGGGATGCAGCAACGCGTGGGGCTCGCGCGCGCACTGGCGGTGAATCCGTCGGTGCTGCTGATGGACGAGGCATTCTCCGCGCTCGATCCGCTGATCCGCTTCGAAATGCAGAACGAGCTGCTGCGCCTGCAGAAGGAAGAGCAGCGCACGATCGTGTTTATCTCCCACGATATCGAGGAAGCCGTGAAGATCGGCGGCCGCATCGGCATCATGAAGGACGGCTGCCTGATCCAGGTCGGCACGCCGGCCGAACTGATTCAGACACCGGCCGACGCGTACGTGCAGGACTTCTTCCGCAACGTCGACGTGTCGCGCTTCCTGAAGGCGTCGAGCATGATGACGCAAGTCGAGCGCGGGCTGCTTCGCTGCGATGCGGGCACGCCGTCCGACCGCTACCTGAACCAGCTGATCGACAGCGGTGCGGAATGCGGCTACGTGTGCGACGAATCCGGCCGTTACCTCGGCTGCGTCACGCCCGCCACGCTGCACCGGTCCGGCACGAAGCCGATCCGCGACGCATTCCTGAACGACTTCAACGCGGCGTCGATCGATACGGACCTGCATCGGCTCGCGTCGATCGCGCTGACGCAGCAGCACGACGTGCCGGTGACGGACGCGGAGGGACAACTGGCGGGAGTCGTGTCCTGCCGGACGATACTCAAGCAGATGATGCAACGGAGGGCAGCATGAATTCGTCGGTGATCGGGAAGTTCGCGGAGAATTTCGTCAACTTTCTGTTTCTGCATTTCCGTGGCGGCTTCGACACGTTCTCGGCCGGGCTCGGCGCGGTCGTGAAGCTGCTCGAGGACGGACTCGCCGCCATGCCGTTCATCGCGATGGTCGTGATCCTGGTGGGCCTCGCACTGTGGCGTCGCGGCGTCGTGTTCTCGATCTTCGTCGGCTGCGCGCTGCTCGTCATCCACTACATGGGCCTGTGGGCGCAGACGGTATCGACCCTCGCGCTCGTCACCGCGGCGACGTTCTTCAGCCTCGTGATCGGTGTGCCGCTCGGGATCTGGGGCGCGCGCAACAACCGGATCGGCATGATCCTGCGCTCGCTGCTCGACTTCATGCAGACCATGCCCGCGTTCGTGTACCTGATCCCGGCCGTGATCCTGTTCGGGCTCGGACGCGTGCCGGCGGTGATCGCGACGATCGTGTTCGCGATGCCGCCCGTCGTGCGGCTGACGACGCTCGGCATCCGGCAGGTGCGCGAAGAACTGATCGAAGCCGGCCGCTCGTTCGGCAGCACCGACTGGCAGCTGCTGTGGAAGATCCAGCTGCCGAACGCGTTGCCGTCGATCATGGCCGGCGTGAACCAGACGATCATGATGGCGCTGTCGATGGTGGTGGTCGCATCGATGATCGGCGCGGGCGGCCTCGGCGAATACGTGCTGAGCGGGATCCAGCGTCTCGACATCGGGATCGGCTTCGAAGGCGGGCTCGGCGTCGTGCTGCTCGCGATCGTGCTGGACCGCCTGACCGAGAGCTTCGGCGTGAAGGCGAAGAAGAAGGTGAAGAAGCCGATCGCGCGTGCCGGCAAGGCCGGCCCAAGTGGCGCGGCACGGACGTGACGGATACGGCGGTCGGAGGTGACTGAAGGACGATGAAGCGCCGCGGCCACGGGGCCGTGGCGGAAACGGTGTAGCAGTGCGTGGAGACCAGAAACGCCGATCGAAGGCGTTCCTCATCCTTGAAAGACTCGCGTGATTAAAAAGGAGTACTAGATGAATACCCATACGTTCAAGTCGCTTCTGGCGAAACTCGCGGTATCGACGGTGGTTGCCTGCAGCGCAGGTGTGGGCGCGGTGTCGGCTGCCGAGCCGGTCAAGATCGCGGTCACCAACTGGGCGGACGTGCTCGCGGTGGCCAACGTCGCGAAGTACGTGCTCGAGACGCAGCTCAAGCAGCCGGTGCAGTTCGTGCAGGCCGACATCGGCATCCAGTACCAGGGCGTCGCGCGCGGCGATCTCGACATCATGGTCGGCGGCTGGCTGCCGGTCACCCACGGCACGTACTACGCGAAGTACAAGAATGACCTGGATGACGTCGGCGTCATCTACACCGGCGGAAAGAACGGCTGGGCCGTGCCGGCCTACGTTCCGGAATCGGAGCTGTCGTCGGTCGCCGATCTGAACAAGCCGGAAGTCAAGAGCAAGCTGAACGGCACGATCCAGGGCATCGAACCGGGTGGCGGCCTGATGCAGGCGTCGGAGAAGACGATCAAGGCCTACAACCTGGACGGCTACAACCTCCAGGCATCGAGCGAGGCCGGGATGCTGGCCAGCGTGTCGCGTGCATACCAGTCGAAGCAGTGGATCGTCGCGACGGTCTGGAGCCCGCACTGGCTGTTCCAGAAGTGGCAGATGCGTTACCTGAAGGACCCGAAGGGCACGCTGGGCGGTGAAGAGCAGATCCACGCGTTCGCGTCGAAGAAGTTCGCGGGCAAATTTCCGCGCGCCGACGTGTTCTTCAAGCACCTGAAGCTGACGCTGGCCGACGTCGAGGCGATCGAATTGGAAGGCAACAGCACGAACGACTACGCGACCGCCGCGAAGAAGTTTGTCGACGCCCATCCGGACAAGCTGAAGGCCTGGCTGCAGCAGTAAAGCCACGCGCCGGTCATGCGGACGACGCGATCCGCGTCGTCCGCGCCAGCCGGGCGCGTGTGCCGGCCGATGCCGGCGGCCGGGGCCGTCACGACGGCGCCGGCCTTGCAATGTGCGGTACAGGCAATCCACGCAGCACGTAACGAATCGCGTCGCGGAGTCACAAGTGAACGAGAACGCCCGATTTTTTGCCGAAACGCTCCAGAGCCGGGATCCGGTGATCGCATCGGAAATCGCATTGGAGTTGCGTCGCCAGCAGACGCAGATCGAATTGATCGCGTCCGAAAACATCGCATCCGCGGCGGTGCTGGAAGCACAGGGCACCGTGTTGACGAACAAGTACGCGGAAGGTTATCCGTCGCGCCGGTACTACGGCGGTTGCGACCATGTCGACCGGATCGAGGCGCTCGCGATCGATCGCGCGTGCGCACTGTTCGACGCGAGCCACGCGAACGTGCAGCCGCATTCGGGCGCGCAGGCCAACGGCGCGGTGATGCTCGCGCTCGTCAAGCCGGGCGACACGGTGATGGGGATGTCGCTCGATGCGGGCGGCCACCTGACGCACGGCGCGCGCCCCGCGCTGTCGGGAAAGTGGTTCAACGCGGTGCAATACGGCGTGAGCCCGCACACGCTGCGCATCGACTACGACGACGTGCGCCGGCTCGCGCAGCGCCATCGCCCGAAACTGATCATCGCCGGCTACTCCGCGTATCCGCGCGCGCTGGACTTCGCCGCGTTCCGCGAGATCGCGGATAGCGTCGATGCGAAGCTGATGGTCGACATGGCGCACATCGCCGGCATCGTCGCGGCAGGCCGGCATCAGAACCCGGTGCCGTTCGCCGACGTCGTGACGTCGACCACGCACAAGACGCTGCGCGGTCCGCGCGGCGGCTTCATCCTGACGAACCACGCCGACATCGCGAAGCAGATCAATTCGGCGGTCTTTCCCGGGCTGCAGGGCGGCCCGCTGATGCATGTCGTCGCCGGGAAGGCGGTGGCCTTCGCGGAAGCACTGCGCCCGGAGTTCACCCGCTATATCGACCAGATGCTGCGCAACGCGCAGACGCTCGCGCAGGTGCTGACGGCCGGCGGCCTGACGCTCGTCACCGGCGGCACCGACAACCACCTGCTGCTGGTCGACCTGCGTGCGCGGCGCATCACCGGCATGCAGGCCGAGAAGGCGCTGGAGCGTGCCGGCATCACCTGCAACAAGAACGGGATTCCGTTCGATACGGAAAACCCGACCGTCACGTCCGGAATCCGGCTCGGCACGCCGGCCGGCACGACGCGCGGCTTCGGCCCCGCGGAGTTCGAGCAGATCGGCGACATGATCCTCGCGGTCCTGGCGGCGCTCGAGCGCAATCCGGACGGTGATGAGGCGGTCGAGCGCGCGGTCCGGACCCGCGTGCGCGACCTATGCAACCAGTTTCCCATCTACGCGCATGCGGAGGCGTTTGCCTGATCGCCGGCACCGGATCGGACGGACACGCGGTTCGAACCGCATGACGAATCGAACGGCGTGGCTGCGCGGAACCCGCGCGGCGCGCGCCGATGTTTTATCGAATGGCCGGTTTCCTGCCACACGGCGGGAACCTGGCGCACCCACTTGAATGAGGAATCAAAATGAGCTTCGAGGGCGTACACACACCGCTGGTCACCCCGTTCGACGCGGACGGCGAAATCGATCACGCACTGCTGGGCCGGCATGCGGCCGATCTCGCCGGCCGCGTGTCCGGCCTCGGCATCGGCGGCACGACGGGGGAATACTATGCATTGAGCCTCGACGAGCGCGTGCGCACGTTCGATACGGTCGCGGCCGCGGCTGGCGGCAAGACGTTCCTGACCGCGGGCATCAACGCGACGACGACGAAGGAAGTGCTGCGTCTCGGCCGTGAAGCGAAACGCGCGGGGCTGGACGCGCTGCTGGTGGCGGCGCCGTATTACGCGCAGCCGACGCAGCAGGAACTGCTCGCGCACCTGCTCACGATCGACGACGCGCTCGACATGCCGATCATGCTGTACAACTTCCCGGCCCGCACCGGCACCGAAATCGGCGACGGGATTCTCGAGACGCTGCTCGAGCGGAAGAATTTCGTCGCGATGAAGGAGAGCACCGGCGACATCGCGCATCTGCATCACCTGTCGACGCATTTCAGCGGCCGGCTCGTGGTGAGCTGCGGGATGGACGACCAGGCGCTCGAGTTCTTCGCGTGGGGCGCGCGCAGCTGGGTCGGCGGCGCATCCAACTTCCTGCCGGAAGCGCACACCGACCTGTTCGACGCCTGCGTGACGCGCGGCGATTTCGCGACCGGCCGCAAGCTCATGGCGCAACTGCTGCCGGTGCTCGAACTGCTCGAGCGCAGCGGCAAGTTCATTCAGTACGTGCGTTACGGCTGCGAGCTGGCCGGCCTTCCGGTCGGCGTCGCACGCGCACCGCTCGGCGCGCTGTCCGGCGACGAGCGTGACGCGTTCGCGAAGCTCGTGAAGCCGCTGCTGCGCGACAGCCGGTAAGCCATCATGCGTTCGAATCTGGAATTCGCGCGGTTTCCTGCGCCGGACGGAATGAACGGCTGGTGGGAGAGCCTGCCGCCGGCGCAGGAAGCCCAAACCGTCACGTCCGACGGCCGGTTCGACTGGGTCGTCGTCGGCGGCGGCATCACCGGGCTGTGCGCGGCGCGCCGGCTCGCGGAGCTCGCGCCCGGCGCGTCGATCGCGCTCGTGGAGGCCGACCGGATCGGCCGCACGACGGCCGGGCGCAATTCCGGATTCTTCGTCGACCTGCCGCACGACATCAGCAGCGAAAGCTACTCGCGCAGCATCGACGAGGACCGCGCCGACGTGCGGTTCCAGCGGCACGGCATCGACTATGTGCGTGACATCGTGCGGCGCTTCGGCATCGATTGCGACTGGCGCGACGACGGCAAATTCCACGCATCGGTCAACAGGAAAGGTGCCGCCGCACTCGCACATTTTGCGGACGGTCTGACGCGCATCGGCGAACCGTTCGAATGGCTCGACCAGCCGGCCATTCAGGCCGTGACCGGCACCGACTTCTACACGGGCGCACTGTTCACGCCGGGTTGCAGCACGGTGCAGCCGGCTGCGCTGATGCGCGGCCTCGCGGCAACGCAGCCGGACAACGTGACGGTGTTCGAGCTCAGCCCGGTCACGCGGATCGAGCCGCGCGGCGACGCACGCGCCCTGTACTTCGCCGGCGGCACGATCGTCGCAAAGCAGGTGATCCTGTGCACGAACGCGTACGCGGCGACCTTCGGCACGCATTCGAACGGATTGCTGCCGGTCTATACGTTCGCGTCGCTCACGCGCCCGATGAATCCCGACGAAGTCGCGAAGCTCGGCGGTACGCGGTCGTGGGCGGTGATTCCGGCCGATCCGATGGGCACGACGGTGCGGCGCCTGATCACCGATCGCATTTGCGTGCGCAACCATTTCGCGTTCCGGCCGGACGTGAAGGTGTCGCCTGCTGACCTCGCGAAGGCGCGACATCTGCATCAGCGCTCGTTCGAGCGCCGCTTCCCGATGCTCGGCGGCGTCGAGCTCGAATATACGTGGGGCGGGCCGCTGTGCCTGTCCGCGAACAACGGCGCGCTGTTCGGCAAGCGGGACGACGGTCTCTACGAGGCGATCGGCTGCAACGGCCTCGGGCTGAGCCGCGGCTCGTCGTCCGGCAAGCTGATCGCCGAGTACGCGCTCGGCGAATCGAACAGCCTCGTGCAGCAGTTGCTGAAGCAGCCGCATCCGCGTCCGCTGCCGGTTCGGCCGCTTGTCGACCTGGCCGTGTCGGCGACGATCTGGGCGAAGGAATTCTCGGCCGGTGCCGAGCTTTGACTATTGAGGAAACGACATGACGACCCATCAGGATTGGAAGCAGAAGGCGAATGCGTTGCCGCTCGACGGCCGCGCGTTCATCGCGGGCGAGCGCAGTGCGGCGGCGTCGGGCGAGACGTTCGCGACGCTCAACCCGGCGTCGGGCAAGGTGCTCGCCGAAGTGGCGCGCTGTAGCGAACGCGACGTCGATCGCGCGGTCGCGGCCGCGCGCGAAGCGTTCGAGTCGGGCGTCTGGTCGAAGGCCGCACCCGCGCATCGCAAGGCGGTGCTGCTGCGCGTCGCGCAACTGATCGACGAGCACGCGGAGGAACTCGCACTGCTCGAGGCGCTGGAAGCCGGCAAGCCGATCGGCGAATGCCTGGGGCTCGACATTCCCGAGTCGGCCGCGTGCATCCGCTGGCATGCGGAAGTGACGGACAAGCGCTACGACGCGTTGTCGCCGTCCGGCGCCGGTGTCGTCAGCATGATCACGCGCGAGCCGATCGGCGTCGTCGGCGCCGTGCTGCCGTGGAATTTCCCGGCACTGATGCTCGCATGGAAAATCGGCCCCGCGCTGTCGGTGGGCAATAGCGTGGTCGTGAAGCCGGCCGAGCAGACGTCGCTGTCGACGCTGCGCATCGCCGATCTCGCGCTGGAAGCCGGCGTGCCGCCGGGCGTGTTCAGCGTCGTCACCGGGTTCGGCGGCGAGGCCGGCGAGGCGATCGGCCGCCATCCTGACGTCGATCTCGTCGCGTTCACCGGCTCGACCGCAACCGGCAAGCGCTTCCTGCACTACTCGGCCGATACGAACCTGAAGCGCGTCGTGCTCGAATGCGGCGGCAAGAATCCGCAGGTGATCCTGCCGGACGTCGCGAACCTCGACGCGGTGGCGGAACAGGCGGTCGCGGCCGCGTTCTGGAACATGGGCGAGAACTGCAGCGCCGGCTCGCGGATTCTGGTGCCGTCGAGCCGCAAGGCGGAACTGCTGGACAAGGTTCAGGGCGTGCTCGCCGGCTGGAAGACCGGCGATCCGCTCGACCCAGACGTGAAGCTCGGGGCGCTGATCGAGCAGAAGCATTACGAGAAGGTTCTCGGCCATATCGAGAAGGCGAAGGCGGAAGGCGCGCACGTGGTGTGCGGCGGGAACGCAATTCTCGCGGAAACCGGCGGCTGGTTCGTCGAACCGACGATCTTCGACCAGGTGACGCCCGAGATGAGCATCGCGCGCGACGAGGTGTTCGGGCCGGTCGTGTGCTTCATCGAGTACGATGACGTCGACGACGCGGTGCGGATCGCGAACGATACGTGCTACGGGCTCGCCGCGTCGCTGTGGACCGACAACGTGAACAGCGCGCACAAGGTCGCCGCGCGGATTCGCGCGGGGACGGTCACGGTGAACTGCTTCGGCGAAGGCGACCTGTCGACGCCGTTCGGCGGCTTCAAGCAGTCGGGGTTCGGCGGCCGCGACAAATCAGTCTACGCGCACGACCAATACTGCGAACTGAAAACGACCTGGCTCAAGCTCGACTAAGTGGCGGGTACACGCACGCAGCGCTCGGGCGTGCGCGGCCCGACGCGGGGTTGGGGGCGGCGCCGACGTCCGCCTTGCACTGCTCATCATCGCTTTCGATAATAGCGATGCGGTGCACAATCGATCGAAAATGGCGTCAGCGGGGCGCCGTTGCGGCGGCTGAGCCGCTCTTGCCAGCCGCCCGACCGACTCGCAAGCTGCAAGATCAGATAATCGCAAGGTTTGCGACGAGACTGCCGGCGGGCAGCCGGAGGGACTGCCGTCGACCGGTTCGCCGGCGCAGCGTCCGACCTCCGTTTTGAGAGTGGAAGCCATGTTGAAGAAGCAGTTGTTTGCCGACCGACTCCTCGCGCAGATGCCGTCGCTTCGCGCGCTGCGATGCTTCGTGACGGCGGCGCGCTACGAGAGCTTCACTCAGGCAGCCGAGGTTCTGTGCGTGACGCAGGCCGCGATCAGCCGGCAAATCAAGGAGCTCGAGGATTCGCTCGACGTCGCGCTGTTCGAGCGCACCGGCCGGCATATCGCACTGACGGATGCCGGGCGTATCCTGTACAACGCGTCGTATCTGTCGATCATGAATATCGCCGAGGCGGCGGAGGCCGTGCGTCGGACCGACAAGCACGCGCTGATGGTCTGCGTGTCGCACACGTTTTCCGCGCTGTGGCTGTCGTCGCGGCTGCCCGCGTTTCGCGAGCGGTTTCCGGATATCCAGCTGCACGTGATCGTCACCGAGCATTTCATGGAGCTCGACGGACTTATCGAGCCCGACGTGATCATCACGAAGAACCCGCCGCGCGAGCCCGAGTTCGAAGCCGAGCCGCTGTTCCACGACATCGTCTATCCGGTGTGCAGCCCGTCGTTTCAGGAGCGGCATTTTCATGGTCGGTCGCTGAAGCCGCTGGACCTGCTGTCGAGCCCGACGCTGAACCTGTCGATGCTCGGCCGTGCGCAGGTGTGCGAGCACGTCGACTGGCGCGTGTGGCGCAATTGGTTCCAGCAGAGCGACGGCACCGATACACTGGCCGCGAACAAGTATCTGGAAAGCAACGACTACCGACTGCTGGTCGCGCAGGCCGAGGCCGGCGAGGGCACGCTGCTGGGCTGGCACCATCTCGTGCACCGGCAGATCGAAGCGGGCGTGCTAGTGCGGCCGGTTCAGGATGTCCTGGTGTTTCGTGATCGCCATCATTACCTGATCACGCACCGGAACGTGCACTCGCGCCCGGAGTACCGGCTGTTCCGCCAGTGGCTGCGCGACGAGGTCGCCATCATGATGCGCGGCTGGCTCGATGCCGGCGTCGAGATCGGTCGATAACACGCAGTCCGGGCCGCTCCATCGACCTGTACGAATGCTGTCGTCGTCTGACTCCGTACGTGATCGCGCTCGTCGAATTCGACGCGGTCGCGCGGCTCGGAAGCCGTTGCTTAAAGCCAGTCCGTTTCGAACGGGAACGTCGACAATGGCACACACCCGGTTTCCGTGAGCAGCACCTGCTGCTCGAGCTTGACGCCTTCGTCGCCGCCTTCCGCGCCGATATAGCTTTCGATGCACAACGTCATCCCGCTCTCGAACGTGCCGTCGTAGCCGGCGCTGTCCCAATCCATGCAGTGCGCGACGGACGGATACTCGTCCACCATGCCGATCCCGTGCGCGACGCAGCTGTAGCGGTTCTTTTGATACGCGTGCGGCATTTTCCAGCTACGCTCGGCGAACTCGCTGAACGCCATGCCCGGGCGCAGCAGGTCCATGTTGGTCGTCAACTGGGCGTACGCGGCGGCATAGAGCCGGCGTTGGGCATCGGTCGGGCGAACGTGGCCGACCGTCCAGGTTCGGGAAATGTCCGCGCAATAGCCGAACGGGCCGACGAGATCGGTATCGAACGCGATCAGCTCGCCCTGCTTCATGGTCCGCGCGCTGCATTCCTGCATCCACGGATTGGTGCGCGGCCCCGACGCGAGCAGTCGCGTTTCGATCCATTCCCCGCCGAGCCGGATATTCTCGTAGTGCAGGTGGGCCCAGAGATCCTGTTCGCTCATTCCCGGCGTCAACACGTTGTGCATGCGCCGGATGCCTTGCTCGCACACGTCGACGGCGGTCTTGATCAATTGCAGTTCGTCCGCGGATTTCACGGCGCGCGCGTGTTCCATCAACGCTTGTCCGTCCGCCACGCGGACGCCTTCCTCCTGAAGCGCACAAACGCCTTCAGGGTCGAGCCTGTCGACTGCGATGCGCATCTCCGACGGCGCGTGCTGACGCAGCAGGTCGGCGACTTCGCGCGCCCATTGCCGGGCCTTGCGCGTTGATTCCGGGCCCGAGCTGAAGTAGTTCCAGCAGGTGGCACTGCGCAGCTCGACGTCGATTGTGCTGTCGTTCCACACGTGATCGCAGTTGTGGAACTCGAAACCGATGACCGGCCCGTGTGCAAACACGATCACGTAGCGCGTCGGGTTGCGCCCGGTCCAGACCTGCATGTTGGACGTATCCGTCGCATAGCGGATGTTGACCGGGTCGTAAAGAACGATGGCCGGGCAATTCCGCCGAACGAGCTCATTCCGGACCCGCTCGATGCGGTACGCGCGCACGCGCTCGATCAGATCGTCCGGAACGCCGGCGATACCGCTCGTTTGCATCGTTGTCGCCACATGAAGCGTGCTCACCGCTGACATTGCTCCTCCAGTTCGTCGTTATGGATCCGTCCGGACTCGTGGCACCGCCGCGTTTGCCACTCCGGGCGCCAGCGGGGTCCTTTGACGTCAGTATCGAAACGCCGACAAGGCCGGTCAACGCGCTATATTTTCACGATCGCATTACTTTAGGTCATGCGAAGGACGGCGCTTGACGATGGCCGCGACGTCGTCGCGTTCGACAGGAGAAAGGGAAAAGGAGAACCAGGCGGCATCATGCCGATACCGTTCGAATCGGGACAGCGATCGAACCGGCGCGTCGCGTCACTGAACCGGAAGTTCCTCGCGTAACCAGTCGATCAACTGCGTGACCGTGGGCGTCAACGAACGGCCGTGAGGCACGATGACGAAATAGGCATCGCTCGTCTTGCACGATCCGACCGGCATCCGGACCAGTTCACCGGTCGCCAGCAGGTCGTGCACGAGTCGGCTCCAGCCAAGCGCGACACCCTGCCCGTATCGGGCTGCCTGTACCGCATCCGTGTAGAGGCTGCAGCGCAGCGCGTAGTTCAGCTTGGCCGGACGGTGGCCGACCGAGCGGAACCACGCTTCCCAGCCCATCCAGCCTTCAGACGTCGAGTCGGATTCGATCAGCGGAAGCGCGCCGAGCGCCTCGACGGATGCCGGCATGCCGTTTTCCTCGATGAAGGCGGCCGAGCACACCGGAAACACTTCCTCGTCGAACAGCAGGATGGAGGTTCCGTCCGCCCACTTTCCGTCGCCATAGCGCACCGCGACGTCGACTTCCACTTGGCGGAGATCCGCGGTAAACATCTGGGTCGTCAGCCGCAGCTTCAGTGACGGGTTCAGGTGCTTGAGCTTGGGCAGCCTCGGAAGCAGGCGGAACTGCGCGAACGATGCGGTCGACGCGAGCACGAGCTCCTGCTGGTCGGCGCCCGTCGACAGACGGTCGAATGCGCCGGCGATTCGCTGCATCGATTCGGCGACGGCGAGATAGAGCATTTCGCCTTCGTTCGTCAGCGAGATCGAGCGGTGTAGACGATGGAAGAGGCGTACATCGAGCGTTTCCTCGAGGAAGCGCACTTGCCGGCTGACCGCCGCCTGGGTCACGCCGAGTTCGGCCGCCGCGTGGGTGAAGCTGCCGAGGCGGGCGACCGCTTCGAATTCGACCAGTGCAGTCAGCGACGGCACGATCCGCCGGTATCCTTTTGTTCCTTTCGTCATTTGAGTCTGTTCTTCGTGCGGCCGAGGCGAATCGTGTGTCTCCAAATTGTACTGGTCAAGGGGCCGATGTTGCGATGCGGGCTCGTACTGAATCGCACGTTTCCACCGCGTGGATTCGGGTTAACCAAGGGGCCGGCGGCGTGCGCGTTCTTGCATAACATAAAGTAATGCGAACGAGAAAATATAGCGCGTTGACGGGTGAAATCGCCCCTCCAATACTTCGCTCAAAGCTTGAAAAAAGCATAGCGAAAATCAACCCCATTGGAGGTATACGATGTCTGCCGTTCCGCTCAAGACCCACCGTGAACTGCTTGACAGCCGCAAGCCCGGGCACGGGCTGCCGGCCGGGCTTCTCGGCCGGCAGGATGTGTTCGAGACGGACGTCGAAGTGTTCTTCGAGAAGCTCTGGATCTTCGTCGCGGTGACGGCCGACGTGCCGGAGCCGGGCGACGTCTACGCGGTCGATATCGGCAAGTCGTCCATCCTGATCGTGCGCGACGACGACGAGAACATCCGCGCGTATCGCAACGTGTGCCGCCACCGCGGCGCGCGCCTGATGAAGAGCGCGACGAAGGCCACCGTCGGCATGCTGGTTTGCCCGTATCACCAGTGGACATACGACCTGGACGGCAGCCTGAAGCACGCGACACACATGGGCAAGGATTTCGACACAAAGTGCCGCAGCCTGATCCCGGTGCACGTGAAGGTGGTCGGCGCGCACGTTTTCGTCTGCCTTGCCGACGAAGCGCCGGAGGATTTCTCGAAGCTCGAGACGGTGATGGCGCCGCGATTCGCGCCGCACGAGATGCAGCGCACGAAGATCGCGCACGAGATGACCATCGTCGAGAACGGTAACTGGAAGCTCGTGATGGAGAACAATCGCGAGTGCTATCACTGCGGGGGTACGCACCCGGAGCTCACGCAATCGTTCCTTGCGCACGACTTCGGCTTCTGCCCGGACGGCCAGAGCGAGGAATCGCTACGCGACTACGACGCGTATCTCGCCCACAATGCCGCGCGCAAGAAGGAATGGGAAGACGACGGCTATATCTGCGAGGCGTTCGAATCGGTCGACGAGAGCGTCCAGACCAATTTCCGCACCCAGCGGCTTGTCATCGCCGGCGCCTGCGAATCGCAGACGATGGATACCAGGGTCGCGTGCACGAAGCTACTCGGCGATTTGCCGCGCCGCGATCTCGGCGACGTGCATATGTGGACCCATCACTCGTGGACGCACGTAATGAGCGACCACGCGGTCGTCGCGTACATCCTGCCGATCGCGCCGGACAAGACGGTCGTACGCACGGTGTGGCTCGTGCATGCGGATGCGGTCGAAGGCGTCGACTACGACGTCAAGACGTTGACCGAAGTGTGGGTCGCCACGACCCGGCAGGACGCCGACCTCGTCGGGATCACGCATAGCGGGACGCAGGACCCCGCCTATGTGCCGGGCCCGTACTCTACGTATACGGAAGGCGCGCTCGAACAGTTCGCACGTTGGTACGACGCGCGCCTGAAGGCTCACGGCATCTGAGTATCGTCATGAAAGTCAGAGAGAACTTTCGCGTGGCCGATCCGGCCACCGCGGCATCCGATCGTTTCTCGGACCCCGCTACCTGGGAACGAGCGGACGTCCGGTGGGACAGCAGCGACCAAAAGACACTGGTGTGCTGTCGGGTGCGTGACGAGACGCACGACGTCCGTACCTTCGTGTTCAGCGCGAAGGACGGGCATCCCTTTAGCTTCGAGCCCGGCCAGTTCATCACGGTGTCGGCCGACGTCGACGGCGTGCCGGTCAGCCGCTGCTATACGGTATCGTCGCCGCCGACGCGGCCATACACATTGTCGATCACGGTCAAGCGCACGCCCGGCGGCGTGATGTCGAGCTGGCTGCATGCGAACATGAAGCCCGGTGTCGAGCTGAGTGCATTCGGGCCGTCCGGCATTTTCACGCCGTCCTCCGGGCGGGCCGCGAAGGTGCTTTACCTGTCCGCCGGCTCGGGCGTGACGCCGCTGATGTCGATGACGAGAGCGGCGATCGACCTCGGGCTGAATCGCGACATCGTCTTCGTGCACAGCGCGAGAACGCCCGCCGACATCGTGTTTCGCGACGAACTCGAGCGTTTGAGCGCGGAAGCCGATCGTCTCAAGGTGATCCACATCTGCGAAACGACGGGATCCGAGCCGGACTGGCGCGGGCCGACCGGCCGGCTCAGCCTCGAGCTGCTGCAACGGCACGTTCCCGACTATCGCGACCGCGAAGTCTTCACGTGCGGCCCGGCTGGCTACATGAATGCCGCGCAGGCACTGCTCGCGCAGGGCGGTCATGATCCCGTCCGCTATCACCAGGAAAGCTTCAACTTCGCCGAGACGGTCGAGCCTGCCGCGGATGCGGCCGACGCGCCGCAACAGGCGGCGGAGGCGGGCGTCCGTACGTATACGGTGCGCCTTGCGAAGTCGGGCAAGATCTTTTCGATGAGCGGTGCGGAGACGGTGCTGTCGGCCGCGCGCAAGGCCGGCGTCGCGCTGCCGTCGTCGTGCAGCCAGGGCATTTGCGGCACCTGCAAGACGGCAGTGCTCGACGGCACGGTCGACATGCAGCACAACGGCGGTATCCGTCAGCGAGAAATCGACAAGGGGCTGCGCCTGATGTGCTGCAGCCGTCCCACGTCGGATCTCGTGCTCGATCTGTAGCGGTCCGTCGTCCCGACACGCGCCGCTCCCGATCCGGATCGGCGCGCCCAGCCCGACATCGGTCGACCCGTCGTCCTTCCGGTATTGCCACCGTGTTCGATGCCCCGGCTTTCCTCGCTTCGCGTGCGCGCCATTTCGGCTTTCTGACGCTGCCGTCGTATTCGATGATCGCGTTGACGCACGCGATCGAAGCGCTGCGCGTCGCGAACTACGTCGACCGTACCGAACACTATCGCTGGACGGTGTTCTCCATCGACGGCAACCCTGTCGAAGCCAGCAACGGCATCGCGATGCGGCCCACGCACGCGCTCGACGTGTCGGGTCCGCTGCCCGACGTGATGATCGTGTGCGGCGGTACGCGGATCCGCGAGATGGTCGACGCGCGCACGCGGCACGCGCTGAGCGCGCTTGCGACGCGCCGGATCGTGATGGGCGCGCTGTGCAGCGGCGCATACGCGCTGCTGACCGCTGGCCTGCTCGACCGGTACCGGTGCGCAGCTCACTGGGCCGACCTGTACGCGCTGCGTGCCGAGTTTCCCGATGTCGAGATCACGGACGAGCTGTTCGTGATCGATCGGGACCGGATCACGTGTACGGGCGGCATCGCGCCGATGGACATGATGCTCACGCTGATGTCGAGCGACTTCGGTCCGCGTCTCGTCGTCGACGTGTCGAAGCATCTCGTCGTCAGCCGGCTGCGCGGCGTGAACGAATCGCAGCCGATGCCGGTGTGTGCGCGTCTCGAGTCGACGCGCGACGACCTGGTCGAAGCGGTGAAGCTGATGGAAGCCAACGTCGAGGAGCCGCTTTCGTTTCCCGAGATCGCGCGGCTGGTCGGGCTGTCAGAGCGGCAGTTTCAGCGCGTGTTCAAGGAATATTTGAGTATGTCGCCGCGCGACTACTACCGAAGCATTCGCCTTCGGCATGCACGGGCCCTGCTGCGCCGCGGCAACGATTCCGTTGGCGATGTGTCGGTGCGGTGCGGATTTCCGTCGGCGTGTACTTTCAGCAAGGCGTATCGGAAGGAGTTCGGCCATGCCCCGATCGTTGAGCGCCGCGCACCGCGATACACGGCGGGATGACAGTGCTCGGGTGACCGCATTTTGAGTACGACGCGGGCTGCCGATCAGTTGAGGAGCCGATCATCCCGCTTCGTGCAGGATGGTGGCCGTCTGTTATCGAGTCGTAAAGCAAAGAACCTTTATCACTATGCTGCGGTAGCCCGCTGAAACTCAGATTCTGCACAACGCTTGGCCGCTAGTGCCGGCACCGCAAGGGGAGTTGACACCGGTCCTCGCGGCGCCGCGCTCGGTGACAACCTTAATGCGCGGCTATCAAATCTCGAATTCACAAGAGTTCGCTGATTCACAAGAGTTCGCTGCTCTTGGATGGCTGCGAACCGGCGAAGTGATACCTTTACTTCCAAAACGGTGACAACTTTCATTGTCTTCGGATCCCGGGCAAGCGCGACAGCGATTAATGCTACGCAGAGATGCAGTTGCTCGGCTCGATGCCGGGCGGTACCGCGCCCGTACACGATGGCCTTCATCCGAGGCAACGGCCGCAGCGCATGACCGGCCCATCTTCTCCTGGGCGCCGCTACCGATTACCTGCTGTGGCTACGAGCGATTTCAGCTTCACGTCGATGTTCGCGACCGCCGTCGGCGTCACGTCGATCCCGCGTTCGACCAGCATCCTCGCCACGCGCATTTCCTTCACGAATCCCGCCGCCCGCCCGAAGCCGCTCGCCGCGACGAGCCGCGCGAGCGCATCGAAATGGAAATGGATTTCCGCATCGTCGCCAAGGCTGCGTGCGACCGACTGCGTACCGAGCGCCGGCTCCCCGGCCACCTGCAACTGCGCATCGTATTGATCCGACCAGAACCACGGCGTGTCGCGATACGCTTCGCCCGCACCGAGCATGTTCCGGGCGGCGACGTGCGCTTGCGTCTCGGCGCCGTGCCAGGTCTCCTGTCGAACCGGCTGACCCGATAACGCGCTCGGAAACACCGCGACGTCGCCGGCCGCGTAGATGCCGCGCGCCGACGTCTCGAGCTGCGCATTCACGACGATGCCGCGCTCGACCGCGAGGCCCGCATCGCGCGCCAGTTCATCGGCCGGTTCGATGCCGATGCCGGCCACGACCGTGTCGGCGAGCAGCGTGTCGCCGTCGTCGAGCACGACGGCCAGCGCACCACCCCAGGTCCGCTCGATCGCCATCGGCTTTCGGTTCAGGCGAATCGCCACGCCCTGCGCATCGTGCAGCGCATGCACGCGCGTCGCGATGGCTTCCGGCACAGCGCGGCCCAGCAGTCGCGGTGCCGCGTCGAGCACGGTCACGCGGCAGCCGCGCCGACGCGCCGACGCCGCGACTTCGAGGCCGATGAAACCGCCGCCGATCAGCACGATCCGCGCGTCGGGCACGAGCCGCGCGCCGAGTACCGCCGCATCGTCGAGCGTGCGCAACGCGACTACGCCGTCGAGCGCCGCGCCCGGAATGGCCAGACGGCGCGCACGGCCGCCGGTGGCCAGCAGCAGCGCGTCGTAGCCGAACACGTGTCCGCCGGACATGCGCACTTCGCGTGCGTGCGGATCGATACGCTCGACGGTCGCAACGATGCGCTCGATGCGGTCGACCGTCCATGCGTCGGCGTCGCGCAACCGGCATTGCACCGCGCTGCGCTCGCCCGTCAGCACGCCCTTCGACAACGGCGGCCGCTCGTACGGCGGATGCGGCTCCGCGCCGATCAGCACGATGCGCCCGCGCCAGCCGGACGCGCGCAGCACCTGCGCCGCGCGGCCGCCGGCATGGCCCGCGCCGACGATCGCCATCACCCGGTCGCTGGTCATCGCGTCATACCTCGATCAGGATGCGGCCGTCCTCGATCTTCGCGCGGTACGTGCGCAGCTTCTCGCACGCGGGCGCCGACAGCGGCCGGCCGTCGCGCACGTCGAAGCGGCCGTTGTGCTTCGGGCACTCGATCACGTGATCCATCACGAGCCCGTCCGCGAGATGCACCTGCTCGTGCGTGCACAGGCCGTCGCTCGCGTAGACCTCGCCGTCGATCCGATAAATCGCATACGTGCGGCCGGCGTGATCGAAGCGCGCGACGTCTTCGTCGTCGATGTCGTCGAGCGCGCCGGTGTCGATCCATTGCGTCATGGGGTAGGTCTCCTTCGTTGAGATATTCGATATATGCTAGGCGCGCGCGGCGTCCGGCACCGGCCGCACGACGTAATCGGACGGGTCGCGCGTCTGCCGGACCAGCGCCGGTACGATCTCCGCATAGGCCGCCAGCGTGCTGCGGTACGGCGGCGGCATGTCGGCCTTCACGGCTTCGTGCAGCTTCGGCAACGCATGGAACGGCACCATCGGGAACATGTGGTGCTCGACGTGATAGTTCATGTTCCAGTACAGGAAGCGGAACACCGGATTCATCATCACGGTCCGGCAATTGCGCCGGTGATCGAGCACGTTCTCTGGCATGCCCGCGTGCTGCGTGAGGCCGAAATACAGGTACAGCCACGCGCCGTAGACGCTCGGCAGCCCGATGTAGAGCAGCGGCAGGAGCGTGTGCCAGTAGAGCGCCGTTCCCGTCACGAGCGCGTAGATCGCGAGATGGAGGCGCGACTCGCGCACGACCTTCGGCCATTCCGATTCGGGCACATAGGTGCGCTCCTCGTCATCGAGCCGGCCGGTGAACAACACCGCGATCATCTTGCGCAGCTCGCCGGCCACGTGCTTCAGCGCGACGACGTTCAGCGCGAGCGACAGCCAGTCGGTCGGCTTCGGCGCGGCGATTTCAGGATCTCGCCCGACGACCAGCGTATCGGTGTGATGGCGCGCATGGCTCCAGCGCCATGCGGTCGCGCGGCGGAACACCTGGAACGACGCGACCTGGTACAGCACGTCGTTCATCCAGCGCGTGCGGAACGCGGTGCCGTGCCCGCATTCGTGCCAGCGCGAATCGGCCGGACTGCAGTACAGCGTGCCGTACACGAAGAATGCGGGGACCGCCCACGCCGAGTGCGCGCGCCACGCCAGCCACGCGAGCGCGCCGCTGATCGCAATCGCCGCATACCAGATCAGCGTGTCGCGAATCGCACGCGCATCGTCGCGCTGCATCAGCTGCTTCATCAGCGGCCGCGGCACCGCGCAGCGGTACCACGCGGCGTTGACGAGCCCGGCCGCGTGCGCGCGCTCGCCGGCGCCGCCAATCATTCGGTATGCCTGACGGCGCGCCGCCGTGTGCTCGCGTGCCGGGTCGTCGATATGGGTCACGTCTGTCTCCTGGAGTGCCTTGTGCGCGGGACGCGCTTTGCCACAAGAGCGAAATTAGGCGAGCGGCCGCCCCGCCTCAATCGAAACGTTGACGAAATTTCGCCATCGCTTTAGCGTTTGCGACAACGCCACGCGATCGATGGCGACCCTCACGATGGAGACGACCATGGCAGGTGAATCCGGGCCGCGCTGGCGCAAGCGCACCGCGCGCTTCGACGAAATCGCCGCGCTCGCCGGCGTCAGCACGACGACCGTCGACCGCGTGCTGAACGAGCGCGGCAGCGTCTCGGCGCAGGCACGCGAACGCGTGGTGGCGGCCGCGCGGCAACTCGGCGTGCCGCGCCAGCTGCCCGACACGCGGCACGGGCTGATCCATGTCGACGTACTGCTGCCGGACACCGACGCGCCGTTCTTCCGACGATTGCAGCAGGCGCTGCAGCGCTCGCTGCAGATGCTCGACCGGCGCGTGGTCGTGCACCGGACGATCCTGCCCGCCGCAGACGACGCGCGCGCCGCCGCGCTGATCGAGCGGCCCGCTTACCGGCGCGCGGCGCTGATCGTCACCGCGCACGACACGGCCCGCATACGCGACGCGCTGGCCGGCGCGATCGCGCGGGGCGAGACCGTCGTCACGATGGTCACCGACATCGGCGGCATCGACCGCGCGCACTTCGCCGGCATCGACAACTATCGCGCGGGGCGCACGGCCGGCTACTACATCGGCCGCCTCGCCGCGCGCGCCGGCCGCGTGCTGCTGCTTGGCGGGCGGATGGGCTACCGCGCGCACGCCGACCGGATGGCCGGCTGCCGCGACCAGCTCGCCGACGCGTTCGCCGCCGTGCGCTGCGACGATGAACCGATCGAGACGCTCGACCAGGACGACCGCTGCTACCGCGCGGTGTCGAAGGCGCTGCAGGCGCACGACGACGTGGTCGCGATCTACAACAGCGGCGCCGGTTCGGCCGGCATCGAAGCGGCGCTGCGCAAGGCCGGCGCGATCGGGCGCGTGGTGTGGATCGGCCACGAGATGATCGACCAGCACCGTACCTTCATCGAAGCCGGCGCGATGGATCTCGCGATCGATCAGGATCCGGACGGGCAGGCGATTTCCGCGCTGCAGCACGTGCTGCATGCGTGCGGCATCGTCGAACAGCCGCCGCCGGACGACCCGGTCGAATTCCGCGTGTTCTGTCCGGCGAACGTGAGGACGAGCGCGTACCTGCGGCCGTGAATCGCGCCGCGCGGCGGGCCGCGTGCTCGCGGCGAAAAAATCGACCGTCGCGTTGGCGATTTTTCGCCAACGTTTGTCATGCGGCGCGTGCCGCGCATCCGTACATTGATCAGCCATCCACGAACGACAACGGACAGGAGACGATGGCCGAACCGATCCTCATCGGCGTGAACCTCGACGGCGTGCTCGAACACGACGGGCTGCCGCCGCCCACGCCCGCCGAGCGCTTCCGGCGGGTCGCCGCCGCCGGCGTGTTCGATTACATCGAAAAGAACCCGGCGCGCGGCGAGGACCTGTCGCCGTATTTCGCGCTGGTCGAGCGCCACGCGCTGCCGATTCGCGTGATCGGCGGCATCTGGCGCGCGGGCCGCGACGAAGCGCATGTCGCCGAGATCGTCGCGGCAGGCGCACGCTTCGGCAGCACGGTGCTCAACTGCCAGCTGTTCGCGCATCACGCGGACGGCCATCCGCTGTCCGATCGCGAGGTCGCCGATTTCTACCTGCGCGCCTATGAATGCGGCGATCCGGTCGGCTGCCTGCCGAGCCTCGAAGTGCACGTCGACATGTGGAGCGAGGATTTCGCGCGCGTGGCGCGGGTCGCGCGGCATGTCGAGCAGGCCGGCGCGCCGTTCCGGATCACGCTCGATCATGCGCACCTGCTGTTCAAGATCGGCAACCGCGCCGAACTCGACGCGTCGGGCCTGCGCGAATCGGCCGACGGTGGCCGCGCGATGCTCGACCCCGCTTCACCCGCCGCGATCTACGCCGACTGGATCGCGCGCGGCTGGGTCCGGCATGCGCATGCGCGCAGCGTGAGCCCGGACAACCCCGTCAACCGCTGGCTGCGCCGCGCGGACGGCCGGCCCGGCCGCGGCATCCAGTACCCGTTCGTCGCACCCGCACCGGGCGCCTATCACGGCCAATGGCGCGCGGATGCGCTCGACACGTGGAAAGCCGCACTGCGCCAGTTGCTGCTAGCGCAGACGCAGGTTCGCGCTCCCGCTCATGCGCACCCGGCACGACTCGAGCAGATCAGTTGCGAGTTCATCCCGTTTCCCGACTACGGCGGCGGCGCACGCTACTCGATCTTCGACAACAACGTCGCGTGCGCGCACTGGCTGCGCGACACGTGGCAAGCACTCGCCGCGCGCGCCGGCACCTGATTCGGACCCGCCCCACCCAAGCCCCAAGGACAGAACGATGACGCAAGCCTTCCACTTTTCGCTGAACCGGATGAGCGCGCCGCGCTTGCCGCTCGACCGCTACGTCGCGCTGTGCCGGCGTCTCGGCGTCGGTACGATCGAGATCCGCAACGATCTCGACGGCGTCGAGATCGCCGACGGCACGCCGGCCGCCGCCGTCCGCGCGACGGCCGAAGCCGGCGGCGTGACGATCCTGACGATCAACGCGCTGCAGCGCTTCGAGCAGTGGAACGCCGAGCGCGCGGACGAGGCGACCGTGCTGGCCGACTACGCGTCGCAATGCGGCGCACGCGCGCTGGTGCTGTGCCCGACCAACAGCCGCGGCGACACGCGCAGCGCGGACGCCCGCCATGCGGATCTCGTGACCGCACTGAAGGCGCTGAAGCCGATCCTCGAAGCCCGCGGCCTGCTCGGCTTCATCGAGCCGCTCGGCTTCGAAGAGTGCGCGCTGCGCCGCAAGTCGGACGCGGTGAAGGGCATCTACGCGGCCGCAGGCGAGCCGGTGTTCCGGCTCGTGCACGACACGTTCCATCATCACCTCGCCGGCGAGGACATCTTCTTCCCGAACCTGACGGGCCTCGTGCACCTCTCGGGCGTCGAGGAAGCCGACCTGCCAATCGAGCGGATGCGCGACGGCCACCGCGTGCTGGTCGGCGGCGCGGACCGGCTCGGCAACGTCCGGCAACTGCGCGAACTGCTCGCGCGCGGCTACCGCGGCGCGTTGTCGTTCGAGCCGTTCGCGAGCGAAATCGCCGAAGCCGGCGACATCGAGGACCGGTTGCGCGCGAGCATCGACTACGTGCGCGGGGAACTGGCGGGTCGCTGAGCGTCGTCGCGGCGGCACGGATTGTCGGTGCGAAAGGTGCGTGCCCCGCAGTCGGAACACCACGGAATCAAGGAGAACGGCATGATCGAATTTGCTTTGTTTGGTGCGGGAAGAATCGGGAAGATCCACGCGGCGAATCTCGCGCGGCACCCCGGCGCGAAACTCAAGTACGTGATTGACCGCCATGCGCCGTCTGCCGACGCGCTCGCGAACGTGCACGGTGCGCAAGTCGCCGATATCGAGCGCGCGCTCGGCGACGCGGCCGTCAAGGCGGTCGTGATCGCTTCGAGCACCGATACGCACGCGGACCTGATCGTCGCGGCGGCGAACGCGGGCAAGGCCGTGTTCTGCGAGAAGCCGGTCGACCTGACCGTCGAGCGCTCACGCGAATGCGCGGAGGTCGTGCGCCGCCGCGGCGTGACCTGCATGATCGGCTTCCAGCGCCGCTTCGATCCGACCTTCGCCGAGCTGAAGGCGCGCGTCGAGCGCGGCGACATCGGGACGCCGGAAATGCTGATCGTCACGAGCCGCGACCCCGGCGCACCGCCCGTCGACTATATCCGCAGTTCGGGCGGTATCTTCAAGGACATGCTGATCCACGACTTCGACGTGTTCCGCTGGATCCTCGGGGACGACGCGCAGACGCTGCATGCGATGAAGCAGGAACAGCTAAGCGCAGCTACAACGAGGCGACGTCGATACGGCCCTACGCCGGAGAAATAGGTCCGGCTCCAGAGAACCTTGTCAACCGGGACTTCCGGGCTGCAGCGCCGAATGAAAAGTGGCTCACAGACATCACCGAGTTCCAGATTTCGGCCGGTAAAGTCTATCTGTCGCCGGTCATCGATTGCTTCGATGGAATCGTGATGGTTGGCGAGTCGGGAAGGGCGCGAAGATGGCGGGCGCCCGGTATGTCCCCACGTGTTTCCGGTATGCATCCGGGCGCGCGCCGGAGTACAACAGAAGAACGGCGTGCATCGCTCGGATTGCTGCCTGCCACCGCGTACAATGCGCACCAGCGCACAGGAACGGTATCGCGAGCGGGATCTCGAGCCGGCTGTATCCAGGGAGGGACGATCGAGCCACCGCGGCTTCAGCGACGGTGCCGACGTGGCGCCGTTCGCGAGATGCCCGCGAAATGACGGATGCGACCGGCCACGCCGAACGGCCGTCACCCTTGATACAGTGCACGACCAAGAACCGGCCCGGCTCGCGACGGACGCGCCGCCGGCCGCTGCGACGCGCCACCGCCCGGCGCCCGACAGACGACGTCCCGCCAGACACTCAGGAGAAAATCAATGGCACGGCAAGAGCCTACGCAGCAGGAGCGGCCTCCCTCGTCCACCACGTTGAAGAGCGATCTGCAGTTTCCGGTCGTGGGCATCGGCGCATCCGCGGGCGGCACGACGGCCTTGCAGACCTTCTTCGAGAGCGCGCCGACCGACATGGACATGGCGTTCGTCGTCATTGTGCATCTCGCGCCGGAGCAGGTCAGCCACATGGACGCCGTCCTGCAGCGTGTAACCGGCATGCCGGTACAGCAGGTGATGGGCACGGTGCCGATCGAGAAAAACCATATCTACGTGATCGCGCCCGGCATGCAGCTCGAGATGTCCGACAGCTGCCTGCGCTGCAGCGCGCAAGAATCGCACGCGGGTGCGCCGGTCGCGATCGACCACTTTTTCCGGACGCTGGCAGACGCCCATGATGTGCGGGCGATCGGCGTCGTGTTGTCCGGCACCGGTTCGGACGGCGCGGCCGGCCTGAGCCGCATCAAGGAGGCAGGCGGCATCACGCTCGCGCAGACGCCGGACGACGCCGAATACGCGGAGATGCCGCAGCACGCGATCTCGACCGCTCACGTCGATATCGTGCTGCCGGCCGCCGACATGCCGCAGAAGCTGCTGGACCTGTGGGCGAACGCGCGGCGTATCGAACAGCAGAGCCTCGAACTGGCGCACATGCATCAGAACATGGACCGGCCGGGCGCCAACGATCCCGAACGAGCGCTGTCGGACATCCTGATGCATCTGCGGGTCCGCACCGGTCACGACTTCCGGCTCTACAAGCGCGCGACGGTACTGCGTCGCATCGAGCGGCGCATGCAGGTGAACGGCCAGCGCGACCTGCTGTCGTACCGCGATTTCCTGCGCACCGCGCCGGACGAAGCGAACGCGTTGCTGGCCGACATGCTGATCGGCGTCACGCAGTTCTTCCGCGATCGCGAGGCCTTCGACTTCCTCGAACGCGAAGTGATCGCCCGGTTGTTCGCGCCGGAATCCGCGGAGGAGCAGGTGCGTGTGTGGGTGGCCGGATGCGCGACCGGCGAAGAGGCGTACTCGATTTCGCTGTTGCTGGCGCGGGCGCGCGAGGCGGCGATGTCGAGCCAGGCGATCCAGGTATTCGCGACCGATATCGACGAAGCGGCGATCGTCCGGGCGCGCACGGGCTCGTACCCGTTGTCGATCGCAAGCGACGTTCCCGCGCCGCTGCTGCAACGCTACTTCACGCGCGAGGGCGCGCACTACGTGATCACGAAGGCCGTGCGCGAGCGCATTCTGTTCGCCGCGCACAGCTTGCTGCGCGACCCGCCGTTCTCGCATCTCGACCTGATTTCATGCCGCAACGTGCTGATTTATCTGGAGCGCGCGGTGCAGCGGCAAATCCTCGAACTGTTCCATTTCGCGCTGCGCCCGAACGGCTACCTGTTCCTCGGCACCGCGGAATCGGCCGACGCGGCTGACGATCTGTTTACGGTCGTCGACAAGAAGCGCCGGGTCTACCAGGCGCGCGTCGTCACGCACCGCGTGAAGCCGGCCACGGGTTTCCCGCCGCTGTTCCAGGTCGAAACCGGCGGCACGGACGAGCGCGCCGCGCCGCAACCGCCGATGCGGATACCGGCCAGCCCCGCGCAGCGCAACTTCTCCTATTCGGAGCTTCACCAGCGCGCGCTGGAAACGTATTCGCCGCCGAGCGTCATCATCGACAAGGAATCGAACGTCGTTCATTTGTCGGACAACGCAGGCCGATTCCTGCGACATGTCGGCGGCGAGCTGTCGAGCAACATCATGACGCTGGTGCTGCCCGACCTGCGGCTGGATCTGCGCACGGCCATTTTCCGCGCGCTGCAGACGGGAACGAGCGTCGAGGCGCGTCGCGTCAAGTGGACGCACGAGGAACGCGTGTCGTGGATCAACATGACGGTCAGGCCGTTTCACGACAAGGTCGCAAACGCGGAATTCCTGCTGATCGTGTTCGACGAGGTGGCCGGCCGCATGACCGAGGAGGATCAGGCGGAGGCGACCGGACAGGATCCGGTTCTCGCGCAGCTCGAACAGGAGCTGCAGCACAGCCGCGAGCAGCTGGCGACGATCATCGAGCAGTACGAGACGTCGGTCGAGGAGCTGAAGGCGTCGAACGAGGAACTGCAGGCGATCAACGAGGAACTGCGCTCCACGAGCGAGGAACTGGAGAGCAGCAAGGAAGAGCTGCAGTCGGTCAACGAGGAGCTGACCACAGCCAACGCCGAAATGCAGGCGCGGATCGAGGACACGGCGAAGGCGAACGACGACCTGCACAACATCATCGCGTCGAGCGAAATCGCGACCGTGTTCGTCGACAAGGAAATCCGCGTCAAGCGGTTCACGCCGAATGCGACGGCAATCTTCAACCTGATCGATACGGACCTCGGACGCTCGCTGTTCCACATCACGCACGCGCTGCGCTATCCGACGCTCGCGGACGATGTCCGGCAGTCGTTCCAGTCGTTGCGCCTGATCGAACGCGAGATCGAAAGCGAGGCCGGCCGGTGGTATCTGATGCGCCTGCTGCCTTATCGCACCGCGGACGACCACATCGACGGCGCCGTGATCACGCTGATCGACATCACGGACCGGCATCACGCGGAAGAGGCGGCGCGCGCCGGCGAGCAGCGGCTGCGGCTCGTCGCGCAGTCGACCAAGGACTACGCGATCATCATCCAGGACAGTCGCGGCTCGATCGTCAGCTGGAACGCCGGTGCGGAGCGCATCTTCGGCTATACGGAAGAAGAGATGATCGGCCAGGACGTGGAGCTGATCTACGAGCCGAACGACCGGCAGGCGCTCGTGCCGGCGCGCGAGCGCGACGTCGCGACCCGCGAAGGGCGCGCGGACGACGAACGCTGGCACCGCACCAAGGACGGGCGCCGCATCTTCTGCAGCGGCGTGGTCACGCCGATTTCGGATACGTCGTTCAACGGGTTCGCGAAAATCGTGCGCGACCTGACGCAACGCAAGCAGGCCGAGGATGCGAACCGCGAAGCGCTCGCGCGCGAGCAGGCCGCACGCGAGCAGGCGCTGAGCTCGAGCCAGTTGAAGGACGAGTTCATCGCGGTGCTGTCGCACGAGTTGCGGCATCCGTTGAACCTGATCGGCGTCAAATCCGAAATGCTGCCGCGCCTGCCCGAGACGCGCGACATCCCGGCCGTGCGCGAAGCCGCCGATTCGATTCGGCAGGCCGTGCGCGCGCAGGCGCAGATCATCGACGACCTGCTCGACCTGTCGCGGATCCAGACCGGCAAGCTTGCGCTCGACGTGTCGCGCGTCGACCTGACGGCCGTGTTGCGTACGATTGCCGATACGTGCGAGGCCGACGCGCATGCGCGCGGACTGACGCTGAAAACGGAGCTGCCGGCCGAACCGGCCATCGCGCTCGCCGATCCGGTGCGCTGCGAGCAGATTTTCTGGAACCTGATGTCCAACGCGCTTAAGTTCACGCAGGCGCACGGGCAGATCGTCGTGCGGCTCGCGCATGAAGGGCGGATGCTGCGCGTCGACGTGATTGACGACGGCCAGGGCATCGACGGCGACACGCTCCCGCACGTGTTCGACATGTTCCGGCAGTCGCCGCGCGACCGGACCCGCGGCGGTCTCGGGATCGGGCTCGCGCTGGTGCGGCAACTCGTCGACATGCACGGCGGCCGGATCGAGGCGGCGTCGGACGGTCCGGGCCGCGGCACGACGATGACCGTATGGCTGCCCGCCGTGGCCGACGAGCGGGCGGTGTCGGGCGGCGGCGACGTCGCGGACGGGAGTATCGCCGGCCTGCGCGTGCTGCTCGTCGAGGACGATTCGGAGACGGCGCTGTCGCTGCGAATGCTGCTGGAGCTGGCGGGGGCGGAAGTCGTGGCCGCGGAAAGCGGCGCCGCGGCGTTGAAGTTGCTGCCGGATGCGCCGGTGGACGCCGTCGTGTCCGACATCGGGCTTCCCGACATGGACGGTTACGAGCTGATTCGGCGGATCAAGGCCGAACCGCGCTGGGCCGGCGTCAAGTCGGTTGCGCTGACCGGCCGTAATCGCCACGACGACGTGCAGGCCGCTGCCGACGCCGGCTTCGACACGCATCTCGCGAAGCCGCTCGATTTCGGTTTGCTGCTTGCGGCATTGGGCGGCGCGCGGTGACGGAGGCGGGGGCCTGAACGGAGCGGCGGGCACCAACCTTGCGACCTTGTTCGTAAAGGAGGTGCCATGGACCATCGAGATATCGTCGTCATCGCGTCGTCCCGCGGCGGCCTGCCGGTACTCCGGACATTGGTGGCAGGGTTGGGCGCGGACCTGCCGGTGCCGATTTGCATCGTTCAGCACATTGGTCGGCATCGGACGATGCTGCCGGAGCTGCTGACACAATGGGGCACGCTGAATGCAAGCGAGGCCGTCCATGGCGAACTGCCGGAAGCCGGGCAGATTTACGTTGCGCCGCCGGATCGGCACCTTGTCTTGCGTGCCGGCCGGTTCGGCCTGCTCGACACCGCCGCCGAAAATTACACGCGCCCGGCTGCCGATCCGCTATTCCGGTCGGTGGCACGGGAATACGGCTCAGGGGCGGTCGGCGTGGTGCTCAGCGGCGATCTCGATGACGGCTCGGCCGGGCTGGCCGCGATCCGCGCGCGCAACGGCTACGGGATCGTTCAGGACCCGGACGAGTGCGAGGCGCCGTCGATGCCGCGCAGCGCGCTTGCCGCGGCGGGGGCCGATGCAATCGCGCGGGCCGACGAACTGCCGCGGATCGTTCATGCAGCGGTCCACGGCGCTCGAGTGAAGGAGAAGGCGAAAATGGCGGAGTTGCGTGACCTGGACGGCGAGGCCCGGATTGCCGAGCGCGGCCTCGCGATGCCCCAGCTTCTCGATGCGGTCGGCGAACGTACCGCGCTCACGTGCCCGAGTTGCAACGGCGTGCTGTGGCGGATGCGCGACGATCATCCTTTGCGATATCGGTGCCACACCGGCCACGCGTTTTCGTCGCTTTCGCTGGACGACGCGGAAGCCCGGAAAGCGGAAGACGCGATATGGGCGGCGATCCGGGCCGTTCACGAACGCATGATCTTCGCGCGGGAGCGCCAGGAATGGGCGCGGCGCACCGGCAACGACAAGGACGTTGCAATCGAGCAGGCCCGCATCGACGAGAACCAGAAGCTCGCGGACGTGCTGCGCAATGCCGTCGCCGCGACGATGCACGGCGAAACGGAGTGATGCTGGGCTGCCGCGCAATTCGAGGGCGGCGCTTCCGTGAAGCTGTACGGTTTTCAGGCCGGCACCATCACGCACGTGCGCTCGAGCGACGACGTCAACACCGGGCAGAATGAACCGGGCACGGCTGGATTCACAGCCCAGGTGCCCGCGTTGACGGCGCGGCGAGCGCCGTGTCCTGCGCCGGCTCGTCGCGGTGCTGCGCACCGGCAGCCAGCAGCGCGATGCCGAGCCGTGCCGCCCATTCGCCCGACGACGGCATGTGCTGCTGCGGGGCGTCCGGCGCGCCGCTTGCCGTTGCCCGCGGCACCGGCTGCGCGTGCAGCCCGTCGACGATCTCGCGTAACGCGGCATCGCGCAGCGGGTGCAGGTGCACTTCGACCCACAGCGGGAAACTTTTCCATTTGGCTGCAATGTCCGCGTCGTGGGCGGCGCGGCAACTCCACAGCTCGTGCGCGCCCGGCCGCATCGTGGCCAGCAGTTGCGGGCGGTCGCGGTGCAGGATTTCGATCAGCAGTTCGCGCTTGTGCCCGAAGTTCGCATAGAACACGCCGCGCGTGTAGCCTGCACGCTGGACGATATGCTCGACGGTCGTATCGGTGAAGCCTCGCGCGATGAAGCAGTCGCGCGCGGCGGCGATGAGACGCTCGCGCGTGTCGAGCCGGCGTTGGGGGCCGGGTAAGGCGGGCGGGCTTCATGCCGTGTGTGTCGTCCATGCGGTGGTCGTGACTGGCGCGGCGCACCGTCGCGCCGCGCGAAACAGCCGGTGAACCGCGCTGGCTAGAACGAATAGACGAGATCCAGATGCGTGACGAGCGGATTCGTATGCAGGCGCAGTGTCGTCACGTCATGTGTTCCCGCCGCACTTCTCGCGTCGGTGGTCAGGGTGGTCGACATCGGGATGTACATCGCCGACACGTTGACGCCGAGATGCTTGCTCACCGCGAAATTGAAGCCGGCTTCGAACGCCGGATTCCATGACGCACTCAGCGACGATCGGGTCGTGCAGCCCGGGCCGCACGAGCCGTCGAGAAACTGCTTGTTGGTGATGTGCGTGTCGGTGTACCACGTGTAATTCACGCCCAGGCCGACGAACGGCCGGAACCGGGCGTCGGCGGCGAGAAAGTGATACCGCAGCGCGAGCACCGGTGCGAGCGGCTTCGCCTGACCGATCACGCCGAAGCGGGCCATCGACCGGTCGCCGATCATGTCGCTGGTGAACGGCGTGCCGGCCAGGAACGCTATCCCCACGTGATCGGTGAACTGGTATTCCGCCATGAGGCTGAGCGCATCGGACGTCCCCACGTGGCCGCCCGTGTCGGGCAGTGCGCGATTCACGGGCGCGCCGGCCACGCTCTGTACGAACAGCTCGCCGGAGCTGCTTTGCGGCATGATGTGCAGCCATCCGACGCCGAGCGACACGCTGCCCGCCGCCTGCGCGTGTGCGTCGTCGACGAACGACGCGATTCCGATGCCGATACCGACCGCCATCCCGAGTGCGCGGGTCGTACGTTTGCCGTTCCACATGTCTCCTCCTGTTTGTCCGATGGACAGGTTTCGCGATCGACAGCCGGGCCGCGCCCATACCGAGGCGCGGATGGCCGGCACATCGACTCGTGTTTCATCTGAATAATTCGTACAACGATGTATTTTTCGCGCGCACGGACAAGGGCGATCCGGCGGCTGCCGGCCTGCAGGGCCGGCATGCCCCGTGCGCGTCAGTCCGCCCGCGGCTCGACGTCGACCGTGAAAGTGAACGGATAACGCCCGAGTACGGCGTGCGCCGCGGCCTCGAATTGCGCGTCGCGCAGCGTCACCGCCACCGTCATGCCGCCCGAGCCGCCGGTCCTGACGTCGACCGATGCGCCGGCAACGCCGCCTTCCGCGAGCGCGGCGCTCAATGCGTCGCCGGTTTCGCGGCGCTTGAGTTCGGGCTTGAAGATCTTGCCGACGCCGGTGAGCGGAATCGTATCGACGATGCGAATCTGCCTTGGCTGCGCGGCGCGCTCGGCGATGTGTTGCCGCGCGAACGCCTCCAGCTCCTGCTCGGAGGCCCGTGCACCGTGCTTGAGCTGGACGTAGGCCACCGGCAGTTCACCCGCGTGTGCGTCGGGGCGGCCGATCGCTGCGGCGAGCTGCACCGCCGGATGCCGATGCAGCGGCTGCTCGATGGTCGCCGGATCGATGTTGTGGCCGCCTCGGATGATCAGGTCCTTCCTGCGGCCCGTCAGCCAGAAGTAGCCGTCGGCATCCTGGCGGCCGAGGTCGCCGGTGTCGAGCCAGCGTCTGCCGTCGCCGAGATCGATCCACAGGTGCTGGTTCAGCGTCGCATCGGTATAACCGGCGAATACGTTTGGCCCGGCGACGACGATCAAGCCTTCCTCGTCGGCGGTGCAGTCGCGCAGATAGCGGCCTGCGGCGTCCAGCACGACGGCCTTCATTGCCTGCAGCGGCAAACTCAGCCCGATCGATCCGGCGCGGCGCTCGCCGAGTGGCGGATTGACGCTGCTTACGCAGGTGGCCTCGGTGAGGCCGTAGCCTTCGAGAATGCGGATGCCGGTCTTTTCCTGAAACGCGCGCAATACTTCGACCGGCATTGGCGCCGCGCCGCACAAGCCGTATTCGAGCGAGTCGATCGCATGATCGCCGACGGGCACGTCGAGCAGCGCCGCGTACAACGTGGGCACGGCACTGAAGAAATTGATGTGATGATGCGCGACGATCTCCCAGAAACGGCCGACGACGCCTTCCCCGCGGTAGCCTTGCGGCGTACCCAGCACGACGTGCGCGCCGCGCGAGAACGGCAGCAGCCCCGTTACCATCGCCGCATTCACGTGAAAGAGCGGCAGCCCGCAGAAAATGGTTTTGCCGGGGCCGATGCTGTTGCCGAGAAATCGCGCGGCGCTCCACGCGTTCGCCACTTCGTTGCCGTGACTGCGCATTGCGATCTTCGGCAGCCCCGTCGTGCCGCCGGTACAGAAGAACGACGACATGTCGCCTGGCGCGAACCGACGGGGCCGCTCGAGCGCCGTGCCCGGCTCGCGCGCGATCGCCGTGTCGAAGTCGTGAAGCGCGATGCGCGGCCGGCCGTCGCCCGCCCGCATTGCCGCGCCGACTGGGCCGGCCGCCGCCAACTCGCCCGGTGCGTTCGGTGCTCCGCCCGGCGCGTGCCGCGCCGGATTGACCTGCACGAGATGGGCGAGCGATGCGACGTCGTCGACAATGCTCGAGACTTTCTCCCAGAGATCGAACCCCGGACACGGCCCGAGCGTGACGAGCACGGTCGCGCGCGACGCGTTCAGCAAGTCGGCGATCGCGCGCGCGTCGAGCAGCGGGTTGATCGCGCAAACGATGCCCGCGGCCTGGCCACCCCAGATCACGAAATGCGTTTCGGGAAGATTGGGCAGCACGTACGCGATCACCGAGTCGGGGCGCACGCCGAGCCGCACGAACAGATTCGCGGTGCGGGTGATGTCGCGCAGCAGTTCGCGATAGGTCCAGCGCCGCACGTCGCGGTGCGTGCGCGCGTCGGCGAAGAACGACAACGCCGGTGCGGACGGATCGATGTCGGCGCCGGCGCGGATCATCTCGTAGGTGCTGGCCGGCAGGTCGGGCGGCATGCCGCACGCGTCGATGGCGGCCACGTCGTGGCGGGTCGCGATGCCGTTCATGCCGCTTCGTCCACGATCTCGTTGCGCTGGACGCCCAGGTCGAGCGTTCCGTCGCGGCTCGCGATCCGCGCTTCGACGATGTCGCCGGCTTTCAGGTATTGCGTGCGTTGTGCCTGCACCTTCATGAACATTCTCCATTTGAGCGACTCGGGAAACAGCGCGACGACACGCTGCTTGGCCGGCGACGGGATGCTGAGCGCGCAACCGGCCGGGGTGCCGGTGGCGAGCAGGTCGCCGGCGCCGAGATCGTGCACGGCCGACAGTTCCGTGAGCGTTTCGGCCGGGCCGTACACGAGATTCGCCGTCGAATCCTGCTGACGGACCGTGCCGTTGACGGACAACGTCAGCTCGAGGGTCTTCAGCTTCGGGAAATCGCTTCGCTCGAGCAGGCACAGGTACGGACCGACCGGCCCGAACGTGCGGTAGCTCTTGCCTTTGTAAAACTGCATCTGCGGGATCTGCACGTCGCGCGCGGAGTAGTCGTTGACGATCGCGATGCCCGCGACGTATTCGTGCAGATTGGCGTCCGTCACCGGTTGATGACGGGTGATGTCGCGCTTGAGCACGAGTCCGAGCTCGATCTCGTAGTCGAGAAAGCGCACGTGGCGCGGCTTCACGACGCGCGAGTCGGCCGCGACGATGCAGCTCGGCGCTTTCGTGAAGATCATGTTGAATCGCTTCGCGTCCGGGTCCATGCCCGACTCGATCATGTGTTGCCGGTAGTTCGCGCCCTGGCAGACGAATTGCTGGTTGGCGGTCACGGGCGGCAGCCACTGCACGTCCGCTTCGGGAATGGCCGGGCCGTCGATCATCGCGAGCCGCTCGACCGGGTTGGCGGCGAGGAAGCTCGCCGTGGTGGCGAATTCGCCGGGAATCGGCGTGACGGCGCCGTTGGCGACGATGCCCCATTGGGCGCGATCGCGGTGCCGGAAGTGCAGGACGTGCAGTGGCATGGATTCTCTCTCGTGAATCGGTGAACGGTGAAATCAGGCGAACAGCTTCGCGAGCGTGACGAGCTTGCGCACCGTCAGATCGGGGCTGCGGCGCAGGTTGCGCAACAGCGCGGCCACGCTGGCCGGCGTGAAGCGCGGCTTCGTGAAGCTGCGCGGCATGACGGGGCCCCATTGCGCCATCGCTTCGCGGCTGACCGGATGGATGCCCGTCGGCACGTCCGCGGTAAACAGGTCGCCATCGCAGTAGTGCTCGTGCTTGGCGCCCCACGGGTCCTGCCAGTAATCGAAGATCTGGCTGCCGAGAATGTGCCGGCCGATGCCCCACGCATGGGTCCAGCCGCTGTCGCGCAGCATCCGCTGCCCCATGCCGAGCGCATCGGTATCGATCACTTCGAACGCACTGTGGCTGTAGGTCGACACGAAGCCCTGCGCGAGCGCGAGCGTGTGATGGTCGGCCGGCTTGTCGCCACGGTCGAGCCGCATGAACGCGACGGCCGGCGAGCCGTCCGGCAGCACCTGGACATCGCTCGGGATGAAACCGAAATGCCGCGTGTACCACGCGCAGGTGGCCTGGAAGTCGGCGATCTCGAGTACGACATGACCGAGTCTCGCGATCTCCGGCGGCGCGGCGGGCGGCCGCTGGGTCTCGTTGACGCGGGGTTTCGCCTCCACGGAATTGAACGCGAGCGGGGCGCGGTGCGGCAGTGGCGGCACGCGCGTCAGGCCCGCCACCGCATCGACGCGAAAGCCCGCGGGATCGACGAGCCGCACCCGCTCGCCGCCGCCCGGCCATTCCGACGGTTCGATCACGGACGCGCCGGGCACGCCGGTCAGCGCGTGGAGGTCCGCGCGGCTGGCGACCTCAAGCCCGAAGCCGATGAATGCCGGCTTGCGCGCGCGGCGAACCACGTAGCAAAAGGCCGACGTGTCCGTGGCGCGCAACAGCAGCAGGTCGGGCTCGCGCAATGCGGTTCGCAGTCCGAAGTCGTTGAGAAAATGCTCGGCCTCGTCGAGGTCGGGACGTTCGAACATCAGGTAGGCGAGCGCGGCGGCTTTCGTCGTCGGATGCGGGTGACGCGCGGGCTGGGCTGTGGTCAGTTTCATGGCGAAGTGCGTTCAGGTGGGTCGGATGGCGGATACGGCGGCGGACGGCGCCTCACGCGGCGCCATACCGAGCAGCCACAGGCTGTCGTGCACGATGCGGCTGACGTCTGCCGCCGGTCCGTCGTGAACGACGGTCTTGTCGGGGCGCACGACGGCGACCCAGCTGACGGGCGCCATGCCGGGAAGGAAGGTGCCGTCGATGTCTTCCCAGCAATCGCGTCCGCCGGGACGCAGTCGTTGACCGCGATGCGCGATCTGCACGATGGTGCCGCCCGCATGCGCGAGCGCGGCCGCCGCATCGGGCGTGAGCGCGGCGCGCGGGTCGCAGCCGAACCCGATCAGCGTGTAGCCGCTGCCGAGCACGTCGTCGCTGAGCCGTGTCGCGCCGTCGGTGCCTCGGAGCCATCCCTGCGCAAGCGCGGCGCCGCGTACGAGGGTTGCGCCGGAGCGGCCGCGCACGAACAGTCCCGAGCGAAACGCGTTCTTCGGCTTGATGCGCAGTTCGTCGAATTGCGCGCGCAGCACCGGCACGCACCGCAGCGCGCGCATCAGCCCGTGCGTCGCGAGCGCTACCACCGCGTTGCGGGGCATCACCAGGCGCCCCATGAACTTCGCGAGCCGGATCATGGCCTGCGCATGCGGCCGGCGCTCCTCGTCGTACGTATCGAGGATGCGCGGATCGGCGCGGCCGAGGACGACCCACGCGAGTTTCCAGCCGAGATTGGCCGCGTCGCGCAACCCCGCGACGAGCCCCTGGCCGACGAACGGCGGCGTGATGTGCGCGGCGTCTCCCGCGAGAAACACGCGGCCCTTGCCGAATGCGTCGACCGTGCGCGCATGGAAGCGGTAGACCGCCTTGCGTTCGATGGCGATGTCGTCGACGTTGCCCCACGGCGCGAGCAGTTCACGAATGCGCGCGTCGGACTCCATCTCCTCGCGATGCTCGCCGGGGCGGAGCATGAACTCCCAGCGTTCGCGCGCGCCCGGCGCGACCATGTGCGGCGTCGGACGGCGATGGTCGCAAATGAACTCGACATGGTCGATCGGCCGCGGCACATGACGCGCATCGACGATGAGCCAGTCTTCGGCGTAAGTCTTGCCGTTGAACTGTTGGCCGATCAACTGGCGTACGAGCGAGCTCGCGCCGTCCGCGCCGACGAGGTAACGCGTGCGTACCGTATGCGTTTGCCCGTGCGCGTCGCTCAGCGTGGCGATCACGCCGTCCGGCTCCTCGACGAAGCCCTCGAGCGCCGTGCCGAGCGCGACGTGCACGTTGTCGCGGCCGCGCAGTCGCTCGCGCAGGCAGCGTTCCAGATCCGGTTGGTAAAACGTCACGAGTTTCGGATGACCGTCCAGGGTGCCCAGCGTGTCGATCCGCCCGAATTCGCCGAGCAACGGCGAGCGCATCCGGACGTACGGAATCGCGACCGTGTCGAAGTCGTGCTCGTCGATGCCGGCCATCTGCAGGATGCGGAGCGCGTCGTTGTCGAGTGCGATGGCCCGCGGCGCCATGAAGATGTCGGGCGCTTTGTCGATCGCGACGACCTGCACGCCGTGGCATGCCAGCAGGTTCGCGAGCGCGGCGCCGACCGGCCCGAAGCCGACGATCAGGATGTCGGTTGCCGCCGGCAGCCCGCTCGCATCGGATGGCGGCGCGTCGCCTGCGGCGTGCGCGCCCGTCGTTTCAAATGTCTCCACCTTGTCTCCATTCGTCTGTCGATCGCGGCCGCGGCACGCGACGGGATGTGATTGGTGACATTAAAGTCATAGATGATGATTTTGTCAACGTAGACATTTGAATCTATACTTCGACGCACATCAGAACCGGATCTGTCATGTCGAACCCTCTGAAACGGCGCGCACCGAAACGTGCGGCGGCCGAACCTTCCGTTACCGCCGACGTCGCCGCGCCGGTTGCCGAAGAGCGCGAGCCGCGCGGTGCGCGGCGCAAGCGCGAGACCCGTGGCCGCCTGCTCGAGGCGGCGCTGAGGCTGATGGCCGAAAAAGGCATGGAAGGCGTGGCCATCAACGAAATCACCGAGGCCGCGGACGTCGGCTTCGGGTCGTTCTACAACCACTTCGAATCGAAGGAAGCGATCTACGAGACGCTCGTGGACACCGTATTCGAGGAATTCGCCGATTCGCTGGATCGCCTGGCGAGCGGCTTGTCCGATCCGGCGGAGATCGTCGCGGTGTCGGTGCGGCATACGCTGAATCGGGCACGGCGCGAGCCGGTGTGGGGCCGTTTCCTGATCCGCGAGGGGTTTTCCGCGCGCGTGCTGACGCTCGGCCTCGGCCAGCGGCTGTTGCGCGACATCGAGCGCGGCATCGCCGCGCAGCGCTTCGTGGTTGCCGATCCGTTCATCGGTTTCCTGTCCGTCGGCGGCACGGTGCTCACCGCGATCGCCGCGGAACTCAATTTCGTCGCGCCCGGCGCGCCGGCCGCCGACGTGCTCGCGCGGCTCGGCTTCAGCGGCGAGCACTTTCCGGAACGCACCGCGGCCACGCTGCTGCAGACGCTCGGGCTCAAGCGCGCGGAAGCCGAGAAGATCGCGAGCCGGCCGCTGCCCGTCGTCGAACCGGCCGACGCGCCGCGGTAAGGCGGCGAGGCGGCCGCGATACCGGCCGCCCAAGCCGGCCCGCGGCGCTGCCGCTGCACCCGTTCAATCGTCCGGCGCGTCTGGACCGTCCGGCGCGTCCGTCGTACCGCGCCCCGCGGCGCAACCTGCGACCGCTTGGTCGAGTCCGCCCGCGCGACATCCGGCGGGCGGCGCGGCGCGTGTAGCCGTAGCGCGAATGCCGGCCGCGATACCCTGCGAGAGCGCGTCGAGCGCGCGGCGATGCGCATCGACGAGCGCGTCATAGCCCGTCGATGCATCAGCCCGGACGATGCTGCGGCACGTCAGTGCCCGTTGTCCGGTCCCGGCGCCGGCGCTGACGCTCCAGGCCGCGTCGAGCAGCACGTGCGACGCCGGCCACGATTCGATTCGCTGGACGTCCACCGCGATCCGGTAGACGAGCGCGCGGTCCGCGTAAGCGATGCGGTGAACGTCGATCGCGTCCAGCTCGGATGCGACGCGCGTGGACAGCCCGCCGCGCATTTCGTCGCCGAGCGGCGCGGCCCAGCGTTCCTGTTCGAGGATGTCGGCCCGCTCGGGGCCGCGCAACAAGACGAACCGGTTGCCGTCCGCCGGCGCCGCGACGTGCACGGTCTGGATGTCGATCAGCCAGCCGGGATGCGCGGCGGCGGCGCCGCGAGCGTATGGAAGTGCACGGGCGGCGACGCGCACGCGCTCAGCACGGACAGCGCGACGCACGTCGCGACGCGCACCGTCATGCGTTGCAGACGCTTGGCCTGACGTGCGCCGAGGCATGCGACGTGGCGAACCGGCCGCTTCCGCTGGGCGATTTCGTCGCCGCACCGGCTGGTTGATCGGCGGTTGCGTCGCGGCCGGTTCGTGGCGCACCGGCCGCGCAACCTGCGCGGCGATCAATTGGACGCCGTGGCGAGCGTGCGACCGGCCCGGTGTTGCCCGCCCGCTGGCGCGCGCGTCGCGTCGCCAACGGGCATGCTGCCGTCAATGCGCGTCGACGAACCGCGGATCGATATACGCGTCGACGTCCTGCGACTGCTTGTACACGGCGTTGCGCACGTTGAACGCATTCGCGTTGCGCGTCGAGCCGTAGATCGAATCGAGCCCGTCGCCCTTGCGGAACGCACGCTTCGCGGCCGCCTCGTCGAGCAGGTGCGTGCCCTTCAGCAGCGGCAGGTATTGCGCGGGCGCGAGCCCGACGCGCGCCGACATGATCTTGACCGCGTCGGCCTGCGTCTTCGGATCGTTGATGTACGCGACGCAGCGATACCAGACCTTGACGACCTTCGCCCAGTCGGCGCGGCGCGCGGCGAGGCTCGCCGGCGCGACGGTGATCGCGTCGTAGATCAGCCCCGGCGCATCCGCCGACGTGAAGATCGCGCGTGAGCCCGGCGCGCGCTTCAACGCCTCGCCCGCGTTCGGCTGCCATGCGGCCACCGCAGCGATGTCGGCCGACGAACCGAGCACCTGCGGCAACTCGTTGGTTTTCGCGTTGACGAGCGTGACGTCGCCGTCCTTGAGCCCGTGCTTCTGCAGCGCGGTTTCGAGCAGCAGGTGATCGACGAGGCCGAGCTCGACGCCGACCTTCTTGCCCTTCAGCGCCTCGACGGTGCGCAGCGGCGGCTTCGCGACGATCATGTCGTTGCCGGCCGAATAGTCGGTCAGCAGGATCATCACGTTCTTCGCGCCGGATGCGCCCGTCACGAGCGCATCGCCGTTGGTCGCCGCGACCGCATCCAGCTTGCCCGCGGAAAACGCGTCGAGCGACGCCGAATAATCGAACCATTCGAAATCGACGTCGACGCCGGCCTCCTTGAACCAGCCCTTGTCGAGCGCGACCTGGAACGCGACCCAGCCCGGCCAGTCGCTGTAGCCGATCTTCAGCGGCGCGGCAGCCTGCGCGGCAGGCGCCGCCCATAGCGCGGCAGCCGCGACGGCGGCGCCGACTGCATGACGGATGAAACGGAAGGACGACAGGCGGCGGAACGCCGGGGCGGGACGGGTCATCGTTGTTCTCCAGGAGACCGGGATCGGGATCGTCGATACGGACCGTGCGCGAGCACACGTTCCGGCTGCGTGACCGGTTCCTGCGGATGCGGAACGAACGAAGCGGCCACGGAGAGGCGCGACGGCCGTTGCCATCGCCAATCTCCCGGGCTTTTGTCCCGCCGTGTAGCACGCGTGCATCCGCTCTTGCGATCGGACGAACCCGCGCCGGGCTGCTCTCGGACCAGACGTTCGATGAACCGGAACCCTAGCACCCCTAAGATGCGACGCCGCCGCACCTCTCGGCGTGATGCCGAGCGAGAAGCGTGCCAACGGCGTTTGTCGCTTCGCGTGGGATCACGACTCAACGGCGGCGCATGGTGCGCTGAAGTTCGATGAAGCGGGCGGCGAACAGCGCGCTCAGTGCGCGCCGCAGCAGGTCGAGCTTGTTCATGAACGATCGGGTATCGGGTGGTGGTACGCCGCTTTCAGCAATGCCCATGCCATCGTGAATCGGGCCGTGCCGAGCACGCAATGCGCACTGCGCCGGTGCGCGCTGGCGTGAGCATGGTGCGCCGCGCGCCCGCTGCGTGGGCAAGCGGCTGCGCGCGGGCTTCGGATGCCGCGCGGCGTCGGGCGGCCGGGCCGCGTCGTGCGGTCCGAGCGGTCATTGAGCGGCGGCTGGCACGCAACTCGCTTATTCGATGCCCGAGAGGTGCGAAGCAATTTGCATCATCTTCAGGATCGCTAGGGTTCCGGTCGTGCGGCGTGCGCCGCGCGATGCCTGGTCCGAGAGCAATCCGGTCTTGCCTTCGCCTCGATACGAGGAAACGGCGAGGCTCCACGGAGGGATAAAAGCCCGGGAGGTCGCGATGTCGTTCGGTCGCCCTCTCACGCCTTTTGTCCAACCAACCCCGGAGCCGCCATGTCGCCGAGCCCCCAAGCCGTCCTTGCCCCGCCGCCACACGTCGCGTGGGAAACGCTGATTCCCGCCGGAACCCACTGGTCCGGCATCCTGCGCCGCGGTCTCGCGCTGCGCATCGTCGATGTCGACGGCGGCGCGAACCTGTCCGCCGTCTTCCATCGCCAGGAAGACCTGCTCGAACGCTACAACATGGCCGACACGCTGAAGGCGCAGCACACCGCGCATCTCACGCGCGGCCATGCGCTGTATACGGACATGGGGCGCGTGATCGCGTCGATCACGGCCGACACGCTCGGCTGGCACGATCCGCTCGGCGGCGTCGGCGATGCGCGGCTGTTCGCGCACAAGTACGGCACGTCGTCGTATCAGGCCGATCGCAACGCGATGATCCGCAACGGCCGCGACAGCCTCGTGCTCGAGCTCGCGAAATACGGGCTGTCGGCGCGCGATCTTGCCGCGAACGTCAACTTCTTCAGCAAGCTGGCCACGCGCGACGACGGCGCGCTCGATTTCGTCGCCGGACATTCGCCGGCCGGCAGCGCGTTCGACCTGCGCTTCGAGATGAATACGCTCGCGGCGTTCTCGACCGCGCCGCATCCGCTGGACCCGCGCCCCGACTATGCGCCGAAAGCCGTGAAGCTGATCGCGTATCGCGCGTATCCGGCCGATGGCGCGGCGCCCGAAGACGACCCGTGCCGGCGCGCATGCGCGGAGAACACGCGCGGCTTCGCCAACACCGACCGTCTGTTCGCATGAGGAGCGAGACCATGCCGATCATCGAAAGCCGTCTCGACCCGCGCGACGCGATCTACGACATCACGCTCAACGCGGGCGACCCGTGGCTGCACGGCCTGAAGCGCGGGCAGACCTTCCGCATTCTCGACCTCGAAGGCAACCAGGCCGTCGATACGCTGTTCTACAGCACCGACGACCCCGAGGAGCGCTACAGCGCGCAGGACACGATCCGCGCGCAGCGCAACCTGTATCTGAGCGCGGGCAGCGTGCTGATGTCGAGCCGCGGCAACCCGATGGCGACGATCGTCGCGGATACGTGCGGCCGCCACGACACGCTCGGCGGTGCATGCGCGGCCGAGAGCAACACGGTGCGCTATGCGCTCGACAAGCGTTACATGCACAACTGCCGCGACAGCTTCCTCAACGCGATCGCGCACTGCACGTGCGGCGCCGGCGCGCGGCTCACCAAGCGCGACCTGGTCGGCAACGTCAACTTCTTCATGAACGTGCCCGTTACGCCGCTCGGCGGCCTCACGTTCGAGGACGGGATTTCCGCGCCCGGCAAGTACGTCGAGATGCGCGCGGAAATGGACGTTACGGTGCTGATCTCGAACTGCCCGCAACTCAACAATCCGTGCAACGGCTACAACCCGACGCCCGTGCGCCTCACTGTGTGGGAGGCCGAATGAACTGCGCCCACGCTCACTTGCTTTGCATGGGGCCGGAGTACGTGCTGAAGCGCTACTCCGGGCCGACACGTTCGCTGCCCCCCGAGGGGGCGGTTACCGTCCACGGCCGGCTTTGCAGAGCCGGCCGGCTGCGCGGGCGCGGAGCGATGCTCCGCGAATTCCCCGCTACGCCCCTTGGGGCGGCCCGGCGGGAGGCAACATGAGATTCGTCAAAGTGCTCGTCGCGAACCGCGGCGAAATCGCGTGCCGCGTGATCCGCACGCTCAAGCGTCTCGGCATCGCGTCGGTCGCGATCTATTCGGATGCCGACCGCGACGCGCGCCACGTCGCGCTCGCCGACGAAGCCGTGCGCGTCGGCCCCGCACCGGCGGCCGACAGCTATCTGAACGTCGCGGCGATCCTCGCCGCCGCGCGCGAGACCGGCGCGCAGGCCGTGCACCCCGGTTACGGCTTCCTGTCCGAGCACGCGGGTTTTGCCGACGCGTGCGAAGCGGCGGGCCTGCGCTTCATCGGGCCGAGTGGCGATCACATGCGCGCGTTCGGCCTCAAGCACACCGCGCGCGAACTCGCAGCCGCGCATGGTGTCGCGCTGTTGCCCGGCACCGGCCTGCTCGACGATGTCGCGACGGCGCTCGCCGAAGCCGACGCGATCGGCTATCCGGTGATGCTGAAGAGCACAGCGGGCGGCGGCGGCATCGGCATGTCGCTGTGCCGCGATGCCGCGCAGCTCGGCGCGGCGTTCGAATCCGTCGTGCGGCTCGGCGCCGCGAACTTCGCGCATGCGGGCGTCTATCTCGAGAAGTTCGTCGAACACGCGCGGCACATCGAAGTGCAGATCTTCGGCGACGGCCGCGGCGGCGCGATCGCGCTCGGCGAACGCGATTGCTCGGTGCAGCGCCGCAACCAGAAGGTGATCGAGGAAACGCCGGCGCCCGACCTGACCGACGCCGAGCGCGATGCACTGCACGCGAGCGCGGTGCGGCTCGCGCGCGCGGTGGGCTACGCGTCGGCCGGAACGGTCGAATTCGTGTTCGACGCGACCGAACGGCGGTTCTATTTCCTCGAGGTGAACACGCGGCTGCAGGTGGAACATTGCGTGACCGAGGAAGTGACGGGCGTCGATCTCGTCGAATGGATGATTTTGCAGGCCGAAGGCGACTTGCCGCCGCTCGACACGCTTGCGGTCGCGCCGCGCGGCGCGAGCATCCAGGTGCGGCTCTATGCGGAGGATCCCAACAAGCAGTTCCAGCCGAGCGCCGGGCTGCTCACGCACGTGTCGTTTCCCGCGAACGTGCGGGTAGACGGCTGGATCGACGCGGGCACGGAGATCAGCGCGCATTACGATCCGCTGCTCGCAAAGCTGATCGTGCGCGGCGACACGCGGCGCGACGCGCTGGCCGCGCTGCGTGCCGCGCTCGACCATACCGGCCTGTACGGGATCGAGACCAACCTCGACTATCTGCGCGCCGTCGTCGGCTCCGACACGTTCGCGCGCGGCGCGCCGACGACGGCCTTCCTGTCGCGCTTCGCGTTCGCTCCGCACACGATCGACGTGCTCGACGGCGGCGTGCAGACTACCGTGCAGCAAGCGCCCGGGCGTGTCGGCTACTGGAGCGTCGGCGTGCCGCCGTCAGGCCCGATGGACGATCGCGCGTTCGATCTCGCGAACGCGCTGCTCGGCAACGCGCGCGACGCGGCCGGGCTGGAATTCACGATGGTCGGCGCGACGCTGCGCTTCAACACGGCGACGCTGTTCGTGCTCGGCGGTGCGCCGCTCGCGGCCACGCTCGACGGCGAACCCGTGCCGTTCTGGCAGGTCGTGCGCGCACGAGCGGGCGCGATTCTCAAGCTGGGCGGCGTGACGGGCGCGGGCGTGCGTGCGTGTCTCGCGGTCAAGGGCGGGCTGCAGGTGCCCGACTATCTCGGCAGCAAGGCGACCTTCACGCTCGGCCAGTTCGGCGGGCACGCGGGCCGCGCGCTGCGCAAGGGCGACGTGCTGCATCTGCATGCGGACGCCGGGCGCGGCGACGCGGGCGCGACGCTGGCTGCCGCCGACGTTCCCGCGCTGACGCATGCGTGGACGCTCGGCGTGCTCGACGGCCCGCATGGTGCGCCGGATTTCTTCACGCGGGACGACATCGCGATGCTTTACGGCACGCAGTGGACCGTCCATTACAACTCCAGCCGCACCGGCGTACGGCTGATCGGCCCGAAGCCGCAATGGGCGCGTGCGGACGGCGGCGAGGCGGGGCTGCATCCGTCGAACATTCACGACAACGCGTATGCAATCGGTGCCGTCGATTTCACCGGCGACATGCCGGTGATTCTCGGCCCGGACGGGCCGAGCCTCGGCGGCTTCGTATGCCCGGTGACGGTCGTGCGCGACGAGCTGTGGAAGCTCGGGCAGTTGCGGCCGGGCGATACCGTGCAGTTCGTGCGCGCGGGCGCGGCGTCGGGGATGCCGGCTCGCGCGGTCGTGCAGTCGACGCGTGACGTTGCCGCGGCTGCATCCGGGGCATCCGGCTCATCCGCCTCATCCGACGATTGCGTGCTGCATCGCGAACCGTCGGCCGGCGGCGGCATCGGCGTCGTGTACCGGCGCTCCGGAGATCGCAACGTGCTCGTCGAATACGGGCCGCTCGTGCTCGACCTGAACCTGCGCTTTCGCGTGCATGCCCTGATGTGCTGGCTCGACGCGCACCGGCTGCCCGGCATGCTCGATCTGACGCCGGGCATCCGCTCGCTCCAGGTGCAGTTCGACGCGCGGACGCTGCCGCTTGACGCGCTGCTCGCGCATCTGCAGGCCGCCGAGCGCGAACTGCCCGACGCGACCGACATGCGCGTGCCGAACCGCATCGTGCATCTGCCGCTGTCGTGGGACGACCCGTCGACGCGCGTCGCGATCGAGCGCTACATGCAGTCGGTGCGGCCCGATGCGCCGTGGTGCCCGAGCAATATCGAGTTCATCCGGCGCATCAACGGCCTGGCGAGCATCGACGACGTGAAGCGCATCGTGTTCGACGCGCGCTATCTGGTGATGGGCCTCGGCGACGTCTACCTCGGCGCGCCCGTCGCGACGCCGATCGATCCGCGGCATCGGCTCGTGACGACGAAGTACAACCCCGCGCGCACGTGGACGCCGGAGAACGCGGTGGGTATCGGCGGCGCGTATCTGTGCGTGTACGGGATGGAAGGGCCCGGCGGCTATCAGTTCGTCGGCCGCACCGTGCAGATGTGGAATCGCCACCGCACCACGCGGGAATTCGAAGCCGGCAAGCCGTGGCTGCTGCGCTTCTTCGACGAGATTCGCTTCTACGAAGTCGGCGAGGCCGAGCTGAGTGCGCTGCGTGAGGATTTCATCGCGGGCCGCGCGGCGCTGAAGATCGAGGAATCCGTGTTCGATCTGCGCGAATACAACCGCTTCCTGAGCGATGAAGCGGATTCGATCGCCGCGTTCAAGGCGACGCAGCAGGCCGCATTCGACGCGGAGCGCGAGCGCTGGCGCGCGGCCGGCCATGCGGAATACGTCGGCGATGCGGAGCAGGGCGACGCGCAGGCAGACCAGGTAGCGGGCACGCTCGACGATACGCAGCGAGCGATCGCCGCAGACGTATCGGGCAGCGTGTGGAAGGTGCTGGTGGAAGCCGGCGAGCGCGTGACCGAAGGGCAGGTCGTCGCGATCGTCGAGTCGATGAAGATGGAGGTGGCGGTGACGGCAATGGAAGACGGCATGATCGAGAGCATCGATTGCGCACCCGGCACGGCGGTGGTGGCCGGCCAGCGGCTGATGGTGATGAAGGCGGGCGCCGCCGAGGAGGTCGCATGAGCACGACGGAACGTTCGATCCTGCCCGGGCTGCATTCGATTGCCGCGCTGCGCGCACGCTACGCGGCCGGGGCCCTGACGCCGCATGCGCTCGTCGACGCGATCGCCGCGCACTTCGACGCGGGCGACCCGCACCACGCGTGGATCCGGCCGCTCACGCGCGACGAGATGATGGCGCATGCCGACGCGCTGGCCGGACGCGACGTCGCATCGTTGCCGCTGTACGGCGTGCCGTTCGCGATCAAGGACAACATCGACGTGGCCGGCATCCCGACGACGGCGGGCTGCCCCGCCTACGCGTACACGCCGGCACGCAGCGCGCCCGTCGTCGAGCGGCTGATCGCGGCCGGTGCGATTCCCGTCGGCAAGACCAATCTCGACCAGTTCGCGACCGGGCTGTCGGGGCAGCGCTCGCCTTACGGTGCCTGCCGCAACGCCCTTGACCCGCGCTATGCGTCGGGCGGCTCGAGTTCGGGGTCGGCCGTGGCGGTCGCGCTCGGTGTCGCGACGTTCTCGCTCGGCACCGACACGGCGGGCTCCGGCCGCGTGCCGGCCGCATTCCACGGGCTCGTCGGGCTGAAGCCGACACGGGGCGTGCTGAGCACGCTCGGCGTGGTGCCTGCCTGCCGGTCGCTCGATTGCGTGTCGGTGTTCGCGCGTTCGGCGGACGACGCACGCATCGTGTTCGCCGCCGCGCACGGCGTGACGGAAGGCGATCCGTACGGGCGCGCATGGCAGCCGTTGTTGGGTGCGGACGGGTTGCGCGCGCAGCCGGCACGCCCGCTTGCGCAATTGCGTTTCGGCACGCCGCGTGCCGATCAGCTCGAATTCTTCGGCGACGATTCGTACCGCGCGGCGTGGGGCGCGGCGCTGGAGCGGTTGCGCGCGACCGGCGCGCGAGTCGTCGAGATCGACTTCGGCCCGTTCCTCGCCGCCGCGCGGCTGCTGTACGAAGGCCCGTGGGTCGCGGAGCGGCTTGCCGCGATCGGCGCGTTCGCCGCGCGCGAGCCCGGCGCGCTGCATCCGGTGATTCGCGAAATCGTCGGCGGCGCGGCGCGCTTCAGCGCCGCCGATGCGTTCGCCGCGTTCGACCGGCTTGCGGCGCTGCGCGTCGACGCGGCCCACGCGTGGGATGGCATCGACGCGATCGTGATGCCGACGTCGGCGACGACCGCGACCGTCGATGCGCTCGAAGCCGATCCGATCGCGATCAATTCACGCTTCGGCTACTACACGAACTTCGTGAACCTGCTCGACCTGTCGGCGATCGCGGTGCCCGCGGGCACGTGCGCGACCGGACCGCATGCGGGCTTGCCGTTCGGGATCACGTTCGTCGGTCGCGCGCACGACGATGCGCGGCTGCTCGATCTCGCGCACGCGTGGGGCGACGGCGCGGCCGGCGTCGGCGACGTTCGGCCGCATGCGGCCGCGGCGCCGGCGCATGCCGCAGCTGCAGGTGTCGTGCGGGTGGCCGTCGTCGGCGCGCATCTTCGCGGAGAGCCGCTGAACGGGCAGCTCACGCAACGCGGCGCGCGCTTCGTCGCTGCGACCACGACCGCGCCGGCCTATCGCCTCTATGCGCTGTCCGCCGCCGCAAGCGGCGGCGTCGCCAAACCGGGCCTCGTGCGCGTGCCGGACGGTGGCGCGCCGATCGCGGTCGAGGTCTGGGAGATGCCGGTCGAGGCCTACGGCAGCTTCGTCGCCGGGATCGCGGCGCCGCTCGGCATCGGCACGCTGACACTCGCCGACGGCTCGCTGGTGCAGGGCTTCCTGTGCGAAAGCGCGGCGCTCGACGATGCACAGGACATCACACGGTTCGGCGGCTGGCGGGCTTACCGTGCGCAGGCGGCCAGCGGCGCATTGCAATGAACGCACGGTCGCGCGATGGCGCTGCATCCGCGCGACCTGCACCCGAAACGAGAGGGAGATTCCGATGACAACGACCCGCAACACGACCGGATGGCTCGCCGTGCGGCGCGAGCTGACGACACGCGGCAAATGGACGCTCGGGCTGGCGTCGTTCCTGCTGCCGTGCGCCGTGTGGTGCTTGATCAGCTACGTACCGTTCGTCTGGCATCCGCAGATGCGCATCACGAATCCGGGCAGCGTCGACTATTTCCAGACCGGCATGCAGATCGACCGCGACGTGTTCGACGACGAGCTCGCGCATGCGCGGGCCGAGCATGCGGCGGTGCCCGAAGGGGAGCGCGCGAACCCGGTCTACCTGCCGGCGCCGCACCAGGTGTTGCGCGCGTTCTACACGGCGTTCACGACGCCGCCCGCGTCGCGCGACGGCATGTGGCTGCACGAAAGCCTGTGGCACAGCATCCGCATCATTTTCTGGGGCTTCGTGATTTCGTCGGCGATCGGCGTGCCGCTCGGCATCGTGTGCGGCACCTTCAGTGCGCTCGCGCGGCTGCAGGAGCCGTTCCTGGAGTTCTTCCGCTACCTGCCGGCGCCCGCGTTCGGCGCGCTGATGGTCGCGATTCTCGGCATCTACGACGCGCCGAAGATCGCGATCATCGTGATCGGTACGCTGTTCCAGCAGGTGCTGATCATCGCGAACACCACGCGCAAGCTCGAATACGGGCTGTTCGAGGCCGCGATGACGCTCGGCACGAAGAAGCTGAAGCTGCTCACGCACGTCGTGATTCCGGGCGTGCTGCCGGACCTGTATCGCGATCAGCGGATCCTGCTCGGCTGGGCGTGGACCTACCTGATCGTCGCCGAACTGGTCGGCACGAGCTCGGGCATCACGTGGTACATCAGCCAGCAGGCGCGTTACCAGCATTTCGACAACGTGTATGCGGCAATCCTGATGATCGGAATCATCGGTCTCGGCACCGACATCGTGCTCGCGCTGCTCGGGCGCCGGCTCTTTCCGTGGGACCGCACGCTGAAGGCGTGACGTGCGCCGCACATACCCATCGACCGATTTCAGCAGAGGCCATCATGCAGAACCCGCAAGCCGTTCCCGATTACCTGATTCAATCCGACGCGGTGCGCGAGCGCTTCGCGCGACTGAAGGCCCGCGACGTGATACTCGACGTGCGGCACGTCGGCAAGCGTTTCGCGACGCCGCAGGGCGAGTGCGTCGCGCTCGACGACATCAGTTTCCGCACGCACCGGCGCGAGTTCGTGTGCGTGATCGGCCCGTCCGGCTGCGGCAAGTCGACGCTGATCCGGATCCTCGCCGGGCTCGACGCGCAGACGAGCGGCGAAGTGCTGCTGGACGGCAAGCCGGCGGACGGGCCGGGCGCCGATCGCGGGATGGTGTTCCAGGGCTATACGCTGTTTCCGTGGCTCACGGTGAAGAAGAACGTGATGTTCGGGCTGCGCATGAACGGCAGCAGCAGCAGCGTGGCGGAGCGCGAGGCGCTGCAGTGGCTCGATCTCGTCGGGCTGACGCGTTTCGCCGACGTGTATCCGCACCAGTTGTCGGGCGGCATGAAGCAGCGCGTCGCGATTGCCCGCGCGCTCGCGAACCGCCCGCGCATCCTGCTGATGGACGAACCGTTCGGCGCGCTCGACGCGCAGACGCGCGCGAGGATGCAGACGCACCTGCTCGACATCTGGCGCAACATCGACGTGACGATCCTGTTCATCACGCACGATCTCGACGAGGCGATCTTTCTGGCCGACCGGATCCTGGTGCTGAAGGCGAATCCGGGCGGCGTGCAGGAACTGATCGAGGTGCCGGTGCCGCGGCCGCGCGATTATTCGCAGGTCAATACGCCGGAGTTCATCGCGACGAAGGCGCGGCTCGAAGCGCTGATTCATCCGAAGGAGGCCGCGCCGGCGGAAGACGACGGCATCAAGCCGCACATGATCCGGATGACGGACGTGGCGGACAACGTCGAATAGCGGCACGACGTGCAGCGTGCCGCGCCGGCACGCACGCATGTGAACCCGTCGAGCGCGGCCGGCGGTAGTCGGCCGCGGCGACGATCGCGCTATTTCACCGGCGTGAGCACCGGCGCGCCCTTGTTCTTGATCAGGAGCACGATGAATTTCGCCGGCTTCGTGCTGCTGGCATTCCGTCCGACCGTATGCACGTCGTCGGGGCCTTCGTGGAACGTGTCGCCGGCGTGGAGCGTGACTTCCTTGCCGCCGTTCAGGCCCATCACGATACTGCCTTCGAGTACGTACACGAAGGCGTGCGCGTCGTGACGATGCACGGGATCGACGCTGCCGGGCGGATAGTCGACGACGATCATCTCGGCTTCCTTGCCCGGATACTCGGGCAACGGTTCCGTGGTCAGTTGCTTCACGCTGGCCTGCGGCGCGGCGGCGGCCGGTTGACTGGGCAACAGCAACGACAGCGCAAGCGGCGCGAGCGCGAGGACGAGGCGTTTCATGTCGTTACTCCAGGTTGGCCTTGTCGAGCCCGAACATCTTGTCGAACGACCCGGGCACGATACGGAACGCGACGTTCAGCCGGTTCCAGCTGTTGATCGCACCGACGAGGAAGGTCAGATCCGACAGCTCCTTCTCCGAATAGTGGCCGCGTACGCGCTCGTAGAGATCGTCCGGCATGCCATGCGACGAAAGCTGCGTGAGCGCTTCGGTCCATTCGAGTGCCGCCCGCTCGCGAGCGGAGAACAGCGTCGACTCGCGCCAGATCGCGACGTGGTGCATGCGCAGCTCGCGCTCGCCGTGGATTCTCGCCGTCTTCACATGCATGTCGACGCAGAACGCGCAGCCGTTGAGCTGCGACGCGCGAATTTCGACGAGCTCGCAGACCGGTGTGTCGATCGTCGTCTTTTGAAGCAGACCGTCGAGCTCGACGAGCTTCTTGGTCAGTTCGGGCGATTGCTGGAAGTAGTTGATACGTTGCGTCATGATCGGTTCTCCTGATCGGTGGAAGCGGGGCCGATGGGCTCGCGGATGGCGATTCATCGCGCGGCTTGCGTGGCAACCATCGTAATCGCGGGTCTTTCGATCTAGTAGAGCCGGCAAGGTGCGCACTCTGTTGCCGCTTCGGCACCAATCACGCACGACGTGAATCGGCGTGATCGCACGCCGGCCGCGGGCTGCGCGTCAGCGATCGACGCACGCGCGCAGCGTGCGTGCGTGACGTTGCGCGTCCTGCGCGTCGGCGATGTTCGCGAACCCGATGACGAGGCCGCGCGGCGTTTGCGGCGTGTGGCTGTTCGTATACCAGATCGACAGCGGCAGAACGGCAAGCCCCGCGTCGGCCGCGCGCGCGGCGACGGCGACGTCGTCGACCGGTCCGTCGGGCCCGTCGGTGAATCGCACCGCGAACTGGATGCCGCCCACCGGCGATTCGACGATCAGCCGCTCGCCGAACGCGTGCCGCAATGCGTCGACGATCAGCGTGCGACGCTCGCCGTACAGCGCGCGCATGCGCTTCAGATGGCGGGCGAAGTGGCCCTGTTCGATGAAATCGGCGAGCGCAGCCTGCAGCAGCGTGGGCGAACCGGCGTTCATGCTGCACGCGACGCGCTCGACGCGTTCCACCGCACGCTCCGGCACGACCGCGTACGCGAGCCGCAAACCCGGATACATCGCCTTGCTGAAGGTGCTGCAATAGATCACGCGATCGCGCCGGTCGAGACTTTTCAGCGCGGGCAGCGGGCGGCCGAGATAGCGGAATTCGCTGTCGTAGTCGTCCTCGACGATCCAGCCCGACGTCTTTTCTGCCCAGTCGAGCAACGCGATGCGACGCGCCAGCGACAACGTATGCCCGAGCGGGCTCTGATGCGACGGCGTGACCAACGCGAAGCGTGCTCGAGCGTCCAGCTGCATCCCGCGCGCGACGTCGATCCCTTCGGCGTCCACCGGCACCGGCACGAGCTGCACGCCGGTCTCGGACAGGAAGCCGCGCGCGAGCAGATAACCGGGATCCTCGAACCAGACACGGTCGTTCGCCCGCGCGAGGCTGCGCAGCACCAGTTCGAGCGTCGCTCGATAGCCGCCGGTGACGAACACCTGTTCGGGCACGCAGGTGACGCCGCGCGACAGCGTCAGGTACGTCGCGATATGTTCGCGCAGCGGCCGATAGCCGGCCGGATTCGGATAGCCCAGCAACGCGCGTTCGCTGCTGCGCGCACGCGACGACACGAGCCGATGCCAGACCTTGCGCGGAAATGCGTCGAGCGCGGGGAGGCCGGGCTGCAACGGCCGCGGCTCGCCGCTCATCGCGACGGCGATCGGCTGCGGGCGCGGCGGCGCGGCGAGGGCGTCCGGCAGGCCCGGCGCGGGGTGCAAGTCGCCGTGTTCGGCGCGGGCGGGCGACGGCCGTGTCATCGACAGCGGCAGCGATGGCGATACGAACGTGCCAGCCGCACCGCGCATCTGCAGATAGCCCTCGTCGACGAGGATCGTATAGGCCTGTTCGACGGTGCCGCGCGCGGTGTTCAGTTGCGTCGCGAGGCCGCGCAGCGCGGGCACCCGATCGCCCGGACGCAGGTGGCCGGCGGCGATCGCGGCTCTGAACCGCTCGCAGATCTGCAGGTAGACCGGCAACTGATGCTGGCGGTCGATTTCGATGGTCAGCGGCGGCGTTGGCGCGGACATCACGGTCTCCCGGATAACGCGAACAGGGACGGATTCCGATGCGACATGGACCAGTCCGATCGACGATTCTTGGCACTTATGGATAGGACATGATTCTTCCACAATTGCGTCACGTGATGCGACGTTCGTGAACACCTTCATCGGATCCGGCATCCGCCACGTACCCGCGCATTCCAATGCAGTTCATTCGTCAGGAGATTTTGCGATGAAGATCGTTGTCATCGGCGGTTCGGGCCTCATCGGCTCGCGTGTCGTCACGCTGCTCGGCGAAGCCGGCCATCAGGCGCTCGCCGCGTCACCGCGCACCGGCGTCAATACCATCACGGGCGAAGGGCTGACCGACGCATTGACGGACGCGGACGTCGTCGTCGACGTCGCGAATGCGCCGTCATGGGAGCCGCAGGCGGTCCTCGACTTCTTCCGCACGTCGGCCCGCAATCTCGGCAAGGCCGAGGTTGCCGCGGGCGTGCGCCATCATGTTGCACTGTCGATCGTCGGCTGCGACCGGATGCCGGAAAACGGCTATTTCCTCGCGAAGGTCGCGCAGGAGCAGGCGATCGAAGCGGCGGGCGTGCCGTACACGATCGTGCGCGCGACGCAGTTCATGGAGTTCATCGGCGGCATCGCGGATGCCGGCACGGCCGACGGCACCGTGCGCATCGGCGACGGCCTGTTTCAGCCGATTGCGGCGGAAGACGTGTCGGCGCTCGTCGCGCAGATTGCGCTCGCCGGGCCGCACAACGGCACGGTCGAGATCGCCGGCCCGGATCGCGCGCCGTTCGCGGAGATCGTCGCGCGCTATCTGAAGTCGGTCGGCGATACGCGTGCGGTCGTTACCGATCGCGATGCACGCTACTACGGCGGCCGCGTCGAGGAAACGTCGCTGGTGCCGCTCGGGGCGGCGCGGCTCGGCCGCATCGGTCTCGACGAGTGGCTCGCGCGAAGCTGAAGCGGGCCCGCACGCGCACGCGGCGCGGTTCGCGCGTGCGGGCCGACCGGGCCGGGCTCGGGCAAGCGTGATTCGTCACGGTCGAAATGCGTTGGGGGCAGCGGAAATGGATCATTCGGAACCATCGGAGTACGGCGTCCGTCGCGACCTGGCCGGCCGCGCCGATGCGTTGTCGGCGAGCTTCGGTGCGAGCTACGCAGGCATCCTCGCTTTCGTGGCGGTCGCGACCGAGGGGAGTTTCACCAAGGCCGCTGAACGGCTCGGCGTCGGGCGGCCTGCAGTGAGCCGCAACGTTCAGAAGCTGGAGGCGCAGCTGAGCACGCGGCTGTTCCAGCGAACCACGCGCACGACGGAACTGACGTGCGAGGGCCGGCGCTTCTTCGAGAACTGCAACCAGGGCGTCGCGCGGATCGTCGAAGCGATGAACGACATGCTGGAGCTGCGGCAGGGGCCGCCGCGCGGCCTCATCCGCATCAGCTCGGCCGCGGGATTCGGCAGGAAAATCGTCGCGCCGCTGCTCGAGAAATTTGCCGATGCATACCCGGACATCGACATCGATCTGCTGCTCGACGATCGGCCGGTCGACCTCGTGTCGGAGCGGATCGACGTGTCGTTTCGAAACGGACGGATCGACGACTCGAGCATCATCGCCCGGCGGCTGATTCCGATGCAGATGGCGCTGTGCGCCGCGCCGTCGTATGTCGCGGCGCATGGCCTTCCGCAAAGCCTGGCCGATCTCGACCGGCACGCGTGCATCAATTTCCGCTTCGCGAGCGGCCGGATATTCGAATGGGAGTTCAACGTCGACGGCCGCGTGCAGAAGTATCTGCCGACGTCGCGGTTCACGTTCAACGACCCCGACCTGGTGTTGCACGCGGTGTTGAATGGAGCGGGCATCGCACAGATGGCGGGCTACCAGATCCGCGACCACCTCGCGTCGAACGCGCTCGTCGTCGGGCTCGCACGGCATGCGCCGGAGGATCGAGGCCACTACATCTGCTATCTGAGCCGGCAACACCTGCCTGCGCGAATCCGGCTCTTCATCGACTTCATGACCGAGCAGATCCGTGCGCTCGACCTGGACTGCATGACGCGGTTCAATCCGGATGTTCCGGCACCCGCGCCGGCATGGCTGGCGGCGTGACGCAATCCCACCTGCGTTGGTCCGCGATCCAGTCGCCGAACAGCTGGATCTTGTGCGGCTGTTCAATGCCGCCTGGATACACGAAGTAATAGCCCATTCCCGTCGGCAACGACAGATCGAACGGCATCACGAGCCGCTGCGCGGCCACGCTTTCGTCCACCAGCGTCCTGTCGCCGATCGCGATGCCGTATCCGTCGATCGCCGCGCGGGTCGCGAGGTCGAGCGTTTCGAAGCTCAGGCCGCGAGTCGAATCGACGCGCGTCGCGCCCGCCTGGTCGAGCCAGCGCTTCCAGTCCCGATGATCGCGAGTCGGATGCAGCAACGTATGGCCTGCCAGCTCGTCGATGCTCGCGAGCGGCTGGCGCTCGAGCAGGCTCGGCGCGCAGACCGGGGTGAGCCGCTCTTCGAACAACGCAATCGCGTGCATGTCGGCGCCCGCCCCGTCGGCATAGATCACCGCGGCATCGAACGGTTCGACGCGGAAATCGACGTGATGGTCCCACGTGGTCGTGATCTGCACCTGCAGCTCGGGATGTTCGACCTGGAAACGCATGATCCGCGGCAGCATCCACTGCATCATGCAGGTCGGCACCTTCAGCGCAAGCTCGGTGCGCCTGCGCGACAGGCGCATCGATACCTCCTCGATGCGCGCGAAGCTTTCGCGCACCGTCGGCAACAGCAGCTCGCCTTCGGCCGTCAGCAACAGCCCTTTGGGCGTACGCTTGAACAGCGGAAACTGATAGAAGCTTTCGAGCGCGAGGATTTGCCGGCTCACCGCGCCCTGCGTCAGGCACAGGTGCGCGGCCGCGCGCGTGAAGCTGCCGTGGCGTGCGACGACGTCGAATACCTGCAGCGCATTGAGGGAAGGAAGTCGTTTCATCTTGAGAGCCGGCGAGCCACGGGCGGCGATGCAACATCGCTCAATGCAGGATTTTCGCGAGGAAGTCCTTCGCGCGATCCGATTTCGGATTCGAGAAGAAATCGTCCTTGCGGTCGTCCTCGACGATCGCGCCCTTGTCCATGAAGATCACGCGATGGGCGACCTTCTTCGCGAAGCCCATTTCGTGCGTGACGACCATCATCGTCATCCCTTCCTGCGCGAGCTCGACCATCACGTCGAGCACCTCGTTGATCATCTCCGGATCGAGCGCCGACGTCGGTTCGTCGAACAGCATCGCGATCGGGTCCATCGACAGCGCGCGCGCGATCGCGACGCGCTGCTGCTGGCCGCCCGACAGCTGGCCCGGAAACTTGTGCGCATGCGCCTTCAGGCCGACGCGATCGAGCAGCTTCAGCCCCTTGTCGGCCGCTTCGTCCTTGCCGCGGCGGAGCACCTTGATCTGCGCGAGCGTCAGGTTCTCGGTGATCGACAGGTGCGGGAACAGCTCGAAATGCTGGAACACCATCCCGACCTTCGAGCGCAGCTTCGACAGGTTCGTCTTCTTGTCGCCGACCGACTGGCCGTTCACGAGGATCTCGCCCTGCTGGAACGGCTCGAGGCCGTTCACGGTCTTGATCAGCGTCGACTTGCCCGAGCCCGACGGACCGCACACGACGACCACTTCACCCTTCTTGACCTCGGTCGTGCAATCGGTGAGGACCTGAAACTGGCCGTACCACTTCGAAAGGTTGCTGATGGAAATCATGAAAGTACCTGCATCGGAATGAGGCGCGCGCGGCGCCGGTTCAGCGCGCCTTCGCGACGCGGTAGCGACGTTCGAGCGCACGGGCGTACCACGTCAGCGGGAAGCACATTGCGAAGTAGAGCAGCGCGACCATCGCGTAGATCGGAAACGGCTTGAATACCGCATCGGTGATGATGTTGCCGGTCTTCGTCAGTTCGGTCAGCCCGATGATCGACGTGAGCGCGGTGCTCTTCACCGCCTGCACGAGGAACCCGACGGTCGGCGGCAGCGCGATCTTCCACGCCTGCGGCCACACCACGTAGCGCAGCCGTCGCGTCCACGTCATGCCGAGACTGGCCGCCGCGTGCCACTGGCCGCGCGGCACCGCGTCGACGCAGCCGCGCCAGATGTCGGCCAGATACGCGCTGGCGTTCAGTGTCAGCACGACCGACGCCGCCACCCACGGCGTCACGTCGATCCCGACGAGCGGCAATCCGAAGAAGCCGAGGAACAGTTGCATCAGCAACGGTGTGCCCTGAAACACTTCGACGTACAGGATCACGAAGCGGCGCAGCGCCGGTACGGGCGAGATGCGCAGCGCGAGCAGCACGAAACCGGCGACGCCGCCGCCGGCGAACGTGATCAGCGACAGCAGCACCGTCCAGCGTGCGGCCAGCAGCAGGTTCCATGCGATGTCCTGGAAGGTGAATTCGATCATCGTGCATGCTCCGTCGGCAGGCGGGTTTCGGGCGAGCGGGCGCGCCATGCGAGGCGGGCGGCCCGGGTGCGTCGCGGCGCGGCAGCCGCGCCGTGCGGCGCGCGGCCCCGGAACAACCGCCGGCCGACGCGATTGAGCAGCATGCGCAGCGCGATCGACAGCAACAGGTAGATCGCGGTCACGACGATGTAGATCTCGAACGCCCGGAAATTGCGCGACTGGATGAAGTTCGCCGCGTAGGTCAAGTCGGGCACCGAGATCTGTGACACGACCGCCGAACCGAGCATCACGATCAGTACCTGCCCCAGCAGCGCGGGATACACGTTCGCGAGCGCTTGCGGCAGCACGACGTGACCGAACACCTGCCGGCCGTGCAGCCCGAGCGCCCGCGCGGCCTGCACTTGCCCGTGCGGCACCGATTCGATGCCGGCGCGCAGGATCTCGACCGCATACGCGCCCAGGTTGACCGTCATCGCCAGCACGGCCGCTTGCGCCTCGTCGATGTGTACGCCGACACCGGGCAGCCCGAAGAAGATGAAGAACAGCTGGACCAGGAACGGTGTATTGCGGATCAGCTCGACGTAGGACGCGACGAGCGTGCGCGCCCACCGCGGGCCCGCGAGGGCGGTCCATGCGCCGGCGGTGCCGATCAGGCCGCCCAGCGCGGTCGCCGCGGCGGTGAGGCCGAGCGTCACGCCGATTCCGCGCGCGAGCATGCCGGCGTACAGGCCGAAATCGCTGAAGTCGAACACGTAGGTCATCGCGATGCCTTTCGTCGTGAGTGCGGGGCGGCGGCGCTGCGCATCACAGGTCGGCCGGCAGTGCCGCGTGCAGCCACTTCTGCGACAACGTGTTCAGCGTGCCGTTCTTCTTCGCGGCGGCGATCGCGTCGTTGACCTTCTGCATCAGCCGCGGTTCGTTCTTGTTCAGGCCGACGTGATCGGGCGAGCTGAACAACGAGAACTTCTGCTCGGGATCGATCGACGGGTGCCGCGCGATGATCGTCGCGCCGACGTCGTTGCCGACCACCAGCAGTTGCGCCTGTCCCGACAGGAACGCCGCGATCGCGCCGTTCGGATCGTCGAAGCGCTTGATCGTCGCGCTCGGCGGCGCGATCTTGCTGACGCTGAGGTCCTCGAGCGTGCCGCGCGCGACCGCGACGGATTTGCCGGCGAGATCGGCATTGCCCTTCACGGGCAGCGATTTCGGGCCGAACACCGCGAGGTAGTAGGGCGCATACGCGTTCGAGAAGTCGATCACCTTCGCGCGCTCCGGCGTCTGCCCGACCGACAGCAGCATGTCGGTCTTGTGGTCGGCGAGATACGCCATCCGGTTGTCGCCGGTGACCTGCACGAGTTCGACCTTCGCATTGAGCGCCCGGCCGATCAGGTTCGCCATGTCGATGTCGTAGCCTTGCGGCTTCATGTCGGGCCCGATCGAGCCGAACGGCGGATAGTCCTCGAATACGCCGACGCGCACGACGCCCGATTTCGCGATCGTGTCCAGCGCGTCGGCGTGCGCGAGCGGCGCGAAGCCGGCAACGCCGGCCGCGCCGGCGCAGAGCAGGACGGTACGGGCGAGAAGGTGTTGCATGCGGCGGGTTGCGTGAATCGTTGCGTTCATGGTGAGTCCTCGTTGTTGCGCTGGAGAAAGGGAACGGAGATCAGGCGCCGCGGGCGGCGATGAGCTTGCAAGCATGGGCGGGCAATTCCGCGAGCACCCGCATGCCGACGTGGAGGTCCGGCGTCTCGCGCGGCGTCGTCGCGGCCGTCAGCGTGAAGCCCCGGCAGTCGATCGTCGCCTCGATCGATGCGCCGACGTCGCGCACGAACGTGATGGTGCCGGGCAGCGTGTTCGGCGCGGCCGCCGGCGGGCCCGGACGCACGCACACATCCTCGGGACGAATCAGCAGGCGCACGGCGTCGGGCGCGCGTGTCGCGTCCGCTGCGCGCCGGATCGCGAGCCGCTGCCCGCCCGGCAGGACGATCGCGTCGTCGCCGTCGCGCACGACCGGCAGGATGTTGCCGAGGCCGATGAAGTCGGCGACGAATTCGTTGACGGGATCGCGATAGATGTCGAGCGGCCGGCCGACCTGCTGGATCCGGCCCTGCTCCATCACGACGATCTCGTCGGCCATCGTCATCGCTTCGCGCTGGTCGTGCGTGACCATGATCGTCGTGATGCCGAGCCGCTGCTGGAGCAGCCGGATCTCGATCTGCATCGCTTCGCGCAACTTCGCGTCCAGCGCCGACAGCGGTTCGTCGAGCAGCAGCAGGCGGGGCGATGACGCGATCGCGCGCGCAATCGCGACGCGCTGGCGTTGCCCGCCCGACAACTGCGTGACGAGCCGGTCGGCCATGTGCGGAAGCTGGATCAGCTCCAGCAGCTCGGCGACGCGCTTCGCTTGCGCGGCCCTGGCCGTCTTGCGCAGCCGCAGCGGGTACGCGACGTTCTGCGCGACGGTCATGTGCGGAAACAGCGCGAGCGACTGGAACACCATGCCAAAGTCGCGCCGATTGGCGGGCACGTGCGTGAGGTCGCGGCCGGCGAACGTCACCGTGCCGGAAGTCGGCGTTTCGAGGCCGGCGATGATCCGCATCAGCGTGGTCTTGCCGCAGCCGGACGGACCGAGAAAGCAGACGAGCTTGCCGTCCGGCACCGACAGGTCGACATGATCGACCGCATACGCGTGATGGAAGCGTTTGGTCACGTCCTGGAGGATGAGCTGGGTCATGAGGGTTCCTTGCACGGGCGACGAGAGGCTGTGCGCGCGTCAGAGGGCGACGCCGTTGTCGCCGACGAGTTTTTCGAGCATCCAGATCAGCGCGAAGTCGATCGCGACCGTGAACACGGCGAAGCAGAACACGGTCGGATCGAGTGACGACACGGTGCGGCTGTAGAGCCAGACCGGCAGCGTCATCGTGTCGATGCTGTACAGGAAGAACGTCACCGTGAATTCGTTGAACGACACGATGAACGCGAACAGCATCCCGGCGAGAATGCCGGGCCGCATCAGCGGCAGCACGACGTCGACCAGCGCGCGGCGCGGGCTCGCGCCCATCAGGCACGCGGCCTCCTCGAAGTCCGGGCCGATCGATGCGACCGAGGCCGCGCAGTTCTTCACGGTGAACGGCAGCGTGAGGATCACGTGCGCGACGACGAGCCGCACGATGCCGAGTTCGACCGGCAGCGCGTTGAACACGATCAGCAGCGCGAGGCCGAGCATCACGAGCGGATAGACGATCGGCAACGCGACGAGCTGCTCGACGAGCGCCTTGCCGCGGAAGCGGCAGCGCGACAGCGCGTAGGCCGCCGGTACCGACACGGCGGTCGCGATCAGCATCGTCGCGACTGCGACGACGAGGCTCGTCGTCAACGCGGCGCCCATCGACTGCGGGCTGCCCGCATCGGACGACACGAATGTCTGCCATGCGGCGCGATACCAGTGCAGGCTGAAATCGCGCGGCGGGAATTCGAGCGTGCCCGACGCGCCGAACGACATCGTGATCATCGTGAGGATGGGAAGCGCGGCGCCGAACAGCACGAGCGCCGCGAGCACACCGGTCGCGCGCCCGAGGCGGCCGGGCAGCGGAGCACGCAGGAGCAGGGCATTCATCGGCTCACCTCGCCGGCACGTTGCAGGGTGCGCACGAGGCGCTGGGAAACCGCCATCACGACGAGCGTCGCTGCCATCAGCACGATGCCCGACGCCGATGCCGCGGGCCAGTTGAGCAACGGTGCGACCTGGTCGTGCACGAGCACCGCGAGCATCGGCACGCGGCGGCCGCCGAGCAGCAGCGGCACCGCGAATGCGCTGGCGTTGTACGCGAACACGAGCAGCGCGCCGGAGACGAGGCCGGGCATCGCAAGCGGCAGCGTCACATGCCGCAGCGTTTGCCAGCGGCTCGCGCCGAGCGTCGCCGCGGCTTCGTCGTACGCGCGGGACACCGCGCGCAGTGCGCTCGACAGCGGCAGCACCGCGAGCGGGAACGCAGTCTGGATCAGCCCCAGCAGCACGCCGTGTTCGCGATACAGCAACTGCAGCGGCCGCTCGATCGCGCCGGTGCCCAGCAGCGCGCGGTTGAGCAGCCCGGCCGGGCCGAGCATCACGAGCCAGCCATAGCCTTGCAGCAGCAGATTCACGAGCAGCGGCAGCAGCACGCCGGCGAGCATCAGCCGGCGCGCGAGCCGCGATTCGGTGCGCGCCATCGCGAGCGCAACGGGAATGGCGAGCAGCACCGCGCACACCATGCTCTGGAACGCGAGGCGCAGCGTGAGCCACAGCGACTTCGTGAAGTACGGGTCCGCGAGGTCGACGTAGTTCTGCAGCGTGAAGGTCCGCCATTCGTCGCCGGATACGCCGACGCTCATCCGCAGCACCGTGAGCGTCGCGGCGGCGAGCACCGCGAGGAACGCGAGGATCGGCGCAAGCAGCAGCCACGGCGGCACGCCGGGCCGCGCGGCTTCGGTGCCGCCGGCGGCACCGGCCGATGCGGCGGCCGGCACCGCGTCGCGGGAGGAGGACAGGGAGGCCATGTCGTTATGCCGAGAACAGGCCCGTATAACGCTTGATCCACGCGGGCTGGACGGCGGCGAGCGCCTTGTCGTCGTGCAGCACGGCCTTCTCCGCGATCTGCTGCGGCGACGGCACGAACGCGCGACTTTCCGCGGGAATCACGGCCTTCGTGTTTACGGGGCCGTTCAGCACGTCGGCCGCCATCCGGCCCTGTACGCCCGCGTCGAGCGAATGGTTGATGAATGCGTGGATCAGGTCGAGGTCGCCCGGGTGCGCCTTCGGGATCACCGTGAACATCAGTTGCGTCGCGAAGCCTTCCTTCATCCCGTACGTCACGCCCATCTTGTAGTCGGGCTTGCGGATCTGGTCCGGAAAGAACGCGGGCGAATAGATGCCGCCGATGTCGAGCGAGCCGGTGCGGAACAGGTCGGCGACCTGGTTCGGGTTCTCCCCGAGCGTCATCACGCGATCCTTGAGCTGCGCGAGCTTCCGGAAGCCGGGATCGATGTTCTGCTGCGAACCGCCGGCCAGCTTCGCGGCGATGATCGCGAGGTCGACCGCTTCGGCCCACTCCGGCGGCGGCAGGAACAGTCGGCCCGCATACTTCGGATCCCACAGTGCCTCGTAGCTCGACGGCGCGCTCTTCACGGTGGCGGTGTTGTAGATCAGCCCGTCCGACCACAGCAGGTAGCCGATGCCGAAGCCGTTCGCGCCCGTGCGGTATTGCGGCGCGACGTCCTTCAGGTTCGGCAGGCGGTTCAGATCGGGTTTCGCGAGCAGGCCCGCATCGGCCAGCCCCGCCGCGCCGACGCCGGCCAGCGTGATCACGTCGTAGGTCGGCCGCTCGCCCGCGGCCTTCACTTTCGCGACCATCCCCGACGTGCCGTCCGCGCGGTCGGCGATCACGCGCGCGCCCGTCTGCTTGCTGAAGGTTTCCGCGATGTTGCGCAGTGCGGCCGCGCCGGTATCGTCCGACCACGTGAGCAGGCGCAGCGTCTTGCCGGAAAAATTGCCGGACTGTGCTTTCGCAGTACTGATGAACGGCATCGGGAGGGCGGATGCAGCGAGCGCCGAGCCGAGGGTTTTGATCACCTGCCTTCTTCCCGCCTTGAAGTGTTGCATGGCCGTCTCCTGATGAACGATGCCGTGTGGTTCACTACCGGGCGCCGAACCGCGGCGCGGGGTGTGGATGAACTGTAGGGAGGTCAAATTTCCGCAACAAACGAAATATCCGCATGCGCGGCATGACATAAACGCATGGGCCGGCGCCGTCAGCGAGCCGGCAGCATGACCTGCTTGATTTCCTGGAATGCGGCCAGCCCGAACGGGCCGAGCTCGCGCCCGAGGCTGCTGCGCTTGTAGCCGCCCCATGAGGTCTGCGGATAGATCAGTTGCGGCGTGTTGATCCAGACGACGCCCGCCTCGAGTGCATCGGCGACCCGCTTGGCGCGGGCCGCATCCTGCGTGACGACGGTTGCGACGAGCCCGTATTCGGTATCGTTCGCGGCCGTGATCGCGTCGTCCTCGGTGTCGAATGTGCGCACGCACAGCACCGGCCCGAAGATCTCGTCGCGCCATAGCGAGCAGTCGGCCGGCACGTCGGCGAACAGCGCGGGCCGGACGAAGTAGCCGGGCCCGGCGACGGCGCCGCCGCCCGCCACGAGCCGCGCGCCGTCGGCCTGGCCCTGTGCGATATGGCGCTTCACACGTTCGTATTGCGCGCGGCTCGTCAGCGGGCCCATCTGTACGCCCGGCGCGAACGGCGGCCCGACGACGATCGCGTCGATCCGCCGCGCGAGGCGCGCGACCAGATCGTCGGCGAGCGGAGCGGCGACGAGCACGCGCGAGGTTGCCGAACACATTTGCCCCGCGTTGAACAGGCCGCCGCCCAGGATCAGTTCGACCGCGCGATCGGGATCGGCATCGTCGAACACGACGATCGACGATTTGCCGCCGAGTTCGAGGCCGACGCCCTTGATCGTGTCCGCGGCCGTCTTCATGACTTGCGCGCCGACCGCCGTGCTGCCGGTAAACGACACCTTCGCGACGAGCGGATGGGCGCACAGCGCGGCGCCGACATCGTGCCCAGTGCCCGTCACGACATTGAGCACGCCGGGCGGCAGCCCGGCTTCGGCGGCGATCGCGGCGAGTTCGAGTTCGGGCAGCGGCGTGATTTCGGACGGCTTCAGCACGACGGTGCAACCGGCCGCGAGCGCGGGCGCGAGCTTCCATGCGGTCGTGACCATCGGGAAGTTCCACGGCACGATCAGCGCGGCCACGCCGGCCGGCTCGCGCTGGATCCATGCGCGATGGTCGGCGTCGGGCAGCGCAACCTCGGTCTCGCCGTCGGTATCGAGCGCATCCGCGAGGCCCGCGTAGTAGTCGAAGGTGGCGATCACGTCCGCGACGTCGATCTCGGCTTCCGCGAACGGCTTGCCATTGTTGATCGACTGCAGGGTCGCGAGCCGCACGCGGCGCGCGTCGACGCCGCGCGCGATCGCACGGAGCAGGGCCGCCCGCGTGGCACCCGTCGTGCGTTTCCAGCCAGGAAACGCGCGCGATGCCGCTTGCACGGCACGCTCGACGTCCGCGTCGCCGCCCGCGCTGACGGCGGCGATGACCGCTTCGGTCGACGGATCGACGACGGGCAGCGTCGCGCCGCTGACGCTCGCGCGCCACATGCCGTCGATGAAGTGGCGCGTGTGCGGCGGCGGATCGAACGCGCGTTCCTGTGTCGTGCTCATCGCTGCACCTGCTGGAACCAGGTCGTTTCGTCGATTTCGATCACGGTCGGAATCGTGCGTGCCGCGGCGTCGCGCAGCGCTTCGGCGAGTGCGTCGGCTGTCGCGGCCGCCTGTGCCGCGCAGCCGAAGCCGCGCGCAAGTACCTGGAAGTCGGGCGTGTACGGATCGACGCCGACCGGCGTGATGTCGCGCTCGACCATGTATTTGCGGATCTCGCCGTAGCCGCGGTTGTTCCACACGATCACGATCACCGGCACGCGCGCCTCGACCGCGCTTGCGAGCTCCGGCAGCGTGAACTGCAGGCCGCCGTCGCCGATCAGGCACACGACCGGCCGCGCAGGCGCGGCGAGCTTCGCGCCGATCGCCGCGGGCAACCCGTAGCCGAGCGTGCCGTAGCCGGTCGACGAGTTGAACCAGCTGCGCGGGGCCGGCGCGTCGTGAGTGAAATTGCCGACATAGACGGGGCTCGTCGAATCGCCGGCGATGATCGCGCCGGGCAGCGCCGAAACGACGGTGTCGATCAGCCGCGCCTGCGCGCGTGCGGCGTCGTCGCGACCGGACTCGATCGCGTCGCGCACGGCGGCCACCCGCGACGCGCCCCAACCGGGCTCGGGTGTCGGCGCCGGCCTTTCGTGCAGGCGGGTCGACAGCGCGCCGAGCGCCAGCCGCGCATCGGCGGCGACGGCGATCTCCGCGCGGGCATTGCGCATCAGTTGTTGCGCGTCGATGTCGATGCGGATCAGGCGGCCGTCGATCGAGAAGCCCCCGTCGAACGTGACGTCGTAATCGGTTTCGCCGAGCTCGGTGCCGACCGCGAGCACCACGTCGGCTTCGCCGACCGCCGCACGGGTGGCCGGCAGCGACTGCGTGGAGCCGATCAGCAGCGGATGGCCGGCCGGCAGCAGGCCCTTCGCGTTGGTCGTCAGCGCGACGGGCGCGTGCAGGCGCTCGGCGAGTTCACGCAATTCGGCCGCCGCATCGATCGCGCCGCCACCGGCCAGGATCAGCGGCCGGCGCGCCTGCGCGAGCAGCTCGGCCGCGGCCGCGATCGCGTTCGCATCCGGCGCGGGGCGCGCGGGCAGTGCGAGCGGCGCGGCGGGCAGTGCGGGCGCCGGCATCACGATCACGTCGAGCGGAATCTCGATATGCACGGGCCGCGGCCGCGCGCTTTCGAAAACCGCGAATGCGCGCGCGAGGACCTGCGGCAGGTCGGCCGCATCGAGCAGCGTGTGCGAGAACGCGGTCAGTCCCGCGAACACGTCGCGCTGCGACGGCAACTCGTGCAGGTGGCCGTCGCCGCTGCCGAGTTCGCGCCGCGCGTTGACGCTCGAAATCACCAGCATCGGAATCGAGTCCGCGTAAGCCTGGGCCATCGCGGTCGCGATGTTGGTCATGCCCGGCCCCGTGATGATGAAACAGACGCCCGGCCGCCCGGTGACGCGCGCATAGCCGTCGGCCATGAAGCCGGCTCCTTGCTCGTGGCGCGGCGTCACATGACGGATCGACGACGCCGCAAGACCGCGATAGAGCTCGACGGTATGCACACCGGGAATCCCGAACACGCATTCGACACCCTGGCGTTCGAGCAGGTCGACGAGGGCTTCGCCGCAAGTGCGTGGGCGGGCATGAAAGGATGCTGCCGTGGCCGCGCGGGCTTCGGCGATGCAGGAGACGAGGGCGGGATGGCTCATGGGTCGTGACGTGCCGGTTCGGAGAGTGAGTGGCCCGTACCTCAAACGACGGGGCATGAGCGGATTGTCGGTGCCGATCCGCGCTGCCAACAATCGATTAGTTCTCATGCGGCGCATGTCCGACGTGCATGGCGATGCCGATTCGCGCAGTGACGGCTGCCGGTCGTCATGACAATGGTCCGACGTTTCGTTCTTCGCCAGCCGGGGAGCACGACCATGATCGAATCCTGAATTTGTCTAGTCATCCTTTGGATTGGATCGCTCCATTTGCACCAAGTGCGTGCCTGAATTCACCGTTACGACGCACGTCAAAGCCCTGAAATTAGGGGATTTCCCGCGTTTTGCCGGTTTTTTTTGATCGCCGCTTGTCGCGCCGTTTTTCTTCTTGCATGCTTGTATAGACAAATTCCTGAGGCGGCTTGCTGCACCGAAGGGATGGCGAACTTCAACGCAAGGAGAACTCTCGTGAACGGCAAGCGCATCAAGTGGGCAATCAGCACGATCGGCGTCATCGCGGCAGCAGCGGCAACGCTGGCCGCACCGGTACAGGCGAAGGAGTGGAAGACGGTCACGGTCGCGCTCGAAGGCGGCTACGCGCCGTGGAACCTCACGCTGCCGGGCGGCAAGCTGGGCGGTTTCGAGCCGGAGCTGCTCGCGAACGTGTGCGAGCGGATCAAGGTGCAGTGCAACATGGTCGCGCAGGACTGGGACGGGATGATTCCCGGTCTGCAGGCCGGCAAGTTCGACGTCCTGATGGATGCGATTTCGATCACGCCGGAGCGCGAGAAGATCCTGCTGTTCTCGCGTCCGTATGCGGCGACGCCGGCAACGTTCGCCGTCACCGATACGAAGATCCTGCCGAAGGCCGCGCCCGGCGCGCCGATCGTCAAGCTGACGGGCGACGCGAACGCCGACAAGCCGACCGTCGACGCACTGCGCAAGCAGCTGAAGGGCAAGACGATCGGCATTCAGTCCGGCACCGTCTATACGAAATTCATCAACGACAGCTTCAAGGACATCGCGTCGATTCGCGTGTACAAGACCTCCCCCGAGCGCGATCTCGACCTCGTCGCGGGGCGTATCGATGCGTCGTTCGACGACGTCACGTACTACGCGGCGAACAACACGAAGAAGGACACCGCGTCGATCGTGCTCGCGGGGCCGAAGCTCGGCGGGCCGATCTGGGGGCCGGGCGAAGGGCTCGCATTCCGCAAGCAGGATGCCGACCTGAAGACGAAGTTCGATACGGCGATCGGTGCGGCACTCGCCGACGGCACGGTGAAGAAACTGGCCGACAAGTGGTTCAAGACCGACGTCACGCCGTAAGCACGTATTCTGCCGCCGCCGCGCGAGCGGCTCGCACGACGCCGCGGCGGCAGGCGTCCTGACGATTCATTCAACGCTTGCCGGGAGGCATGCATGGCGATTCTTGAAATGCTCGGCTTCGGCGCCGAAGGCTGGGGCGGTGTGCTGCTGCTCGCCGCACTGATGACGGTCGCGCTGACGCTCGCCGCGCTGGCCGTCGGCGCCGTGATCGGCGCCGCGATCGCGGCCGCGAAGCTGTCGCGCTACCGCAGCGCGCGCGTGCTCGGCGACCTGTACACGACCGTGTTTCGCGGCGTGCCCGAATTGCTCGTCATCTACCTGTTCTACTTCGGCGGCTCGACGCTCGTCACGGCCGTCGGTCAATGGTTCGGCGCGGAAGGCTTCATCGGCGTGCCGCCGTTCGTGATCGGCGCGCTCGCGGTCGGCATGATCTCCGGCGCGTACCAGGCGGAGGTATATCGCGCGGCGGTGCTCGCGGTGTCGAAGGGCGAGCTCGAGGCGGCGCGCTCGATCGGCATGCCGCGCAGCATGGTGCTGCGCCGCATCCTGGTTCCGCAGGTGCTGCGCTTCGCGCTGCCCGGTATCGGCAACGTGTGGCAACTGAGCCTGAAGGATTCCGCACTGATCTCCGTCACAGGCCTCGCCGAGCTGCTGCGCACGAGTCAGATCGCCGCGAATTCGACTCACCAGTACTTCCTGTTCTTCGTCGCGGGCGGCGCGTTGTATCTGCTGATGACGGGCCTGTCGAACCGCGTGTTCAATCGCGCCGAAGCGATCGTCGGCCGGTCGTTCCGCCGCAATTTCGCGCGCAACTGACGGAGAACCCGCATGTCCATCGATTTCGCTTTTCTCGCCGACACGCTGCGCCAGCTCCTCGCGGCCGTGCCGACCACGCTCGGCCTGTTCTTCGCATCGCTCGTGCTCGGCGGCCTGCTGTCGCTCGTGATCGTCGCGATGCGCGTGTCGCCGCACTGGCTGCCGAACCGCTTCGCGCGCGCGTACATCCTCGTGTTTCGCGGCTCGCCGCTGCTGATCCAGATGTTCCTCGTGTATTACGGACTCGGCCAGTTCGGCGTGATCCGCGAGAGTTTCATGTGGCCGCTGCTGCGCGAGCCGTATGTGTGTGCGGTGCTCTCGCTCGCGTTGTGCACGGCCGGCTACACGGCCGAGATTCTGCGCGGCGGGCTGATGGCCGTTCCGGTCGGGCAGATCGAGGCCGGTTATTCGATCGGTCTGTCGGGTTTCGCGCTGCTGCGTCGCGTGATCGGCCCGATCGCGTTGCGCCAGTGCCTGCCCGCGTACTCGACCGAAGCGGTGCTGCTCGTCAAGTCGACCGCGCTGGCCAGCCTCGTCACCGTCTGGGAAGTGACGGGCGTCGCGCAGCAGATCATCCAGCAAACGTATCGGACGACCGAGGTGTTCGTCTGCGCGGCCGTCATCTATCTCGGCCTGAACTTCATCGTCGTGCGCGTGCTCGGCTCGCTCGAATGGCGGCTTTCCGGACACCTGCGTGCGCCGAAGCCGTCCGGTGCGCCTGCCGCGGCGGCGCGCAATGCTCAACGCGTCGCGCCCTGAGCGTCCCCGTCCTTTCCTGGAGAACCCGATGAACACCGCTGCTCCCGTTGCGCTGTCGGTCAAGAACATTCACAAGTCGTTCGGCGACCACCACGTGCTGAAGGGCATTTCGCTCGACGCGCACGAGGGTGACGTCATCTCGATCCTCGGCGCGAGCGGATCGGGCAAGAGCACGTTCCTGCGCTGCCTTAACCTGCTCGAAACGCCCGACGACGGCTCCGTCGCGCTCGCCGGAGAAGAACTCGCGATGAAGCGCGCGCGCGACGGCAAGCTGCATCCGAGCGACCGGCGCCAGGTCGACCGGATCCGCTCGCAGCTCGGGATGGTGTTCCAGAACTTCAATCTGTGGTCGCACATGACGGTGCTCGACAATCTCGTCGAGGGGCCGCTGCGCGTGCAAAAGCGCAGCCGCGCGGAAGCGGTCGAGGAGGCCGAGGCGCTGCTCGCCCGCGTCGGCCTTGCCGACAAGCGCGGTTACTATCCGGCCCATCTGTCGGGCGGCCAGCAGCAGCGCGTCGCGATCGCCCGTGCGCTCGCGATGCATCCGAAGGTGATGCTGTTCGACGAACCGACGTCCGCGCTCGACCCGGAGCTGGTCGGCGAGGTCCTGCGCGTGATGCGCTCGCTCGCGGAAGAAGGGCGCACGATGCTGGTCGTCACGCACGAGATGGGCTTTGCGCGGCATGTGTCGAATCGCGTGATGTTCCTGCATCAGGGCGAAGTCGATACCGACGGGACACCCGACGACGTGTTCGGCGGCCAGACCTCCGAGCGCTTCCGGCAATTCGTGTCGAGCCACCACGACCGCACCACGAACTGAGGCCGCGATGACCGTATTCCGTGCGGCTCGGCCGCTCGATTGGCGACAGGTGGCGGCGGTGGCGGCCGGCGAGCCGTTGGCGCTGGCGGACGACGCCCGCACACGTGTCGCGGCCGCTCGCGAGCTCGTCGACGAGATCGTCGCGCGCGGGATTCGCGCGTATGGCGTCAATACCGGCGTCGGCGCGTTGTGCGACGTGATCGTGTCGCCGGCGCAGCAGAGCGCGTTGTCGCGCAACATACTGATGAGCCATGCGGTCGGCGTCGGCATGCCGCTCGGCGCGGCCGAAACGCGCGCGATCATCGCGGCGGCGATCAACAATTACGCGCACGGGCATTCGGGTGTCCGAGCCGACATCGTCGACCAGCTCGTCGCGTTGCTCGACCACGATTGTCTGCCGGAGGTGCCGGCGCACGGCTCGGTCGGTTATCTGACCCACATGGCGCACGTCGCGCTCGTCTGCATCGGGCATGGCCACGCGCGCCATCGCGGCGAACGCGTTCGCGGCGACGAGGCGCTGCGGCGCATCGGCCGCGAGCCGCTCGCGCTCGGCGCGAAGGAGGGGTTGAGCCTGGTCAACGGCACGCCGTGCGTGACGGGGCTTGCCGCGCTCGCACTCGCTCGCGCGGAACGGCTGCTCGATTGGGCCGACTGGATCGCGGCAGCCAGCTTCGAGAATCTCGGCGGGCAGCTCGCCGCGTTCGACCCGGCGTCGCTCGCGCTGCGGATTTCGCCCGGAATCGCGCACGTCGGTGCGCGCTTGCGGACGATGCTCGCCGACAGCCCGATGCTCGCTGCGGCGAACGGCCGCCATACGCAGGATCCGCTCAGCCTGCGCACGATTCCGCACGTGCATGGCGCGGCCCGCGACGTGTTCGCGGTCACGGCGGAAGTCGTCGATCGCGAGCTCGCGTCCGTCACCGACAACCCGATCGTGGCCGGCACGCGCGACGCGCCGGCCGTTCATTCGCAGGCGCATGCGGTCGGCGCGGGCATCGCGCTGGCGATGGACAGCCTCGCGGCCGCGATGGCGCAGGTCGCGGCCATCGCCGAGCGGCGGCTCGATCGTCTCGTCAATCCGCTCGTGAGCGGGCTGCCCGCGTTTCTCGCGGCGCCGGGCGGCACGTGTTCGGGGTTCATGATCGCGCAATACACGGCGGTCGCGCTGGTCGCGCAGAACCAGCGGCTCGCGGCGCCCGCGAGCCTCGACGGCGGCATCACGTCGGGGCTGCAGGAGGATCACCTGTGTCACGCGACGCCGGCCGCGCTGAAGGCGCTCGACATCATCGAGAATGCGACGCGGGTGCTCGCGATCGAGCTGCTCGTCGCCGCGCAGGCCTACGATCTGCAAACGAACGAAGCACGCAAGGCCGCATCGACCGACGCGCTGTGGCGGCATGTCCGCGAACGCGTGCCGGTGTATCGCGACGACCGGCCGCTGGCCGACGACATCGCGGTCGCGTCCGGCATCGTCGCGGGCGAAGCGCCGCCGTTGCAGTGACGGCGGGTGGCTCATTCCATCATTCATTCGGTCGAGGGCGCATGAACGAAACGGAACGACGACATTCCGCACGGCCGGCCGCGGCATCGGGCGAGGCCGTGCCGGCGCGCGCGCTGCCGGTCTATCAACAGATCAAGCGCTACGTCGTCGAGCGGATCGCGAAGGGCGACTGGAAGCCCGGCGGCGCAATCCCGACCGAGGCCGAGCTCGTCAAGGAATTCGGCGTCGCGCGGATGACGGTGTCGCGCGCGCTGCGCGAACTGACGGCCGAACGCGTGCTGACCCGCATCCAGGGTGCCGGCACGTTCGTCGAGCGCCGGCATTACGAATCGACGGTGCTGGAGATCCGCAACATCGCCGACGAGATCGCAGAGCGCGGTCATCGGCACAGTGCGCGCGTGTTGCTGATCGAGCGCAGCGTCGACGCGGAAGCGATCGAGGCGCTCGGACTGCGTTCCGGGCCCGTGTTTCATTCGCGCATCGTGCATTTCGAGGAAGGCGAGCCGATCCAGTTCGAGGATCGCTACGTCAATCCGGCGTTGTTTCCCGCGTATCTGGAGCAGGATTTCTCGATCGAGACGCCGAACCACTACATGGTGCGGCTCGCGCCGATCCAGCGCGCGGAGTTCCGGATCTATGCGGAGAAACCCAATGCGCAGGTGCGCCGGCATCTCGTGATGGAAATCGGCGAACCGTGCCTGGTGCTGAAGCGCCGCACGTGGGTCGGTGAGCACGTCGCCACGTCGGTCCGGTTGTGGCATCCGGCGTCGCGGTTTCATCTGGCGGGCAGGATGTAGCGTACCGCGTCACGCACCGAGCAGCCCCCGCGCCGCCAGATTCGCATACAACGCGCGCACGCCGAACGTCCACGGCGCGATCTCGGTGCACAGCCGCACTGTGTTGACCAGCGCGCCGAGCGTGGGCGTGGAGATGGTCACGCGGTCGCCGAGGTGATGCGTGAAGCCGCCGCCCGGCGCGTCGCGATCCTGGATCGGCGAAAACATTGTGCCGAGGAACAGCATGAAGCCGTCCGGGTACTGATGGTGCGTGCCGCAGGTCTGCGCGACCAGCTCGGTCGGGTCGCGGCTGATCTCGCGCATGTGGCTGATGCCGTCGAGGACGAAGCCGTCATCCGCGCCTTCGACGCGCAGCGACACGCTCGCGTGCCGCACGCTGTCCAGTGTGAAGCCGTCGTCGAACAGCCGCACGAACGGGCCGATCGCGCACGAGCCGTTGTTGTCCTTGCACTTGCCGAGCAGCAGCGCCGAGCGGCCTTCGATGTCGCGCAGGTTCACGTCGTTGCCGAGCGTCGCGCCTACCGGCGTGCCCGCGCTGCTCACCGCCAGCACGATCTCCGGTTCCGGGTTGTTCCAGACGGATGCCGGCAGCAGCCCGACGTCCGCGCCGAAGCCGACGGCGGACATCGGCTGCGATTTCGAGAACACCTCCGCATCGGGGCCGATGCCGACTTCCATGTATTGCGACCACGCGCCGCGGCGCTCGAGTTCCGCCTTCAGGCGCATCGCGGCTTCCGAACCGGGCACGATCTTCGACAGATCGGTGCCGATGGTCGCGGCAATCGTTTCGCGCACGTCCCGCGCCTTGGCCGGATCGCCGCCGGCCTGCTCCTCGATCACGCGTTCGATCAGGCTGACCGCGAACGTGACGCCGCACGCCTTGATCGCCTGCACGTCGCACGGCGCGAGCAGACGCGCGGCGCCGGACGTGCCGTCGAGCGCCGCCTGCAGCAGCGGCTCGACGCGGCCGAGCGATTCGCCGGGAGCGGTACGCGCGTGCTCGACTGCATCGGCGCGGTCGAACAGATCCGCGGTGGTCGGCACGGTGCGCGTGATGTCGAACAATTCGCCGCCGCGCACGGCGACGACGCTCGGGCCCGCGTGGGCACCGTCGTGCCGCCAGACGCGGCCGATCAGCAGTGCGTTAGCGAGGTCGTGCGGCAGGCAGTCGGAAGCGGAGAGATTGCGCATGGTCAGCTCGGCAAGAGTCGTGGGGCGGTTGGATCAGTGCGAATGGCGCGGGTTGCCGCGCTGCTCGATCACCTTCAGATACAGCGTGGCCGGTTCGAGACAGCCGCCGGTGGACAGCTGGCCGACGAACCGGCGATAGAGCTCCTGCCACGGCGTTTGCGCCTGCGGCACGGCGAAGCTCGCGGTCTCGCGGCGGCGCGCGAGTTCGTCTTCATCGACGAGCACGTCGACGCTGCGGCGATTCAGGTCGACGCGAATGCGGTCGTTCGTGCGCAGCAGCGCGAGGCCGCCGCCCACCGCGGCTTCCGGCGACACGTTAAGAATCGACGGGCTGGCCGACGTGCCGCTCTGGCGTCCGTCGCCCAGGCACGGCAGCGACGTCACGCCGCGCTTCACGAGCTCGGCGGGCGGCGCCATGTTGACGACTTCCGAGCTGCCGGGGTAGCCCACCGTGCCGCAGCCGCGAATCACCAGGATGCAATGTTCGTCGATTTGCAGTGCCGGATCGTTGATGCGCGCGTGGTAGTCCTCGGGGCCGTCGAACACGATCGCGCGCGCCTCGAACGTATTCTCCGCACCGGGCTCGGCGAGATAGGTGCGGCGAAAGGCTTCGCCGACCACCGACATCTTCATGATCGCGCTGTCGAAAAAGTTGCCCGACAGCACCATGAAGCCCGCGCCATGCTTCAGCGGTTCTTCAGGCGTGCGAATCACGTCGCGGTCGGCGTCCGGCGCGGCATCGGCGATCTCGCCGATCGCACGGCCGGATACCGTCAGGCAGTCGCGCCGCAGCAGGCCGGCCGCGTCGAGCTGGCGCAGCACCGCCGGCACGCCGCCGGCGCGATGAAAGCTTTCTCCGAGGTATTCGCCGGCCGGCATGCAGTTGACGAGCAGCGGCACGGCTTCGCCGAAGCGCTGCCAGTCGTCGAGGCTCAGTTCGACGCCCATGTGGCGCGCAATCGCGATCAGGTGCGGCGGACAGTTCGTCGAGGCGCCGAGCGCGGACGCGACGACGATCGCGTTCTCGAACGCCGCGCGCGTCATGATCCTGGACGGGCGCACGTCTTCGCGAACCAGCTCGACCGCGCGCTTGCCCGTCGCGTATGCCATCTGGCCGCGCTCGCGGTACGCGGCCGGAATGCTCGCGCAGCCCGGCAGCGACATGCCGAGCGCTTCGGCGAGGCTGTTCATCGACAGCGCCGTGCCCATGGTATTGCAGTGGCCGATCGACGGCGACGACGCCGTGGTCAGCTGCATGAATCCTTCGTAGTCGATATCACCGGCCGCCAGCAGGTTGCGCGCATGCCAGATCACCGTGCCCGAGCCGACGCGCTTGCCCTCGTGCCAGCCGTCGAGCATCGGCCCGCCGGACAGCACGATCGCAGGCATGTCGACCGTGGCCGCGGCCATCAGGCATGCGGGCGTGGTCTTGTCGCAGCCGGTCGTGAGCACCACACCGTCCAGCGGGAAACCATGCAGCACTTCCACCAGCCCGAGGTATGCGAGATTGCGATCGAGCGCGGCCGTGGGCCGGCGGCTCTGCTCGGCGAGCGGATGCACGGGGAACTCCATCGGAATGCCGCCCGCGTCGCGGACGCCGGCCTTCGTGCGCTCGGCCAGTTCGATGTGGTGGCGGTTGCACGGCGCGAGATCGCTGCCCGTTTGCGCGATACCGATGATGGGGCGCCCGGACTGCAGCTCGTCGCGCGTCAGGCCGTAGTTCATGAAGCGCTCGACATAGAGCGCGGTCATGTCGGCATGCGCGGGATCGTCGAACCATTCCTGGCTGCGCAGGCGGCGAGCGGGTTGTGACATGGCGGGCTGTCTCCGATTGGGGCCGTGGCCGGTTTTTTTCGTGCCGGATAGTTACCGGTAACATACGGGCCGATGTTAGCACGGAGATTTCGTGTAGAGGAAGGGCGATTTTGCGTTCGCGCCGCGTCCGCAGCCGCGACTCGGCCGGTCAGGCGCTTTCCCGCGCGACGATCGTGTAGTCGATACGGATGCAGCGCGATTCGACCGGTTCGCCGTCATCGCGGCGTTGCAGCGCGCCAAGCAGCGCCTCGCCCGTGTGCAGGCCGATGCCATACGCATCGACCGACACCGTCGTGATGGTCGGGTGGCAGCAGCTCGCGACCTCGAAGTTGCCGAAGCCGGCCACGGCCACGTCCGCGGGCACGGACAGGCCGCGCCGGTGACACTCCATGATCGCGCCGAACGCCGACATGTCGCTCACGCACATCACCGCATCGGTGTCGGGCCATTGCTCGAGCATGGCCGCCATGGCCGGCCCGCCGTGGCTCATCGTGATCGGCGACTCGCCGAGCCGTACGACGCGCGGCGCGCACAATCCAAGTGCCTTGATTTCCGCCTGATATCCCTTGAGCCGGTCCAGGCCGCGGCGGTCCAGTTCGCTGGCGCCGCCGAGAAAGCCGATGCGCCGGTACCCGCGCTCGGCGAGGTGCCGCACCATCGCCCGCGCGGCGCGCACGTTCGAAAAACCGACGGCGGTATCGATCGGCCGCGTGGGCAGATCCCACATCTCGACCACCGGAATGGCCGAACGCTCCAGCAGCTTGCGCGTCGCATCGGTATGCTGCGCACCCGTCAACGCGATGCAGCGCGGCTGGTGGCGCAGCATGGAGCGCACCAGCCGTTCTTCACGTTCGAGGTCGTAGTCGGTGTCGCCGAGCAGCAGTTGCAGGCCGTGCGGCTCGAGCGCATCGGTCAGGCCGCGTACCGTGTCGGAAAAGTTGGAGCTCGACAGCGACGGCACCAGCACCGCGACGAATTCCGAGCGTCCCGACGACAGTGCGCCTGCCGCGGCATCGGCCACGTAGCCCAGCTGTTCGATCGCCCGGCAGACGCGTTCGCGCGTGTCGGCGGCCACGCTGTGGCCGGCAAGCACGCGTGACACTGTCATCTTCGATACGCCGGCGAGGCGCGCTACGTCGGACATGCGGGGCGGTCCGGCGGGCCGGACGGCGGTGGGACTGGGCATCGGAATCGCGATCGGGAGGAGCCTGAGAAGGCTACATCATACCGGTGCCGGATCCCGTACAGGCCGGCCGCTGCGCGCTCGCCGTCGCGACGCACGCACTAGGGAAACCACTCGTGGAGCAGGTCTTGAATGCACACGTCACGGCATGCTAACTTGATTGATGTTATCGGTATCAGAGCGCCGGTTGCTCCCGTCGTCCCGTCGGCGGTTTTTTTTCGCCCCGGAATGTTATCGGTAACATCCGCGCATGGCCGGACCCGCCGGTACGAAGAACACCTACACGATCAGGAGACAAGACCGATGCCATCCATTACCCAGACCGCCGCCGCGCCGGCCGCGGCCGACTCGTCCGAGGACGCCCTTTACCGGAAGGTCATGCGGCGCATCCTGCCGTTGCTGCTGCTCTGCTACGTCGTCGCGTACCTGGACCGCGTCAACGTGGGTTTCGCGAAGCTGCAGATGCTCGACGACCTGCGCCTGAGCGACAGCGTCTACGCACTGGGCGCGAGCATTTTCTTCTGGGGCTATTTTCTGTTCGAGATGCCGAGCAACCTGCTGCTGCACCGCTATGGCGCGCGCTTCTGGATCGCGCGGATCATGATCACGTGGGGCATCGTGTCGTCGTCGATGGCGTTCATCGTGCCGCTCGCGCAGTTTTTCCACGTGCAGACGTCCACCATGTTCTATACGCTGCGCTTTTTGCTCGGCCTGTGCGAAGCGGGCTTCTTCCCGGGCGTGATCCTGTACATGAACTACTGGTTTCCGGCGCGTCGCCAGAGCGTGGCCATGTCGGGCTTCCTGGTGGCGATCCCGTTGAGTCTCACGCTGGGCAGCGTGGTTTCCGGATGGTTGATGGAACAGACGCACGGGCTGTCGGGCATGAGCGGCTGGCAATGGATGCTGCTGCTCGAAGGGCTGCCGTCGGTGGTCGTCGCGTTCATCGTGCTGGCTTGTCTCGGCGATGGTCCGCAATCGGCGAAGTGGCTGTCCGCCGACGAGAAGGCAGTGCTGTCGCGCAACCTCGAACGCGAAGCCACGCACAAGTCGCACAGCGCAGGTGCCGCGCTGCGCAGCCCGCGCGTGTGGCTGCTCACCTTCATCCTGCTCACGTTCAATACCGGCTTCTACGGGCTGGCGTTCTGGCTGCCGTCGATCATCCGCGCGTCGGGCGTGAAGAGCCCGCTGCATATCGGCCTGCTCACCGCGATTCCGTACCTGACGGCCATCTTTGCAATGGTGTGGAATGCGTCGCACTCGCGCAAGACCGGCGAGCGGCGCCTGCATGCGGCGATTCCCGCGCTGATCGGCGGCGTCGGACTGATCCTGAGCGCGGCATGCGCGCAGAACGTAGCGCTGTCGATCGTATTCTTGACCATTGCGACGTGCGGCATCCTCGCGCTGATGCCGATCTACTGGACGTTCCCCGGCCAGATCCTGTCGGGCACGGCCGCCGCCGCCGGTATTGCGCTGATCAACTCGGTGGGCAACCTGTCCGGCTTCACGGGTTCGATGATCACCGGCATCGCGAAGGAAATGACCGGCAACATCAACAACGGCACGTATGCGCTCGGCGCGTGCCTGCTGGTCAGTTGCGTGCTGATCCTGTCGATTCCGCGCAGCATCCTGCTGCCGTCGGCCGAGCGGTAGGTCGATTGCCGATCGGCGCGGCGCATCGTTGCGCCGCGCGTTTGTGCCACTCGTTTGCGCCGCCCGTTTGCGCCGCCCGCGGGACGCGACGGGCGCCCGCGCGTCCGCATCCCGTACGCACGGCGCACCGACGCCCGTCACGCAAGTGAAGCGGCGCGCTCCGCGGCGCCGCCTCGCCGGTAGAGCGCAACGGTTGCAAATAGCCCGCAACATGCGGCGAAGCTGAGCCAGTATCCGGGCGCCGCCTTGTCGCCAGTCACTTCGATCAGATAGGTCGACACGGCCGGCGTGAAGCCGCCGAAGACTGCGGTCGCGAGGCTGAACGCGAGCGAGAAGCCGGCCACGCGAACGTTGGCGGGCATGATTTCGGTGAGCGCCGCGACCATCGCGCCGTTGTACATGCCGAAGAAGAACGAAAGCCACAGCAGCACGGCGAGCATGCGCCCGAAGCTCGGTGCGGACGACAGCCAAGCAAGCGCGGGATACGACGTCGCAATGGCCAGGATCGTGATGGCAACGAGAATCGGCTTGCGCCCGATGCGGTCCGACAGCGCGCCGCCGACCGGCAGCCAGAAGAAGTTCGACACACCCACGCACAACGTGACGATCAGGCTGTCCGCCGTGGAGAGCTTCAGGACGGCCTTGCCGAAGGTCGGCGTATAGACCGTGATGAGATAAAAGGTCGTCGTCGTCATCGCCACGAGCAGCATGCCGGCAAATACCGTGCGCCAGTTTTTCAGCATCGTCGCGAAGACTTCACGCGCACGAGGGTGATGTTTGCGCGCGTTGAATTCGTCGGTTTCCTGCAGCGTGCGGCGCAGCAGGAAAATCGCCGGCACGATCGCGCAACCGATGAAGAACGGGATGCGCCAGCCCCACGCCGCGATTTCGTGGCTCGTCAGCAGATGATTCAGCACATAGCCGACGGCCGCCGCGATCACGATCGCGACTTGCTGGCTGGCCGACTGCCAGCTCGTGTAGAAGCCCTTGTTTCCCGGCGTCGCCATTTCCGCCAGATAGACGGACACGCCGCCGAGTTCCGCGCCCGCGGAAAACCCCTGCAGCAGGCGGCCGATCAGCACCAGCACGGGCGCGGCGAGCCCGATCTCCGCATAGCCGGGCACACATGCGATGAGAACCGTCCCACTCGCCATGATCGAGAGCGTGACGATCAGCCCTTTGCGCCGGCCCACTTCGTCGATATACGCGCCCAGGACGATCGCGCCCAGCGGACGCATCAGGAATCCCGCTCCGAATACCGCGAACGTGAGCAGCAGGGATGCGAACTCGCTGGCCGTCGGAAAGAACACGCGCGAGATCGCCGTCGCATAGAAGCCGAAGAGAAAAAAGTCGAATTGCTCCAGGAAATTGCCGCTGGTTACGCGCAGGACCGTGCCGAGCCTGGACGTGCGGGCGGCGGCGCAGTCCTGCGCAGCTGTCGGTGAGCGATTCATGAGTTGTCTCCTGTGAATGTTGTGTGTGAATCTGGCGTGATGCCCGCCCGCTGCGCGCGGCCCGGTTCAATCCGGGCTCGGTTGCAGGCGATTGGCCTGGCGCTTTTCGATCGACGATTTGAGCAGCGCGGCGCAGCGAAAGATGCCGTGAGCGAATTTTCCGTACGGCAACGTAGCGAACAGCGCCATCACGGCACCGAGATGGATCGCCAGCAGGCACGCCATCGCGCCGGTGTCGCGCCACGCAAGCAGCGCCAGTCCCGACGCGCTCACCAGCATCAGCAGCGCGATGAAGCCGCGATCCATCGGGCGCTGCTTCGGATCGCTCCGCGCGGGGTCGCGACGCACGTTGAGCCACAGCAGGCCGGCCGGTCCGATCAGCAGGCCGATGCCGCCCGCCGTGCCGAGCAGCACGGGAACGCTCAGGAATGCATAAGGCGCGTGCAGGTCCAGAACGTAGTGATAGAACGTCGCGACCACGGTCGCCGCGAAGCACAGCATGAATCCGTAGAACGTGAAGTGATGGAACCGCCGTCGAGCGAGCGTGAACGCGTCGTCCGATTCGTTGCAGCCATCACCGTGGCCGCCATCGAGATAGGTCAGCGCGAGCGCGTGCTTGGCCGCTTCCGCGACCGCGGGTGCGCTCGCCGTTCCCGCGGACACGTCGCGCCAGAATCGCGACACGCCGATGCCGAGCGCGAGCATCGCCAGCGCGAAGACGCCGCCGAACATCACCGCGAGCAGGTTGTGCGGAAAGACCGCATAAAAGTTGCCGCCGTTCGGACCATTCAGCAGCGAGCCATGCGTTCCGATGCCGAGCAGCAGAAACAGCGCGAGCCCGGCCGCGAGGGCGAGTGCGATCGTGAGGCCGTTGCGCTGGTACAGCTTGCCCATCGACGCCGGCCAGGCATACTCGACATAGGTATCGAAGCGGACCTGCGCCATCGCCTTCGGCACGTTCACGGCGAATTCATGCGGCGGTGCGTACTGGCATGCGTGGTAGCACGCACCGCAGTTGTGGCACAGGTTAGCGAGGTAGTTGACGTCGGCCTTGGCGAAGTCGAGCCTGCGCGTCATGGCCGGAAAGACGGCGCAGAATCCTTCGCAATAGCGGCACGCGTTGCAGATACTCATCTGCCGCGCGACTTCGGCTTCGTTGTCGGTGACGGGAAGCACGCGAATGACCGCGGTACGGCTCGTGCCGTCCGATGGCCGGCTCGCAGGTGCGGGCGCCCGCGCGTCGCGAAGGCGTTCTTCAAGATTCTGCACGTTGGACTCCAGTCGATTGAGCGGCCTTCGCCGCCTGGGTGCCGGCGATACGTCCGAATGCGGTGCCGATCGACATGCCGACGCCAGCCGTATAACCCTTGCCGAGCACGTTGCCGGCCATCATTTCACCGGCAACGAACAGGTTGTCGCTCGGCCTTCCGCCGAAATGAACCTGCGCACGTTCGTTCACCTTGAGCCCCAGATACGTGAACGTGATGCCGGGGCGCAATGCATAGCCGAAGAACGGCGGTGTGTCGATCGGGCGCGCCCAGTGAGTTTTGGCGGGCGAGAGCCCTTCGGTACGACAGTCGTCGAGCGTCGTATGGTCGAAGGTGCCGATCCGGCATGCGGCGTTGTACGCGCGGAGCGTGTCGACGAACGCGTGCTCGGGCAGGTCCAGCCGGCGCGCGAGTTCCGGCAACGAATCGGCCCTGACGCCGGGAAAGACCGGCGGCATGAAGCGTCCGACGGCTTTTGCGTCGATGATCGAGTAAGCGGTCTGGCCCGGTTGCCCGGCGACGAGCCGGCCCCAGATCGCGTAGCGCTTCGGCCAGAAGTCCTCGCCCTCGTCATAGAAGCGCCGTGCGTCGCGGTTGACGACGACACCGAGCGATACGCAGTCGATGCGCGTGCAGATGCCGCCGTCGTACAGCGGCGCACGGGCGTCGATGGCGACGCAGTGCGACTGCGACGGATCGCCGATCGTGTCCGCGCCGGCGTCGATCATGGTTTTGAGCAGCACGCCTTGATTGAACCGCGTACCGCGGATCAGGAAGTTGTCGGCGGGCCACTCGCCGCGCTCGTCTTGCCCCCAGGCCTCACGCAACCATTCGCGATTGGATTCGAACCCGCCGGCCGCCAGCACGCAGCTGCGTGCGTCGAAGCGTCGTGCGCCGCTGCGCGCGGCGACGAAGCGTTCGCCGTCGAGCTCGATCGCGTCGACCGGCGTGTCGTAGCGGATCTGTACGCCGAGTGCTTCGGCGCTGCGGTAATAGGCATTTACGAGCGCCTTGCCGCCGCCCATGAAGAATGCGTTGGTTCGCGCGACGTGCAGTGCGCCGGACAGCGGCGGCTGAAAGCGCACGCCGTGCGAACGCATCCACGGACGACACGTCGACGACGCGCGAATCACCAATCGCGCCAACGCTTCGTTCGTGATGCCGCCGGTCACTTTCAGCAGGTCTTGCCAGTATTCCTCTTCGGGATAGGCGCCGACCAATACGTCCTGCGGCGCATCGTGCATGCAGCGCAGGTTGCGGGTGTGCTGGGAATTTCCGCCGCGCCATTCGCGCGGGGCGGCTTCGAGAAGCAGGACCGAGGCGCCGGCTTCGCGCGCCATCAAGGCGGCGCAGAGCGCGGCGTTGCCTCCGCCGATTACGAGAACGTCGACCATCTGAGTTGTCTCCTTTGAGACGCGACTCTACGGATCGACGCGGCATGCCGCCATCAGCAAGACGGCAACACGTCTTCAGTTTTCGTGAAGGGTTACGTGCGCAGCGTAGCGCCGGGCCAGCCGCCGGCCGCGACGATCTCGCGCGCGACGTCGGCGAGCACGACGCGCGCCGCGAGCCCGGCGGGCGACAGTTCATCGTCGGAAACGCTTGCGATCAGGTTCGGGCGCGTCGCATGCGCGTCGGCAACCGGCACGCTCGCAAGTGCGGCATTTTCGAGCCGCGCGAGCGCCGCGCCCGGTTGAATGGTTGCGCCGAGGCCGCCGCGCACCGCATCCATCAACATGGCGAGGCCGTCGACTTCGGCCGCGATGTACGGGCTGAAGCCGGTACGCGCGAACGCGGTATCGAGCAACGCGCGCAGGCCGTGCGGGCCGCTGGGCAGGATGAGCGGCAGCGCGCCGATATCGGCCAGAAAGACTTGCGGCCCGACAGGCATGTGCGGCTGGCCGGCGGCGCCGATCACGAACAGGTGCTCGTCGAGCAACGGCATGACGCTCCAGCGCTGCGCGGGTTCTTCGCGGAACAGGATCGCCAGGTCGATCTGGCGTGCGCTCAGCATCGCACCGAGGTAGCCGGACAGGCTTTCGACCATGCGCAGCCGGACATCCGGATAGCGCTGCCGCATCGCCTTCATGAACGCGAGGCCGAGCACGCCGGTGGTGCTCGGTGCGAGCCCCACGCTGACATGTCCCGACAGGCGCGCGTGACGGGCCGCAAGCGCCGCATCGTCGACGTGGCGCAGTGCGAGTTGCGCCTGTCTCCAGAATGCGAGACCGGCGTCCGTCGGAACGACGCCCGCGGACGTGCGTTGCAGCAGGCGGGTAGACAGCTCGCTCTCGAGCCGGCTGATCTGCTGGCTCAGTGCGGACGTGACCACGCCGAGCTCGAGCGCGGCCTTGCCCATGGTGCCGTGCTCGACGACGCTGACGAAATAGCGCAGTTGCCTGAGTTCCATCGATACCTCGCATAGATTCGATCGCCACATTGTCGCAGCCGGCGACGAGCCGGTGTCGAATCGCGGCGCGGTCGCGCGCGGGCTCGACGTCGGGTGTAGTGAAATCCGGCGTGTCTTCCGGCTTGGGAGCGCCGCATCTCCGCGAAACAAAAAATTCGGGATGCCGAGTGTGACCGTGTGCTCCATTGCGGCGCATTCGCGAGCGAGCGGGAAAAGCCGCCGAATAAGGAAGACAAGACGACGGTAGCGGTTGGCGATCCATATCGCTTCATTCGGCACCAACTGAGTGCGTTTAATGCACCTAAACAAAGTTATGTCGCATCAAATATTTTTTGACGCTGCGATTCTGTCCTGCTATGTTCGCGTCCAGCGTAAAACTTTGGTAGTGAACGGTAACGAAAACTCCGTGCATTAAGACTTTCAAAGCGAAAACGTAAAGCTGCTCTTCGACGCGCGACGGCCATTTCCCGGTAGTGCGTACGCTCTAATTGATGAAGCGCCATGGTGCGAATGCGCCAGGGTGCGGGTCGTCTGCAGCCGTTCGATGCCGGGAAAGTCTATTCCATGTAGTTAGGGATCTTAATTATATGGGTATGCCATTTATCGAATTTCAGATTCTTTCTTATTGGAAATGCAAGAAAGAATGTTGAAAGAAATAAGCAGGCGAATGGAATGGTTCCGAGAGTCGGATGAGGAATCGGGAAAGCGGGGCAACGCTATCGAAAGGCCGGCGAATCTCCGTGCATACAAAAAGGTCAGGCCTTGCGACGACAAAGGGGTGTTATGAAACCAACGGCTTTGGGATCGGCAATACGCAGCATCGCGTGGGCTGAAGTCGCGTTGACGGCGGCTTTGGGTACCTCGGCTTACGCGCAGACAACGCCTGTCGACGGGGGTGTCCCCGCCGAGCAAACCGGCAGCACGGCCGCGGTCGCGCCCGCGCCGGCATCCGGCGCCGCCGCGGGCGGGCAGACCGTGAAAAAGCTCGACAAGTTCGAAGTGACGGGCTCGCTGATCCGCACATCGGACAAGGTCGGCCACACCGAAGTGCAGGTCATCACCGCGAAGGAAATCCAGCAAAGCGGATACACGACGGTCGCCGATTTCCTGCGTTCGACCTCGGCCAATTCCGCAAGCAGCTGGGGCCAGACGACGATGAACAGCTCGGCCCCGGGCGGCGCCGGCATCGCGTTGCGCGGGCTCAGCGAGAAATACACGCTCGTGCTCGTCGACGGTCAGCGCGTCGCGAACTATGCGCAGTCGGTGAACTTCACCGACACGTTCTTCGATGTCAACGCGATCCCGCTGAACATGGTGGAGCGCGTCGAGATCGTCAAGACCGGGGCGGTATCCGTCTACGGTTCGGACGCGATCGCGGGCGTCGTCAACATCATTACGAAGAAGAACTTCCAGGGCCTGCAGATCGACGGCCAGCTCGGCAAGGCGCAGCATCCGGGCGACGGGCAAGGCAACTTCAGCGTACTGGCCGGCTTCGGCGATCTGAATTCGGATCGCTTCAACATCACCGCGGCCGCCAGCTATTACCGCGATTCCGGCTCGACGCTCGGCGATCGCGATATGACGTCGGCGCAAGACTTCACCCAATATCCGGGCGGGCTGGCCGCGCCGCTCGGGCCGAACCAGCAATCGTACTGGTCGCGGGCGGACGGCTCGAAGGTGCCGCTTTCGCCGTGCCCGCCGGGCAGCACCACGAGCGCGACCAATTGCACGTACAACCCGGCCGCCTCGACGTCGCTCGTTCCGTCCACGACGCGCCTGAACGCGAAGGTGCGCGCCACGTTCAAGATCGACGACAACACGCAGGCCTATGCGGGCTTCTGGGTGAGCCGCGATGAAACCGTCCAGTTGCAGGGCCCCGCGTCGATCTCGAGCACGACGAACGTCTACAACCCTGCGACCGGGTCCGTCTCGCCGGTGCCGCGCACCGTACCGGTAAGCAATCCGTATAACCCGTTCGGCGTGCCGACGGCGATCAACCTGACCTTCCCAGGCAACGTCGTGCAGGCGGACACGGTATCGACGTTCTGGATGGCGAACACCGGCGTCAAAGGCTCGTTCGACGCGGGCAGGTTCGGCGCATGGGACTGGTCGGCCGATTACGGGCACTCGCAGAGCACCGTCGATACGACGTATCGCAACCGGCTCAACGTCGCGGGCCTCGAGAACATGCTCGCCAACGGCACCTACAACTTCTCGAACCCGGCCTCCACGCCGAACGGCCTGAACGGCGTTTTCACCGACGACGATCAGCAGGCCATCTCGAAGATCGACAGCGTGACGGCCAAGGCCTCGACGTCGAATCTCTTCACGCTGCCCGGCGGCGCGGTCGGCCTCGGCGTGGGCACCGAGTTCCGCCACGAATCGTCGACGATCAACCCGCAGACGCTCGCGTCGCAGGGCGTATCGGCGCCCGCGAACGTGCAGACGGTGGAGGGCTCGCGCAACGTCGCCGCCGCGTTCTACCAGATCGACATTCCGATCCTGCGCAACCTGACGTTCACGCAGGCGGGCCGCTACGATCACTACAGCGACTTCGGCGGCGCGTATTCGCCGAGCTTTGCGCTGCGTTTTCAGCCGGTGCAGATGCTGACGACCTATGCGTCGTACAGCCGCGGCTTCCGCGCGCCGACCCTCGTCGAAAACTCGCAGGCCGTCTATCTCTCTCACCAGAACCTCGTCGATCCGAACGATCCGAGCGGTGTGCCGACGAAGCACTTCACGACGGAGCAGGTCGCGGGCAATCCGAACCTTCAACCCGAGCACACGAAGAACTACAACATCGGCTTCCAGCTTTCGCCCGACGCGACGACCGATATCGGCGCGGCGTTCTACAAGGTGCGCATCGACGGAGTCATCGGCACCGACGATCCGAACGCGGTGCTCGTCGCCAACGATCCGTCCCGCGTCGTGCGCAACGCCGACGGCTCGGTGCGTTACCTCGTTCAGAAGTTCGTGAACCTCGGTGCGCTCGACACCGACGGTTTCGATCTCAACTTCCGCAAAGCGGTGCGCACCAAGTACGGCACGTTCACGCTGGCGGGCGACTGGGCTTACGTTTGGCACTTCAAGCTGCACAGCCCCGGCGCCGCGCCGCAGGACTTCGCCGGCAACAACCTGGCGCTGCTGCAGCCGTTTGGCGCGAGCAACCCGCGCTGGAAGGGCAATACGAGCCTGAGCTGGGACTACCGGCAACTGACCACCACGCTGACCTGGCAATACACGGGGCCCTATACGAACGCCGTGGCCGCGGAATTCGGCGACGGCGGCACGGGCTCGGTGGCGTCGTACAGCCAGTTCAACCTGATGTTCAACTACCGCGGCTTCAAGCATTGGACGATTTACGGCGGCATCACGAACCTCTTCGACAAGAAGCCGCCGTTCGACGTCGAGTGGCAAGCCGTGCCCGACATCACCGGCTATGACCAGTCGCTCTACACGGACCTCGGCCGCTTCTTCCAGATCGGGGCGACGTACCGGTTCTGACGGCGACGCAGCCGCCAGGTGGCAACCGGTCCCGGCGCGCGGCCCGCGCCGGGACGACGAAGGATGGGTATGAAAGTGGAAGGACAACTCTCAGCTGTTACCTCGGCGCCGGCCAAGCCGCCGCGCATCGCGCAGTTCGGGCGAAAACAGGCGAGCTCCGCGCGGCGCTTCGGCGGCATTGCTGCCGTCGTCGCCCTGCACGTGGTGCTCGTATGGGCGCTCGTCAACGGGCTCGCGAACAAGGTGGTGCACGTGATTCAGCGGCCGATCGAGACCAGGATCATCGAGCCGGTCAAGCCGCCGCCGCCTCCGCCGCTGCCGGTCGTGCAATTGCCTCCGCCGAAATTCGCGCCGCCGCCGCCGCCGTTCGTGCCGCCGCCCGAAGTGCCGGTGCAGGCGCCGCCGCAGCAGACGATCGTTCATCAGGCCGCGCCCGCACCGACTCCGCAGGTTGCGCCGCCCGCGCCGCCGGCGCCGGTGCAGCCGGTCAAGCCCGCGCCGGTGCAGACGGCCATTTCGGTCGTATGCCCGAATTCCGATCAGATCCGCGGCTCGATCGCGTATCCGAAGGAGGCACAGGAGAACGGGGAGACGGGTGACGTGGTCATCGAATTCACCGTCGATCCGCAAGGGCACGTCGCCAACGAGCGCGTCGCGCAATCGTCCGATCACGACAGTCTCGACAGTGCGGCGTTCAAGGCCGTCAAGCGCTTCAACTGCATTGCCCAGGGGCAGGCCGTGCGCGTTCAGGTGCCGTTCTCGTTCAACCTGAACTGACGCTTCGGGCCGCCCGCAACCGCCGAACTAAATTTGAATCGAATTGGACTGGAGCAGAACATGAGCAAACGCATTCTTGCCGCTTTCGTTACGAGCATCCTCATCAGCGTGGCCGCTGTCGGCACGAGCGTCGTCCCGCGCGTCGCCTACGCACAGGCGAGCGCGGCCACGGCCGGCACGCCGGCGCAAGCCGCGCCCGCGCCGCAGTCGGCGGCGGCGCAACCGGCCCCCGACGCGGCGCCGCCCGCGGCCGCCGAGACGGTCACGAACCCCTACGGGCTCGGTGCGCTCTGGAAGAACGGCGACTTCGTTGCGCGCTTCGTGTTGCTGCTGCTCGTGGTGATGTCGATGGGCAGCTGGTACATCATGGTCACGAAGTTCGTCGAGCAATACCGCGCCAACCGCCGCGCGCGGCACGCCGACGACAATCTGTGGGCCGCGCCGTCGCTGGCCGAGGGCGTCAAGCAACTCGACGAGGCTTCGCCGTTTCGCTTCATCGCGCAAACGGCGATCGAGGCGGGCGAGCATCACGACGAGGCGCTGCTCGAAGCCGTCGATCGCAACACGTGGATCGACGTCTCGATCGAGCGCGCGACCACGAGCGTGTCGAATCGCCTGCAAGACGGGCTCGCGTTCCTCGCGACCGTCGGCTCCACGTCGCCGTTCGTCGGTCTCTTTGGCACCGTGTGGGGGATTTATCACGCACTGACCGCCATCGGCATCGCGGGGCAAGCGTCGATCGACAAGGTCGCCGGGCCGGTCGGCGAGGCGCTGATCATGACGGCGATCGGCCTGGCCGTCGCGGTGCCGGCCGTGCTCGGCTACAACTTCCTCGTTCGCCGCAACAAGTCGGTGATGGAGCGCGTACGGGCTTTCGGCGCACAGCTGCACACCGTGCTGCTCGCGGGCGGAAGACGTGCGGCGCGCGCCGGCTTGAAAGCTGCGAACGCAGTCAACTGAGCGGGGTGACGCCATGGCAATGCGCGTTGGCGAAGCGGAAGGCGAAGACGAAGTCATGGCGGACATCAACACGACGCCGCTCGTCGACGTCATGCTGGTGCTGCTCATCATCTTTCTGATCACGATCCCCGTCGTGACTCATACGGTACCGATTCAGTTGCCGAAGGAAACGGTGCAACCGCTCCAGACCACGCCCAGGAGCGTCGAAATCGCGATCAATCGCGATGGCGAGTTCTTCTGGAACGAAACCCATGTCGATGCGGCGTCGCTGCTCGAACGCCTGAAGGCCGTCTCGGCGATGACCCCGCAACCCGACGTGCATATACGCGGCGACGAAGGCACGCGCTACGAATTCATCGGGCGCGTGGTCACGGCATGCGAGCGGGCCGGCATCGGCAAGGCTTCATTTATCACGCAGCCGCCGGCGCGCGGCGGCTAGGAGGTGACGATGGGAATGAACGTATCTTCGCGCTCGGGCGGCGGCGAGCCGGAAGTGATGGCCGACATCAACACGACGCCGCTCATCGACGTGATGCTCGTGTTGCTGATCATGCTCATCATCACGATTCCGATCCAGATGCACGCGGTAAAGATGAACTTGCCCGTAGGCAACCCGCCGCCGGCCGCGTCGCCGCAGGTCGTGCAGATCGATATCGACTTCGACGGCACGATCACGTGGAACGGGGCGCCCGTCACCGATCGCGGTGCGCTCGAGACGAAGCTCGCGCAGGCGGCTGCACAACCCGTGCAGCCCGAGATTCATCTGTTGCCGAACAAGCTCGCACCGTACAAGGTCGTTGCCGAAGTGCTCGCAGCGGCCGAGCGCGAAGGCGCGACGAAGATCGGCCTCGTCGGCAACGAGCAGTACATGCAATAGGGAACGGGAATGCGAACGAACTCTCGACCTCTCGGCCGGGCGGCCGCAGCGACGGCGACGGCGACTGCGGTGCTCGCCGCCGTTGCGCTCGCCGCGATGTGGCCGGCACAGGCGCGCGCGGCCGATACGCTGCGGCCCGAGCTCGCGAAGCCGCTCAATGCAGCCCAGGAACTCTACCGTGCCCGCAAGTACAAGGATGCGCTCGCGAAGCTCGACGCGGCCGCGGCCGTAGCGAACAAGACGCCCTACGAGGTTTCCGTGATCGAGCAGATGCGCGGCGCGGCAGCGATGGCGGCCGGCGACAACGCCACGGCCGCTCGCGCGTACGAATCGTTGCTGAGCGGCGGGCGCCTGTCGGGCCAGGACGAGGCGCGCATCGACGCGGTGCTCGCCGGCATCGAGTTTCAGCAGCGCGATTACGCACACGCGATCGCGACCGGGCAGCGGTATCTGAAGGCCGGCGGCAACGATCCACAGATGCGGCTGCTGCTTGCGCAGGCCTACTATCAGTCCAACGACTTCGGCGGCGTCGTGAGGACGCTCAAGCCGGCGATCGACGGCATGGTGCGCGCGGGCCAGGCGCCTGACGAAGGGCAGCTTCAGTTGCTCGGCACCAGCGCGCAGCGCGCGAAGGACGATGCGGCCTACCGCAGTGCGCTCGAAGCGCTCGTTGCCTATCATTCGAAGCCCGTCTACTGGAACGATCTTTTCGCGGCTATCCGCGCGAAACCGGGCTACTCGTCGCGGCTCGACCTCGATCTGTACCGACTGCGCCGCGCCACCGGTTCGCTTGCCACCGCCGAAGACTATATGGAAATGACGCAGCTCGCGCTCGTCGCCGGCACGCCGGCCGAAGCGAAGCAGGTGATCGACAAGGGCTTTGCGGCCGGCGTGCTCGGTCGCGACGCACAGGCCGAGCGCGAAAAGCGGCTGCAGGCGCTCGCGGCCAGGCGCGCCGCGGCGCCTGACGACGGCGCGCAACCGGTTTCCGCCATCGACCAGGCATTCAATCGGGTCTTCGCGGGCCAGACCGCAGACGGTATCGCGGCCATGCAGGCGGCGATCGCCAAGGGCGGACTCGATCACGCCGACGAGGCCCGGCTGCATCTGGGCATCGCCTATTACCTCGGCGGACAGAAAGCGCGTGCGCAGCAGGCGTTCAACGCGGTCAAAGGCACGGACGGGGCAGCCGATCTGGCGCGGCTGTGGCTGCTGGTTGCGTCGAAATGATTGCGCGCGCAACGTTCGTCGATACCGCCGCGGCGCAGCCCTTTCGCCGTGCTACGAGGCGCTGCGCTGCGGGCACCGCGTTCGCTCGTGCCGTCGCGATGCTCGCGATCGCGGTGCCGGCAACTGCCGTATGGCCGGTATCCGCCCGCGCGGCCACGGCGATCGCGCAATTCGGCACCCCGAAGTACGCGTCCGGCTTCACGCATTTCGACTACGCGCAGCCCGATGCGCCTGCGAACGGCGAACTGGTGTTCACCAACTACAACGAGCAGCAAAGCTACGACTCGATGAACCCGTTCGTCGTTCGCGGTCAACCGGCGCCCGACGTACGCAATCTCATGTTCGATACGCTGATGCAGCGCAGCTGGGACGAACTCGCGAGCGAGTACGCGCTGATCGCCGACGACGTCGAAGTAGCCGCCGATGGCCGCTCGGCGACGTTCCACATCAACCCTGCCGCCCGCTTTTCGAACGGCGACGCGATCACGGCTGCCGACGTGAAATATTCGCTCGAGATGCTGAAAAGCCCGGGGGCGTCTCCGTTGTACGCGTCGCAATTCGCCGCGATCCGCCGTGCCGAGGTCGTGGACCGCCTTACCGTGCGATTCGATTTCGTCGATGCATCGCGCGCGTCGGTGCTGATCGCGGGAGATCTGCCCGTGTTTTCGCCGAAGTGGGGCGCGCGGCCGGACGGCACGCGCGTGCCGTTCGATCGGATCGCGACGGAACCGCCCATTGCGAGCGGCCCGTACCTCGTCGAGTCGCGCCCGAACGACAAGACCATCACGTATTACCGAAACCCCGCATATTGGGCATCGGCGCTGCCGTCGCGGCGCGGCATGTACCGCTTTCGCCGCATCACGTTCAAGCTGTACCTCGACCACTACACGCAGCTCGAAGCGCTGAAGGCCGGAGATTCCGACGTGAACGTCGAGTACAGCTCCACACAATGGGCGCGCAAGTACGTGGGCCGGAATTTCGACAACGGCATGCTGAAAAAGGCGATGTTTCCGGATGGACCGCCGCAGATGCAGGGCTTCATCATCAATACGCGCGAGCCGAAGTTCAAGGATAGGCGCGTGCGTGAGGCGCTCGCGCTCGCGTTCGACTACGACTGGATGAACCGGATGATGTTCTACGGCCAGTATCGCCGGCTCGGCAGTTTCTGGCAGGACAGCCCCTTCGGCGCCACCGGCATCCCGAATGCCAAGGAGCTCGCACTGCTCGCGCCCTATCGCGCGTCGTTGCCGCCCGCGGTATTCGGGCCGATGGTGCAGCCGGCCGGCACGTTGCCGCCGGGCTCGTTGCGTGCCAACCTGCGCCGCGCGCGCGAGCTGCTCGCCGAGGCCGGCTGGCATTTCTGGGACGGCGCGCTGCGCGATGCGACCGGCACGCCGATGACGATCGAGATCATCGACGACCAGCCGGGCATGGATCGGGTCATCGTGCCCTACACGCAGGCGCTGCAGACCCTCGGCATCGACGCGCACATGCGCGAGCTCGACAGTGCGATCTACGAGAAGCGACTCGACAACTTCCAGTTCGACATGACGACCTATATCTATCCGCCCGTGACGATTCCCGGCATCGAGCTCGAGCGCCGTTTCGGGAGTGCGGCGGCGTCGCAGCCCGGCTCCGAAAACTATCCGGGCATCCGTTCCGCGGCTGTCGACGCACTCGTGCGCGCGGCCGTTTCCGCCACGACGCTCGACGATCTCGCGGCCGCCACGCGCGCCCTCGATCGCGTGCTCGTGAACGAGTATTACCTCGTGCCTCAGTACTACATGCCGCACGCGCGCATCGCCTACAAGTCCGCGCTCGGCCATCCGCCGGTCGTGCCCGACAGCTATCAGTACGAGGACTGGGTGATCGACTATTGGTATCGCCGCCCTTCGGCGGTCGCGAACGTTCCGCCGGCGGCGGCGCACGCGGGGCCGGTCGCCCGCGATCGATGAGGACGCCATGTTTGCCTACCTGTTGAGACGCGTCGTGCTCATGGTCCCGACATTGCTCGGCGTGGTGACGCTGAGCTTCGTCGTCACGCAATTCGTGCCCGGCGGGCCCGTGGAGCAAATGGTGATGCAGCTGCGGCGCGGCGCGGTGCACGGCGAAAGCGCCGCAAGCGGCGGCTACCACGGCAGCCAGGGCGTCGATCCGCAGCAGATCGAACAGATCAAGAAACAGTTCGGCTTCGACAAGCCGCCGCTCACGCGCTACGGGCTGATGCTCGCGAGCTACGCGCGGTTCGATCTCGGCCAGTCGTATTTCCAGCACGACAGCGTCTGGCACGTGATCCGCTCGCGGCTGCCCGTATCGCTATCGCTCGGGTGCTGGACGATCGTGCTTACGTACCTGTGCGCCGTGCCGCTCGGCATCGCGAAGGCGGTGCGCAACGGTTCGCGCTTCGATACGGCCACGAGCGTGCTGGTGCTCGTCGGCTACGCGATTCCGGGCTTCGTGCTCGGCGTACTGCTGCTCATGCTGTTCGGCGGCGGCACGTTCTGGGACGTATTCCCGATGCGCGGGCTCACGTCGGACGATTTCGATTCGCTCACGCCCGTCGGCAAGCTGCTCGATTATCTCTGGCACATGGCGTTGCCGGTCACGGCGTCGGTCGTCGGCAATTTCGCCGTGGTCACGATTCTGACCAAGAACACGTTTCTCGAAGAGATCGGGCGCCAGTATGTGCTGACCGCGCGCGCAAAGGGGGTGCCGCGGCGCCACGTCCTTGGCCGGCACGTGCTGCGCAACGCGGCGATTCCGCTGCTGACAGGCTTGCCCGCCGCCTTCGTCGGGGCGTTCCTGAACGGCAATCTGCTGATCGAGACGCTTTTTTCCCTGAACGGCATGGGCCAGCTTTCGTACGATGCCGCGATTCGCCGCGACTATCCGGTCGTGCTCGGCTCGCTGTTTCTGTTCACGCTGATCGGCCTTCTCACCAAACTGATTGCTGACGTCTGCTATGTCCTCGTCGACCCCCGTATCCAGTTCGACAGCGCCGATCGCTGAGCCCGCGGCGCGCGCCGCTTCGCCGTCGCCGTGGCGACGTACGTGGCTGCGCTTCAAGCGTCAGCGGCTCGGCTATTGGAGCCTTGTCCTGTTCGTCGCGCTGTTCGTCGTGAGCCTGATGGGCGAGTTGATCGTCAACGACAAGCCGCTCGTCGTCCGCTATGACGGGCATTACTACTTCCCGATCTTCACGACTTATCCCGAGACGATATTCGGCGGAGATTTTCCGGCGCGAACGAACTATCTCGATCCGTTCATCCGCTCGCGCCTTGGTACGGGCGGCAATTTCGCCGTCTATCCGCTCGATGCCCACTACTACGACACGATCGATTACTTCGCGTCGCGGCCGTTCCCGGCGCCGCCTTCTTCGTCGTCCTGGCTCGGCACCGATCAATTCGGCCGCGACGTGCTCGCACGGCTGCTCTACGGTTTTCGCGTATCGGTGCTGATGGCGCTGGCGCTGACGGCGTCCGGCGTCGTGCTCGGCGTGCTGACGGGCGCCGTGCAGGGCTTTTACGGGGGGCGCACCGATCTCGTCGGGCAACGCCTCATCGAAATCTGGAGTTCGATGCCCGATCTCTATCTGCTCATCATCTTCGCGTCGATCTTCGAGCCCACGTTCTGGCTGTTGTTCGTGCTGTTGTCGATGTTCGGCTGGCTTTCGCTATCCGACTACGTGCGCGCGGAGTTCCTGCGCAATCGCTCGCTCGATTACGTGCGGGCGGCGCGCACGATGGGGCTTTCGAATTGGCAGATCATCTGGCGCCACGTGTTGCCGAACAGTCTCACGCCCGTCATCACGTTCCTGCCGTTTCGGATGAGCGCCGCGATTCTCGCACTGACGAGCCTCGACTTCCTGGGCCTCGGCGTCGCGCCGCCCACGCCGAGCCTCGGCGAACTGCTGCAGGAGGGCAAGAACAATCTCGACGCGTGGTGGATCTCGGCATCGGCGTTTGCCGCGCTCGTCGTCACGCTGCTGCTGCTGACGTTCATGGGCGATGCGCTGCGCAACGCGCTCGATACGCGCCGCGGCGGCTCGGCATTCGGAGGCGGAAAATGACGGTCCCGGCCCCACTGCTGTCGATCGAAGGGCTGACGGTCAGCTTCGGCGACAAGCGTTGCGTGCACGGCCTCGATCTCGCGATAGGACGCGGCGAGCGTGTCGCACTCGTCGGCGAATCCGGTTCCGGCAAGAGCCTGACGGCACTGTCGATCCTGCGGCTCCTCGACGACGCGACCGTCGGCGGGCGCATCGTGTTCGACGGGGAAGACCTGCTCGGCAAGAGCGAGCGGCAGATGCGCGGCATACGCGGGCGCGACATCGCGATGGTCTTTCAAGAGCCGATGACGGCCCTCAATCCTCTTTTCACGATCGGCCGGCAGATCGTCGAAAGCCTGCGCCTGCACGAGGGCCTGGCGCCCAATGCGGCACGCGCGCGGGCGATCGAGCTGCTGCATCGCACCGGCATTCCCGAGCCCCAGCGCCGCGTCGATTATTTTGCTCATCAGCTTTCCGGCGGCCAGCGCCAGCGCGCGATGATCGCGATGGCGCTGGCGTGCGGCCCGCGCCTGCTGCTCGCGGACGAGCCGACGACGGCGCTCGACGTCACGGTGCGTCAACAGATCGTCGAACTGCTGGTGGAGCTGCAGGAGGAGGCGGCACACGAGGGCGGCATGGCCGTGCTGATGATCACGCACGATCTGCACCTCGTGCAGCGCTTCGCCCAGCGTGTGGCCGTCATGGAGAAGGGGGCGCTCGTCGAGACGAACGAGACCGCGGCGCTGTTCGCCCATCCGGGCCACGCCTATACGCAGCGTCTGCTAAACAGCGAGCCGATGCGCGATGTCGCACCTGTCGCGGACACGGCTGCTCGCGTGCTCGACGTACAGGCGCTTGCCGTCGATTATCGGACGCGTGCGAAAGGGCTACGGGGGCTATTCAAGGCCGCGCGCTTTCGAGCCGTCGACAACGCCGATTTGTTCGTGCGTCGCGGGGAGACGCTCGGCATCGTGGGCGAATCGGGCTCGGGCAAATCGAGCCTGGCGGCCACGGTGCTCGGCTTGCAGCGCGCGGCCGAGGGCGACGTGAAGGTGCGCGGACGCTCGCTCGACCGGTACCGGGCCTCGCCCGCCGAATGGCGCAGGCTTTGCGCCATCGTGCAGGTCGTCTTTCAAGATCCGTTCGGCTCGCTTTCCCCGCGCATGACCATCGAGCAGATCGTCGGTGAAGGCCTGCGCGTGCATCGCCCGCAACTCGACGAGACGGCGCGCCGTGCGCGGGTGAGCGCGTTGCTCGCCGAAGTAGGGCTCGGCGACGATGCGTTGCTGCGCTACCCGCAGGAGTTCTCCGGCGGGCAGCGTCAGCGCATCGCGATTGCCCGCGCGCTCGCCGTCGAGCCCGAACTCCTCGTGCTCGACGAGCCGACGAGCGCGCTCGATGTCTCGGTTCAGCGGCAGGTTCTGAGCCTCCTCGCGAGCCTGCAAAAGAAGTACGGCATCAGCTATCTGCTGATCACGCATGATCTTGCCGTCATTCGGGCGATGGCGCATCGCGTTGTCGTGATGAAGTCGGGACGCATCGTGGAGGCGCGGGAAACGCTGGCGTTATTCGATGCGCCGGCGCACCCGTACACACGCTCGCTGCTGTCTGCCTCGTTGCCTGCACCGCCGTACCCGGCCACGCCAGCGCTGCCGATCGTGCCGGTTTGATCGGCGCCGCGTGTCTGTCTGCCATCGCGACGTTCGGACCGCCGGCGCCGGGGCTTTTTATAGCCGCCGATACGGGCGGACGCGTCAACGTCGCGAACGAAATCGTTCGTCACGGTCTTTCGGATCGAAACGGGCAAGCGCTGCCGCTCTTGCGGCGCAGCCGCGCGGCTCGCGCTCGTCATGGCCGAGCGCGCCGGGAATCGGGCTTGCGGGGCCGGAGCGCGAAGCGTTGCGGACATTGGCTCGCATCACGAGCGCGATCCAAAACTTAAACGAAACGTGACCCCTTCCCGCCGCAAAATTCCGCACAATGGCGGTAGCGCGGCGCGGCTGCCGCGATTCGTCCCCGGCCGCCGGTTTTCCGGCGCCGGGCCGCCCGGAACCGCCGTCCGGCTTGCCGGACCGTACCGATGCACCGCCCCGACCGCCATGGACCACCCCAAACGCATCCTGATCGTCGAAGACGACGCCGACATCGCCGACGTGCTGAGCCTGCACCTGCGCGACGAGCGCTACGAAGTCGTGCACAGCGCGGACGGCAGCGAAGGCCTGCGCCTGCTCGAGCAGGGCAACTGGGATGCGCTGATCCTCGACCTGATGCTGCCCGGCGTCGACGGCCTGGAAATCTGCCGCCGCGCCCGCGCGATGGCGCGCTACACGCCGATCATCATCACGAGCGCGCGCTCGAGCGAGGTGCACCGGATCCTCGGTCTCGAACTCGGCGCGGACGACTACCTGGCGAAGCCGTTCTCGGTGCTCGAACTCGTCGCGCGGGTGAAGGCGCTGCTGCGGCGTGTCGACGCGCTCGCGCGCGACTCGCGGATCGACGCGGGCACGCTCGACGTCGCCGGGCTGTCGATCGACCCGATCGCGCGGGAAGCGAGCGTCGACGGCACGCGCATCGACCTGACGCCGCGCGAATTCGACCTGCTGTATTTCTTCGCGCGGCATCCGGGCAAGGTGTTCTCGCGGATGGACCTGCTGAACGCGGTGTGGGGCTACCAGCACGAAGGCTACGAACACACGGTGAACACCCACATCAACCGGCTTCGCGCGAAGATCGAGGCCGATCCGGCCGAGCCCGCGCGGATCCTCACCGTCTGGGGCCGCGGCTACAAGCTCGCCGCACCGGGCCAGCGGGACGCGTGATGAAACTGACCCTCACCCAGCGGCTGTCGTGCGTGTTCGCGGTGCTGCTGCTCGCGTGCTCGGGTGCGTCGGCGTGGCTGCAGATCCGGGCGAACGACATGCGCGAGAAGGAAGTCGTGCAGAGCCTGTCGCGCGATCTCGCCGCGCACATCGCGAGCAGCACGCCGCTGATGGATGCGAACGGGCTGCGCCCGGACGCCGTGCGCACGCTGTTCGGCCAGCTGATGGGCGTGAACCCGAGCGTCGAAGTGTATCTGCTCGACAATGCCGGGCGCATCAAGGGCGACGACGCGCCGCCGGGCCACGTGAAGCGCGAGCGCGTCGATCTCGCGCCGGTGCAGCGCTTCATCGCGGGCGATCCGTTGCCGATCCTCGGCGACGATCCGCGCAGCCCCGACGCGCGCAAGGTGTTCAGCGCCGCGCCGCTGCAGCGCGCGGGGCAGCCGCCGTCCGGCTACATCTACGTGGTGCTGCTGGGCGAGGCGCACGACCGGCTGGCCGCGCGCTTCGATGCCGGCAACGTGTTGCGCACGACGCTGTGGTCGATGGCGGTCGTCGCGCTGCTCGGCCTGCTCGCGGGCCTGACCGCGTTCAGCTTCATCACGCGCCCGCTGCGCCGGCTGACCGACGCGATGCGCCGCTTCGACGCGAACGGCGCGCCCGACACGCAGCCGCCGGTGCCGCGCTCGCCGCCGGGGCGGCGCGGCGACGACATCGCGGTGCTCGAATCCGCGTTCGCGCAGATGGCCGACCGGATCGGCGACCAGTGGCGTGCGCTGACGCGCCAGGACCAGCAGCGGCGCGAACTGATCACGAACATCTCGCACGACCTGCGCACGCCGCTGACGTCGCTGCACGGCTATCTGGAAACGCTGTCGCTGAAGTCCGACACGCTCGCCGAGCCCGAACGCCGCCGCTATCTGTCGATCGCGCTCGCGCAGAGCGCGAAGGTCGGCCGGCTCGCGCAGGCGCTGTTCGAGCTCGCACGGCTCGAGTCGGGCGGCGTGCAGGCGGAGCGCGAGCCGTTCTCGCTCGTCGATCTCGTGCAGGACGTGTTCCAGAAGTTCGAGCTGGCCGCGCAGTCGCGCGGCATCGCGCTGCATGCGCGGATTCCGCCGCGCGTGCCGGTCGTGTCGGCCGATCTCGGGATGATCGAGCGCGTGCTGACGAACCTGCTCGACAACGCATTGCGGCACACGCCGCAGCACGGTGAAGTCGAAGTCGCGCTGACGCCGCGCGACGACCACGTGGTCGTGACGGTATCGGATACCGGCGAAGGGATTCCGCCGGCGCGGCGCGCAGGGCTGTTCCAGCGGCCGCAGCGGCCGCTGAGCGGCGGCACGGCGACGAGCGGCGGGCTCGGGCTGCTGATCGTGCACCGGATGCTGGCGCTGAACGGTAGCGCGATCCGGCTCGTCGATCGGGACGGGCGCGGCGCGGTGTTCGAGTTCGCGCTGCCGGTCGCGCAGCCGGCGGCCGGCGAAGGGCGCTGAAACCGCGCGGCGGCCGCGCTACGCGCCGCGCCTGCGCCGCACGTCGCTCGGCGTCATGCCGGTCCAGCGCTTGAACGCATGGCGGAACCCGACGGCGTCGCTGAAGCCGAGCGCCAGTGCGATGTCCTCGGTGCCGAGGGTCGTGGTGCTCAGATAGTCGATCGCGAGCGCCTTGCGCACGCTCGTCAGCAGCTCGCTGTACGACGTGCCTTCGGCGTCGAGCTTGCGGCGCAGCGTGCGCGACGTCATGCACAGCGTATCGGCGATCGCGTCGATGTCCGGAAACTGCCCCGGCGTGCGCGTGAGTTCCTGATACACGCGCCGCGTGATGCCGGCCTGGCTGCGCAATTCGTCGAGCAGGCGCGCGCAGTGCGACGACACCTGTGCGGCCGTGATCGGGTTGGCGAGTTGCGGCGCGCGCATGAGCCACGCGGCCGGATAGCTCAACACATGGTGCGGCTGGTCGAACGCGATCGGGCATTCGAGCACGTCCGCGAGCTGCGCCGCGTGCGCCGGCCGCGGCTGCGCGAACTGCGCGCGGGCCGGCACGCACCACGCGCCCATCACGTCCTTGATGACGGTCACGTGCAGCGCGAACTGCATGTCGATCAGGAAACGGTACAGCGGCAGGTCCGGCTCGGGCAGCGCCGCTTCATGCGGATCGGGGAACAGCCACGACGCGGTGTCGCCGTGTTGGACCCAGCGGATCGCGAGCATCCCGTTCGCGAGCTGGTGATATTTGACGGCGGAATCGAACGCGTGCGCGAGCGACTCCGAGCACAGCATCGCGTAGCCGTACATCCCGTAGCTCGACGCGTGCAGCCGGCGGCCGACGCGCACGCCGAGGTCGGAGCCGTCGTAGCGGCCGATCGCGTTGCGTGCGGCGGTCAGGAACTGCAGCGCCGACGTGAGCGTGAACGGATCGGCGACGGCGTCCGGCGACAGGCCGGTACCGTCGAGCACGACAGCCGCGTCGAGGCCGAGTTCCTGCGCGACGCCGACGAGCACGGCGAGCTTCGCCGGCGAGAAGCGTTTCTCGCGCAACGCATGGCGGAGCGGGACGTCCGGCAGCGGGGCGGCGCCCGCGGCCGCCGGGTTCAAGAGCGCACTGCGCGGCATGGCTGGTTCTGCGTCCGATTCGATACCGTTGCGGGTTCGCGATTCTGCGCCGGAACGCGCGACGGCGCCATAGGGTTCACCCTGATTCGAACGGGCTTCAGCGGCCCGGCCCGCGCGCATCGACGCGCGCGGGCCGGCGGCCAAAGACTCGCGCCGTGCGTTTGCCTGTCCGTTTCGATCATCTTTTCGGCCGCGGGGATCATTTTCAACGCGCGTCGCGCGGGCGATAGTCGTCAGTCAGGCGACGGCTCGCGCTCCACCGGGTGCGCGGGCCGCCGTGCGAACGGCGCTGCCCGGCGCCGTCCCCCGAGGAGCACGACATGACGAAGAGACACTGGATCGGCTCGTACGGCTCGATCCCCGCCGAGATCGACGCCGATCGCTTTCCTTCCGTAACCGCGCTGCTGGACGACGCGATGCACCGTTTCGCCGAGCGTCCGGCCTTCCGCGCGCTCGGCCGCACGCTCACGTACGCCGACGTCGGCCGTCGGTCGCGCGCGCTCGCCGCGTACCTGCAGCAGGTCGTCGGCGTGCGCAAGGGCGACCGCGTCGCGGTGATGCTGCCCAACGTGCTCGCGTTCCCGGTCGTGTTCGTCGCACTTGCGCGGATCGGCGCGATCCAGGTCAACGTGAACCCGTTCTACACCGCGCACGAACTCCAACATCAGCTCGACGATGCAGGCGTCGAAGTGGCGGTGGTGTGTGGCGGCTCGATGGGCACGTTCGCCGACGTGGTCGGCAGCACGCGCGTGCGGACCGTGCTCGGCGTGGGGCGCGGCGATCTCGGCGTCGTCGATGCGCCGGCCGGCGCGTGCGACGCACTGCCGCCCGGCTCGATCGCGCTCGCGGATGCGCTCGCCGCCGGCGAATCGCTCGCATTCGAACCCGTCGCGCTCGGCGGCGCCGATCTGTTGCTGCTGCAGTACACCGGCGGCACGACGGGGCTGTCGAAGGGCGCCGCGCTGTCGCACCGCAATCTGGTCGCGAACATCGAACAGTTCGCGGCGATCGTGCCGGCCGCGCGGCAGCCGGGCGAGGAGGTCGTCGTGACGGCGATCCCGCTGTATCACATCTTCGCGCTGACGGTGAACTTCCTGTCCTACTTCGCGATCGGCGCGGAGAACTGGCTCGTCGCGAATCCGCGCGACATGGACGGCTTCATCGACGTGCTGAAGGCCGCGCGGCCGTCGGTGTTCGTCGGCGTGAACACGCTGTATGCGGGGCTCGTCGGCCATCCGCGGCTGAAGGAAGTCGACTGGTCGCGGCTGAAGCTGTCGGCCGGCGGCGGTGCCGCGGTGATCGACGTGATCTCCGCGCGCTGGAAGGCGGTGACGGGCAATTTCATCCGCGAGGGATACGGGCTGTCGGAGACGTCGCCGGTGGTCTCGTTCAATCCGCAGTCAATCGACGCGTTCACGGGCACGACGGGCGTGCCGCTGCCGTCGACCGACGTGAAGCTGCTCGACGATCAGGATCGCGAGGTGGCGATCGGCGAAGCGGGCGAGATTTGCGTGCGGGGGCCGCAGGTGATGGGCGGCTATTGGCAAAAGCCGGAAGCGAACGCGGCCGCGTTCACCGCGGACGGCTACTTCCGCACCGGCGACATCGGCGTGTTCGACGCGGCCGGCTTCCTGAAGATCGTCGATCGCAAGAAGGACATGATCATCGTGTCGGGCTTCAACGTGTACCCGAACGAGGTCGAAGCGGTCGCGACCGCGTTGCCCGGCATCGCCGAGTGCGCGTGCATCGGCGTGCCGGACGAGCGCACCGGCGAGGCCGTCAAGCTGTTCGTGGTGCTCGCGCCGGACGCGGCCGTGACCGAGGACGCGATCGTCGCGCATTGCCGCGCGAATCTCGCGGCCTACAAGGTGCCGAAGCTGATCCGCGTGGTCGAGCGCCTGCCGAAATCGACGGTCGGCAAGATCCTGCGCCGGGAACTCGGCCGCGCCGGCTGATGGCGTCGCAGCGTCGCCCGTCCGGCGCCGCGCGGGCCGGTGCGCCGTCAGCCGGCAACGCCGCGAGCGCGCCGACAGCCCGGCATGGGCCGCTCAAGTACAATGCGAGCGGTTCGATCGACGGGGACGCGATGACCGGTTCAGACTCACCTTCCGCCCGGCCCGGGCGAGCGCTGCCTTCGCCGAGCGCGACGGTGCCGATCTCGCTCGTCAACGGTTTTCTGGCGAGCGCGGGTGTGCAGCGCGACGTGGTCGAGCGCTACCTGCGCGGCGCCGGCATCCCGCTCGAGCTGCTCGCCGAGCCGCATGCGCGCGTGACGGAAGAGCAGTTCTCGACGCTGTACCGCACGCTCGCGATCGATCTCGACGACGAGATGCCCGGCATCTTTTCGCGCCCGCTGCGCGGCGGCACGCTGAAGTATCTGTGCCTGAGCCTGCTCGATGCGCGCAACCTCGAAACGGCGCTGCATCGTTTCGGCCAGTTCTTCCATATCCTGCTCGACGACTTCTTCGTCGAATCGAAGCGCGACGGTCTGGTCGCGCAGGTGCTGCTGCGGCCGAACCCGGCCGTCGGTCCGATCGGCGCGCTCGGCCAGGAGCTGATGCTCAAGCTCGTGCACGGCGTGTGTTCGTGGCTGATCGGGCAGAAGATTCCGCTGCTGAAGATCGAGCTCGCGTGTCCGCGGCCGCGCCACGCGGTCGAGCACCTGTACTTCTTCACGGGCGCCGTGCAGTTCGACTGCGAACGCACGCTGATGCGCTTCAGCGCCGACTACCTGAACGCGCCGATCCGGCAGAGCAAGCGCAACCTGCGCAAGTTCCTCGCGCGCGCGCCGGGCGACTGGATCTTCGAATCGTTCAGCGAGCAACTCGTGTGTCATCGCGTGCGGCAGTATCTGTCTGCGGCGCTGCCCGAGCTGCCGGTGATCGATCAGGCCGCCGAGCATCTGCATTGCTCGGTGCGCACGCTGAGCCGGCACCTGGCCGCGGAAGGCACGACGTTCCAGGCGTTGAAGGACGAACTGCGGCGCGACATCGCGATCCAGCGGCTGACCGACACGCTCGACACAATCGCGGCGATCGGCGCCGATATCGGCTTCGACGATCCGAGCGCGTTTCATCGCGCGTTCCGGCATTGGACGGGCAGTACGCCGGGGACTTACCGGCGGCGCGCGTAACGCGGCTGCGTCGAATCTGCTCCCATAACCGGCATCCTTCGCGCGATCCCATGGACGGCTTCCATCGGGGCGGCGTCATCGAGGCAGCGCGTCCTCCCCCCGGCCCGGCGACTACGGTTCGACGCCTGCGCGGCGCCGGAGCGGGAGCCGGTCTTGTAGCCCGCTCAGGCGCCGCGCAGGCGGGTTTCAGGCCTTCAACGCACCGAAGATCTCGTCGAGCATCGACTTCGCGTCGCCGAACAACATGCGGTTGTTGTCCTTGTAGAACAGCGGATTGTCGACGCCCGCATAGCCGGACGCCATGCTGCGCTTCATCACGATCGACGTCTTCGCCTTCCACACTTCGAGCACCGGCATGCCGGCGATCGGGCTCGACGGATCGTCCTGCGCGGCCGGGTTCACGATGTCGTTCGCGCCGATCACCATCGACACGTCGGCTTCGGGGAAATCGCCGTTGATCTCGTCCATCTCCATCACGATGTCGTACGGGACCTTCGCCTCGGCCAGCAGCACGTTCATGTGGCCCGGCATGCGGCCTGCGACCGGATGGATCGCGAAACGCACGTCGACGCCTTTCTCGCGCAGCAGCTTCGTCAGCTCGAACACCGTGTGCTGGGCTTGCGCAACGGCCATCCCATAGCCGGGTACGATGATCACGCGCTTCGCCTCGCGCAGCAGCTCGGCCGTTTCCGCGGCACTCACCGCGACCGCTTCGCCGGCCGGTTGCGCGCCGCCGCCCGCTGCCGCCGGTGCGCCGGCGCCGCTGCCGAAGCCGCCGGCGATCACGCTGATGAAGTTGCGGTTCATCGCGCGGCACATGATGTACGACAGGATCGCACCCGACGAGCCGACCAGCGCGCCGATCACGATCAGCAGGTCGTTGCCGAGCATGAAGCCGGTCGCGGCGGCCGCCCACCCCGAGTAGCTGTTCAGCATCGACACGACGACGGGCATGTCGGCGCCGCCGATCGCCATCACCATGTGCACGCCGAACAGCAGCGAGATCACGGTCATCACGACGAGCGGCAGCATGCCGTCCTGGATCGTTTCCGCATGCAGGAACGCGCGGCCGAAGTAGATCACGATCAGCAGCGCGGCCAGGTTCAGCCAGTGCCGTGCGGGCAGCAGAAGCGGCTTGCCGCCGATCTTGCCCGACAGCTTGCCGAACGCGATGATCGAGCCCGCGAACGTCACGGCGCCGATCAGGATCCCGACGTAAATTTCCACTTCATGGATCGCCTTCTCCGCGCCGGTGAACTGCAGCGACGTGTCGACGTAGCTCGCGAAGCCGACGAGGCACGCCGCGAGACCGACCAGGCTGTGCATCAGCGCGACCAGTTCGGGCATCTGCGTCATCTGCACTTTCTTCGCGGCGTACAGGCCGATCGCGCCGCCGACGACGAGCGCGGCGATCACGTACGGAATGCCCGCGGCCGACACGCGCGGGCCGGCGACGGTCGCCAGCACGGCGATCAGCATGCCGATCATCCCGAGCAGGTTGCCGCGGCGCGCAGTTTCGGGGTTCGCGAGGCCGCCGAGGCTCAGGATGAACAGGATCGCGGCGCCGATATAGGAGACGGTGGTCAGGTTGGAAGTCATTATTGTTGTCCCCTTATTTGCGGAACATCGCCAGCATGCGGCGCGTGACCGCGAAGCCGCCGAACATGTTGACGGCCGTGAGCGTGAGCGCGCCGACCGCGAGGCCGAGGATCAGCCCGGACGGACGGTCGCCGGCATTGGCGAGCTCGCCCAGCGGCGGCGCGACCTGCACGAGCGCGCCGATCGCGATGATCGACGAGATCGCGTTGGTCACGCTCATCAGCGGCGTGTGCAGCGACGGCGTGACGTTCCAGATCACCATGTAGCCGACGAAGCACGCGAGCACGAACACCGTGAAGTGCGACAGGAAGCTGGCCGGCGCGAACTGGCCGACGAGCAGGAACGCGACCGCGCCGATCGCGAACACGATCGCGAGCGCCTTCGCCGACATCGGCTCGCCGCTGTGGCCGTGGCCTTTCGACTTCGCCGGCGCGGCGGCCGCGGGTGCGGCCGCCGCGGGCTTCGGCGCGACGACCGCCTGCTTGATCGGCGGCGGCGGCCACGTCACGTTGCCTTCCTTGATCACGGTGAGGCCGCGGATCGCGTCGTCGTCGAAGTCGACGTTGATCGTGCCGTCCTTGCCCTTGCACAGCTCCTCGATCACGCGCAGCAGGTTCGTCGCATAAAGCGTCGACGACTGCCGCGACAGGCGCGATGCGAGGTCGGTATAGCCGACGATCGTCACGCCGTGGCGCACGACGGCCTCGCCGGGTACGGTCAATTCGCAGTTGCCGCCCTGTTCGGCGGCCATGTCGACGATCACGCTGCCGGGCTTCATCGACTGCACCATCTCGGCGGTGATCAGCTTCGGCGCCGGCTTGCCGGGGATCAGCGCGGTCGTGATGATGATGTCGGCGTCCTTCGCCTGCTGCGCGTACATCGCGCGCTGCGCCTGCTGGAAGCCTTCGCTCATCACCTTCGCGTAACCGCCGCCGCCGGAGCCTTCCTCTTCGTAGTCCACCTTGACGAACTCGCCGCCGAGCGACTTGACCTGATCGGCCACCTCCGCTCGCGTGTCGTTCGCCCGCACGATCGCGCCGAGGCTCGCGGCCGTGCCGATCGCGGCCAGGCCGGCCACGCCGGCGCCGGCGATGAACACCTTGGCCGGCGGGATCTTGCCGGCAGCCGTCACCTGCCCGTTCAGGAAGCGGCCGAACGCATGCGCGGCCTCGATCACCGCGCGATAGCCGCTGATGCCGGCCATCGACGTGAGCGCGTCCATCTTCTGCGCGCGCGACAGCGTGCGCGGCAGCGAATCGATCGCGAGCACGGTCGCGCGCTTCGCGGCGAGCTGCTGCATCAGCTCGGGGTTCTGCGCGGGCCATACGAAGCCGATCAGCGTGCCGCCTTCGCGCATCAGCGCGACTTCGTCGGGGCTCGGCGGGCGCACCTTGAGCACGATGTCGCTGCCCGACCAGAGCTCGGCCGGGGTCGCGGCGATGCTCGCGCCGGCCGCGCGATACGCGTCGTCGTCAAAGTTCGCGCCGGCACCGGCGCCGCTTTGGACGACTACCGAAAACCCCAGCTTGATCAGCTTCTCGACCACTTCGGGCACGGTCGCGACGCGCCGTTCGCCGGTGGCTGTCTCCAGAGGAATCCCAATCTGTAATGTCATAGTATGAAAGATGGGTGATGGCCATCGCGAAGCGCTCGGGCCGGTGCGTCAAGGTACCAGAATCACGCGGGTGTTTTGTGGACAGGTTGCGTGATTGCATCAAAAAAATGAACGGTCGTTCGCAGTGCGCGGATGACGCTTTCCCGGCGATCGGCCCCTGTGGCGGGGAAGTGCAGCATGGGGTCGCGTCGAGCATGTCCTTCGCTGCACTGTTGTGTTTTATCGACGCACGCCGGCCGCTACGCGGGTTGCTTGCCGCTTGCGCCGAAACCGATGCCGGCCGGACCCGCGGCCGGCCGGGCCGGGCGCGGATCGTCCGCCTATCCCGTGGCCGATTTTGTCACCATCTGGGCCGGATATGACACTGGAAACCGGCCGGTTCGGCATTACGATGGCCACGACGTCGCCAGGCGGTGGCCGGTTTTGCCGCAGCCGCCCGGGCCGCGCGCCTCATTCACCGCCTGATTTGGAACATCGACCATGAGCTATAACGCCCCTGTCAAGGACATGCTGTTCGTGCTGAAGGAACTCGCGGGCATCGACACCGTTGCGCAGCTGCCGGGCTTCGAGGAAGCCGGCTACGACACCGCGCAGGCCGTGCTCGACGAATCCGCGAAATTCTGCGGCGAAGTGCTGGCGCCGCTGAACGTCGAGGGCGACCGCAACCCGAGCAGCTGGAAGGACGGCGTCGTGACCGCGACGCCCGGCTTCGGCGCCGCGTTCCGCCAGTTCGTCGAAGGCGGCTGGCAAGGCCTGCAGCATCCGGCCGAATACGACGGCCAGGGACTGCCGAAGCTGATCGCGACGCCCTGCATCGAAATGCTGAATGCATCGAACCTGTCGTTCGCGCTGTGTCCGCTGCTCACCGACGGCGCGATCGAGGCGCTGCTGACGGCCGGCACCGACGAGCAGAAGCAGCGCTACGTGCCGAAGCTGATCTCGGGCGAATGGACGGGCACGATGAACCTGACCGAGCCGCAGGCCGGCTCGGATCTCGCGCTCGTGCGCTCGCGCGCCGAGCCGCAGGGCGACGGCACGTACAAGGTGTTCGGCACGAAGATCTTCATCACGTGGGGCGAGCACGACATGGCGGACAACATCGTCCACCTGGTGCTCGCGCGCACGCCGAACGCGCCGGAAGGCGTGAAGGGCATTTCGCTGTTCATCGTGCCGAAGTTCCTCGTCAACGAAGACGGCTCGCTCGGCGCACGCAACGACGTGCATTGCGTGTCGATCGAGCACAAGCTCGGGATCAAGGCGAGCCCGACCGCGGTGCTGCAATACGGCGATCACGGCGGCGCGACCGGTTATCTGGTCGGCGAAGAGAATCGCGGCCTCGAATACATGTTCATCATGATGAACGCCGCGCGCTTCGGCGTCGGGATGCAGGGGATCGGCGTCGCCGACCGCGCGTACCAGAAGGCCGCCGCGTTCGCGAAGGAGCGCGTGCAGAGCCGCCCGGTCGACGGATCGGCGAAGCAGTCGGTGACCATCATCCATCACCCGGACGTGCGCCGGATGCTCGGCACGATGCGCGCGCTGACCGAAGGCGCGCGCGCACTCGCGTACGTGGCCGCCGCGCACAGCGACATTGCCCACCGTCATTCGGACGACGCGACGCGCGCACGTCATCAGGCGATCTACGAATATCTGGTGCCGGTCGTGAAGGGCTGGAGCACGGAGATGGTGAACGACGTGGCGAGCCTCGGCGTACAGGTGCACGGCGGGATGGGCTTCATCGAGGAAACCGGCGCCGCGCAGTACTACCGCGACGCGCGGATCCTCGCGATCTACGAAGGCACGACCGCGATCCAGGCAAACGATCTCGTCGGCCGCAAGACGCTGCGCGACGGCGGCGCGGTCGCGAAGGCGCTGATCGCCGAGATCGGCGACACGGTCGCGGCGCTCGGCAAGATCGACGGCGCGGCGGCCGCGTCGATGAAGGTGCAACTGGAGAAGGGCGCGCGCGCATTGTCGGCGGCGGTCGACTACGTGCTCGCGAACGCGAAGCAGGACCCGAACGCGGTGTTTGCGGGCAGCGTGCCGTACCTGAAGCTCGCGGGCGTCGTGCTGTGCGGATGGCAGATGGCGCGCGCGCTACTGGCCGCGCACGCGAACCGCGCGAGCGACACCGCGTTCTTCGACGCGAAGATCGCGATCGCGCAATGCTATGCCGAACACGTGCTCGTGCAGGCAGGCGCGCTCGAAGCGTCGATCGTCGGCGCGAAGGGCAACGAGAGCGTGCTCGCGTTGACGGAAGACCAGTTCTGACCGTACCGGTCGGGGCGCAGGAGGAGACAGGATTTTGACCACACAGGACTTGCTCGCGCAATACGGCCCGCGCGAATCGATGGAATACGACGTCGTGATCGTCGGCGGCGGCCCCGCCGGGCTGTCTGCCGCGATCCGGCTCAAGCAGCTGGCTGCCGAGAAAGGCACCGAGATCGGCGTGTGCGTGCTCGAGAAGGGTTCCGAGATCGGCGCGCACATCCTGTCGGGCGCGGTGATGGATCCGCGCGCGATCACCGAACTGTTCCCCGACTGGAAGGAACAGGGCGCGCCTTTGAACGTCGAGGTGACGGAAGACCGCTTCCTGTTCCTGTCCGAAAAGAGCGCGGTGCAGACGCCGAACTGGGCGCTGCCGGACAACTTCAAGAATCACGGCAACTACGTGATCTCGCTGGGCAACGTCACGCGCTGGCTGGGCCAGCAGGCCGAAGCCTTGGGCGTCGAAATCTTCCCCGGCTTCCCCGCCGCGGAGATTCTCTACAACGACGACGGCTCGGTGAAGGGCGTCGCCACCGGCAACATGGGCGTGGGCAAGGACGGCGAGCCGACCGAGAACTTCCAGCTCGGCATGGAGCTGCACGCGAAGTACACGCTGTTCGCCGAAGGCTGCCGCGGCCATCTCGGCCGCCAACTGATCTCGACGTTCAAGCTCGACGCGAACGCCGATCCGCAGGCGTACGGGATCGGCATCAAGGAACTGTGGGAAATCGATCCGGCCAAGCACAAGCCGGGCCTCGTGATCCACACGGCCGGCTGGCCGTTGAAGTCCGACACGTACGGCGGCTCGTTCCTGTATCACATGGAGAACAATCAGGTCGTGGTCGGCTTCGTGGTCGGCCTCGGCTACACGAACCCGTACCTGTCGCCGTTCGAGGAGTTCCAGCGCTACAAGACGCATCCGTCGATCCGCGCGTTCCTCGAAGGCGGCAAGCGCGTGTCGTACGGCGCGCGCGCGATCACGGCCGGCGGCCTGATGTCGCTGCCGAAGACGGTGTTCCCGGGCGGCGCGCTGATCGGCGACGACGCGGGCTTTTTGAACGCATCGCGGATCAAGGGCAGCCACGCGGCGATCAAAACCGGCATGCTTGCGGCCGATGCCGCGTTCGACGCGGTGCAGGCAGGCCGTCAGAGCGACGAACTCAATGCGTACCCCGACGCGTTCAAGCAATCGTGGCTGTACACGGAGTTGTACCGCGCGCGCAACTTCAAGCAGTGGATGGCCAAGGGTCTGTATCTCGGCACGCTGATGGTCGGGCTCGAACAGAAGGTGATGGGCGGCAACGTGCCGTGGACGCTGCACCACAAGCACGCGGATCACGAGATGCTGAAGCCGGCGTCGCAGTGCGAGCCGATCGCGTATCCGAAGCCGGACGGCAAGCTGACGTTCGACCGGCTGTCGTCGGTGTTCATCTCGAACACGAACCACGAGGAGAACCAGCCCGCGCATCTGACGCTGAAGGACGCGAGCGTGCCGGTGAACGTGAACCTGCGCACGTACGCGGGGCCGGAGGCGCGGTTCTGTCCGGCGGCGGTGTACGAGTTCGTGAAGAACGACGACGGCAGCGATCGGCTGGTGATCAATGCGCAGAACTGCGTGCACTGCAAGACCTGCGACATCAAGGACCCGACGCAGAACATCGTGTGGGTCACGCCCGAAGGCGGCGGCGGGCCGAATTATCCGAACATGTAACGCAAACGCATCCTGCGCCCGCGGGCGCGAACGAACCGGAGTGAGACGATGAGCAATGCAGCGAAGGAAGTCGTGGTGGTAAGCGGTGTCCGTACCGCAATCGGCGATTTCGGCGGGAGCCTGAAGGATTTCTCGCCGACCGATCTCGGTGCAAAGGTCGTGAGCGAAGTGCTGTCGCGCGCGAACGTGCCGGGCGATGCGGTCGGCCATGTCGTGTTCGGCCACGTCGTCAACACCGAGCCGAAGGACATGTATCTCGCGCGTGTCGCAGCGATCAACGGCGGCGTCGCGCAGCACACGCCCGCGCTGACCGTGAACCGCCTGTGCGGCTCGGGCCTGCAGGCGATCGTGTCGGCCGCGCAGACGATCATGCTCGGCGATGCCGACGTCGCGATCGGCGGCGGTTCGGAGAACATGAGCCGCGCGCCGTACAGCGTGCCGTCCGCGCGGTTCGGGCAGCGCATGGGCGACGCGAAACTCGTCGACATGATGCTCGGCGCGTTGCACGACCCGTTCCAGACGATCCACATGGGCGTGACGGCCGAGAACGTCGCGAAGAAGTACGGTATTTCGCGCGACGCGCAGGATGCGCTCGCGCTCGAATCGCATCGTCGAGCGGCGCGCGCGATTGCCGAAGGCCGCTTCAAGGAGCAGATCCTGCCGATTTCGATCCGCACGAAGAAGGGCGACGTCGCGTTCGACACCGACGAGCACGTGCGTCACGATGCGAGCCCGGACGACTTCACGAAGCTGAAGCCGGTGTTCGTGAAGGAGGACGGCACGGTGACGGCCGGCAACGCGTCGGGCATCAACGATGCGGCCGCCGCGGTGCTGATGATGAGCGCGGATGCCGCACGCGCGCAGGGCGTGAAGCCGCTCGCGCGTCTCGTCGCGTATGCCCATGCGGGCGTCGATCCGGCGTACATGGGCATCGGCCCGGTGCCGGCCACGCAGAAAGCGCTCGAGCGCGCCGGCCTGAAGATTACCGATCTCGACGTGATCGAGGCAAACGAGGCGTTCGCGGCACAGGCATGCGCGGTCACGCAGGAGCTTGGCCTCGATCCGGCCAAGGTCAACCCGAACGGCTCCGGCATTTCGCTCGGCCACCCGATCGGCGCGACGGGCGCGTTGATCACGGTCAAGGCGCTGTACGAGCTGAAGCGTATCGGCGGGCGTTACGCGCTCGTGACGATGTGCATCGGCGGCGGCCAGGGCATTGCGGCGATCTTCGAGAACATCTGATAATCGAACGCTCAGCACCCGAACACACAGGAATCGTCATGGCCATCGAAACCGTCGGCGTCGTGGGCGCCGGAACCATGGGCAACGGCATTGCGCAAACCGCAGCCGTTGCAGGACTGAACGTCGTGATGATCGACGTCAGCGACGCGGCGCTCGACAAGGGCGTCGCCGCATTGAAGGGCAGCCTCGAGCGGCTCGTGTCGAAGGACAAGCTCGCGGCCGACGCGCGCGACGCCGCGCTCGCGCGCATCACGACGTCGACTGATTACGCGAAGCTTGCCGCGGTCGACATCGTGATCGAAGCCGCGACCGAAAACGTCGAGCTGAAGAGCCGCATCCTGAAGCAGATCGAGTCGGTCGCCCGGCCGGATGCGATCATCGCGACCAACACCTCGTCGATCTCGATCACCGCGCTCGCGGCGCTGCTGGCCGATCCGTCGCGCTTCGTCGGCATGCACTTCTTCAATCCGGTGCCGCTGATGCCGCTCGTCGAGATCATCCGCGGGCTGCAGACGAGCGACGCGACCGCGTCCGCGGTGCGCGCGCTGACCGAGCGTTTCGACAAGTCGCCGATCGGCGTGCGTAACGCGCCGGGTTTCGTCGTGAACCGGATTCTCGTGCCGATGATCAACGAGGCGTTCTTCGTGCTGGCCGAAGGCATCGCGTCGGCCGAGGAGATCGACGCGGGGATGAAGCTCGGCGCGAACCATCCGATCGGGCCGCTCGCGCTGGCCGACCTCGTCGGGCTCGACGTGTGCCTCGCGGTGATGGACGTGTTCCTGAAGGACTTCGGCGACCCGAAATATCGCGCGTGCCCGCTGTTGCGCGAGATGGTGTCGGCCGGACGGCTGGGGAGGAAGACGGGGCGCGGGGTGTACGAGTACAGCTGACGCGTCGCAAGCTACGCCAGCTTTCAACGCGGATGACGAGCCGCGCCGGATGCCGGGTCCGGTGCGGGTTCGTCATCCGCGTTTTTCATTTTCGTTCCGCTCTAAATGGTCGAACGAGCACGAACGATATTGACAACACGATCGCGAACCGCGAAGCTGCGGCCGACCGGTCGCATCTGCACCGCTTTTGGCGGTGCGCGTGTCGGGTTCCGGTCGATTGTCCGCGGCAGCATCGCAAGCCGACTGATCCACACGATCGAATTTCGACAAAATGAAAATAAAGAAAGGCCTTTTGGGGGTGGTGTTGTCCGTTGCGACCGCAACGGCCTACGGGCTGGGCGTGCAGAGCGTCCCTGCCGAGCCGGCGGCCCACGCGCCGGCGGCGAACCCGGCGATCAACCTGTCGCCGGCGCAAATCAACGAACGGGCCCGCGCATTCGTCGCGCAATCCGGTGTGGATCCCGATTCGGAAAACGGACAGATCATGGTCGCCTGGTTCGTGGAGGTCGCGCAGAATCCCGGCTATCTCGCACGAATAACCAGCTTGCGCGGCAAGTCGAGCGTGGGAACGCTCATCATGTTGTCCCCGGCCGACCGGCTGCAGTTCCTTCGGCTGATGAAGGACATCGCGGGCGAGTCGCGCGACGGTTGCGAGATGTCGAAGCTGACCCGCCGCGATCTGGTGTCGTTGGCGAAGACATCGTCACCGAAGATGCTGCGCAGCATCTTCGCGTTGATGGATCTGATCGGCGAGCGCAATGGCCCGTCGGCCCGCGACGACGAGCATTACACCGTTGCCGAATTGCTTGCCGTCGACGCGCGCCTTGATGCGATCGACGTGCCGCCATCGCTGCAGGAGCCGGCCAAGCCGACCCTGTGCGCGCAGATTCAGTTTGCAATCGACGCGCTCGAAAAGTTGCCGGAGCCGGACCAGCGGCGCGCCACCTACGAGCTTTTCAAGGTGATCGCCGACGGCAAGCCGGCGGCCGAGACGGTGCTGGCCGATCCGTACGCGTATCTGGACGAAGTGTTCGACGAGCGCCGCCTGCCGGAACCGCTTCGCAACCAGTTGCCGCCCGACGGCAGCCGGCCGCTTCCGTATGCGCGGCTGGTCGTGGACGGCGAATGGGTGAACAAGACGACGCCGAAGGCCGCAGGGCCGTACGTCGACACCTACGTCAATCGACGCAACAACGGCGTGGTGATCGAGTTGATGACGACGAAGGACGCATCGGGGAACCCGCACCTGGCTTATTTCGACATGGGGTACGGGCTGGCGGATCTGATGAGCCAGAGCGTCAGAGCGCCCCGCCATGCCACGATCCTGCGCACGCAAAAGGACGCGGCGGCGATCGCGATCGCGAACGAACCGATGACGGCAGGCAAGCGGATCGAGATTGCGCTGCCGCAACCGTCGAGCGACGGTCAACTGTCGCGTCGCTGCGAGATCGGCAAGTCGGAGCCCGCATCGTCGATCTTCGGCACGTTGACGGGCAATGCGATCAACCTCGATTGCAGCGAGGTGCACAAGGACGGGAAAACGGTGCGCGTTCGATCCGTATGGCTCGTCGACTACGGGATCGAATTGAGCAAGTCGATCGACGATGAAGACGGCCGGACCGACGTCGTCATCAAGAACATCACGATCACGAAGTCATGACGCTGAGCGGTGAACATCGGCAGCGCGGCTGCGTCGGCCCCGCGTTGAAATCGTCGATCGGAGCCGCGGCGCTGATGGCAGCGCTGACCGTCGGATCCGGCAGCGTAGCCGCGCCGCGACCCGGGTCGCCGCCGGTCGCGATGCCGGCCATTCAGCGCGGCGTGACCGTTCCGGTCCTCGACGACACGACGCCATGCGTGCTGGCACTGAACGCGCGGTTCGGCAGCATTCCGCTGAAGGACAAGCCCGCACGGATGCGCAGCTTGTGCAGGCACGACGCCGGAACCGGCAACCTCACGGCCCGCGCGCTCTACGGGCAGATGGTGCTGCATGGCTACGCGGCGCGTCCGGACCCGCGGCGCGGGATGACGATCCTCGAATCGGCGGCCAGCGACGGTTCGACGGTGGCCAAGCGCGCGCTGGGCTACCTGTACTACGACGGTGTCGTGCGGCCGCGCGACGTGGAAGCGGCGCGCGCCTGGTTCGTGTCGGCGGCACGCGACGGCGATGCGGCGTCGGCGAACCAGCTCGGCGGGATGAGCGCGGACGGCGACGGCCAACCGGCCGACGATGTTGCGGCCTACCGCTACTTCGTGATGGCCGCCGACGGCGGATCGCCGGCGGGCGCGACCAACGCGGGGAAATTCGCGCTGGCCGGCCGCGGCGCCGCGCGCGATCCCGGCGTCGCGGCGGCATGGCTGTCGCGGGCGGCCGCGGCGGGCGAGCCGAACGGACAGTTCCTGCTGGGCCTGATGCTCGTCCGGGGCGACGGCGTGCCGCGCGATGTCGGCGAGGGAGCGAAGTGGCTGCGCGCCGCGGCGGACCAGAACCATACCGAAGCGCAGGCGGTGCTCGCGAATCTTTATCTGGCAGGCATCGGCATGCCGCAGGATGCGCGTCGCGGCTTCAGCCTGATGTCGACCGCGGCCGTCGCCGGCTCCCCCTACGCGCAGCGCCGGCTCGGTGATCTGTACGGCAGCGGAACGGGCGTGCCGCGCGATGCCGCGACGGCCCGCGATTGGTACCGGAAGGCGGCGCTCGCCGGCGATGCGCAGGCACGTTACGCGTTGGCGAACCTCTATCTGTTCGGACGCGGCGGCCCGGTCGACAAGGAAGCGGCACGTGGATGGATGCAGGGCGCGGCGGATGCAGGCCTGGCCGTTGCGCAGAACGATCTCGGCGCGATGCTGCAGAACGGCCTCGGCACGCAGCCGAATCCGGCCGCGGCCAAGCCGTGGTTCGAAAAGGCCGACGCGCAGGGCAATGGCGCCGCGGCAGCCAACCTGTCACGCTACGCGGCGCGCGGCATCGATGAGCCGGTGGACATGCGCAAGGCGTTTCGGCTGGCGAAGCGCGGTGCGGATCGCGGCGACGGCTCGGCCGCGCTGATGGCCGCCGGCATGGCCTGGCGCGGAGAAGGGACGAACGTCGACCGGACGCAGGCGATGCATTGGTTCCGGTTCGCGGCCGATCGCGGCAACGTCGAGGCGGCGCGCTGGGTCGGCTATCAATATCTGTCAGGTACCGCCGGCGTGTCGCGCGACGAACAGACGGGCTTGCGCTATCTGGCGCAGGCGGCCGACGCCGGCGATCATGCCGCCGGCGTGGCGGTCGGCTTTTACCTGAACGAACACCATATGTCGTTCGCAGGCAGGACGGGGCTTCAATGGCTGGAGGATCTTGCGAACCGCAAGATTCCCGCTGCGTATTCGGTACTCGGCACGGTCTATTGGCGCACGCAGCCGGCGATCGCATTCGACTGGTTCACCCGCGGCGCAATGCTCGGCGATGCCGGTTCGCAAGCGATGCTGTGCTCGATGTATCTGGACGGCAACGGCACGCCGCGCAATCCGGCCGATGCCGCGCGCTGGTGCCGCGTGGCGGCTGCCGGCAACAATATCGGCGCGATGCGCGTCCTCGCGTCAGTCGACAGCGGCTTCGTGGCTGCCAACGAGCGGGCGTACTGGCAATGGAGACTCGCGGATAGAGGCGAAGCGACGTATCAGTCGGCACTCGGCGACGCGTACGACCTCGGCGATGGCGTACCGGCCGACTTCGATGCGGCGGTGTACTGGTTTCGCCGCGCGGCGGAGCAGGGCAACGTGTCGGCACAGGGCTCGCTCGCGTGGCACCTGTCGACCGGGCTCGGCGGACGCACCGACGACTACGAGGCGTTCGCATGGGCACTCCGTGCGGCGCCGTCGAGTGCGGAGGCGAAGCGGATGGTGGGCGTCGCGTATCTGCACGGACGCGGCGTCGCGCGCGATCCAAAGGCGGCGTCGACGTGGCTCCAAGGTGCGGCCGCAGCCGGTTCGCCGTGGGCGGAAAGCGATCTCGCTCTGATGTACGAAACGGGCGACGGCGTGACGCTGAACGAAGCCTACGCCCTCGACCTTCATCGCCGCGCCGCGCGACGAGGCTCGGCAGTCTCCGAGATCGCACTCGCGCTGCGCGGTGTCGCGGCGGGAACGGAGGCGGCGCTGCCGTCCGGCGAGCAGCGCTGGCTGGTACCGGCCGACCGGTTCGCCACGTTGTGGAGCGATCCGCCTGCCAACGCAATTGCGGCGGCCAATCGCCAATGGGAAGGCCTGTCGAGCCTGAACGAGGCATTGCGCGGCGATCCGTTCATGCAATATGCGGTCGGCATCCGGTTCCTCACCGGCAACGGCCTGCCGAGAGACCGCGCGCTCGGCGCGGCATGGATCGAGCGTTCGCGTGCGAGCTTCGATGCGGTAGCCGGCTTTCGGCAATACGGGGCCGCCGCGGCACGCGTCGAGGCAAGAGTGGCCGGGCGGCTGGACGACGCGGAAAGGACGCGTGCTGCCGCTATCGCCGGGAACCTGAACACGACACTACATTGAGTATGGCCTGCGGCCGGGTGCAGCCAGTTCGATCGCGCACGCCCGTGAACAATACGTTCAAGAACGCATGGAACGGGACGGAGCACCTGTGGAAAGTGTGGCGGCTGATCGGCGTACCGCTCGGCCTGCTGTTCATCCTGCCGCGCGTGCCGATCATGGGTCCGGCCTATTCGGCGCCGTTGCGGGCCGTTGTGCGGATGCGCGGGGCGGTCTGACGGCGCAGTTCGAGCGGCGTGACGCGGCCGCGCATGCACCGCGGATCAACGCATCGGGATTGCGCTGCGCGATCCGGCGTTCAAAGCGCCGTGGCCTTCGTCTCCGGCAGCATCATGACGGCGAGCAGCACCACGCCATAGGCTGCGCCGGAAAAGATCGCGATGGCCAGCGCGAGGCCGAGCGAATGGCTCAGCATCCCGACGAGGCTCGGGAACAGTGCGCCGATGCCGCGTCCGAAGTTGTAGGTGAAGCTTTGCGCGTTTGCGCGGAAATTCGATGGATACAGTTCCGTCAGGTACGCGCCGACCCCGCTGAAGATGCCGCACGACGAAAAGCCCAGCGGGAATCCCAGCCACAGCATCTGCGCATTCGACAGCGGGACGGTCAGGTACACGCACACCGACATGAGGGAGAGCGCCGAGAACAGCATGAAGTTGCGTCGGCGTCCCCACCAGTCGGAAAGGTACGCGCCGACGACATAGCCGCAAAAGGACCCGGCGATGATCACGAACAGATAGGCGCCGGTGTCGAGCACGGACAGGTGTCGCTCGAGCTTGAGAAAGGCCGGCAGCCACGTCGACATCGCATAGAAGCCGCCCTGGATGCCGGTGCAGAGCAGCGCTGCCAGCACCGTGCGCCGTGCGTGCGGGCGCGAGAAGATGGCCCACACCGACGGCTGGCTTCCGCCTTGTTTCCGCGCGGTGTCCGCCTGCACGAACACCGCCGGTTCGGGTACGTGCTTGCGTACGTACAGTACGAGCAGGGCGGGCACGATACCCACCCAGAACAGGCTGCGCCAGGCCAGCGACTCGGGAAGGACCGAAAACGCAATGCTGTAGAGAATCGCCGCGCCGCCCCAGCCGATGGCCCAGCCGCTCTGCACGAGGCCGACCGCCTTGCCGCGATGTGCGGGCGCGACGATCTCGCCGATCAGCACGGCACCGACGGCCCATTCGCCGCCGAAGCCGAGCCCTTGCAACGCGCGCAGCACGAAGATCTGCTCGAAGTTCTGCGCGAAACCGATTGCGAGCGTGCAGACGGAGAACCACAGGATCGCCCCCTGCAATACCTTGACCCGTCCGTACCGATCCGCGAGGATGCCGGCAATCCAGCCGCCCACGGACGAGAAAATCAGCGTCACGGTGCTCAACATGCCGGCCTTGCCGCGATCGAGGCCCCACAGGTCGATCAGCGAAGCCAGCACGAAGCTGAACACCATGAAATCGAACGCATCGGTCGCCCAGCCCGCGAACGCCGCCTTGAACGCGCGCTTGCCGGCGGGATCGAGTTCGGCGTACCACGACGCGCGCGGCACGATACGCAGTGCGGCTTCGTCGGCATCTCTCGTTGTCGTCATCGTTGTCGTTCGCGAAGGAGGGTGGGCGCTATCGAAGCGCGGAGGGCCGTTTGCCCGTCGCGAGTGCGCGCCGCACGACGTCCGGCGTGGCCGGCGCTTCGCGGATGCGTACGCCGGTCGCGTGATGGAACGCATTCAGGATGGCGGCGGCCGTCGGGACGAGCGCCGGCTCGCCGATGCCTTTCGCTCCGTACGGTCCGACGGCCGTCGGCGCCTCGATGAAGATCGATTGCACGTCGGGCATGTCGTGCACGGTCGGAATGACGTAGTCGTGCAGATTGTTGTATCGGCCGGGGTGATACTTCTCCATCAGCGCCATGCCGATGCCTTGCGCGACCGCACCTTCGACCTGCCCTTCGAGCAGCGTCGGATTGACCATCCTGCCGACGTCGTGCGCGGCCACGACCTTGAGCACCCGCACGCGCCCGCTCTCGCAGTCCACCGCGACCTCCGCCATCTGCGCGCCGAACGCGTAGGTTGCATAAGGCGTGCCTTGCCCCGTCGCGTCGAGCGACGTGGTGGGCGGATCGAAGCTCTCCTCGGCCGCGATCACGTAGCCGTGCGCATCGACGGGCAGCGTGCGCAGGTCCAGCGGACGGCCATCGACGGCAATGCCGTGCGCGTGGGACGAAATCCGCGCATCGGACGCCGCGCCGGCGAACGCCAGCAGCCGACGGCGCAGCGCCGTGCCGGCGAGAAACGCCGCGCGACCGGTGACGAAGGTCTGCCGCGACGCCGACGTGCGGCCGCAATCCGGCGACAGCGCGGTATCCGGGCCGATGAATTGCAGCCGGTCGACCGGTACGCCGAGCGCATCGGCCGCGATTTGCGGAATGACCGTGTTCGCGCCCTGGCCGGCATCCACCGCACCCTGGTGCAGCACGATCGTGCCGTCGCGCCGGATCCCGAAGCGGACGGTCGACGGATTCGGCAGCGCGGTGTTGCCGCAGCCATAGAAGAACGCCGCGACGCCGACGCCATGGCGAACGTGGGCGGGCGACGCCGCATTCAGCGTCGCGATCCGCGCATGCGCGTCGCGCCATGCCGGACGCAGCGCATCGAGGCATGCGACGAGGCCGACGCTGTCGTCGAGCACTTGCCCCGTCGGCAGCGTATCGCCGGGGCGCAGCGCGTTCAGCGCGCGGAACTCGAGCGGATCGATGTCCGCCGCGAACGCCAGCTCGTCGATCAGCTGTTCCTGCGACATCATCGTCTGCGGCACGCCGAAGCCGCGGAAGGCGCCCGCCGGCGTGACGTGCGTATGAATCGCCCGCGCCCGCGCCGTGTAGTGCGGAATCACGTACGGGCCGCCCGCATGCACCGGCACGCGATTCGCGACGGCCGTGCCCCACGACGCGAACGCGCCGGTGTTGTAGTCGCCGTCGAACGTCACTGCGCGGAGCCGTCCGTCCGCATCGGCGGCCATGCTGGACGTGATGCGGCCGGGATGGCGCTTGGTCGACGTGGCCATCGATTCTTCGCGCGAGAACACCATCGCGACGGGCCGGTCGAGATGCCAGGCCGCGATCGCGAGCAGCGGCTGGACCGTCATGTCGAGCTTGCCGCCGAAGCCGCCGCCGACCGCGGTCGCCACGACGCGCACCTGTTCGGGCGGAACGCCGAGTATGCGCGCCAGATCGGCGCGATGCGGATGCGGCGCCTGCGTGGACGAATGGATTTCGATCACGTCGCCCACGCGTCGCGCCCAGCCTGCCTCGGGCTCGAGGTACGCGTGCTCGACGAAACTGGATTCGAACGTTGCGCCGACGACGTGACGAGCATCCCGGATCGCGCGTTCCGGGTCGCCGCGGCGCACCAGCCCTTCGATCAGCACGTTGCCGGGGCGGTCGGCGTGCAGTTGCGGACTGTCGTCCTGCACGGCATCGGCGATCGCGAGAACGGGCTTCAGCGGTTCCCACCGCACCGGAAAGCGGTCGAGGTCGAGCGCCGCGATCGCGGCGTGCTCGCCGACCACCAGCGCGACCGCCTCGAGATAGTGGCGCGTTTCGGTATCGGGCAGGACCGGCTGGTCCGCGTACGGCGTCGCGACGCCGTGCAGATTCATGCCCGGCACATCGGCGTGGGTGAGGACGCGATGCACGCCCGGATGCGCGCCGACGAATGCGGCGAGATCGCCGAACGCGAAACGTGCGCGGTGATGCGGGCAGCGCACCGCGCGCACGAACAGGCTGTCGGCCGGGTAGTCGTCGGCGCCGAATCGCTGGCTGCCGTCGACTTTTTCGGGGCCGTCGAGACGCGTCAGCGGCACGCCGACGGACGGCCCGTCGGACGGCGCAGCCGTGCGGCACCGCGCGGCGCCGCCGCATCCGACCTCGGTCACCGCGTCGACGATCTTCTGATAGCCGGTGCAGCGGCACAGCACGCCGTCGATCGCGGCGCGCGCGCTGGCGCGGTCGCTTACGTCGCCGGCGTCGATGGCCGCCGCCGCCGCGGCGAGCATGCCCGGCGTGCAGAAGCCGCATTGCACCGCCTGATGGGCGAGAAACGCCTGCTGCAGGCGGCTGCCGCATCCCGTGCCGCCGGCCAGGCCTTCGACGGTGACGACACGGCACCCCGCGATCTGTCCGACCGGGATCAGGCACGCATAGCGTGCGTCGCCGTCGACGATCACCGTGCAGCTGCCGCAATCGCCCTGGCGGCAGCCTTCCTTGGTGCCGAACTGGCGCAGGTCCGCGCGCAGATGGTCGACGAGGCGCTGCGAGCGGTCTGCCGGCAGGCGCCGGCGCGTGCCGTTCAGGTCGAACCAGTCCGGTTCCGGCGAAATCGCCGCGCGGTCGCCCGCGGTGGTTTCGCGAACGTCGGCAAGCGGGTCAGGCTGGGAATGCGCCACGTTCGATCTCCTCGATGCAGCATGTGAAGGCGCGCGTGATCGCCAGCCGCGCGAGATGAAGGCGATGCAGCGCGGTCGCCCGGCCGTCGTCGACCGGCGACAACTCGGCGAGCGGCGCCGCAGCGATCGCGCCGGCAAGTCCGTCGCGCCGGCGGCCGGCCAGCGCCGCCTCGAGCGCCCGCATCCGGCGCGCGACGCCCGACGCGCCGCCCACGGCGACGGCCGCCGCCTCTATCGTGCCGGCGGCCCCCATGCGCAGCCGCGCGGCGGCCGAAACGACGGCGATCGCTGGGCCGTCGCGATTCGTGCACTTGATGAACGACGTACGATCGTGCGTGTGCGGTTGCGCGAACAGCACGGCAACCAGCAATTCGTCCGCATCGAGCGCGATCCGGCGGTTGTCGAGCAGGAATTCGGCCAGCGGCAAGCGGCGCACGCCGCGCACGCTCGCCAGCTCGACGCGCGCGTCGAGCGCCAGCAGCGCGGGGATGCCGTCCGCCACGGGCGACGCGTGACAGACGTTTCCGCCGATCGTACCCTGCACGCGGATCTGCCGGGGCCCGACCGATGCGGCGGCTTCCGTGAGCGCCATCGGCAGCCATGCCGTGCGCGCGATGACGTCCCAGGTGCTCGCCGCGCCGATGCGGACGACACCGTCGCGCGACACGATGCCATGCAGCGCGTCGATGCGGCTGATGTCCACCCATGCCGATCGGGCGGGCACGAGCGCGGGATCCGCGAACGCATCGGTTGCCCCGCACACGATGCGCGGCCGCGGCTGCGCCGCAAGCATGCCGAGCGCTTCGTCGATGGTATGGGGGCGGAGATAGTTCATCGCAACGGTGTAGGCATCTTCATGATCACGCGTGCCGCATCGGCACGATACACGTTCAATCGCCGGTCGACGCATCCTTGCGGACGACCCGCAGCACGCTGTCGATCACGAACGTCTCCCACCGGCGCACGGCCTCCGGCGCATTCAGCTCCTCGCCGAGGAACGCGGACAGCGTATGGCGGTTCGACGTATAAAAATAGGCAGCCGAGATGATCAGCAGGAACACGTCGCGCGCGTTCAGGTCGTTGCGGAACAAGCCCTGTTCGGCGCCGCTTTCGAGGATCCGCGCGACGATCTGCACCGCATGCGACGAATATTCGCCGCGCCGCTCGAGCTTCGACAAATGCTTGCCCTGGTGCAGATTTTCGGTGTTGAGCAGCGTGATGAAATCGGGATTGCGCCAATAGTAGTCCAGTTTGAAGCGGATCACGGACTTGAGCGCTTCCACGGGATTCGAAGGATCGGGCGCCATTTTGAGCTCCGCCTCGTCCATCCGCCGATAGATGCCTTCGAGCACCGCGACGAACAGGCCCTCCTTGCTCCCGTAGTAGTAGTAGATCATTCGGTCATAGGACTTCGCCAGCCTGGAGATCCGCTCCACGCTGCCGCCTTCGTAGCCGTAGCGCGCGAACACCTTGGTCGCCGCCCGCAGGATCTTGTCGCGGCTTTCCTGCGCCGCTGCCTCCCGGACGCCGGTTCCGCGCACAGCCTTGCCTTTTGCTGCCTGAGCCATACCGCTCCTATGCCGGCCGGCAACCTGCCAGGGCCGCATGATAAAACTTGAGATAGCGGCATTCCTTGGATTTCATACAGGGAACGCTACATGAATTGCCAGATTCTACCGAACTGGCATCCGGTTCGCAACAAGAGATAAATTAATAGAAAAATCAACGGCTTATATCGGATGATGCTGACTCGAAAGACGGCATCGAGCGATCGTTTTCAATATCTTCACATTTATATTTCGAGAAAGTGCTGCTACCATTCGTTTGTGGAGTACTCACTACATGAAACGTTAATTTCAGCCCGGCCGAGGCGGAAATCCGGACCGCAGGAGATAGACCAGTGAACAATGAACTCGACGATTCCTGCAGCACTCTCGCTGCGCGGGCGGCGTGGAAATCGCGCTCCGACGCGACCGGCCCTGAAATGACGCCGGTCTTCGACGAACTGATCGGTCAATCGCTGCTGGCGCCGGACATGCACGTGTTGCGTCACGTTTCCCGCGCGATGGCCGACGAGGTACCGCCGGCGGCACGCATCGGCGCGCTGCTCGACGTCGCGATACACGGCGCGGCCGCGACGTGGGGTGTGGTCGCGGTCATGCGCGATGGCGGCTGGGAGCGGGCCGCCGATGCGGCGGCGGCGAAGGCGCCGCGCCGGGAGCGAGCGCCGGCCGACCGGCTGCCGGTTCCGATCGTTGCCGCCGCCGTGCACCTGCGCAATGGGCTCGTGCTGCGCGACGCCTGCGCGGCCGACCAATGGCGCACCGACGACTATGTGCGCCGTCGCAAGCCGCGCTCGGTGATTTGCGTGCCGATACGATGCAACGGCGCATTGCTCGGCGCGCTGTATCTCGAGCACGGCGACTTGCCGGGCATCTTCACGCCGGCGAAAGCCGCGCTCGTCGAGATGATCGCGCTGCACGCGGGGTTCGTACTGGAGAACCTGCGGTTGCGCGACGAGCTTGCCGCGCAGCACGCCCGCCTGACCAGTATCGAAGCCACGATGCGCGACGCGCAGTCCGAGATGGATCGCGTCGGCCGACTCACCGCGTACGGGGAGCTTGCGGCGTCGATCGTGCACGAGGTCGCGCAGCCCGTCACGGCGATCGACACGTCTGCGCGCGCGGGGTTGAACTGGCTCGACCGCGATGTGCCGAACATCGACGCGGCTCGCGCGATGCTCGCCCACATCTGCGCATGCGCCGTGCGTGCGCGGACGATCATCAGCGCCTTGCGCGCGAAGGCGCGGCACGCGGCGCCGGTGTTCGCCGAGTTCGATTTCACGGAGGCGCTCGGCGAGGCGGCCGACATACTCGAAAGCACGCTGGACGCGATGAAGGTGCGGTTGCGCATCGACGGATGTGCGGCGCCGATGCCGATGCGCGGCGAACGCACGCAGCTGCAGCAGGCCATCATCAGCCTGTTGATGAATGGCGCGGAGTCCATGCTTGGCACACCTGAAGACGAGCGTGTCATCGTGATCACATGCGAATCCGACCGGAATCTGGTGCGCATTCGCATCGACGATCGCGGCGACGGTTTCGATCCGCAACTGGCGGCGCGCATCTTCGAGCCGCTTTTCACCACCAAGCCGAACGGGATGGGCATGGGGTTGTCGATCTGCAAATCCATCGTCGATGCGCATCACGGCCAACTGGCGCTGACGGCGCGCCCGGAGGGCGGAACGCGGGCGACGGTGACGCTTCCGCTGTTTCCGATGTGAGCGCGCGCCGGCTCGACATCGAGCGGCACGCGTTGCGCAGCGATCGCCGCATGTCGAACGGGCGCGCGCGCATGAATGGAGCAAGAGCCTATACGAACGTATGCGACGACTCATGCCGATGCATCACCCGGACAGCTGCAGATGCTATGGATCGCGTCGATGCATCCACTTATGCTCGCTTCACCGGTACACGAATCGCAACGGCGACGGCTCCGCAGCAGGCCCCGAGCCTCACTCGCGGGGCCGCGCACGCGCGATTCGTCCACATCGTGACGATGCGGGCAACCGGAGCATGCGCGCTTGTCGACTCGATACCAGACATCCAAGGAACCCATCATGAAACTCCGACACATCGTCGTAACCGGCGGCCTGGCCGTCGTTTTGATCGCCGGCCTCAACCTGCGTGCGTTTGCGGACGAACGGCCCGATGCGGCCGGCACGGAGGCTGCGGTCACGTCGACGCCGGCGCCGGCGGCCGGCACGTCGAAGAAGGCGGTACGTGCGGCCAACCGCACGTTCTCGCGAACGATTCAAAAGGCGCTGTCGCGAACCCAGGGGCTGGAAGGCATGCCGATCGCGGTGTTCGGCAATGCGGCGACCGGGCGCGTGACGCTGTCGGGGCAGATCGAAAGCGAAGACCAGGACCGCCTGGCAGTCGAGGCGGCGCGCAAGGTGCGCGGCGTCACGTCGGTCAACAGCCGGCTCACGCTGCGCGAGGTAGGCGGCGCTTGAGCGAACGGCGGACGCACCGCCGCGCGGATGGCCTGATCGCGACGGCATGCGCGCGTCCGCTTTCATACGACAGACCCGATTGGGTGGGAGATATGGTGATGGCGACACTGCCCGAAGCAGACATCATGATTCGCACGTTGATCAACGTCCTCGATCCCTCGCTGGAACAACGCGACGTGTGCCTGCAGGCGCAGCGCACGCGATACAAGTCGCGCCGCCTCGGCGTGCTCCAATACGACGACGATGACGCGTTCGCGCGAGGCGAGCCGCTTTCGGCGATCGCGGTGGTCGAGCGTCTGTCGACGTCGCTGATCAGCGTTTCGTGGAGCGACGCGCGGTCGGGGCGGTATACCGAGCAGATCTGGAGCAGGACCCGGGCGCGCGCGCCGGCGGTATGTGCGTTGACGGGGCGCGCGATCGAACGTGGCGACCGCGTGTTTCGTCCGCGGGCGAGCGATGTGTGCCTGAGTGCCAATCGGCAGCGCATGATTCTTGCCGCGACCATTCCGCAATGCAGCGGTGCACCGGCGCACGACGCGGCCGAGGCGGCCGAGTGAGCGGCCTAGGCTGCCCCGACCGTCACGACGATCAGGGCCGCGCCGCGAAGACGCTCGGCCAGGTCGAAGTGGACGGGGCGCTCGCGCCACCAGCGCGCGAAGCCGCTGCGCGCGCGGTGCCCGACGACGATCAGGTCGGGGCGGGTCGTCGTCGCATGGGCGGCGATGGCATCGGCCGCGCGTCCGAAGCGCACGAAGCCGCGCGCGACGATGCCGTCGTTTGCCAGCTTGCCGAGCGCTCGCTGCAGTTCGTCTCGGGCGAACTCCTCGAGGCGGTGGTGGGCGAGATCGCTGAGCAGTCCGGCCGACTGTGCGTTCGCGGTTGCCGGGTCGACCACGGCCACGACGTCGACCGCAGCGGACAATGCGCGCGACAGCGCCGAACATCGCGCGAGCGCGGCCTGTGCTTCATCGGTTCCGTCATAGACGAGTAGCATCCTGGAAGGCGCTGACATGTACGTTTCGAGTAGTGAAGGGCCGGTTGCCTCCGTCGATGCAGAAGCGCTTGCCTACTCTGAACACGCGACATGTGCCGTTTATTCCGCGCTCGTTCGTGCCACGCAGGCGCGGCATGTGAGCGACGCGCACAGGCCTGAAGCGATCGTTCCGTTGACCGGAAGGCATCAGCGCTGCGTCGGCGATTCGACGAGATCGCCTGGCGGCACGCGCGATGCGCCGGATGCGCCGAGCGCAGCGCGAATCGCTTTGCGCGCCCGCGATATCCGGCTCATGACGGTGCCGACCGGTATGTCCAGCGCGGCGGCCGCCTGCTGATAGCTGAGCCCGTCGATGCTGACGAGCAGCAACGCGACGCGCTGGGGTTCCGGCAACCGTTCGACGGCAGCGAGGATCTGGCCGACGGCGACGCGGGTCTCGGATGCGGCGCGCGGATCGGCGACCGTCTCCGGCAATGCGTCGCCCCATTCGAGCAGGAGGCGGTCGCGATGATGGCGTCGGCGCAGCTCATTGAGCCAGATCGAGTGAATGATCGAGAACAGCCAGCTCACTGGCGATGTTCCGCAACGCAGCTGATGAGCGCGCTCCAGCGCGCGAACGCATGCGCGCTGCACGAGCTCTTCCGCGTCGTATCGATTCGCGGTCAACCGCATCGAGAACGACCGGAGCCGCGGCAGCATGTCGGGAAGCATCGTTGCAAGTTCGGTTTGCTTCATGGACCGGCGGGCGTGCCCGATGTCGTGGGGCAACACGGTGACGGCCCGGGCGCCGGCGGTGCGCGCCGGTGCCGGGCCGGATGGCAGGGCGGGCGTTCAATGCCCGGAATACAGTTTCCTGAGCGCGTCGAGTTCGCCGTTCTGCCGCGCCAGCGCGAGTTCGTGGCGGACTTCCGAGCGGGTCTTCGGCATCGATGCGGCCGGCGCCCATTGCGTGACGATCGCTGCGCCTTGATTTCCGGTGATCGGCTCGGCGGGAGACGCCGCGTAGACCGACGCAGTGGTTGCAAGCGCGGCGAGCGCGAAGGTGAATTTCGAGGCATTCATGTGTATCTCCTGGTGACGGATGGATCGGAACGTATTCGCGGGTACCGGATGGCGGCGGACGCCCGCAGCGGGCGCCGCGCCGTGGCTGGCATCAGGTCTCGCCGTGGGTGTATTGAGCGCCGGAAAGGTATCTCGCATGTGTCCGGTGCGCGCCGTTTTGCAATGCCATGTATCGATGCGAAACCCCGATACATTTGGATACGCATGCGTGCGGTGGCGGCTCGCCGGGCCGGGGCGAAGACGGTTCTGCGCGCGATGTTTGCGCCCGCTTCCGCGCCGGAGGATGGTCAACCGCCGTGCGTGTGATGAAATCGACGACGCGCATGAACCGCCGATGCGCGGCTCGCGGTTGCAGCGGCGAATTGCGACTGGAATAATCGACAGAGGGTGCGTGTTTTCAGGGGTGTAGGCAGAGTGGGTCCGCGAGCGTTTGGGGGTCATCGCTCGCGCGCATCGCGGCAGCGTGTCCGGCCGAACGGGCGCAACGGGCGCAACGGCGGCATCGCCGCATCGAGCGGGAGCAGCACGGCGTGCGTCGCGATGCGTTCGAACCGCCTGCGGCCGTCCAGCACATTCACAAGCGAAGATTTGCAATGCCCGAGATCAGAATGTCAAGCGTGGCGCTTTCATCCGAAGACCGGAGTGGCCGTGTCGTCTACGTGGTCGACGACGACGAATTCGTGCGTGCCGCGCTGATCGGCCTGCTGCGCTCGATCGGCCTGGAGGTGTACGCATTTGCGTCGACCGAAGCGTTTCTCGCGGCGCCCAAGGGCAATGGGCCATCGTGCCTCGTGCTCGACGTTCGGTTGCGCGGGCAGAGCGGGATCGCGTTCCAGAAGTCGCTGGTCGAGAACGGCGGTCCGCAGATGCCGATCATCTTCATGACGGGGCACGGCGACATCGCGATGACGGTGAAGGCGATGAAGGCGGGTGCGATGGATTTTCTGACCAAGCCGTTTCACGATCAGGAAATGATCGATGCAGTGGTTGCGGCGCTCGAGCGCGACGCGAAGCGGCTGGAGGCCACTCAGTCGCTGCTGGACCTGCGCGAATGCTGGGAGTCGCTGACGCCGCGCGAACGCGAGGTGCTGCAGCACGTCGCGACGGGGCTCATGAACAAGCAGGTGGCGGGGAACATGGGCATTGCGGAGATCACGGCGAAGATCCATCGCGGCCAGGCGATGCGAAAGATGAAATGCCGGTCGGTCGCCGAGCTGGTGCGCAAGATGAGTGCGCTCGGCATCGAGGTGCCCGTCCGCTAGCGGCGGCGCCGTCGGCGGAAGGCCGACCCATACGTAGATATGGTGGCGCCGTGGCGGAGCGGCGGTATGCTGGCGATTTGGTTCGCAGTATGTGGGACGGGCCGGTCCGTTCCGCTTGCCCTCAGCACGGATGCCTCTTTCACTTTCAGTCACCGATCTCGTAGCGATTGTCGACGACGATCCGTTCGTACGCGCCGCTGTCAGAAGCCTCGTGCGTTCACTGGGCGCAAGTGCGTGCGAGTTCGCGTCGGGTGCGGCATTCCTCGCGTCGGACGTGCTGTCACGCGCGGGTTGCCTGATCTGCGACGTCCGGATGCCGGCGATGGATGGCATCGACCTGCTGGCCCGGATCGAAACGCTCGGCCTGTGCATCCCCACACTGTTCATCGCGGCGTTCGCGACCATGCGCGAACGCGAGCGCGTGCGCGCGAGCGCCGCGCTGTGTCTGCTTGAAAAACCTGTCGACGCGCGGGAACTCGAAGCGTGGCTGGCCCGTGCGCTCGGTTACGCCTGATCGCCGGCCATTCTGTGCGACGCCAACCTAAACCTTCGTAGGGGGTGGATGGCCGCTTGTTTGATGGTGCGGGGCCCCATGTGCGTGTTTTCATCTGTCTCGTACCGTCTACCGCGACGGCGACAGGAGAACGAAGATGGCGAACATTCCTACGTTATCGTCAGGGGCCTTGTTTGAGTCCCGGTTCACGCGCGCGCTGCGCAGCATCGCCCGCGCGCTGTCCGCGCATGCGCGCGAGCTCGTCGTGTGGCCGGTGCGCTTCATGCTCATGGCCGGTGTGCTGCCGATCGCGGCGGCGATGTACGACATGCGCGGAATGCTCGCGCATGCGTTGCATACGGCAGCGAGTCATCAGCTGCTGATCGCCGTTGCATCGGCGAGTGTCGTTGCATTGGTCGCGGCCGTGCTGTGGCTGAGATTGCTGGGCCTGATGAGACTGGACGCGACCATTGGCCGCCTCGCCGCGGCCATCGAGGACAACGGCATCGAAGCGCTGCCCGATGCGTTGCTTCAGCACGGTGCGCCGTCGATAGCCAAACTCGCGCGCGCGATCAACGGCGCGCACCGGCATCATGCGGACAGCATGACGGAATTGCTCCATGTGCTGGCCGCCTATGCGCACGATCTTCGTACGCCGCTCACGCGGCTGATGCTGCGCAGCGCGATGCTCGACGACGGCGGCTTGCGCGATGCGATCGAGCGCGATCTTGCGGAGATGGGCGAACTCGTCGACGCGAGCCTCGCGTGTGCACGGCTGCAGTGCAGCGTGCCGGAGCCGCCGCGCCGCGTCGACGCGGACGCGTTGCTTGGTGCGCTGGTCGGCAACTATCGGGATGCTGGCCAGAGCATCGCTCTCGACGGGCGCGTGGGTCTTCCGCTCGTGACCTTTCCGCACGCGCTGCGCCGCGTGCTCGTCAACCTGATCGACAATGCGCTGCGCTACGGTGAGGACGTCCGCGTGTGTGTGCGGGTCGACGCGCGGCGCGTGATGCTGACGGTGGTGGATTCGGGGCCGGGCATCGTGCCGGCGGAACTGGAGGCGGTGTTCAAACCCTGGTATCGGGCACCGCAGACATCGGCGCGTGCGCCGGGTTCGGGGCTGGGACTCGCGATCGCGCGTCGGCTGACGCAGGCGATGCAGGGGGAACTGCAACTGAACAATCGCAGCACCGGCGGTCTCGAGGCGAGAGTGACACTGCCGCTTGCGCCTGCATGACGTCATCGATGCTGCGGGCGGCGTCGTCAATGAATCGTACAACAGGAGCCCTTTGCAACAATGTGCCGGACGTATCGCGCATGTATCCGGCTCTTTCTGGAATTTGCTCGGGAGCCACAGGACACCGCCCATGTCGACGCCGACACGCGCACGCCGCGCACCGTGAAAGTCACTACCGTGCCGCGGAGCACGGACGGATCGCCGGATACATCGCGATACGCCCGCGACATACGCCAGATACATGGCGAAGGTCCAATCGGCAAGCGGGGCACGACGTCGCACCGACGCGTGCGGCGAGGTGCGAGCCCCGCCCATTCAGGCTGCCGGAGATCGATTCGATGATCGCACTATCCGAAGACAATATCGTGGTTCGGGTCCTGTTGAACGTTCTTGATCCGTCCGCCGAGCAACTCGAGGCGTGCGCGAAGCGGCCGTGGACGAGCCGCACGAGGCGCCGGGCGATCGCGATGACGCGCGCCGGCGCCGATTCGCGGCGGGCGGCGACGCGGCCGGCCAACCTCGTGATCGTGAGACGGATTTCGTCGAGCGCCATCAGTATCTCGTGGAGCGACCCGTGTCTGGGGCGCTCCACCGAACAGATCTGGTGCAGGGGTGTTGCCGGCGGCGCAGCGGTTTGCGCGTTGACAGCGCGCCGTATCAACCGTGGGGATCCGGTGTTCCATCCACATGCCGGCGACTCGTGCGCGCCGTCGGGTCGGGACCTGATGATTCTGGCGACGGCGATAGCGCAGCGGCCCGGGCCTTAGATCGCGCGGCGCGCGCGATCTGCAGTACCTGTTGGCCGCGCGACGGGCCGCTGCCGGTTACGCGCGGCGCGCCGCTCCAATCGCAATCTCGACACCAGGGGAGACATGATGTCCGATCCACGTACGATGTCGCTGCGCACTGCATCATTCGTGCTGCTCGGTGCGCTGCTGACTGCGTGCGGATACGGTGCGACGTTCCTGCTGTCGATGCATTTCCGCTCGGCAGGCGGAGACGACGCCGACACCGGCGTTGCGCTGGCCGAAGCGATGGTGGGTGCGCTGATCGGCGTTCCGCTGGTCGCGTGGCTCGCGCATTGCATCGGGACTGCACGCACGACCGCACTGGCTGCGCTCGTGGTTGGCACGGGCGTCGTCGGCTTCGCATGGATCGGCCGCACCGGCTCGCTGAGCTTCGTACCCGGCTTGCTCGTCGGAGTCGGCTGGGGTGGTTTCTACCTCGCCGCGCCGATGATGCTCGCGGAACGGACGGCCGATGCGGAGCGCGAGCGCTGGTTCCTGCGGTTCGGGTCGTTTCAGATGGCGGGCGTCGGCGGCGGCCCGGCGTTCGCGGCGCTCGCGATACGCAACTGGCACTGGACGACCGGCACCGTGTTTTTCACCGTCGGCGGCTTGTGCGCGATGGCCGCGGTGATGCTGGAGTGTTTCGGCCGGCTGTCGCCCGCGTCGCTGCCTGTGGCGCCGCCGGTACGCGAACGGTGGATCCGGGAAATCGGTGCGGTGGTCCGCACGCGCGCGATCTATCCGATCGCGATCATCGCGCTCGGCTCGAGCGTTTTCTCGGGGCTGATGACGTTCCAGATGTCGATGGCACAGGAAACCGGCGTGACGGCCGGGACGTTCTTCGGTGCCTATTCGGCGACGGTGGTCGTGACGCGCTGGCTGCTCAGCGCGCTCGTGATCAGGATGCGGGTCAATGCGACCACGCAGATCCTCCTCGGTTTCATGATACTCAGCGTGGCGGTGACGTTCGCGGTGCCGCACAACGCGCTGCTTCATTCGGCCAGTGCAGTGCTGCTCGGCACCGGATATGGCCTCATCTATCCGATCGTCCAGGCGCAAGCCGTCAACGGCGCCGACGCGCGACACCGGCGCGCGGTGCTCACGTGGTTCGTCGCATCGTACTTCGTCGGCGTGTTCGGTTTCCCTGCGCTCGGCAGCCTCGTGCTGGTCAGCATGGGCAGGACGATGTTGCTGATGCTCATCGCCGCCTGCGGACTCGCGGCGCTGTTTCTCTCCGTTGTCGAGCACCGCAAGCGGGCGACGCTGGCGGCGGTCTGAATACTGCGCGCGCCGGGCCGCGTCGGTGCGCGGGCGTCAGCGGATTCGTGATCGCCTGCTGCGCGTGTTGCACCGTTTCACTCCGGAGGAATGGCGTGCATCAACGGAACACCCCGACACGGCGCGCTATTCCGCCGCTTGCGGGCGTCTCGCGGCGCCCGTCTGATTTTTTGAATCGCCGGGGCCGTAGGTCGCGTAGAGCTTGGTATAGCCGGGCGTATCGAAACGTCCGGTCCATCCCTTCGGGAGCGTGACGGCTTCGCCCGTCTTCACCACCATCACGGAACCGTCCGACGACGTCAGCGTCACGCTGCCCGACAGAAAGTACAGGAACTCGTTGTACGGCAATCCCTGCGGACCGGCGATTTCCTCGTGCGCAGGCCCGGACCGGTACACGCCGGTCTGGTAGGCGTTGTCGGTGGACGTGAACGTTACGACGTCCGTGCCGTGCACCCCGTGGTCGGCAGTCGTCACCGCACCGGTGCGCGCGAATATCGCACCGGCAAGATCGGACTTCGACGCCTTGATCGGCTTGATCGTCTCCGCGTACGCGGCGCTCGAGATCGTGACGCCGGCGAATATCAGCGCGGCCAGTGCGTATTCGTGCATCGTTCAACGCTCCTTGTGTTGTCGTTCGTGACGGCGCGAAAGGATGCGCGCCATTGCGGCGTCATTCTGTCGGAAAAAACGCGTGCTCGTTCATCAAATACCGAAAAAGCGCCGGTCGGTTTGTTTCTCGATGTGTCGCGGGCCGGGTTGGACACATGGCGTTGCAATGACCGCCACCCGAGACACATTGCGGATACGTGGTCTCGCTCTAATGCTTCGTGACGACGGGATCCGTCGACCATTCATCCACCACCGTTCAACGCGAGACCGATCATGAGCATGGAACCCAAAGTGCTGTACACCGGCAAGACCCACACCACCGGCGGACGAGACGGCGCGGCCCGCAGCGCCGACGGGCGCCTCGACGTGAAGCTGTCCGGCCCGGGATCGGCCGCACCCGGCACCAATCCCGAGCAACTGTTCGCGGCCGGCTGGTCGGCATGCTTCATCGGCGCGATGGGCCTCGCTGCGCAGCGGATGAAGATTGCGCTGCCGCGCGACACGCACGTCGATGCGGAGATCGATCTCGTCGTCGCGGATGGCGCGTACTTCCTGCAGGCGCGGCTGAACGTCGGCGTGCCGGGGCTCGATGCCGAGGTCGCGCGAGCGCTGGTCGACGCGGCACATCAGACGTGCCCGTATTCGAAGGCCACGCGCGGCAACATCGACGTGGTCGTCAGCGTGGTGTGACACGCATCGTTCGCGCTGAGCAGCTTCGGGATGGGCATGAAGGCCGGCCGCGGCACCGACCGGCGCGGCTGGCTCGGTCTCGCGCCGGCCACCGCCGCGGCAGGCCTCGGCGGGCTCGCATTCGCGCCGGCGGCCTTGCGGGCCGCGCCGGTCGCCGGGCGCGAGCCGGCCGCGGCGGCGTCCGAAGCGCCGTGAGGACCTGCGCCGGCGAAGCACGTACGTTCGCGTCGCGGCGGATGGAATATCCGGGCCATCCAGTTGTTTACTGGACTGGCGGGGGATGCCCGCTCAATTTCGCCAAAATCCATGGATACATGCCAGATACTGCCGTTGCTCAACGTTGGCTCGGCTGCCCCGCGCGAGGGTCGACGTAGATGACCGCAGCCGAACTGTCCGCGATGCTCCCAGCCATGCTTCCTCGTCTCTGGACGTTCGCGCTGCGCATTTCCGGCGACCGCCACGATGCCGAGGATCTCGTGCAGGCCGCGTGCGTGCGCGCGCTCGAACGTGCGCATCAGCTGCGCCCCGGAACCGCGCCGCTCAGCTGGATGTTTTCGATCGTGCAATCCACGTGGCTCAACGAACTGCGCGCGCGCAGCGTGCGTCGGCGCTCCGGTATGGACTGGGACGACGAGCTTCTCGAAACCGTCTCCGATCCCGCTGCGCCGACGTTCGAACAGCAGATCATGGACGCGCAGATCGTCAGGGCCGTGCAGCAGTTGCCCGAAACGCAGCGCGTCGTCATGCTGCTGGTTGGCGTGGAAGGATTCAGCTATAGCGAAGCGGCCGAAGCGCTCGACGTACCCGTCGGTACCATCATGAGCCGCCTGTCGCGCGCTCGCCAGACGATCGGCGCGCTGTTCGGCGATCGGAACGACCGACCTGTGAAAAGCACGGCGGATAGCGAGGATCAGGGGGCATGACTATGGACGACATCCTGCTCATGGCATACGCGGATGGAGAACTCGCACCGCACCAGCGCGAGGAAGTCGACAGGGCGATTGGCGTGTCGGCCGACGTCGCCAGGCGGGTCGCGCTGTTCGAAGCGTCGGTGTTGCCCTACCGGCGAGCGTTCGAGCAGCAAACACTGCCGCCGGTGCCGCCCGGCCTGGTACGCGCGGTCGCCGAGATCGCACAGGCGTACGCTGCGCCGCCGGAGCGTTCCGCGCGCGGCGATGCTCGCCACATGGTGCCGCCGATGTCCGCGGCCGATACGGGCGGGCCGCCGCCCGTGCGGGCACGCGCGCGTGCCCGCCAGATGGCTCCGTGTCTCGCCGCGGCGTTCGTCGCGGGAGCATTCAGCTGCGGCGCCATACTGCATCTCGCGTCCGGCGTCGAACCGCGCGGTGCCGCGTCGCAGGCCGCGGCGCCGATTGCGCAGACGACGACATCCCCGTGGATCATGGCGGCCGTGAACTATCAGCAGCTCTATACACGCGACACGGTGGCTTTCGATCCGGCAAATCCCGCTGCCGCCGCACACACGATCGACAACATTCGCCGTGACGACGGGCTGCGAATCCATATTCCGGACCTGCGCGCGGTCGGGCTGACATTCAAGCGGATACAGCGACTGAACTTCAATCACAAGCCGCTGGTGCAGATCGTCTATCTGCCGGACAAAGGCTTGCCGGTGGCGCTGTGCGTGATGAAGGACGAACGGCCCGACACCGTGCCGACCCGGCAGCAGGTGGGCAGCATGGACGTCGTCACGTGGCGCCGTGCCAGGATCACCTACGCGCTGATCGCCACGCCGGGAGACACCGACCTGAGCGCGATCGGCAAGCGGATCACCGACTCGGGTACGGAAGAAGTGCTCGGGCTGCTGTCGCGGGACGGCGCGGCGGTCGCGAGCTGAGCGCTCGCGGCGCCGCGGCCGGCATGCCGGTGCGTCACGGTTCGCGGCGCCCGTCGGGCGTCGGCGCGAACAACTTCTGAATGCTGGCGCCCATTTGCCGCGCCTGTTCCCGGCGTTCCGCGATGACGTGGTTCGCATTCCTGATCGCACGCCGGCTCGCGGCGGCGTTGCTTGCCTATTCGAGTGGCGCGCCGATGTCGCGTAGCGTCTGCGCCGCAAAACTCGTTGCGCCCTCGTCCGGGTCGCGTTCGTGCTTGCGGTTCGTGATGTTGTTCACCATCCTCTGGGTCGGCGCCGCGATGTGACCGATGGACGCGCGCGCCTGCCTCGGGCGGCTGCGGCGCGTCACGAACGCGCCGCAGTCTTCGCTTCCAGCATCTTCACGAGCAGATGCAACGTCCGATTGACCGGGGTGTCGATGCCAGCGGCCAGCCCGCGCCGCACGATCGCGCCGTTCAGATGGTCGATTTCGCCGGGTTTGCCGCGCGCGAGATCCTGCGCTGTCGACGAATACTGACCCGGCGGAATCGTCGCTTCGATCTGCTCGACGATTGCGGCCGGCTCGTCGGCGAAATGAACGCCTTCGGCTGCAGCGACGGCGATGCACTCGGCGACGATCGCGCACATCGTCGTGCGCAACGCGTCGCGGTGCGGCATTTCACCCAACGGCAGGTGCACGATCGCGGAAATCGCGTTGTATGCGCAATTCAGAATGAGCTTGTGCCAGAGTACCGTGCGCAGGTCGTCGGCTATGCGGGTCGGAATGTCGGCTGCGCGCAGCGCTTGCGCGAGCCGTTCGCTGGACGGCGACGCTTCGATCGCGAGATCGCCGCGGCCGTGGTGCAGCAGGTGCCCGGGCCCGGCCATTTCGCTTGCCACATAGACGGCCGCGCCAATGACGGGGCGATCGAGCGCCGCGCGCAGCCGGGCTGCGTTGTCCACGCCATTCTGCAGACTGACTACGATCGCTTCCGGCGCCAGCACGCGGCTCAGCGCGCGCGCTGCCTGCGCGGTATCGCCGGACTTCACGCATACGAGCACCACGTCGGCCGAGCTCGCGACGTGGATATCGGTCGACGCGTCGGCCGGCACCCACCGGTCGAACGTGCGTGTCTGGACGCGCAGACCATGGTCGCGGATTGCGTCGACGTGCAATGGACGACCGATGAACACGACATCGTGGCCGTGCAGCGCCAGCATGCCGCCGAAGTAGCAGCCGACCGCGCCGGCGCCGAGAACCGCAAATCGCATGATTGCCCCGTGGAAAACCGTAAACGCGTCACGCGGACATCGTATGCACGCGTGCGACGGCCCTGCCGGCCGTCCATCAATATGGAAACACGCGACCGTCGTCGTTTATTCCCGCCGTCATCACGGATCCGCTGCGCGAGCACTGCCTATCCGATCGTGCTTCGGCCGGTTCGGCATTGCCGGCGGCGCTATTGAACAGGCGTCCCACACATCGACGAGGGCGATCGCGTCGGGGTGTCCGCCGGAATAAAGCGGGAGGTTCGGGCACGATCGCTTTGCCGATACCCGGCTGGGTTTGAAAATTTGTGAAGCGGGAACATTTGCCGTCATGGTTCGAAACCGTGGTATCGGGCGCGAACGCCATATCGGTTGCATCGCCAGATTGACGCGCGACGGAATTGATCGGGTCGCTCGGGTGTTGTCAGGCAGTAGCACGTCAACGGCTGTTCAACGGCTTTATCCGCTGTTCCCTTTCCCGGACCTCTTTCAGATGAACTCCACACACTTGCTTTCGCTCCAGGCAGCGCAGAACCGCCCGCTGACCGCCAGCGACCACCGCACGCTCGCGCTTGCCGCGCTCGGCGGCGCACTCGAGTTTTACGATTTCGTGATTTACGTGTTTTTCGCCGCGGTCATCGGTCAATTGTTCTTTCCGCCATCGATTCCCGACTGGCTGCGGCAGTTGCAGACCTTCGGCATTTTCGCGGCCGGTTATCTCGCGCGCCCGCTCGGCGGCGTGGTGCTCGCGCATTTCGGCGATCTCGTCGGCCGCAAGCGCATGTTCACGTTGAGCGTGATGATGATGGCCCTGCCGACGTTGACGATGGGGCTGCTGCCGACCTATGAGTCGGTCGGGATTGCGGCGCCCGTGCTGCTGCTGCTGTGCCGGCTGTTGCAAGGCGCGGCGGTACGCGGCGAGGTGCCCGGCGCGTGGGTGTTCGTGTCCGAACACGTGCCGCCGCGCCATGTCGGCTACGCGTGCGGCCTGCTGACCGGCGGTCTGACGCTCGGCATCCTGCTCGGCTCGCTGATCGCATCGGCGATCAATCATCATTATTCGCCGGCCGACATCGGCGCGTATGCGTGGCGGCTGCCGTTCGTCGTCGGCGGCCTGTTCGGGATTGCGTCCGCGTTGCTGCGACGCTGGCTCAATGAAACCCCCGTATTCGCAGAAATGAAGCGCAGCCGGTCGCTGACCCGCGAAGTGCCGTTGAAGGCCGTGCTGCGCGATCACGGTCGCGCGGTGCTGGTGTCGATGATCCTCACGTGGACGCTGACCGCCGCGATCGTCGTCGTGATCCTGATGACGCCGACGCTCATCACCAAGCGCTTTCATATCGCACCCGCGCTTGCGCTGCAGGCCAATTCGGCCGCGACGTTCTGCCTGACGATCGGATGCATCGTCGCCGGCTCGATCGCCGGACGGTTCGGTACCGGCCGCACCATCTTCGCCGGTTGTCTCCTGCTCGGCGCATCGTACTGGCTGATGGCGTCGCAACTCTCCGCCGATCCGTCGTTGCTGTTGCCGTTTTACGCGCTGTGCGGCTTCTGCGTCGGCGCGGTCGCGGCGATTCCGGTCGCGATGGTGCGCGCGTTTCCGGCGGCCGTGCGCTTTTCCGGCATCTCGTTCTCGTACAACGTCGCATATGCCGCGTTCGGCGGTCTCACGCCGGTGTTCGTGTCGGTCCTGCTGAAAGCGCATCCGCACGCGCCGGAACTGTACGTCGGCGTGCTGTGCATCGCGGGTGCGCTGGCGGGCTTCGCGCTGCGCCCCGCACGGTAAGCGGTGTGCCGAGCAATATGCAGACGGAGATCCGCCGGTATCGATCACGCGGCTGCGCGATCGAGCGCATGCGCCGACGCCGCGTCGGCGGCAATCGCGTCCGCGTATCGTCGCGCATCCCGCAGGCATGCAAATTGCGCGCCGCCACGCCGGAACACGTTCCGGAGGTTTCCCATGAATCGACTCTGGCCGCAGCACCCGATCCTTGCACTAGGTGTATGCGCAACGTTCGCGCTTGGTGCGACCGCCGCCTCGGCGGCGCCCGACGTCTCGCTCAGCCGCACGGATTACGGCACCACCGCGGCCGGGCAGGCGGTGAGCCAGTACACGCTCGCCAATGCGCACGGCGTCACGCTGAAGATCATCACGTACGGCGGCATCGTGACCACGCTCGAAGTGCCCGACCGCGCAGGCAAGGTCGCCGACATCGTGCTCGGCTTCGACTCGCTGCGCGACTACGAAGCGCATAACGGCAACCTCCATTTCGGCGCGCTGATCGGCCGCTATGCGAACCGCATCGCGCACGGCCGCTTCACGCTCGACGGCAACACATGGACGCTGCCCGTCAACGATCCGCCGAATACGCTGCACGGCGGCCCCGACAGCTTCGACGCGAAGGTGTGGACGGTGACCGGCACGCACAGCGACGGGAACGGTTCGAGCGTGACGCTGCGTTACGTGAGCCCCGACGGCGAGAAGGGTTTCCCCGGCACGTTGACGACGGATGTGACCTACACGCTGACGCGCGACAACCTGATCCGCATCGACTATCGCGCGACGACCGACAAGGACACGGTCGTCAATCTCACCAATCACAGCTATTTCAACCTGGCCGGCCACGACGGCGGCAGCGTCGAGCGGCAACTGATCGAGATCGCCGCGTCGCGCTTCACGCCGACCGGCGCCACGTCGATTCCGACCGGGCAGCTCGCGAGCGTGACGGGCACGCCGATGGACCTGCGCGAATTGACGCCGATCGGCGCACATCTGCGCAGCGCGTATGCGCCGCTCGTGTTCGCGCACGGCTACGACCAGAACTGGGTGCTCGATCAGGGCGGGCAGTCCGCGCCCGCGTTTGCCGCGCGCGCGTACGACCCGGCGTCGGGGCGGTTCCTCGTGGTGTATACGACGCAACCGGGGCTGCAGTTCTATACGTCGAATGGTTTGAACGGCAGCGTGGCAGGCAAGGGCGGGACGGTTTACCGGCAGACGGACGCGTTCGCGCTGGAAGCCGAGCACTTTCCCGACTCGCCGAATCATCCGTCGTTCCCGACGACGGTGCTCAAGCCGGGAGAGACGCTGCACGAGGTGACGGTGTGGAAGGTCGGCGCGCGGTGATTCGCCATGGAAGCGGCAAGCGCCGCGTCAATGCGACGACACGAACACCGCATCGTCGAACGCGGGCGGAATCGCGAACTGCGCGCGCATGCGCTTCGCTTCTTGCGCGGGCGTGCGCCCGAACAGCCGCTTGAATTCCCGGCTGAACTGCGATGGGCTCGTGTAGCCGACCGCATGGCCGGCCGCCTCGGCGGTCAGGTCCTGACGCACCATCAGCAAACGCGCCTGATGCAGCCGCGTCGACTTCAGGTACTGCATCGGCGAGACCTGCGTGATCGCCTTGAAGTGGCTGTGAAAGCTCGGCACGCTCATGCCGGCTTCGGCGGCCAGTTGCGCGACGTCGAGCGCGCGCGCGTAATCGGCGTGGATCAGCCGCAGCGAACGGCCGATCCGGCCGAACTGGCCGCGCATCGCGAGCGCGCTTCTCATCGCGCTGCCTTGCGCGCCGGTGAGCACGCGGAAATACAGTTCGCGCAGCAGCGCGGGGCCGAGCACCGCCGCTTCGAGCGGCCGGTGCATCGCTTCGACGAAACGCAGCACCGTTGCCTGCATCGCGTCGTCCATCCGCGTCGACATCATGCTCTTCGGCGCCTGCACGGGTTCCGCAATTCCGGTGCGATCAATCTGCGCGGCCAGTTCGGCGGCCAGCGTGAAATCGAGGTGCAGATACAGCGCGAGCAGCGGGCGCTCTGCCGTTGCATCGGTTTCCATGCTGAACGGGACCGGCACCGACACGGCCAGATAGTGGTCCTCGTCGTACAGATAGCGTTCGCCGCCGAAATAGCCGCGCTTGCGTCCCTGGCACACGATCACGATGCCTGGGTCGTACAGCACCGGCGTGCGCGACAGCGCGCGGTTCGAACGCAGGATGCGCACGCTCGGCAGCGCGGTCAGGTTGTAGCCTTCGTCCGGTGCCAGCGCATGCAGCAGCGCGATCACGCGTTTGCGGCCACGCGCGGGCAGCGCCGGCGATCGGCGCGAAGAAGGTTCGGTACTCATAGTTTTGTGCAAGAAAATCAGCGGAATCGGGCTTATTCTGCGTCGCTCGTCAGACTAGTATGCACGCTTCGATCGACATTCGGGAGAAGCTCAGATGGCATCCACGAACATCATGCTCATCACCGGCGTCAGCAGCGGCTTCGGTCGCGCGCTCGCCGAAGCGGCGCTGGCCGCGGGTCACACGGTGGTCGGCACCGTGAGAAGCGAAACGGCACGACAGGCGTTCGAAGCGCTGTCGCCGCACGCGGCGATCGCGCGCGTACTCGACGTGACGGACTTCGACCGCATCGACGGCGTGGTCGCCGACATCGAGATGCACGTCGGGCCCGTCGACGTGCTCGTGAACAACGCCGGCTACGGACACGAAGGGATCATGGAGGAGTCGCCGCTCGCGGAAATGCGCCGGCAGTTCGACGTGAACGTATTCGGTGCCGTCGCGATGATGAAGGCCGTCGTGCCGTTCATGCGCGAACGCCGGCGCGGCCGCATTCTGAACATCACGTCGATGGGCGGCCACATCACGATGCCGGGCATCGCGTATTACTGCGGCAGCAAGTTCGCGCTGGAAGGCATTTCCGAAACGCTCGGCAAGGAACTCGCGCCGTTCGGCATCGCGGTGACGGCGGTTGCGCCGGGTTCGTTCCGCACCGACTGGGCCGGCCGCTCGATGACGCGCACGCCGCGCTCGATTGCCGATTACGACGCGCTCTTCGATCCGATCCGCCGCGCGCGCGAGGAGAAAAGCGGCAGGCAATTGGGCGACCCTGCCAAGGCGGCGCGCGCCATGCTGGCGGTCATCGGCGCTGAACAGCCGCCCGCGCATCTGTTGCTCGGCAGCGATGCGTTGCGGCTCGTGCGCGACAAATGGGCGGCGCTGGAAGAAGAGATCCGCGCGTGGGAGGCCGTGACCGTGTCGACGGACGGCTGACGCGCGATTCGCCGCGCGTGATGAGTCGCACGGTTAGTTGCGTTGCGGGCGCCGACAACGGCAGGATCGAGGCGGGGATGTTATCGGCTTCATGACACGGACCTGGATTTCCGCTACAACGAAGGGTGCTGCGTCTACACGCGGTGTGCCACCGCGCCGCAGTTCGTCGCCGGCGCCCCCGCGCCGCCGGCCGGCACGCGATGTTCACCTACCCGGAAGGAGCCTACCGCCATGCCGTACATCACCACGAAGGACAACGTCGACATCTTCTACAAGGATTGGGGCCCGAAGGATGCGCAGCCGATCATGTTCCACCACGGCTGGCCGCTGTCTGCCGACGACTGGGACGCCCAACTGCTGTTCTTCGTCCAGAAAGGCTATCGCGTGATCGCGCACGATCGCCGCGGCCACGGCCGGTCGGCGCAGGTGTCCGACGGTCATGACATGGATCACTACGCGGCCGATGCGTTCGCGGTGGCGGAGGCGCTCGACCTGCGCAATGCGGTCCATGTCGGCCATTCGACCGGCGGCGGCGAAGTCGCGCGCTACGTGGCCCGGCACGGCGAGCCGGCCGGCCGCGTCGCGAAGGCCGTGCTGGTCAGCGCGGTGCCGCCGCTGATGCTGAAGACGGACGCGAATCCGGAAGGCCTGCCGCTCGACGTGTTCGACGGATTCCGCAAGGCGCTCGCCGACAATCGCGCGCAGTTCTTCCTCGACGTGCCGTCCGGCCCGTTCTACGGCTTCAACCGTCCCGGCGCGGTCGTGCATCAGGGCGTGATCCAGAACTGGTGGCGTCAAGGGATGATCGGCAGCGCGAAGGCGCACTACGAAGGCATCAAGGCGTTCTCGGAAACGGACCAGACCGAAGACCTCCGCTCGATTTCGGTGCCGACGCTCGTGCTGCACGGCGAGGACGACCAGATCGTGCCGATCGCGGATTCGGCGCTGAAGTCGATCAAGCTGCTGAAGAACGGCACGCTGAAGACGTATCCGGGCTTTTCGCACGGGATGCTGACGGTCAATGCGGACGTGCTGAACGCGGACCTGCTCGCGTTCGTGCAGGCGTAAGCGCGTAAATGGCGTGACGGTGTAACGTGGCGGCGCATGCGGGCTTCGGCCGGCTGCGTCGCCATTGCGCGGGCGGCACGAGATTGCCGCGTCGCCGCCGCTAACCGTTGCGCAGGAACACGACATAGCCGCGGAACCACGGATTTGCGGCCAGGTACGGCGGCGCGTCCCACTCGCCGCCCTGGATCACGCCGATGCGAAACGGCAGTCGCAGCCGCGCGACGCGTGGCAGATAGGCCGCATAGTCGGGAATCGTGCGGCGCCCCTGGTAGGTCTGCACGACCACTTCGTCGACGATTTCTCGGACCTGGTTGACCTGGTCGGCGTCGATCCGGCTGCTCCAGTCGAGCAGCCCCGTGATGCTCAGCCGGCAATCGGCGGGCAGCGTTTCACGCAGCGTCCGCAGAAACGCCACGTAATCCTGCAGGTGGCGCGTGCGCGCGTCGAAGTCGATCTGGATGCCCGCGATGGTGCGGCCCGACGCGCGCCAGCGCTCGAGCTGCGCGAGCATGATCTGCGTGACGCGCGGCGTCCAGTGCAGCGTATGTGCACGATAGACGAGCCACACGCGTGCGTTCGGCGCAGGCGGCAGCGCGACGCCCTGCGCGATCACGCGTACCAGCGATTCGTCGCGCGGCGATGCTTCGATCTGCCCCTGCAGTACGTAGACGGTACGCGCATCGCTGACGACCGGCTGCGGCTTCACGCCTGCCCACAGCCAGAACGCGTCGTATCGCGCCGCATCGACGGTGCCGGCCAGCGCGACGCGGCCCGCCAGCAGCAGCGCGATACACGCGACGCGCTTCACGCGGCGCTCACCAGTAGTAGCGCAGCTTCTGCGCCCACGGGCTGCCTGGATAGGCGGTCTTCAGCGTGTCGAACCAGCGCTTGCGCGTGTTCTTCGGCACGTCCTTGCCGCCGCATTCGCTATAGCCGGACGGCTCATAACATTTGATCGCGCGGTACAGCGCGTACGCGCGGTCGTTCGGGTCCGCCTGCGCATCGGCCATCACGGTCATGTAGCTCGACATCCGCTCGTACGGCTTGCCGCCGAACTGCGACGGTGCGCCACCGAGCGTCGGCGGCACGCGCGTGGCGGCCGCCGCCGATGCGTTGCGCATCCACGGCGGTACCGGGGCGCCTTCGAGGTCGGCCGCGGGCGGATGCAGGCGCACGAAATCGGCGAGGCAGTTCAGTCCTTTCGCATCGCCGGGATTCTGCTGCAGCGCCGCGGCGATGTCGCGTGCGGACGGGCACACGTAACCGGCTTCGTTCCGCGCGCCGGCTGCGATGAACGGTTTCAACGGCGCCGCCGGCGCGCCGGACACGAGCGCGGTATCGGCGATGAAGTCGGCGTAGTGCGAGCGCGTGAGCTCCTTGTACAGCAGCGTGTACAGCGCGGTGTCGCGCAGTGCGCCGCCGTTCGCCGGATTCTGCGCCTGCGTGCGCAGCAGGTCGGCACCGGCCGTGCGCTGCAGCAGCACGGCACGTATCGCGAGGTTTTGCACGGGAGAATCGTCGGCGAACACGTCGTCGACGAGCCCGGCCTGCTCGAGGTTGATCGCGAGCGCGAGCTCCAGCGCTTCGCGCTGGAAGCGGAATTTCGCGAGCGGGATCAGGTCGCGCCACAGCCGGCGCGCGGCGTCGCTCTGGCCGCTATCCTCGAGCGCGAACGCGCGCAGCGCCTGCTGGCTCAGGCCGAAGTAGTCGAGCGGCGCCGCGGGCGTTTGCGGCAGCAACGCGAGCGCGGCATCGGGCTTGTGCCCGATCTGGACGTACCAGGTCGCGAGCAGGTAGTCGTACAACGCGGGCGCGTTCGCGAAGCGGGATTTCTGCGCTTGCAGTTCGTCCAGCGTGAGCGGCTTGTCGCGGCTCGCATCGCCGCTGCCCGACGTACGCATGCGCAGCAGGTCGACGGTTGCGAGCACGGTGGGCGACTGGATCTGGCGCGCATCGAGTTCCGACCCGAACAGCAGCTTGCTGTCGAGTTCGTTCGCCAGCTGGATCAGCGGCACGTTGGACGTCGCCGGGGACCAGCGCGCGAGCGCGTGTCCGTAAAGGTCGGCCCGCTGCGACACGTTTCCGCCGAGCCATGCGACGCGCCGCAACAGCCCCGCCGCGGAAACCGCATAGCGCCCGTGCGGATACACCTTCAGGTAGGTGCGAAACACGGTGTCCGCGGCATCGAGCGATACCTTCGTCACGCGCGCGCGCGACGGCGTCGGACTGTCGTGATCGAACGCGTTGGCCTGCGCGGCGTTCAGTTGCGCGCGCCCGGCCATGTAGAGGCCGGTTTCCTTCAGCCACGGGTTAGCGCTGTGCGATGCGCTCGCGAACGCCCGCGTCGCGGTGAAGAAGTCGGCGCGGTAGAACGCATTCGTGCCGTCGAGGTACGTGACGAACTGCTGGCCGAGCGGCGACTTCACGGGCGGCCGCGTCCATGCACCGCTCGCGCCGCCCGCGGCACAGGTCTTCTGCGCGATGTCGGCGCGCGCCGTGCGCAGGCGCGCGGCTTCGTCGGCGGGAAGGCCCGCGGCACCGGCCAGTGCGTCATTGAATGCGCCGGCGCCCGACGCCATGCTGCGGCAGATGCTGCTTTCGCCGTCGGCGTACCGGTTCGACGCGGCATCGGTGCCCGGCGCACCGTCGGTCACGTCGGGCGCTTTCTGGCCGATATCGATCCACCCGGAAAAATCCATCGGGAACGGCACGATGATCCGGTCGATCCGCTCTTTCGCCGGGATGGTCTTCGGGTCCGGAAATACCTGAGCGACCTTGCCGCTGTCGACCATCATCAGCATCGCGTTGATGCGCGTGTCGTTCGCGGGGCTCAGCATCGGCACGTTGCCGCACGAGTACGTACTCTGCCGGAGCGTCGGCGGCACGTTGCAGGTGTCGTCCGAGCTGGCGTGAGCGGCGGGGACGCAAAGGACGCTCGCCGCCAGCGCGGCGAGCACGTTTCGGTGCAGTGTCGGGTTTCTTGGCATTTTTGTTCTGTTGGTGTGGGCCGCGGCGGCCCGGTCTCTCAGCGGGCATTTCGCCCTGGCGCGTATCGTACCTCACGCGCCGCGAGGGTGGCCGGTATCCACGGCACGGCACGGCCCGTCGCGTCGAGCGTCGCCGTTCGACGCCGCAGTCGGTCATGCGCCGAAGAGAACGCTTGCATGTGCGGCCGCGCCGGTGCTGCGGCCGGTCGGCGCGGACGCGAACGAGCAGTGGGGAGACGGCGGGCGATGGGCCGGTTGGGCGCCGCCGCCGCCGTTCGGCGTGCTCGACAACCGAACGGGCCGCGCGTGGCGAATCGACGTGGCAGCCCGCTCATGCGGTCGGCCTATGCGCATCACGCGTCGTTGGCTGCGCTGTCGTCTGCGTCGTCAACATCGCCTTCGATCGCGGCCATCAGATCGTCGACACCGACCATCAATGCCCGCACCTGCCGTAGCGACTCGTATTGATGCAGCACCGCGTGCCATGACGGCAGTTCGAGCAGCGCGTGCCAGACGACGTCGAGGCCGTGCGGATCGGCATCCTGGTGCCGGGCCAGCGCGCTTGCGTAGTCGAGGCTCGCCGGAGCGGACAGCAGTTGCATGCGACTGGCGGCGCCCAGCAGGCGCGGCGCCGGATCGGCCGATGCATCGCAGCAATACAGCACTTCGCGTTGCAGTGCCGCGTCGTCGGTCGTCAGCGCATGCAGCGACGCGCCGTGCAGGCGCACCGCGCCTTCGCGCGCGTCGAACGCATAGACGGTGTGTGGATCGGCTTGCGCGAGCAGATGCAAGCCGCGCAGCAGGCGCGGCAAATCGGTCGTCGCGGCATCGGCGGACGCCTTTGCCTCGACGAGAAACCGGACGTGCCACGCGGCCGACGGATCGTCGCCGCGCGCGCGGTCGAGCAGCACCGCGTCCCATTCGGTTTTCGCGCGGTCGTGCTTGCCGGGGATCGCTGCGGGCACGCGCATCGACGTGACCACGCGATACGTGCGGTGCGGATCGCGCGCATCGAGTTGCGCGGCCAATGCGTGGAGCGCCTGCGCGGCCAGCGCCTCGACGGCCGCGCCGCGCTGTTGCGACGTGACGCCTTGCGCGACGGCCAGCGCACTGCCGACGAGCGGACCCTGGCGCCCCCACAGCGTGCGGTACTGCCGGACGTCCGGATCCGGCGACAGCGCGTCGGTGCGCAGCAGCCGGGCGAGCGCGGCGCTGTCCTTGAGTTTGACGATGTCCTGTTCGAATGCGGTGTCGGTGGCCATCTCCGGTTGCGCGAGCAGGTGCCGCAGTGTCGCATCGACGTCGTCCCACGCGGCGCGCGCCGCCGCTGCATGCAGCCGCGCGAGCGGCTCGCGTTGCCAGGCTTGCGCGTGGCGTTCGAGCCTCGCCGGATGCGCGATCGTGTTGATCGCCGAGCGCAGCGTGCGGCGATCCTGCTCGGCATGCGCGGCGAGCGACGCGTATTCGCGCACGGTCGCCGCGCGATGCCGAAGCACCGCGGCCTGAAACGCCGGGTCGCCGGACTGCGTGTTCATGGCGTCGCCGATCATCCGCGCGAGCGCGTTGACGAAACGGTGTTGCAGCGCCGGGCCGGACGTGCGGCCTTCCGCCTTCATCCGGCGCGCTTCCTCGATCACGATTGCGATGACGGTGGCCGGATTCGCGGCGTCGGTCAGCGACGTCGCACGCACGAGCGGCGGCAACCGGAAGCGGCGGTGGACGCTGCGCAGGACTTCGTCCAGCAGGGCGGGCAACGGTGTCGGCGGCATGGCGAATGACGGAGTGAACGCGGGTTGCGCGCGTGACGGGCTATGTGCAACGGTATCACGCGGAACCTGCCGGGCGCGATGGTGGTTGCGCTGCCGACGCAACGTTGCGCGCGGACGGCGATACGCGCCGTCCGCAGCCGAACGTCACGCCGTCAGCGTCACCGACAGACTGCCGAGTTCGCCGAAGCGCACCGTCAGCGCATCGCCGAGCGGCACCTCGATCGCGCCCGCGTACGAGCCCGTCGTCACGATCTGGCCGGCGCGCACGCCGTCGTCGCGCGATGCGAGGAAATTCACGAGCCACACGAGCGGCTTGAGCGGATCGCCGTCCGGATGGCGGCCGTCGATCGTGCGATTCAGCGCACCGTCGAACGACAGCGCGAGCGTTTCGAGCGGCACGTCCAAGCCGTCGGGCACGACGGGGCCGACGCACAGCCCCTGGTTGAACTGCCCGTCGGCGAGCAGTTCGAACTTCGACGCGCGCGCCGGCTCCGCATAGCGGCAACCGAGCACCTCGAGCACGATGCGCACTTCGCGGATCGCGCCGCGCACGTCGTCGTCGCCGTACGGCTGCGCGCGGGCGGGCAGGTCGCGATCGAGCACGAACGCAATCTCCGGCTCGATCCGTACGATCGGGCCGCCGACGACGCGATACGGCGCATCGGCTTCGCGGATCGTCGACGCGAAGATCGGCGCGACGATCACGCGATCGGGCGGCGGCAGCGCGCATTTCCATCCGCCGATGGTCTCGCCGAGCAGGTCGGCGACGCGATGCTGGATCGCCAGCGCGGTATCGACGCTCTCGGGGCGGAAGGCGTCGGGCAGCAGCGGGCCGGGCACGCCGGCATGGCGGGCGGCGACGAGATGCTGGGCGGCGCCGTCCACGCGTTCGGTAGTCGTTGTCATGTCGGTTAGCGAAGTGAAAGTGAGCCGGCAAAAAAAGGGGCCGGACGAAGGTCGTCAATCTGATGATAGCGCCTTCGGCGGGTCGCGCGCTCGGGTCGCGTCCGGTGCCGGGCGCGCGCGGCTTCGGCTGCGCCGCGCGGCGCTTTGCCGCACCGCCGGTTTCCGGCGAACCTTGACCGCCGTCAAGCTTGCAGGTGCGCCATCTGCCGATGATGGTGACATGGCCGCGCGCGCTACCGCGTGCGGCCGCTCACCCCAGCGAGGTTCACATGTACGAGAAGATCATGGTGGCCGTCGACGGCAGCGCGTCGTCGAAGCAGGCGCTCGACGAGGCATTGAAGGTCGCGCTCGCATTCGGCGCGCACGTCAGCGCGGTGTATGTGGTCGACAAGTCGGTGCTGTTTACGTATGCGGGCCGTTTCGACCCGGCCGCACTGGTCGACGAAATCCGCGACGACGGCCGCAAGGTGCTGCTCGACGCCGAACGGGCCATCGCGCTGGCCGGCGCGCAAGGCGAAGGCGAACTCGTCGACACCGAGAGCATCGGCGAGGACATCGCCGAACGCCTGCAGCGCTACGTCAAGGAGCGCGAAATCGATCTCGCGGTGGTAGGCACGCACGGGCGGCGCGGGATCCAGCGCGTGCTGCTCGGCAGCGTTGCCGAGCGTTTCATGCGTGGATCGACCTGCCCGGTGCTGCTGATTCGCGGTGACGATGCCGCCGTGCCGGCATCCGCGGCGGCCTGACGCGGCGCGCACGATGATACGTCGACAATCGAGGATCGTCGTCGCGGCGATCGCCGTATTCGTATCGCTCGCGGGGATGATGGCCGTCGTGACCGGGCTGCTGTTCGACGAATCGACCGCGCTGCATGGTGGTGCGATCGCGTTGATCCTTGGTGTGGCGGCCTTCGTCGTGATGCTCAATCCTGGGCCGAAACGCGACGGGTGAGCGGACGCTTCGCCGTTTCCTGAGCGAGGGCGACGCTGAGCGTCGTCGGTCCGCCGGCGCGCCGCTTCGGTTCTTCTCTCGCCGCTTCCGGCGCGTTCGCGTCGCCCGCGATCGACCGGCATCTTGCGTCGTGCCGATACCGTATTCCGCACCACGGCACCTTCGGCGTCGCGCGGCGTTCTTTCCGCGGCCGCACCCGTTTTCGGCCGCGTCGGGTTCTGTCAAACTGGCGCCCATGACATCGCGCCACGCCTTACCGCCTTCCTCCGATCCCGCGCCCGCACCCGCAGGCTTTCCCGACGCCGACGAACTGGCCGCGCTGCGTGCGTGGTACGCGGGCATGACCGTGCGCCAGGCCGTCGAACGCTACCTGCCCGACCGGCTCGGCGACGGGCGTTCCGCGCGCGGCGTGATCGGCGGGATCCGGCGGCGCCTCGTGCGCGTCGCGCGGCAGGCCGGACGGCCCGATCTCGCCGAGCAACTCGGTCATGCCGACAGCGAGTGCATGCAGATCGCGAAAGCGGCGGCCGATGCAATCGGCCAGCTGCGCCATGCGCGCGCGCCGGTGCCGCAGATCAGCGACGACGTCGGCCTGTGGCTGCCGGCGCGCGCGGTCGTCGCACTGCGTGCGCATGGAATCGCGACGCTTGCCGATCTGACCGTGCGGATTCCGCGCCGGCGTCAGTGGTGGCGCGCGATTGCCGGGCTCGGCGTCGCGGGCGCACGGCACATCGAGGCGTTCTTTTCCGCGCATCCGGAGCTGACCGAGCGGGCGCGCGTGCTGATCGCGGCGACGCCGCGCAGCGGCATCGTGCCGTGGGAACGACTGAAGCTGCCGCACGAAGTCGACGGCTCGGCCGGCACGTTCCGCGCGCCGCGCGCCACCTGCACGCTCGATGCGGACAACGATTACACGGCCGTGCATGCTTGGCTGTCGCTGCACGAATCGGCCGCGACGCGACGTGCATACCGGAAGGAGGCCGAGCGGCTGATTCTGTGGGCGATCGTCGAACGCGGGCGTGCGCTGTCGTCGCTGACGACGGAGGACGCGGTCGCGTATCGCGCGTTCCTGCGCAACCCGACGCCGCACGAACGCTGGGTCGGCCCCGTGCGGCCGCGCGGCGCGCCGGACTGGCGGCCATTTTCGGGCGGGTTGTCCGCGCGTTCGGCCGCGTACGCGTTGTCGGTGCTCGGCGCGTTGTTCCGCTGGCTGATCGAGCAGCGCTACCTGCTCGCGAATCCGTTCGCGGGCGTGAAGGTGCGCGATACGCGCGGCGCGACCGCACTCGATACGTCGCATGCGTTCACCGAAGGCGAGTGGCTGCTGGTCCGCACGATCGCCGACGGGCTCGAGTTCGGCAGGCGCGCGGCGGACGGTGCGCCGCAGTCGGGCTGGACGCCCGCTGCGGCGCAACGATTGCGCTTCATTCTCGATTTCGGCTATGCGACCGGGCTGCGCGCGAGCGAACTGGTCGGCGCGACGCTTGGCGATGTCGAAACGGACGCGCACGGCGACGTGTGGCTGAAGGTGATCGGCAAGGGCCGCAAGGCCGCCCGGGTCGCGTTGCCGCCGCTGGCGCGCACGGCGCTCGATCGCTATCTCGTCGCGCGCCGGCTGCCGGTCACGCCTGCGCGCTGGCGGCCCGATACGCCGCTGATTCCGAGCCTCGCGGAAGATGACGCGGCCGCGATCACGAGCGTGCGGCTGTGGAAGGTGATGCAGCGTTTCTTCGCGCAGACGGCCGACGCCGTCGAAGCCGACAACCCGGCGCTCGCGCACAAGCTGCGCCGGGCGAGCCCGCACTGGATGCGGCATACGCACGCGACGCATGCGCTGGCGCGCGGCGCCGAGCTGACGACCGTGCGCGACAACCTGCGGCATGCGTCGATCTCGACGACGTCGATCTATCTGCACGGCGACGACGTGAAGCGGGCGCGGCAGATGTCGAGTGCGTTCGGCATCGACAAATGAGTTGACCGGCGCGGCATCGGCGCAGGTCACACGATGTTTCGATCCCGGAGATTCGTATGGCGTCGAGCCGAGCCAGAGCACGGTCGATTTCATCGTCGAGCAGATCGCGGCGGCCGGATGGTCGCGCTCGTCCGCGACGACCGGCTGTGCATCAAGCCGACGCCCGAAGGCCGCGCGTATCTCGGCGCGTGCGGCGAAGCCCCGCCGTATCCGCGCGCGAAGCCGCACCTCGTCATCGCCGGCAAGCGGTGGGACGATCGCGAATGGCTGCCGACGCTGGTCCGGATCACCGCCGCGCAATTGCCGCTGCCGGTGAGGCGCGGCCGGTGACGATCGCGCCGCATGCCATGCCGCGCGGCGGGCAGGCGTATTCTGTGACACATGCGCGCGACCGGCGCGCGCCAGGGAGTACGAACATGGAGACATCCGCACCTTCGCGCGGCGCGCAGCTCGCGCGTCGCACCTGGCACGCGCTCGTCGTGTGCCTGTGTGTGGGCTGGAGCGCACTGTCGTTCGGCGCGGACGGCGCGAGCGGCGCGGCCGCGCTGCTGGACCGCTATCGCAGCCTCGGCGAGCAACTGAAGAACAATCCGTTCCACCGTCCGCTGTACCTCGAATCGTCCGAGGCATCTTCATCGCTGAAGGGCGATATCTATGCGGTCGTCGACTACCCGTTCTCCGTCGTGAACGGCAAGCTCAACGATCCGGCGCAAGGCCCCGCGAACTGGTGCGCGGTGCTGATCCTGCACTTGAACACGAAGTACTGTCACGCGTCGGCCGGCAGCGACGGCCCGGTGCTCGACGTGAACGTCGGCCGCAAGATCGAGCAGAAACTGTCGGATACCTACCGCGTGCAGTTCCGTTATCGCGTGGCCGCCGCGACGCCGGACTATTTCCAGGTCGACCTGACCGCCGACAGCGGCCCGATGGGCACGAAGGACTACCGGATCGCACTGGAGGCCGTGCCGGTGGGCGCGTCGCGCACGTTCCTGCATCTGACGTATTCGTATGGTTTCGGCACGGTCGGCCGGATGGCGATGAAGACCTACCTCGCGACGGTCGGCAGCGACAAGGTCGGGTTCACCGTCACGAGCGGCGCATCGACCGCGCAGCCGCAGTACGTCGGCGGCGTGCGCGGATTGCTGGAGCGCAACACGATGCGCTATTACCTCGCGATCGACACGTATCTGGCGACGCTCGACAAGCCGCTCGATCAGCGCCTCGCGCGCTGGTTCGATGCGACCGAGCAGTATCCGCAGCAATTGCACGAGGTCGAGCGTGGCGCGTATCTGCAGATGAAGGCGCAGGAAGTGCAGCGGCAGCAGACGGCGCGATGACGCCGCCTGCTGCCGGGCTGCCCGGCGCCGATCAGTTCGACGCGCCGCCGACCGTGCGAATGCTGTGCCACTGTCCCTGTTCGACGCGGAACAACGTGTAGGGCGGCTTGATCAGATCGCCGCGTTCGTCGAACGAAATCTTCCCCGTCACGCCGGTGACGGACACGCCCGCGAGGCTCGCGACGATCTTGCCGCGGTCGGCCGCATCCGCCTTGCGGATCGCCGCGATCATCGCGAGCGCCGCGTCGTACGCGAACGGCGCATACAACTCGACGTCCTGGTTGAAGCGCGCCTTGTAGCGCTGTGCGAACGCGATCGCGGACGGCAGCTTGTCGAGCGCGGGGCCCGGCTCGAGATCCTGCGTGCCTTCGCCCGCGTTGCCGGCGATCTTCACGAACGCATTGCTCTTCAGCGCGCCGGCGCCGAACAGCTGCGCGCGAATGCCGAGCGAGCGCATCTGCTTCACCAGCATCGCGCCCTGTTCGTCGAGGCCGCCGAAGAACAGCAGGTCGACGTTGTTGCTCTTCAGCGTCGTCAGGATCCCGCGGAAATCGACCGCCTTGTCGTTCGTGTATTCGCGGGCGACGATGCTGCCGTGCGCGTCCTTCACGCCTTTCTCGAACGCATCCGCGAGACCCTGGCCGAATGCGGTGCGGTCGTCGATGATGCCGATCCGCTTCGCCTTCAGCTGCTCGACCGCGAAGCGTCCGGCGACCACGCCGCCGACGCCGTCGTGCCCCATCGTGCGGAACACGTTCTTGAAGCCCTGCATCGTCAGTTGCGGATTGGTCGAGCCGGGCGTGATCATCGCGACGTTCGCCTGCTTGTAGACGGCCGACGCGGGGATGCTGCAGCCCGAGTTGTAGTGCCCGATCACGCCGATCACGCCATCGTCGACGAGCTTCTGCGCGACCTGGATCGCGATGCGCGGATCGGCCTGGTCGTCCTGAACGTCGAGCACGAAGCGCACCGGCTTGCCGCCGACGGTCGGATGTTTCGCGTTCTCCTCGTCGAGCGCGAGCTGCGCGCCGTATTGCAGATCCTTGCCGACGCGCGCGACCGGCCCCGTCAGCGGGCCGGCGAAGCCGATCTTGATGGTTTCCGGCTCCGCGGCCTGCGCGGACGCAGTGGCCGTGCCGATCGAGCAGACGGCCAGCCAAGCCAGCCAGTTACGACGATTCATGATGCCTCCTTGCAGGGATGAAAGATTCGGTACGCATTCAGAAGCGCGTGGCCCGATAGGGTGCGAGGTCGAGCGGCGGCGCGCGCCGCGCGACGAGATCGGCGACGATCCGCCCGGTGACGCCGGCGAGCGTGACGCCCAGATGCTGGTGGCCGAATGCGTGGATCACGCGCTCGCTGTGTCGGGCGCGTCCGATCACCGGCACGCCGTCCGGCAGCGTCGGCCGGAAGCCGAGCCAGCTGCGCGTCGGCGTGCCGAGCGACGGCAGCGCTTCGCGTGCGGAACGTGTGAGCAGCGCGATCAGCGATCGGTTCATGCCGGCGTCGAAGCCGCCGAGCTCGACGGTGCCGGCCGCGCGCAATCCTTCGTCGAGCGGCGTCATGTAGAAACCGCGTTCGGCCCAGCCGACCGGTCGCGTGACGATCGGCTCGTGCGTACCGAACTGCACGTGATAGCCGCGCTCGGTGTCGAGCGGCACCGCGTCGCCGCACGCCGCGGCGAATGCGCGCGAGCGCGCACCGGCGGCAATGACCACGTGATCGAAGCGGCGCACCGTGCGCCCCGCATGCAGGTTCACGCCGTCGCCGGCAGGCTCGATCCGTTCGACCTGCGTGCGTTCGAGCGTCGCGCCATGCGTTGCCAGATGCGCGAACAGTTCAGCGAGAAACCCGCACGGATCGGAGAAATGCCAACTGCCATGGAACAGCACGCCGCGCGTGAAGATCGGCGCGAGCGCAGGCTCGAGCCGGCGAATCGCGCTCGCGTCGAGCGTGTCGAACGGCACGCCGAGCCGGCGTCGCAGCGCAAGCGACGGCTGCGCCGCGTCGAACGACGCCTGCCTTGCGTACAGATACAAACACTCGCGCGGCCGCACGTACGCGGCGAGCCGCGACGACGCGAGCAGCGGCGCATAGCCGTCTGCGGCGCGCGACAGCAGCGCGTCCAGCGCCGTGGCGCTGCGCAGGTGACGCGCGGACGTCGACGCGGCGAGGAACCGCGCGAGCCACGGGGTGCCGCGCAGCAGATACGGCCAGCGGATTCGCAGCGGGCTGTCCGAGGCGAACAGGAAGTGCGGGATGTCGCGGAACACGGACGGGCCGTTGACGGGCACGCAGCCATACGGCGCAAACGTCGCGGCGTTGCCGAACGACGCGCCGTGGCCGACGCCCGCCGGGTCGAACAACGTGACGCGATGGCCGTCGCGCTGCAGCCATGCCGCTGCGCCGAGCCCGATGAAGCCTGCACCCACGATGGCGACGTTCGCCATGACCGTTCTCCGTCCGTCACACACGATTCACACAAAGACGGGATCAAGAATCACACAGTAAATTTTTGTGTGCAATCAAAAAACAATTGTGTGGCGCTAGCGTTTACCCGATTTCAACTGGCTGATTCAATAGACTTTTCGGCTGATGTTTGAGCGGAACGGGATGTCATATACAATCGCCGGGCAGGCCAAAACGGCAGACAAACGATTTTTGTGTGGGTACAGGCGATAGATGGCAGCAGACAAACTTTCCGGCGAGCGCGATAACGGTGCACCGGCGCCGGCGAAGCGGCCGACCTATATCGAGGTATCGAGCTCGATCGAAGCGGAAATCCGCAACGGCATCTACCCGCCGGGCAGCCGCCTGCCGCCGCAGCGCCAGCTCGCGACGGAACTCGGCATCAACGTGTCGACGGTGTCGCGTGCCTACAAGGAGCTGCAACTGCGCGGCCTCGTGATCGGCAGCAAGCGGCGCGGCTCGCTCGTCACCGGCGGCGCGATGCCCAGCATCGAGCCCGCCCGTGCGTCGCTCGCGGCCGGCAACGGCGTGATCGACCTGACGGTGAACCGGCCCGCGACCGGCGAGTTTCTCGCGAGCCTCGCGCAGACGTTCGGCGCGCTGCCGGCCGATCCGCGCTTCGCGTCGCTGCAGGAATACCAGCCGCCGCAGGGGCCCGAGTGGGCGCGCGCGGCGGGCGCGCAGTGGCTCGCCGCGCCCGGCTTCGCGCCGTCGCGCGACCAGGTGGTCGTCACGAGCGGTGCGCAGCACGGGCTTTACGCGGTGCTGAACAGCCTGATCGGCACCGACGGCGTGATCGTCGCCGATCGGCTCACGTATTACGGGCTGAAGGCGCTCGCGCCGGTGTTTCAGTTCGAGATCGTCAGCGCGCCGGCCGACGACGACGGCCTGCTGCCCGACGAGATCGAGCGGATCTGCGAGCGCATGCCCGTGAAGGCCATCTTCGTCGTGCCGAACCTGCAGAACCCGACCGTGACGACGATGAGTCTCGCGCGCCGCATGGCGCTCGTCGACATCGCGCGCCGCCATCACGTGACGATCATCGAGGACGACGTGTACGGACCGCTCGTGCGCGACCGGTTGCCGGCGATCGCGGGATTGTGTCCCGAACTCACGTTCCATATCGGCGCGACGTCGAAGATTCTTGCGCCGGGGCTGCGCCTCGGCTACCTGAGTTGCCCGCGCGACAGCGTCGCGCTGTGTGCGGAAGCCGTGCGCACCACCGCATGGATGCCCGCGCCGACGTCGATGCTGATCGCGACGATGTGGATCGAGAACGGCACCGCCGAGCAGATCATGGGCGCGCAGCTCGCCGAGATCCGGGCGCGCGTCGATCTTGCTCGGGAACTGCTGCCGGCCGGCCAGTTGAAAGCGGACCCCGCGTGCATGTTCGTGTGGCTGCGGCTGCCGCCGCCGTGGCGTGCCGACGACTTCGCCGCGAACGCGAAGGCACGCGGTGTGATCGTTATGCCGTCGTCGACGTTCGCGGTCGATCGCGCGGAAATCGAGCACGGCGTGCGCATCAACCTCGCTTGTCCGGCCACGCGCGACGAACTCGTGAACGGGCTGCGGATTCTGGCCGGCACGCTGAAGGACCGGCCGCGGGCGCTGTTCGGTTCGATCTGACGCGCGCTGTTTGCGTCGGGTTCTCCTGTCCGGCAGGGCCAGCACTCATCAGCGCTCACATCCGCCGATTGGCGCGCCCGAGCGCCGTGTTCCATCGAACTGCGTCGGCGTGCGATGACCCGTCTCCGCCCAGGCGCGCGATGCAGCGCGATCGCGTGCGAGTTCAACGCGGCGGTACATGCATATCGCGCCTGCCATCGTGCTGAAGTCGGGCCGCGCGATCGCCTCCCTGGGCCGCCGTATCGTTTCGGCGCCATTCTGCTGCGGACGCGAATCGCGCACTGAAGCGCCACCACCACGCGCTCACCACGCGCCGCCCGATCATCCGGTACCGGTCCGCCGACCCCATTCTTAAGACGTACAGTTCGCCGGAGCGCTCGAATTCGCGCCGAACTGTACTCTTGTGTGCATATCCGATGTGTGTACTTCGCCCAAACTGTTCTGCTTTTAAGATTCCATCATCAAGTGCACAGTGCCGCGCGCCCCGACATCACGGGGCGCTCGGCGCATCTTTAAAAGCGAGCCACTGCGATGGAAAAGGCAAAACCGGAGGGAGCAATCAGGCGTCACGACGGCCCGGTCGAGGGCCGGAACGCGCGCGAGTCGGACGTGCCCGGAGCGGCGGCGCGCATGCGCGAGCCGGCGGGGAGCGCGCGATGAAGCTCTATGAAAAACTCGCGGACGACATCGAGCGCCTGATCCGGCAGGGCGTCTACCGGCACGGCGACCGGATTCCGTCGGTGCGGCAGGCGAGCCAGCAGCACCGGATCAGCATCACGACCGTGCTGCACGCGTATCTGCTGCTCGAAAGCCGCGGGCTGCTGGAGAGCCGGCCGCAGTCGGGCTACTTCGTGAACCTGCGGCACGACGATAACCACGCGCCGGTGCGCGAGTTGCGGCCGTCGAAGCCGATCGCGATCTCGTCGTCGGTCGACATGAGCCGGCTCGTGCTGTCGACGCTGCGCTCGATCGGCGCGGACGACGCGGTGCCGCTCGGCTCGCCGTATCCGGACCCGAGCCTGTTCCCGTTCGAAAAGCTGAACCGCTACGCGTATGCCGCCGGCCGCAACAAGTCGCTGTGGGGCGTGACGGACGGGCTGCCGCCCGGCCATCCGCGGCTGATTCGTCAGATCGCGCGGCGCTACCTGGAGAACGGGATGTCGGTGGATCCGAACGAGATCATCGTGACGGTGGGCGCGACCGAGGCGATCAACCTGTGCCTGCAGGCGGTTGCGAAACCGGGCGACACGATCGCGGTGGAGTCGCCGACGTTCTACGCGATGCTGCACGCGATCGAGCGAATGGGGATGAAGGCGATCGAAGTGGCCACGCACCCGGAATACGGGATCGACATCGCGGCGCTGGCCGCGATCGCGAAGTCGCAGCCGATCGCCGCGTGCATGGTGATGCCGAACTTCCAGAACCCGCTCGGCTTCCAGATGCCGGACGAGCGCAAGCGTGAACTGGTCGAATTCGCGACGCGGGTCGACATGCCGATCATCGAAAACGGTGTGTATAACGAACTGTATTTCGGCGATTCGCACCCGAGCACGCTGAAGTCCCATGACCCCAACGGGATCGTGCTGCACTGCGCGTCGTTCTCGAAGAGCCTGACGGCCGCCTACCGGATCGGCTGGGCGTTGCCGGGCCGCTATCGCGAACAGGTCGAGAAGCTGAAGTTCCTGAATACGCTGGCGACGCCGTCGCTGCCGCAGCTCGCGATCGCCGAGTTCCTCGAACGCGACGGCTACGAGCATCATCTGCGGCGGATTCGCAAGGCGTACGCGCAGCAGGCGAACCTGATGCGCGCGATGGTGTCGCGGTTCTTCCCGGAGGGCACGCGCATCTCGAGCCCGGCGGGCGGTTACGTGCTGTGGGTCGAGTTGCCGCCGATGGTCGATGCGATGCGCCTGTATCAGCTCGCGCTGGAGCAGGGGATCACGATCGGCCCCGGCTACATGTTCTCGATCACCGACAACTACCGGAACTTCATCCGGTTGAACTACAGCAGCCCTTGGTCGCCGGAGATCGAGCAGGCAGTGATTGCGGTGGGCAAGCTCGCGGCTTCGTGCATGCGGTAACGCGCGCGTCGGCTCGCGCAGCTGGCGCTGCAGGCTGACGGAGCAAGTGGTTTTCATGCGGCGGGGCGCGCGAACGGTTTCACGTCACGGCCGGCATCACGGCCCGTTGCGTTCGGTGCCGAACGTCGTTCTGGTATGGGAACTGACGGCGGGGCGCCCCGCCGTTGTCCGGCCGAGCGAGATGCCCAATCCCGCGCCGATGCTCAGGAAGAACGCGATACCGAGAATCGCGACGATGAACGCATGCGCAATCGCGGCGGAATCCTGGCGCGGGCCGAGGACCGTATAGAAAATTCCGCCGATGATCGCGACGCTGAGCGACGTGCTGACCTGCAGCGTCGAACTGGCGATGCCGGCGATCATGCCCGACAGCGCCGGTGCGACGCGGCCTGTGACCATTCGCATCAGCGTCGGCAGCGCGAGCCCTTGCCCGAAACCGATGACGAACAGGGCGGCGGTAAGCGGGATCGCAGCGAGCGGCATGCCGAGCGGCGTCGCGGCGATCAATCCGGCCAGACCGACGAGGCCGGCGACCTCGAGGCCCATGCCGAACGGATTGACGTACGTGCCGAGGACGCGCGACCAGTACGGAGTCGACAAGGGCCCGAGCAGAAAGCCCACGCCGAACGGCAGGAACACGAGGCCCGTGCTCAGCGCATCGACGTGCAATGCGCTTTGCAGATAGATCGAAAACAGCAGGAAGAACGCGCCGATCGAGTACAGCAACAGCGCGATCAGCAGCGCTCGGCCCAGCCCGGGCGCGCGCAGCGCGGCCGGATCGAGCAGCGGGGCGCCGCCGCTGCGGGCGAGCCGGCTCTCGTAGCGCCAGAAGAACCATCCGAGCGCCGGTACCGCCGTCAACGACAGCCAGGCCGATGCCGGCCAGCCTGCGTCGCGCCCTTCGATCAACGGCACGACCAGCGCGCCCAGCGTTGCCATCGACAGCGCCGTGCCGCCGAGATCGAGCTTGCGTGCATGCTGCGCGCGCGTTTCCTTCAGCAGCGGGATACCGAACAGCATGACCAGGATCGCCAGCGGCAGGTTGACGAGGAAGATCGTCCGCCAGCCGAGGCCCAGCAGATTCAGCGAAATCAGAATGCCGCCGAGCGCTTGCCCGACGACCGCGGCGAGGCCGAAGACCGCGCCGTACAGGCTGAGCGCGAGCGGCTTTTCCGATTCGGGGAAGATCGCCTGGATCGACGCGAGCGCCTGCGGCGCCATGACCGCCGCCGTCAGCCCCTGCAAGGCGCGGCCCACGATGAGTGTCCACGGCGAACTCGCGAGGCCGCACAGCACCGATGCCGTCGCGAATCCGATCAGCCCGAGAAAGAACATGCGTCCGCGCCCGAACAGGTCTCCGAGCCGCCCGCCGGTAATCAGCGTCACGGCGTACAGGCCCGCGTACGACGAGATGACGAACTGCTCGGCCGAAGCCGACGCGCCCAATTCCGTCCGGATCGACGGCAGCGCGACATTGACGATGAAGAAGTCCAGCGGAGGCAGGAATGCGCCGACGAGCAGGACCGAGAACATTGCCCAGCGGCGCGGGTCGGGCGAGACGGAATCGTTTCGGGTCATGAGCAAGCCTCCATATGGGACCAATCAGTTCCAAATTGGTCAAAAAATTAATCGAGAATGCGCATCGTGTTGTCGACGAGCGCGAGCATGTCCGCCTCCGGCACGCCGGTTTTGCCCAGCACGCGCATTCCCTCGATCTGACAGACCAGAAAACGTGCAAGCGCCTGTTCGTCGCGTTCGGCAATTTCGCCGCTCGCTTGCCCGCGCACGATCGCGCCGGCATAAAGCTGCTGCAAACGCCGGAACATGCGGGCCGTGCGCTCCGCGACATCCGGATCGCGGGCCGCCATTTCAGTGGTCATCGCGACCACGAGGCAGCCGCGCCGGCCGGCCTCGCCGACGGAAAGACGCGCATAGCGCAGCAGCGAATCGCGGATCGCGTCCTTCACCGCGCCCGGCTGCGACAGGATGTCGGCGGTTGCCTTGAGCCCGTCGGCCATATACAGGTCGAGCGCCGCCAGCAGCAGCCCTTTCTTGTCTCCGAACGCCTTGTAGAGGCTGCCGCGCGACAAGCCGGTGCCGGCGATCAGATCCGGCAGCGATGCACCTTCGTAGCCGCGGTCCCAGAAGACTTGCATCGCGTCGCGCGCGGCGTCGTCCAGCTCGAATTCGCGCGGACGTCCAAGACCGGTCGGATGTGCCATCGATGAGATCTCCTGCAATTTGGCTTCATTATATGGACCGATCAGTTCCTATGTCAACGTGTCGATCCGATCGGGGAGGGGATGACAGGCCTTCTGTCGATCCTGCGGGCGACCATCCCTCGATCGAACCGGGATGGGCAAAAAAAAGCGCCGCAGGCATTCAGCCCGCGGCGCCATTTCGTGTCGCTACGACGGGCGCGGCCCGCCGCAGCGCGACAGCATGCTTAGATCTGCACGGTGTCGGCGACTTCCTTGAAGTCTTCGATCTGGTCGAAGTTCATGTACTGGTAGATCTTGTCGCCGTTCGCGGTGAGCACGCCCATGTCGGCCATGTATTCTTCCTTGGTCGGGATCTTGCCCAGACGCGAGCAGATCGCCGCCAGTTCCGCCGAGCCGAGATACACGTTCGTGTTCTTGCCCAGACGGTTCGGGAAGTTGCGGGTCGACGTCGACATCACCGTCGCGCCTTCGCGCACCTGTGCCTGATTACCCATGCACAGCGAGCAGCCCGGCATTTCGGTGCGCGCGCCGGCCGTGCCGAACACGCCGTAGTGGCCTTCTTCCGTCAACTGCTTCTGGTCCATCTTGGTCGGCGGCGCGACCCACAGCTTGACCGGAATGTCGCGCTTGCCTTCCAGCAGCTTCGATGCGGCACGGAAGTGACCGATGTTGGTCATGCACGAGCCGATGAACACTTCGTCGATCTTCGCGCCTGCGACGTCGGACAGCGTCTTCACGTCGTCCGGGTCGTTCGGGCATGCAACGATCGGCTCGTGGATGTCGGCGAGGTCGATCTCGATGACGGCTGCGTATTCGGCGTCGGCATCGGGCGCGAGCAGTTGCGGGTCGGCCAGCCACTGTTCCATCGCCGCGATACGGCGCTGCAGGCTGCGCGGATCCTGGTAGCCCTGCGCGATCATCCACTTGAGCAGCGTGATGTTGCTGTTCAGGTATTCGATGATCGGTTCCTTGTTCAGACGCACCGTGCAACCGGCGGCCGAACGCTCCGCCGACGCATCCGACAGCTCGAACGCCTGCTCGACCTTCAGGTCGGGAAGGCCTTCGATTTCGAGGATGCGGCCCGAGAAGATGTTCTTCTTGCCTTGCTTCGCGACCGTCAGCATGCCTTGCTTGATCGCGTACAGCGGAATCGCGTTGACGAGGTCGCGCAGCGTGACGCCCGGCTGCATCTTGCCCTTGAAGCGGACCAGCACCGATTCCGGCATGTCGAGCGGCATCGTGCCGGTGGCGGCCGCGAACGCGACCAGGCCCGAGCCTGCCGGGAAGCTGATGCCGATCGGGAAGCGCGTGTGCGAGTCGCCGCCGGTGCCGACGGTGTCGGGCAGCAGCATGCGGTTCAGCCACGAGTGGATCACGCCGTCGCCCGGACGCAGCGCGATGCCGCCGCGCGTGCTGATGAAGTTCGGCAGCGTCTGGTGCGTCTTCACGTCGACCGGCTTCGGATACGCGGCGGTGTGGCAGAACGACTGCATCACCAGGTCGGCCGAGAAGCCGAGGCACGCGAGGTCCTTCAGTTCGTCGCGGGTCATCGGGCCCGTCGTGTCCTGCGAGCCGACCGACGTCATCTTCGGTTCGCAGTACGTGCCCGGGCGCACGCCCTGGCCTTCCGGCAGACCGCACGCGCGGCCGACCATCTTCTGCGCGAGCGAGAAGCCCTTGCCGCTGTCGGCCGGCTGGTGCGGCAGGCGGAACAGCGTCGACGGCGGCAGGCCGAGCGCTTCACGCGCCTTCGCAGTCAGGCCGCGGCCGATGATCAGCGGAATGCGGCCGCCGGCGCGCACTTCGTCGAACAGCACGTCGGACTTCACCTGGAATTCGGCGATGACCTTGCCGTCTTTCAGCGCCTTGCCTTCGTACGGGCGCAGTTCGACCACGTCGCCCATGTTCATCTGCGACACGTCGAGTTCGATCGGCAGCGCGCCGGCATCTTCCATCGTGTTGTAGAAGATCGGGGCGATCTTGCCGCCCAGGCACACGCCGCCGAAGCGCTTGTTCGGGACGAACGGGATGTCTTCGCCGGTGAACCACAGCACCGAGTTGGTGGCCGACTTGCGCGAGGAGCCGGTGCCGACCACGTCGCCCACGTACGCGACCAGGTGACCCTTTTCCTTCAGCGATTCGATGAACTTGACCGGGCCGCGCTTGCCGTCTTCTTCCGGCGTGATGCCCGGCCGGGCGTTCTTCAGCATCGCGAGCGCGTGCATCGGGATGTCCGGGCGGGTGGTGGCGTCCGGCGCCGGCGACAGGTCGTCGGTGTTGGTTTCGCCCGTCACCTTGAACACGGTGATGGTCAGGCTTTCCGGCACTTCCGGACGGCTCGTGAACCATTCGGCATCGGCCCAGCTCTGCAGCACGGCCTTCGCGTGCCCGTTGCCCTTGTCGGCGAGTTCCTTCACGTCGTGGAACTGGTCGAACATCAGCAGGGTTTTCTTCAGCGCGTCGGCAGCCACCGCGGCGACGGCTTCGTCGGACAGCAGCTCGATCAGCGGCTGGATGTTGTAGCCGCCGAGCATCGTGCCGAGGAGCTCGGTCGCGCGTTCGCGCGAGATCAGCGGGCAGGCCGTCTCGCCCTTTGCGACGGCCGCCAGGAAGCCGGCCTTCACGCGAGCGGCTTCGTCGACGCCGGCCGGGACGCGATGGGTGATCAGGTCGAGCAGCGTCTGCTCTTCGCCTGCGGGCGGGTTCGTCAGCAGTTCCACCAGTTCGGCGGTTTGCTGGGCCGTCAGCGGCAGGGGGGGAATACCGAGCGCGGCGCGGGCGGCCACGTGAGCACGAAAGTTTTCAAGCATGGGGGGACCTGCTGAGATTGCGTTTCAGGGGAAGGGCTTTCCAGGCACGCCGAAGCTGCTGTTCCGGACACTGCTTCACTGCTTTCGACGGGATTCTAATCGCAATATGGTCAGGCGTCAAATGTCTTATGTCTTATATAAGAGTTGGCTCGCGTGCACGGATTTGCACGCTCGACATGGCGAGTAGCCGCGACGGATGGCGGAAGCGGCGCGTTCGGACTTCGCGACGTGAAAAACGGCGCGCCGTCAGCTGACGTCGCCCATCGCGCGGTCGTCGGGCGCGCCGATCGCGCGTTGGCGAGATGACGTCGGCGGTATGCGCGTCCGTCCGGTTTCCTGCGGGAACACGATAGCTTGTTGCCGCGATTTGGCCGATGGCAGAATGCGCGAAAACACCCGCCGAGAAAACGATGCCAATAGCAACCGATCCGGCAGTCGACCGGTCGTCGGCCCCGCGTCAGCGGCGGTTGACCCGGGAAAGAGTCGTTCTTTACAGCGCCGCACTATTGGCTTACCAGCTCATTCTCATCGGAACGTGGGCTGTATCGCACTGGGTGTTGCATATCCGCGGCGTTCCGCCGCTGGGCCTCGATTTCCGCGTGTACTGGAGTGCTTCTTACGTGTCGCTGCATAGCGGCGCGATCCACGCGTTCGATCCGCGGCAGTTGTTCGCCGTACAAGCCGCATTGCTACCCGATATTCCGCTGGAACGCATGTACGCGCCGTGGGTTTATCCGCCGACGTTTCAACTGTTGATCTATCCGCTGGCGCTGCTGCCGTACCTTGCATCGTATTTGCTGTTCGTGTGCATCGGTATCGCTGGTACGGTGGCCGCGTGCGCGCCGGCGGTGAGAAAGGGCGCGCTGCCGTGGATTCCGGTCGTGGCCTTTCCGGGCATCTGGGTCGCCGCGGTGTGCGGCCAAAACTCGCTTCTCACGTTGGCGCTCGCGGCCGGCGCGTTGGGACTGCTCGAGCGTCGCCCGGTGCTGGCCGGCGTGTGTGCCGGCATGCTGGTGATCAAACCGCAACTGGCGGTGCTCGTTCCGTTGATGCTGGTGTGTGGCCGGCACTTTCGCGCATTCGGCGCAATGGCCGTGACAGGTGTCCTGTTTTGCGCCGTAAGCGAACTCGTATTCGGACTGCCGCTCTGGCTCAGGTTCTTCGACGCGCTGTCATGGTTCAACACGTCCATCGTGCAGCATGGCGCGGGCGGTATCTGGAGTGCGATGCCGACCACGTTCGCGATCGCGCGACGACTGGGAGCAAGCTTGCCGGCCGCTTACGCATTCCATGGCGCGGTCGCGGTGCCGGCTGTGGTGGCGACGGCGATCCTGTGGCGGCGCAGGGTCCGCATCGAGGTGCGCTCAGCCGCGCTCATCGTGACGACGTTGCTCGCCCAGCCGTACCTTGTTTACTACGATCTGGCGTGGTTGATCTTGCCGATCGTTTATCTCGGCGTCGACGCCAAAACGCACCGTCCATGGAGCCGCGTCGAGTGCGTGGTCATCGTGCTGGTGTGGTTGCTGCCGATGCTGTCGTTCCTGGCCGTCTTCAGGCCGTCGCTCGGACAATGGGGAACCATCCTGTTGCCGATATTGCTGATCGTCGTGCTGCGCCGCGCTTCACGTTCGCGATCGCTTGATTCGGCCTCCCGAGATCCGATCGGACAACCGCTCCCGTCATGAACGGCACCGGGCAGACGACGAAAGCGTTGCCGTCGCGATCGCTGGTGTCGGGCGTTCCCTGTGGGCCTCCGCGATGCGGAATGCATCTTCCCGCCGACACCAGCGGTTGCCGGCACGGCCGCGCTCGCCCGTCACCCGCCCGTCACCGGCGGAAAGAACGCCACCTCGCTGTCCTCCCGCACGACGAACCCGCCGGTCACCATCTCCAGATTCACGGCCGCCCGCACCGGCCGGTCCATCCGAAGCGCTTCCGCGCTGCGCGCGTCGCGCGCGGCGAGCGTGCCGCGCAACGCGTCGACGGTGAGTTCGTGCGCATCGATGTCGACGACTTCCTCGTCGATGTCCAGTTGCTCGCGAATGCTCGCAAAGTATTTGATCGTCAGTTTCATTACGTTATCCAGAGCGAAATCGCGGGAATCGAAGCGGCATGGCCGGACGTTCAACCCCAGCGCCGCATCGCCTGATCGTCATGCGCCTTCGGCTCGACCCACCCGGCCACGCCGTCGTGCCGGATTTCCTTCTTCCAGAACGGCGCATGCGTCTTCAGGAAATCCATGATGAACTCGCAGGCATCGAACGCGGCTGCGCGATGCGCGGCAGCCACCACGACGATCACGACCGGGTGGCCGAGCGGAATGCGCCCGACACGGTGCACGATCCTGATCGCTTCGAGCCGCCAGCGCGCGCTCGCTTCCTCGACGATGCTCCACAGTGCCTGCTCGGTCATCGTCGGATAGTGCTCGACTTCGAGTGCGACCACGTCGTCGACGTCCCCTTCGTTGCGCACGACGCCGAGGAAATTCACGACCGCGCCGACATTCGGATTGCGAACGATCGGCGCGATCTCCGCGCCGGCGTCGATCGCCGCATACTGCACGCGCACCTCGAAGCCGGCCGCGATCGCGGGCGGCGGCTCCGCATGCGGATCGGACGGTTCGGAATGTGCGCGTCCGTGCGACGGATCGTCGGGGAGCGCGGCACGGGATTCGGTGAAACTCGTCATGACGGTTCTCCAGTAAGCGGTGCGCGCCGCTTCGCGCGGCAGCCGTCAGCCGCCGACGAGCGACATGCGCACGGTCGGATAGGTCTTGCCGGAGGGCCGGGCCGCACGCGAGGCCCGCCGCTCGGAATAGCGGTCGTCCCGTCGTGTCCAGCGCGCGCGCACGACGTCGGCAAGATGGTCGATCGATGCATCGTCGTCGAGCCATGGCCGAAGATCGGTGCCCTGCGTCGCGAACAGGCACGTATAGAGCTGACCGTCGGCCGACACGCGGGCGCGCGAACACGTGCCGCAGAACGGATGCGACACGCTCGCGATGAAACCGACTTCACCCGCGCCGTCGATGTGCCGGCAGCGGATCGCGGTGGCGTCGTGCCCCGGCTCGCCGACGAGCACGAGCGGATAGCTCGCTTCGATGCGTTCGCGCATCTGCGCGGCCGACACGACCTTGTCGCTCGCCCACGCGCTCGCGCCGCCGACGTCCATGTATTCGATGAAGCGCACGGCCACGCCGCTGTGACGGAAGTGCCGCACGAGCGGCAGGATCTGGTCGTCGTTCGCGCCGCGCTCGATCACCGCATTGACCTTCACGGGCGCGAGCCCGACTGCGTGCGCGGCCTCGATCCCGGCCAGCACGCGGGCGACGGGCACGTCCGCATCGCTCATCCGGCGAAACACCGCATCGTCGATCGCATCGAGGCTCACGGTCACGCGCGACAGGCCCGCGTCGCGCAGCGACCGTGCCTTCGCGGCAAGCAGCGAACCGTTGGTCGTCAGCGCGAGTTCGACGGGCTTGCCGCCGACGGTCGTCAACGCCGCGAGCCGTTCGATCAGCGCTTCGAGATTGCGGCGCAGCAGCGGCTCGCCGCCGGTCAGGCGAATCTTCTCGACGCCGAGCGACACGAACGCGCGCGCGACGTTCTCGAGCTGCGCGAACGACAGCCGCTCGGAGGACGGCATGAACGCATAGTCGTGGCCGAAGCTGTCGCGCGGCATGCAATAGCCGCAGCGGAAATTGCATTGGTCGATGACGGATAGCCGCAGATCGCGCAGCGGCCGCGCGAGCGTGTCGAGCGGGCGGGAGAAGGTGCCGGGCGATGCGCCGCCGGTCGAGACGGCGGCCGGCGCGGCTGAAGCGATGGCATTCACGATCGGTTCGTCTGCCTGCATGAAGTGAGCGGAGCGGCGTCGCCGATCGGCCGCGTGTGCGCCGACACATCGGCACCCAGGCCGCGGCGAGCCTCATCGTGAGCATAGTCCGCCGGATTTTGCCGGCAGAGACACAATCCCGGCTGAAATGCAGGAATACAGTTCAGCCTCGTGCGGGCACGAAAGTTGGGCGTCGCGCGCATGGCGGTGCTCACGCGAGCCACTGCGCGAATTCGTAGTACGGCACCGCGTCGCCGCGCGCGATGCGCCGGCCGGCCGGCAGCCGCGCGAGCCCGCTCGCCTGCATCAGCGATTGCAGCGTGCCGGCGCCTTGCTGACGCAGCGTGTCGAGGACGGGCGCACCGTTCGCGTCGATGGTGCGGCGCACGCGCAGGAACCGTTCTCGCTGCGCATCCGGCTCGACGTCGATATCGATCGGCAGCGCCGGCACGGCCGGCAGACAGTCGTCGCGGCCCTGCAGGCAGCGGATCAGCGGCGCGACGAACAGCGCGAATGCGATCGACGCGGCGCCGGGATTGCCGGGCAGCAGCACGACGGGCCGCTCGTCCAGCCGCGCGAGCGCGACGGGCTTGCCAGGCTTCATCCGCACGCCCGCCACCACGAACGATGCGCCGAGCGCGGCCAGCGCGGGGCGCAGCAGGTCCTTGTCGCCGACCGATGCGCCGCCGACGCAGACGACCAGATCGCAGCGCGCGGCCATCGCACGCAGCGCCCGGTCGACAGCGGCCGGCGTGTCGGCTGCATGCTCGTGCGCCGCGACGCCCGCTCCGGTTTCCGACACCAGCGCGGCGAGCATCGGCGCATTGCTGTTGTAGATCTGCTGCGGCGCACGAGGCTGGCCGCACGGCACGAGCTCGTCGCCGGTGGTCAGGATGCCGACCCGCAGCGGCGGCCGTACGTCGATGTGCGCGCAACCTTGCGCGGCCGCGACACCGACGTGCATCGCACCGAGCCGCACGCCGGCCGGCATCAGCAAGTCGCCCGCGCGCACTTCCTCGCCGCGGCGGCGGATATGCGATCCGCTGCGTTGCGGCGCATCGAATGCGACCCAGCCGTCGTGCTCATGCGCATGCTCCTGCATCACGACGGTATCGGCGCCGGGCGGAATCACGCTGCCGGTAAAGATCCGCGCGGCGGTGCGCGGCGCGAGCGGCGACGGCGCGTCGCCCGCGTAGCAGCGCTGCGCGACGCGCAGCGGCTCGCCGTGCGCGAGGTCGGCGTGACGCACTGCGTAGCCGTCCATCGCGCTCTGGTCGGCCGGCGGCTGATCGAGCACGGCAGCCAGCGGCGCGGCCAGCACGTGGCCCACCGCCTGCGCGACTGGAACGGAGATCGCCGCTTGCAGCGGCACGAACGCACCGGCGAACTGCCGTTGCGCGGTATCGAAATCGGACAGGGGTTTCATCAGGCGGTGAGCGCATGCGGTTGCGCATGCACCGGTTCGGTGATCGGAAGTGCGTCGGGCGACACGTATTCGACGAAGCCGTCGTTGCGGCAGAAGCCGAGCAGCCGCACGCCGGCTTCGCGGGCGACGTCGATCGCGAGCGACGTCGGCGCCGAGATCGTCGCGATCATCGGGATGCCGACGCGTGCGGCCTTGCGCACGAGTTCGTAGCTCGCGCGGCTCGACAGGAACACGAAGCCCGCGTGCAGATCGATGCGGCGCCGCGCGAGCCGGCCGATCAGCTTGTCGAGCGCGTTGTGGCGGCCGACGTCCTCGAACACTTCGAGCACGGCGCCGTCGCGGTCGCACCACGCGGCTGCATGAATGCCGCCGGTCGCGCGCATCAGCGGCTGTCGCTCCGGCAACGCGCGGGCGGCGCGCGCGACGGCGTCGGCGCCGATCGCGGCCGCCGCGCCCGCGGCCGCGATGCGCGGCGGATGCAGGTCGAGCTGTGCAATGCTTTCCATTCCGCACACGCCGCAGCCCGTGCGGCCAGCCAGCGCGCGCCGGTGCGCCTTCAGCGCCATGAACGCCTGCTGCGACACGGTCAGCCGTACTTCGGCGCTGCCGGGCCGGCATTCGCTTTCGATGTCGAAGACGTCCGACGCGCGCTCGACGATTCCTTCGCTCAGTGCGAAGCCGAGGCCGAACGCGTCGAGGTCGATCGGCGTCGCCATCATCACCGTGTGCGCGATGCCGTTGAACACGAGTGCAACCGGTGTTTCGTCGACCAGACGATCGACCATGCGCTGCGCTTCACCGGCGCGATGACGCGTGACGTCACATGCGCGGCTGCCGGCCGGATCGTCACGGCGGTCGGTGGGCTCCATGCGAGTTTCTCCAGGGGATCGGCGGCGCGGGCGCCGAGGTTGGAACGGATTCTGCGGGGGCCAGGCGTGGTGTCGCGCTCGCCCGGCCGGGGCAGGCTACGAGCCGATGGTACGGGCGGCCGGACGCGCCGCGGATACACAGCGTTGCTGCATGGAAAGCAGTACAGCTGACGGCCGCCGGGCCTCGAAACGGATTTTCCGTGCACACATCTCCGGCGCCCGGGAAAGCACAGTTTCAACGCACGTTCGCGCGATTGCGAGTATCGTTCGAAACGCGATATCGTCATTCACGCTTCGTTGCCGTGCACTGCGATCCATCGATGTTTGCACGTGCCGTCGCGAAGCCGTCGCGCGATTTCCTGCTTCGAGCTGACGTCCTCACAACCACGAGCAAATTACGGTCATGGAAATCTTCGATGCGTTCCATCTCGCACGATTGCAGTTCGCGTTCACGGTGTCGTTCCACATCGTGTTTCCGGCGATCAGCATCGGCATGGCGAGCTTCCTGGCGGTGCTGGAATGGCGTTATCTCGTCACCGGCGACGCGGCCTACAAATCGATGTTCCAGTTCTGGTCGAAGATCTTCGCGATCGGCTTCGGGATGGGCGTGGTCTCCGGCGTCGTGATGGCCTACGAGTTCGGCACGAACTGGGCCGGCTTCTCGCGCGTCGCGGGCAACATCACGGGCCCGCTGCTCACTTACGAAGTTCTGACGGCTTTCTTCCTCGAAGCCGGCTTCCTCGGCGTGATGCTGTTCGGCTGGCAGCGCGTGAGCCCGCGCGCGCACTTCTTCGCGACGCTGATGGTCGCAGTCGGCACGCTGATCTCGACGTTCTGGATCCTCGCGTCGAACAGCTTCATGCAGACGCCGCAGGGCTACAAGATCGAGAACGGCCTCGTCGTGCCCGTCGACTGGTTCAAGGTCATCTTCAACCCGTCGTTCCCGTATCGCCTCGCGCACATGACGATCGCCGCGTTCATCGTCGCGGGCTTCATCGTCGCCGCGTGCGGTGCGTGGCACCTGCTGAACGGGCGCCGCGACGAACCCGTGAAGCGCAGCTTCTCGATGGCGTTGTGGATGCTGCTGCTGCTCGCGCCGATCCAGATCGTCGTCGGCGATGCGCACGGGCTGAACACGCGCGAATACCAGCCGGCGAAGATCGCGGCGATCGAGGGGCTGTGGGAAACCGAGAAGGGCGGCACCGCGCTGAACCTGGTCGGGCTGCCCGACATGCAGGCCGAGACGACGCGCTATGCGATCCAGGTGCCGCACCTCGGCAGCCTGATCCTCACGCACAGCTGGGACGGCGAGATTCGCGGGCTGAAGGAATTCCCGCCGCAGGATCGTCCGTATTCGCCGATCGTGTTCTGGACCTTCCGGATCATGGCCGGCCTCGGGATGCTGATGCTGCTCACCGCGTTGCTTGGCCTGCTGCTGAGAAGGGGCGGACGCCTGTACGAAACGCGCTGGTTCCAGTGGTTCGTCGTGTGCATGGGGCCGTCGGGGATCGTCGCGCTGCTGGCCGGCTGGATCACGACCGAGGTCGGCCGGCAGCCCTGGACCGTGTACGGCGTGCTGCGCACCGTCGATTCCGTCGCGCCGCTCAGCGCGCAACAGGTCGGCGTGTCGCTGCTGATCTTCGTGGTCGTGTATTTCCTCGTGTTCGGAACGGGTGTCTATTACATGCTGAAACTGATGAAGCGCGGGCCGGCCGCGCATGCCGGATATATCGAACTGCACCGGCACCCGGGGCTGCGCAACAGCGCGCTGTCCACGCCGCTGAACGTCACCGAAGCGGAGTAAGCCATGCACATCGATCTTCCTGTCGTGTGGGCCGCGATCATCGGCCTCGGCGTGTTCATCTACGTGATGCTGGACGGTTTCGATCTCGGCATCGGCCTGCTGTTTCCGTTCTTCGACGCGAAGGCCGAGCGCGAAGTGATGCTGAACACCGTCGCGCCGGTATGGGACGGCAACGAAACGTTTCTCGTGCTCGGCGGCGCGGGGCTGTACGGCGCGTTCCCGGTCGTCTATTCGACGCTGCTGCCGGCGAACTACCTGCCGCTGATCCTGATGGTGATCGGACTGATCTTCCGCGGCGCGGCGTTCGAGTTGCGCGCGAAGGCGAACCGCACGCAGCATCTGTGGGATCTCGCGTTCATCGGCGGCTCAGCGCTTGCCGCGTTCTGCCAGGGGATCACGCTCGGTTCGCTGCTGCAGGGCATCCGGATCGTGAACAACCAGTTCGCGGGCGGGCCGTTCGACTGGCTGTCGCCGTTCAGCCTGTTCTGCGGGATCGGCGTGCTCGTCACCTATGCGGCGCTCGGTTGCGGCTGGCTGATCCTGAAGGTCGACGGCGAGTTGCAGCGCAAGATGCGCCTGTTGATGAAGCCGCTCACCGGCGTGCTGCTCGCGGTGATGGCCGTGGTCAGCCTGTGGACCGTGATCGGGCTGCCGGCCGTCGCGCACCGCTGGTTCGGCAGCGGCAACCTCGGGTGGTTCCTGCCGGTGCCGGTCCTCGTCGTCGCGTGCGTGTGGGGTATCTTCCACACGGTGAAGCGCGAGCACGAAGCGACGCCGTTCCTGCTTACGCTCGCGCTCGTGTTCCTCGGCTACACCGGGCTCGTGATCAGCATCTGGCCGAACATCGTGCCGCCGTCGCTGACGATCTGGGACGCATCGTCGAGCCATTCGAGCCAACTGTTCGCGCTCGTCGGCACCGTGATCGTGCTGCCGATCATCCTCGTGTACAACGCGATGCAGTATCGCGTGTTCCGCGGCAAGGTGCGCGAGGGCGACGCCGGCTATCACTGAACGGCGCATCCGGTGACGAACGGCGCGGTGCGCGAGCGTATCATCACGCGCACACGCGGCGCTTCGCGTCACCCGGCCCGGCATCGACGCGACAGCGGCCCGCCACGCGCGGGCCGTTGCGCATCGGGCGCTTGCGTATTGGCTATTCCGTTGGCAGTCGAGACAACCTCATGATCGTCAGACCACGACAAAACTGGCTCAGGATGCTGTTCGTATGGAACGGCTCCGTGCTGCAATCGATCATTCCGCAACTGGTGTTCATGGCGGTCGTCAGCACGCTGGCGGTCTTCACGAACGGGCGCATCTTCGGCGAGAAGATTCCGCTGAACACCGCGCCGTTTACGCTGTTCGGGCTCGCGCTCGCGATCTTCCTCGGGTTTCGCAACAACGCGAGCTTCGAGCGCTTCAAGGAGGCGCGGCATCTGTGGGGCAACTTGCTGATCGCCGCACGCGCAGTGACGTCGCAACTGCATCGCTACCTGCCGGACAGCGTGAGCGACGCCGAGCGCAACCGGCTCGCCGATCTGCTGGTCGCACTTGCGTATGCGCTGAAGCATCAGCTGCGTCACACCGATCCGGCCGAAGATCTGCTGCGCATTCTCGGGGCAGAGCGCACGGCCGCGCTCGGCGGCAAATGCTACAAGCCGGTCGCGATCCTCGACGAATTGCGCGGCGGCATCGTTCGTGCGCTGGGCCGCGCGCCCGGCAGCGACACGACGTGCTGGATGTTCGAGACGCAACTGGACGAACTCGGCAAGTCGATCGGCGGTTGCGAGCGCATCCTGTCGACGCCGATCCCGTTTTCGTACAGCGTGCTGCTCCATCGCACCGTCTATGCGTATTGTGTACTCCTGCCGTTCGGGCTCGTCGATTCGACGGAGTTCTTCACGCCGCTGATCTGCGTGTTCATTTCGTACACGCTGATCGCGCTCGAAGCGATCGCGAACGAGGTCGCCGAGCCGTTCGGCCTCGCGCCGAACGCGCTCGCGCTCGATGCGATGACGCGCACGATCGAGCGGTCGGTGCTGGAGCTCGGTGAGCGACCGTTGCCGGAGGAGTTCGTGCCGGCGTCGACGTATCAGATCACGTAGCGCGCATGGGCGGTAGTGTGGTCGTCGGTAAGGTTGATCGGCCGGATCGACGACGGATGTGTAGACTCGTGCTCGTTCAATGGAGCCCGCCCCATGCAACTTCTCGATCACGTGTCCATCAGCGTGCCGGACATCGACCTGGCACGCCCGTTCTACGATGCCGTCATGGCCGCGCTGGGCGCGGCCAAGGTCTATGACCGGGCCAATGCGCTCGGCTATGGCGAGCGTTGCAACGCGAACGATCCGGCATCGACCTTTCTGGCGGTGTATCTGGATCCCGCCGAAATCGGGACGAGCAAACGGCACTGGTGTTTCAAGGCCGCTTCCCGCGAGCAGGTGGATGCGTTTTTCGAGGCGGGCCTCGCGACGGGTGGGCAGTCCGACGGCGCCCCCGGCTTGCGGCCGCAGTACCACGGCGACTACTACGCGGCTTTTCTGGTCGATCCGGCCGGCAACCGGATCGAGGCCGTGTGTCATGCGGCGGTGGCGGAGCGTGAGCGGCCGTGACGGTGGCGATGTCCCGCGGTCGTCAGTTTTCGACCGCTTCGGAGCCCACGTCTCGAACGATATCGCTTTACTCGGCATGCCGACGGTCCGTGCATGTCGTTCGAACGTATGGGGTGGTGGCCGAAGAGCGGCACGGGACGCTGGCGCAGCCGATCGTCTTCTTCGTTGTGATGCCACGGACGGAAGGTGTCCGAATGGTTGCCCGTTACGCCCCGCGTCGATGGTCATCTCGAGTGTGCGCCGTGTGGTGGATGCAATACAGGTCGCCATCGCCAACCCGACGGATTGGCGCTGCGGCGACATGCTACGATCAACGCGATCCGACTTTCATCCCGACGCACCATGACGACGATGTATGAATTGCTCGGTGTGTGCGAGAACGCCACCAACGAGGAAATCAAGCGCGGCTACCGAAAGGCAGCGATGAAAGCGCATCCCGACCGCAACGTCGGGTGCGAAGCGGATGCGCATGCGCGATTTCAGGAGATCAAGGAGGCATACGCGATTCTGTCGGACCCGGAACTGCGCCGCGTATATGACACCGCTTACGCAGAGGAAATGCTCCGTCACGCACGGCTTCGCGAGGAAGAGGAGCGCTTGAGGGCGGAGCGCGAAGCGGAATATGCGCGGTTCGTGGCATGGGCGATGCGCTTCGCCGAACAAGGGCACAACCGCGACGTCGTGTTCGGCGTTCTGCTCGGCCGTGATTGCGATGTTCAACTCGCCGAGCGCATTGCCGACAGTGTGGTCGAGTTGCATGCGTCGCGCCAGCCGGGCGCATCGCGGGACGAGCAGCGTGATGACCAGATGCCGCAATGCGGCGAGAGGGCGACAGAGGCGGCCTCGGCGCAGGCGCCAAAGAGCGACGCGCGAAGGAGTGACGCACCCGCGCATACGGACTTTTTCAGCGCACTGTGGCGCGGCTTGTTCGGGCTGCGCCAGTGAGTCCTGGGGACGGACCAGTTTTGCGATCCGCCGAACTCGATCGCGATCGGTGCCATCTTCGGGGAGGTTCGTTGATCAATTGCCTCACGAATTGATGACTGACGGGGTCGCATCGGGCCGGGAAGTGTCGTTCACCAGAATCGTCGGCCGGACACGGGAATCTGGCCGGGCCTGAGCACGCCGGCGAATGACGTGAGTGGCCGCAAGCCTCATCAAGCAGTCTTTCGCGACGTCGGCCAGCGCGCAGCGGACGTATGCCAGCACCCGGAGAAAACCCTAGAAACGTTCGATAATCGCACGCGTATGCGCGATGATCGAACGCGCACGCGCGTATCACCATTGTGTCCGGTCGTTGCATGGGACTACTCTGCGATCAATCAGGCGGCATCGATCAGTCGCCCGATCACATAATCCGGAGACATCCATGAACGCAGACACGGTCCACGAGCCTCAAGGCCGGCATCAGTCGAAGAAAGCCGCAGCGAGCGGCTGGATCGGCTCGGCGCTCGAATACTACGATTTCTTCATCTACGCCACTGCATCCGCGCTGATCTTTCCGCAGATCTTTTTTCCAAAAGGCAATGCGACGACCGCGATCGTCGCTTCGCTCGCGACCTACGGTGTAGGTTATGTCGCGCGGCCGATCGGCGCCTTCGTACTCGGGCACCTCGGCGATACGCACGGGCGCAAGAAAGTACTGCTGTCGTGCATGTTCCTTATGGGTTTTTCGACGATCGGCGTCGGCCTGCTGCCGACTTACGAACAGGTCGGCTTGCTCGCGCCCGTGCTGCTGGTGATCCTGCGCCTGCTGCAGGGCTTCGCCGTGGCGGGCGAGATCTCCGGCGCCAGCTCGATGATCCTGGAGCACGCGCCGTTCGGCCGGCGTGGCTTCTACTCCAGTTTCACGCTGCAAGGCGTGCAGGCGGGGCAGATCCTGGCAGCAGCGGTGTTCCTGCCGCTCGCGCACTACATGCCCGCCGAGCAGTTCAACGTCTGGGGCTGGCGTATTCCGTTCCTGCTGAGCTTCGTGGTCATCATCGCGGGCTGGATCATTCGCCGCAACGTCGACGAGACGCCCGCCTTCACCGAAGAAGGGCAACGGAAGGCACTTCCTCGCTCGCCCGTGGTCGACGCCTTCAAGTACAGCTGGCCGAACATGCTGCGCGTGGTATGCATGGCGCTGATGAACGTGATTCCGGTGGTGGCGACGATCTTCGGCGCGGCATACGCAGTGCAGCCGGCCTACGGCATCGGCTTCGCCAAGGATGTCTATCTGTGGATTCCTGTCGTGGGCAATATCGTGGCAGTGCTGGTGATTCCGTATGTCGGCAATCTGTCCGACAAGATCGGCCGCAAGCCGCCGATCATCGTCGGCGCGTTGCTGTCGGGCCTGCTCGCCTTCGCTTATCTGTACGCGATCAGCATCCATAATGTGCCGTTCGCTTTCGTGATGTCGCTGCTGATGTGGGGCGTGGTCTATCAGGGCTACAACGCGGTGTTCCCGAGCTTCTACCCCGAACTGTTCCCGACGCGCTCGCGTGTTTCTGCGATGGCGATCGCGCAGAACATCGGCACGGCCATCACGGCGATGCTGCCGGCGCTCTTCACGGCTGTCGCGCCGCCGGGAGCCGCCAACATCTGGTTGACCGTCGGCGCGCTCGCGTTCGGCGTCACGGTGATCGCCGCGCTGGCCGCGCTCAGCGCCCGCGAGACGTATCGGGTCCATATGAGCGAGCTGGGCCGGTCCGATGCGCATGCGGTGGACAAGGCCGAGTACGACCGCCTGCGGGCACTGGCCTTCACCGCGCACGCGTGACCGTCGTCCGAGAGAGCAAAGGCCAGCCATGATTTCCGGAAAGACCACCCTCGTTGCGCACATCGGCTATCCGACCGAGAGCTTCAAGGCGCCGATGATCTACAACCCGTGGTTCGAGCAGAAAGGCATCGACGCGGTGGTCGTGCCGATGGGCGTCAAAGCGGAAGACTACGAGCAGAGCTTCAAGTCGATCTTCCGCTTCACGAACCTGCGCGGCGCGCTCATTACGATGCCGCACAAGGTGACGACGGTCGGACTGGTCGATGAAATCACGCCGGCCGTGCGCATCGCCGGCGCGTGCAACGCGGTGCTCAGGCGTCCCGATGGCACGTTGCTGGGCGACCAGTTCGACGGCGCGGGTTTCGTGCGCGGTGTGTTGCGCAAAGGCCGGCGGCTGGAGGGGGCCCGCGTGCTGATGTCGGGCGCGGGCGGTGTCGGTTCGGCGATCGCCGCGTCGCTGGCGGCGGCAGGTGTCGGCGAACTGGCGCTGCACGATACGCGGCCCGAGTCGGCCGACGGACTCGCGCAGCGGCTCTGCGAGCACTATCCGGCTCTGACGGTCAGCACCGGCTCGAACGATCCGGATGGCTTCGACGTCGTGGTGAACGCGACGCCGCTCGGCATGAAAGCGGATGATCCGTTGCCCTTCGATGTTGCGCGCATCGCGCCTGGCTGCTTCGTGGGCGAGGTGGTGATGAAATCGGAGTACACGCCGTTCCTGCGTGCGGCACGTGAGAAGGGCTGCGAAGTGCAGGTGGGCACCGACATGCTGTTCGAAATGATTCCGGCCTATTTGCACTTCTTCGGCTTCGGCAGTGCGACTGCCGAAGAACTGCGACGCACGTCGACCATTGCGTACTGAGCCGTTTTGATACTGTCGTTTCGAATGCTTCGCGCGCCGGCCGCGGTTTTTACGACATCGTCGCGGTGACTGACCGCGTGAAAGATCTGCTTCAGGACATCCCTGCATGAGCCGCCGCGGCCCGCTGAGTTTTACACTGCTCCTTCCGTTTCTGCTGGCTGCGCAGCCAGTCGCGACCGACAGTTATCTGCCGGCGCTGCCCGCGATCGCGACGGCACTCGGTTCAGCCAGCACCAGCCTCACGGTGTTCGCGCTCGCGTTCGGCATGGGACAGCTGCCGATGGGTAGCCTGGCCGACCGCTATGGACGTCGGCCGGTGCTGCTGGCGGGTCTCGCGGGCTACACCATCGCGGCGCTGGCCGGTGCGCTTGCGCCGAGTGCGTTGATGCTGACGGTGGCGCGCGCGTGCCAGGGGCTGGCGATGGCGGCCATTCTCGTGTGTGCGCGCGCGGCCGTGCGCGACCTGTATCCGGCCAGCGAAGGGCCGCATGTGATGGCTCGCGGCCTCACGGGGCTGGGTGCGACGGCACTGACCGCGCCGATCATCGGCGCCTATATTGCGCAGCATCTCGGCTGGCGCTGGGTGCTCGCCGTCATGAGCCTGTACGCGCTCGTGCTGTGCGTGGCGTGCTGGCGCAGCTTCGGAGAAACCATTCAGCGCACGCACGGCGCGCAGACGCCGGCCGGCAGCGTCCGCGAGATCTTCGATAGTCCCGAATTCCGCGCGTGGGCAATGCTGGCTGCCGTCACCTACTGCGGCATGTTCTGCTTTCTGTTGCTTTCGCCGATGGTCTATATCGGGTACCTTGGACTGTCGCCCGAGCTATATGGCTGGATACCCGCCGGCGGCTCGCTCGTCTACATGCTGAGCACGATGGGTTGCAGGCGTCTGCTGAATCGCCACGGCCTGTTGCGAACAGTGCGCCAAGGCGCGATGCTAAGCCTTTCAGGTGCGGTCATTCAGGGGCTCGGCTGCTGGCTGCTGCCCGGCAGCGCGTGGCCGCTGCTGCTCGGTCACGGGGTCTATTGCCTGGGACATGGCATCCACCAGCCTTGCGGACAGGCCGGCGCGGTGGGTGGCCTGCCGCATCTGGCGGGGCGTGCGGTGTCGTGGTCCGGCTTCATCATGATGTGCGCCGCTTTCTGTGTGGGACAGACCGCATCGGCCTTCGTTGATCCGCATTATCGGCTGGGTGCGTGGCCGATGGTCGTCCCGATGCTCGTCGCCGGATCGGCGCTGATGGCCATCGCGTTCGCCTGGTTGCCCAGGCTCGCAGATAGTGGCCGGCCGAGTTCGCGGTCTGCGGCCGTTCCAGTCAGGCCCGAGTAGGCGCAGGCCGACAAGGGCCGTTGGCTTCGTGCTGCCAGCTGCGTCCGCACCGAAGATCGATCGCGAGCACCGAAAAATCAGGATGCCGCCCGCAAACCGTCGCTCGTGTCGACATGCGCGGCTTCGTCCAAGCAGGCATCACGTCGGTCGCCGGCGACTGACCGCGAACGGCATCGCGTCGCGCATCGTCGGTGGGTCGTGTCCGCCGCGCGCGCCGCTCAATCGAAATACGTGAGCCCCATCGCACGCTTCACGTCCGCGAGCGTCGCGCCTGCCACTTCCCGCGCATGCAGCGTGCCGCGCTTCAGGATCGCCATCACTTCGGCCTTGTCGGCCTCGAACTCGCGGCGGCGCGTGCGGATCGGCTCGATCAGCGCCTGCAGCCGCTCGTTCAGCACGCGCTTCACGACGCTATCGCCGAGGCCGCCGCGGCGATAGTGCGCCTTCAGCTCGTCGACCTTCGCCACGTCGGGCTCGAACGCATCGAGGAACGTGAACACGACGTTGCCCTCGACCTGGCCGGGATCGCTCACGCGCAGGTGGTTCGGGTCCGTGTACATATCCTTCACGGCCTGCGCGATCTCGTCCGGCGTCGCGCCGAGCGTGATCGCGTTGCCGAGCGACTTGCTCATCTTCGCCTTGCCGTCGATGCCCGGCAGCCGCGTGACCGCCGACAGCACGGCCTCGCACTCGACCAGCACCGGCTGCTCGACGGTCGCGTTGAAGCGGCGCACGAGTTCGTTGGTCTGTTCGATCATCGGCAACTGATCGTCGCCGACCGGCACGTGGGTCGCCTTGAACGCGGTGATGTCGGCGGCCTGGCTCACCGGATAGGTCAGGAAGCCGGCCGGGATGTCGCGCTCGAATCCGCGCAGGCGGATCTCTTCCTTGATGGTCGGATTGCGTTCGAGGCGCGCGACCGTGACGAGGTTCAGCAGGTATTGCGACAGTTCGGCGAGCTCGGGCACCTGCGACTGCACGGCGATCGTCGAGATCGCCGGGTCGATGCCGACGGCCAGGTAGTCGAGCGCGACCTCGATCACGTTCCCGGTCACGCGCTGGCGGCGGCCCATGTTGTCGGTCAGCGCCTGCGTGTCGGCGAGCAGCAGGAATTGCGTGGCCTCGTGCTGCATCCGCACGCGCGCGCGCAGCGAGCCGATGTAGTGGCCGAGATGCAGCGGGCCGGTCGTGCGGTCGCCGGTGAGGATGGTCGGGCGGGCGGGTTGCGTCATGGTCGTCGTTGGCTCCAGGTTGTCGAACCTTCCAGCCATGACGTCAGCGCAAGAATGCAAATGCCGCCATGGCTGGCGGCATCACGTTCGGGACATGCGAAAGGAAACGGGCCGCCTGGGTCAGGCGCGCCACCAGCAATGCAGGTTCGGCGAGGCGGGTTTGCTTTCCATCGCGCAAGTATAGCGTAGGGCGCGGCCGGCCGCGTGCGTCAGCGAATCATGGACTCCATCGCGAGGTACGCGGTTTCTGCGGACGGCCACAGCAGATACAGCAGGCCGGCCATCAGCAGCCACGCGCCGGCGCGTACGAGCGGCATGCGGTCCTTGTCGCGCGGGGGATGGGTCGGCTGCTTCGATTTTTTCATGCTTGCTCGCGCGGGTGCGCCACTCCAACGGTTACTGCAACGGGTCGCGCGGGGCGAGCCGGGGTGTTGCGGGATTCTTGAACGGGGGCCGGATACGGTTTTACGGGCCTCGTGACGCCGGCGCGACGGCGGCAAAAGGCCGGTCGCAACGCGATAAGGAGAAGCGATCAAATGCGCTTTTTTTGCGCCGAGGCGACCGGCATCGTACCAGTTCGGCGGCGTGGGCATAGTCAAGAATTGTACGGGCGAGCCAGCCGGCAGTTCACGTGGGTCGTTCGGATCCGGCAACCTGTAACGGCTGAAGTTGCCCGCAGGGCCATCGGCGCACGGCGAGATCCAGGGCGGCTTCGATCCGCAGCCGTCGCTCGCGTATGCGATCGGCGTCGTCGTGCAGATCCCGTTCATGAGCGCGCCGACGGATGCTGGGTTGGGCCCCGTGCAGCCGGGGAGCGCGGTAAAAGAGAAGCCGCCGCATCGATCGCGACGCGGCGGCAAGGGGAAGTAACGCGGCAGGCGCGCCGCAGGAAATGGTGCGCGCCTGGCTTCCGCATCGGGCCGTCAGACCACCGCCGAGCGCGCGACCCTCACCGGCACCGACTTGTACGACGGCGTGCCGCTTTCCTTGTCGATGTAGTCGAGCGGCACGAGCACGTTCGCTTCCGGGTAATACGCGCCGACCGACCCCGGCGCGATGTCGTACTCGATCGCGGTGATCTTCTCGAGCCGCAGCGTGCGGCCCGACGCGGTGACGGTCTCGATGTCGACGAGATCGCCGTGTTCGAGCCCGTACTTCGCGAGATCGGCCGCGTTCATGAACAGCACGTCGCGCCGGCCGAACACGCCGCGATAGCGATCGTCGAGCCCGTAGATCGTCGTGTTGTACTGATCGTGGCTGCGCAGCGTGATCAGCCGCAGCACCTGATCGGCGCCGAGCACGTCCGCGTCTTCCTTCACGCCCTTGTAGACCGAGAACATCGCCTTGCCGGTCGCCGTCGGCCACACGCGCTCGGTCGGCGGCAGCGGCAGCCGGAAGCCGCCCGGCGTGCGGATGCGCTCGTTGAACGCCTCGAAGCCGGGCACCGTCTTGTCGATCAGGTCGCGGATGCGGTCGTAATCGGCAATCAGGTCGAGCCACGCGACCGTGCTGTTCGGCAGCGTCGCATGCGCGATTCCCGCGATGATCGCGGGTTCGGAGCGCAGTTGGTCGGACGCGGGCTTCAGCTTGCCGGCCGACGCGTGCACCATCGACATCGAATCCTCGACGGTGATCGACTGCCGGCCGCTCGCCTGCATGTCGAGCTCGGTGCGGCCGAGCACGGGCAGGACGTAGGTTTCCTTCGCGACGAGCAGATGCGAGCGGTTCAGCTTCGTGCCGAGATGCACGCTCAGATCGAGCTTCGCCATTGCCGGGAACGACACTTCCGGGTCGGGCAGCGCGACCGCGAAATTGCCGCCGAGGCACAGCAGCGCCTTCGCGTCGCCGTCGATCATCGCCTGCATCGCCTGTACGGCGTCGTGCCCGTGATGCGCGGGCGGCTTGAAGCCGAACACGTCCTCGATCTTCTGCAGGAATTCGGCCGACGGCTTCTCGGTGATGCCGACCGTGCGGTTGCCTTGCACGTTCGAGTGGCCGCGCAGCGGGCAAATGCCCGCACCCGGCTTGCCGAAGTTGCCGCGCATCAGCAGCAGATCGGCGATCAGCCGAACGGTTGCCGTGCCCTTGTTGTGCTGCGTGACGCCCATTCCGTACGTGACGATCGTCGCGTTCGACTTCGCATACGCGAGCGCGACCTGTTCGAGCTGCGCCTGGCTCAGGCCGCTCGCGCGCTCGATGTCGTCCCACGACGTGGCTTCGAGGTCGGCCGAGAATGCGTCGAAGCCGTGGGTGTGCTGCGCGATGAAGTCGCGGTCGAGCACGTCGCCGCGCTCGGTCTCGAGCTGCAGCAGCGCCTTCATGACGCCCTTCAGCGCGGCCGCGTCGCCGCCTGCGTCGACCTGATAGTAGGTCGACGCGATGCGCGTCGAGCCGAACGACGCCATCTCGATCATGTCCTGCGGATCGGCGAAGCGTTCGAGCGCGCGTTCGCGCAGCGGGTTGAACACGATGATCGGCACGTTGCGGCGCGAGCACTCGTGCAGCGTGCCCATCATCCGCGGGTGGTTCGTGCCGGGGTTGTGGCCGATCGAGATGATCAGCTCGCAGTGGTCGAAGTCTTCGAGCGACACCGTGCCCTTGCCGATCCCGATCGATTGCGGCAGGCCGACGCTGGTCGGCTCGTGGCACATGTTCGAGCAGTCGGGGAAGTTGTTGGTGCCGAGCTCGCGTGCGAACAGCTGATACAGGTATGCGGCTTCGTTCGATGCGCGGCCCGACGTATAGAACTCGACCTGCTCGGGCGGCAGCGCGCGCAGCACTTCGCCGATGCGCGCGAATGCGTCGTCCCATTCGACCGCGCGGAACGTGTCGGTCGCGCGATCGTAGACGAGCGGATGCGTGAGCCGGCCCATGTTCTCCAGCTCGTAATCGGACATCCGCAGCAGCGACGACACCGTGTTCGCCGCGAAGAACTCCGGCGTCACGCGCTTGGTCGTCGCTTCCCACGTGACGGCCTTCGCGCCGTTCTCGCAGAATTGGAACGTCGACTTGTGTTCCTTGTCAGGCCATGCGCAGCCGGGGCAATCGAAGCCGTCGGGCTGGTTGGTCCGCATCAGCACGATCGGCGCCTCGATCGTTTCCATCTGTGTGCGCACCGCTTCGGCTGTCGCGCGAAGCGCGCCCCAACCGCCGGCGGGCCCGTCGTATTTCCTGATGCCTGGCACTTCGCGTCGATTTGTCATTTGAATCTCCATGAGTCGGGCCCGTGGCGGGGCGGCTCGGGTTGCGCCGTGTCGCGGCGTGGGGCGGCTCCGTCCCGCGGACGGAGCCGGTCATGCGGGCCCGTGAATCCGGGCCCGCTTGGTATCAACTGGCGTCCTTCTTCGCAGCGGACGACTTCCTGCCGAATTTCTTCGCGGCCGGGGGCGGCGGCGCATCGGCGATCGCTTCGTGATCCTTCGCGTCGGCCGATTCTTTCGCCGCGTTGCCGTTCGGCCGCGCGTTGCCGTCGGCGTCCTTTTTCGCGTCCCTGGCCGCGGGCGGCGCGAGCTTGCTGAACGTCACGGTGTCGGCCGTCTTGTCGTAATCGACTTCGACGCGATCGCCGGACTGCAGCCTGTCGGCGAGAATCTCCTTCGCGAGTTTCGTCTCGATGATCTGGCGCACCTGCCGCTTCAGTTCGCGCGCACCGAATTCCGGCTGATAGCCGGCTTCGGTCAGATGCTTGACCAGTGTGTCGCTCATCACGAGCGTGATGTCCTGCGCGGCGGCGGTGCGCACCACGCGGTCGAGCTGGATCTGCACGATCGAGCGGATGTTCTCCTTCGACAGCGCATGGAACACGATCACTTCGTCGATCCGGTTCAGGAATTCGGGGCGGAAATGACCTTTCAGCACCTGCATCAACTGCTCGCGGATCGCCTTGTCGGTCTTGCGCGCGGCTTCCGGCTGTGTGAGATTGTCCATGATGATCGCGGCGCCGAGGTTGCTGGTCGCGATGATGATCGTGTTGCTGAAGTCGACCACGCGCCCCTTGCCGTCGGTCAGCCGGCCGTCGTCGAACACCTGCAGCAGCACGTTGTACACGTCCGGATGCGCCTTCTCGATCTCGTCGAGCAGGATCACGCTGTACGGGCGGCGCCGCACGCGCTCGGTGAGCTGGCCGCCTTCGTCGTAGCCGACGTAGCCGGGCGGCGCGCCGATCAGCCGCGCGACCGCGTGCCGCTCCATGTATTCGGACATGTCGATCCGGATGATCGCCTGCTCGTCGCCGAACACGGTTTCGGCCAGCGCCTTCGCGAGCTCGGTCTTGCCGACGCCGGTCGGCCCGAGGAACAGGAACGTGGCGATCGGCCGGTGCGTCTGGCCGAGGCCCGCGCGCGACAGCCGCACCGCGTCGCTGACGGCGACCACCGCATCGTTCTGGCCGACCACACGCTCGCGCAGCTGCTCTTCCATCTTCAGCAGCTTCTGGCGCTCTTCCTGCGTGAGTTCGGACACCGGAATGCCGGCCAGCCGCGACACGACTTCGGCGACCGATTCGACCGTCACCTCGAGCGTTTCGGAGCCGGTCTTGCGCTGCCACGCCTCCATCCTTTCGTCGAGCGACTTCTGCTTCGCGTTGATCTGCTCGTCGAACTGCTTCGCTTCGTCGAAACGCTTGCGCGACGTCGCGTAGTCCTGCTCGCGCTTCAGTTGCGCGATCTGCGCTTCGTCTTCCTGGATGTCGACCGGGCGCGACGTCGCGCCGATCCGCACGCGCGCGGCGGCCTGGTCGATCAGGTCGATCGCCTTGTCGGGCAGGAAGCGCGCGGTGATGTAGCGGTCGGCGAACTCGGCTGCCGCGACGAACGCGTCGTCGGCGAACGTGACCTGGTGGTGCGCCTCGAGGCTGTCGCGCAGCCCGCGCAGGATCACGATGGTCTGCTCGACGCTCGGCTCCGGCACGAACACCGGCTGGAAACGCCGTTCGAGCGCGGCGTCCTTCTCGATGTGTTTCTGGTATTCGTTCAGCGTGGTCGCGCCGATCAGGCTCAGCTCGCCGCGCGCGAGCGCCGGCTTCAGCACGTTCGCGATGTCGAGGCCGCCTTCGCCGCCGCCCTGGCCCGCACCGACGATCGTATGCAGTTCGTCGATGAACAAGATCAGTTCGTCGTGCTTCGCGGTCACTTCGTCGATCAGCTGCTTCGCGCGTTCCTCGAATTCGCCGCGATACTTCGCGCCGGCGACCATCGAGTTGATGTTCACTTCGACGAGCCGCTTGCCGCGCAGCACTTCCGGCACGTCGCCGTTCACGATCCGCTGTGCGAGCCCCTCGACGATCGCGGTCTTGCCGACGCCCGGCTCGCCGATCAGCACCGGGTTGTTCTTCTTGCGGCGCGCGAGCACCTCGATCGTGCTTTCGATTTCCTGCGCGCGGCCGAGCACCGGATCGAGCTTGCCCTGGCGTGCGATCGCAGTCAGATCGCGGCCGAACTTGTCGAGATTCGGCGTGCCGGTCGGCGCGTCGACGCGGCCGTCTTCCGCGCCCTTGCCGACGATCTTCACGACCTTCTGGCGCAGCGCTTCCGGCGTCACGCCGTATTTCTTCAGCAGCGTGCCGGCGATGCTGTCCGGCACGGCCGCGAGACCGATCAGCAGATGCTCGGGGCCGATATACGAGTGGCGGAGATCGCGCGACGCCTGGAACGCGTGCTGCACGGCTTTCTTCACGCGCGGCGAGATCGTGAGCCGGTCGAGCGATGCGTCGGGCGACGCGGTGCCGGTATGCGCGTGCTCGTCGATGTAGGCCTTCAGGTCTTGCGGCGACAGCCTCAATTCCTTCAGCAGCGCTGCGCACACGTCGGTGTCCGCGAGCGCGTACAACAGGTGTTCGGTGTCGAGTTCGCCGCGGCGCAGTTCGTGCGCCTTCTCGGCCGCGCGCTGCAGCAGTTCGAGCGTCTGCTCGCTGAACGCGTCGGTCGGATCGACCGATTCGCGCGGAATTTCGGCCGCGAACGGCGGCTCGTCGCCCGCCGCGCCGAACAGCGACGACGATCCGCCGCCCAGCAGCGAATCGAACGGATTCAGCATGCTCTGATGCCGCATCAGCTGGCGGAAGTGGTAGTCGCAGATCGAAATCGTCTTGCGCTCGCCGTCCTGCATCACGGTGGCGCGCGCGACGGCCGGCCGGGCGTGACAGATATCGCAAAGTGCGGGCATGGTGGTCTGGCTCCTGTCAATGAACGTGGATCGAAAGGGAAGTCCCGCCTGCGATATCGCACGGGGGTGCCCACTGCGCGACGCGGCCCGCGGCGCGCGCGTCGCGCCGACGCCATCGCGCAGCGCCCGTCGGCGTGAATCGGGCGCGTGCTCGACGCCGGCAACCCCGGTGCTGCGCGGAGCCCGCGGCATCACTTCGACTGCGTTCAAAATAGCGAATCGGCCAGTGGCCTCCAAGACACAGTTGCGCAGCGGCGCGGCCGGGAATTGCACCCTCACATGCGTGGGCGCGCGACAGGCCAGGAGTACAGACGAGCGTGCAGGCCGGTGCCGCGAGCGCGGCGGCGATGCGCGCCGGTGCGGGGCGCGCGCGAACGGCGGTGCGACATCGGCGCGCAGGATGCCGGGAAACGGCGGACGGGAGGGAGCACGCGCGCCTAAACGCGGCGCACGCACGTTCGCGCGAACGCGCGGAGCGGCCGTGTGCGGGGTGGCGCCGGCCCGGGTCGCTCGCGGGCGGCGACCGACGCGCGGCGCGACGCAGGACGCGAAATGGACGGGGTGCACGGTACGGGCCGGACATGGCGCGACCGTGGCGACCGGCGTCAGTCGGAGAGGGTCATCGCGAGCCGCTGCCGCGCAATCTGCTTCACGACGGCCGACAGCGCCGGATTCTGCAGACCATCGGCCCAGACGGAGAACGAATCCTCGATCAGGTTGCGGGTGTCGGGCGGCAGCTCGGCCAGCATCAGCGACACCACGGTGAACAGCACGGCGGTCTCGCCGGCCTGGTGGCTGGCGCTCGCGTCGACGGCCAGCTTCAGGCTGTCGACCGACGCTTGCAGCGCCTGTAATGCGTCATTCGAATCGCTCATGTCACGCTCCATGCAGGATGGTTCGGCGGCGACGAACGTGCGGCCGGTCGCGTGGACGGTAATACGCGGCCGGTGCGCGCGACGCCCGGCAGGCATCGCGCGCGGGCGGGACGTCAGGCCGCCGTGTTGGCTTGCGGCGCCACGGCCACCGATGCCTCGCTCGTCAGCATCAGGAACGTGAACGTTTCGCGCAGGTACAGGCGCACGACCTTGTCGGTATGGCTCGTGTAGCCGATCGACACGTCCTCGCCGAGGTGCAGCTCGTAATCGCCGCCGCGGGTCGACAGCACGCAGCCGCCACTGACCGCCGGCGCCCAGATGATCTCGCCGTTGACGATGCGCTTGATGTGGCCGAGCACCGGGTAGCCCTGGTCGCGCGCTTCGCTGAGCGCCGTGTATGCATCCGAGCCGAGCACGACCGAGTACGGGCCGTCGACGCCGGCGAGCCGCAGCGCTTCGAGCGCGTCGCTGATCGCGTCCGGGTATGCGCTGACGTCGGTCGGCAGCGTCAGCTTGCGGTTCGACGTGCCTTCGCGGATGCCGACGATGCCCGCGGCCTGGTAGCCGTCGAAGATCGCGCCGTCTTCCGCGAACGCGAGGCGCTGCGCGGCGTCCTTCGCCGGCTGCCAGTCGGCATCGCGCGCACCGCGCTCGACGCTGTCGATCGCATCGCGGCTCAGCTCGAACGGCACGGTCAGCTCGACGATCGTGCGCACTTCGCGCAGCCGCGCGCTCACCAGCTCGCGCGGCGCGGCGACGTCGAGCAGATGCCCGGTGCCGACGGCCGACAACTCGGGGCCGGCCGGGCCTTCGACGTCGACGACGCGCCGCCCGGCGACCGAGCGCTTGAACGTGCGAGCGACTTCTTCCTCGATCTGCTCCCACGCGGACGACGAAATGGGGGCGAGTTCGCGGTGCAGGTTATTCATAGGCTTTGACTCCTTTCAGCGATCCGATATTCAGCGAGCCGTCGCGATGCGGCCCGGAAGACGACGGCGCCGGCTGCGGCGCGGCGGCGGTGGCCGCGGCTGCGTCGGCGGCCGGGGCGGGGCGATCGGCCAGCGCTTCGAGCAGGTCGGCAGACGGCACGAAGAACAGCGAGCCGGTGACGGCGCGGCTGAAGTCGAGCAGCCGGTCGTAGTTGCCGGGCGGACGGCCGACGAACATGTTCTCGAGCATCTGCTCGATCGGCGCCGGCGAGCGCGCGTAGCCGATGAAATAGGTGCCGAATTCGCCGGAACCGGGGCGCCCGAACGGCATGTTGTCGCGCAGGATCTTCACTTCCTGCCCATTCTCGTCGAGCGTGGTCAGCGAGCTGTGCGAGCACGACGGCTTCACGTCCGGCGGGAGTTCGATGTCGGACAGCTTGGTGCGGCCGATGATGCGCTCCTGCGTCTCGACCGAGAGCGCGTTCCAGCCGGCCATGTCGTGCAGGTACTTCTGCACGATCACGTAGCTGCCGCCCGCGAATTCCGCATCCTCGTCGCCGATCACCGTGAAGTCGACCGCCTCGCGGCCTTCGGGGTTCTCGGTGCCGTCGACGAAGCCGATCATCGCGCGCTGGTCGAAGTTGCGGAAGCCGTGTACCTCGTCGACGACCGTGACCGCGTCGCCGAGCGCGTTCAGCAGCTGCGTCGCAAGCTCGAAGCACAGGTCCATCGCGTCGGCGCGGATGTGCAGCAGGATGTCGCCGGGCGTCGCGATCGCGACGCGGTGACCGGCGCCGAATTCACGGAACGGATGCAGCGATGCCGGGCGCGGCTCGCCGAACAGCGCATCCCATGCGTCGGCGCCGAAGCCGCACACACAGGACAGGTTGCCGTCGGGCACGCGCTTGCCGACCGAGCGCACGAGCGCGGCGATGTCGCCGCACCATCCGCGGATTCGGTCGGCGCGGTCGGCGCCGGGATTGACGGTGGCGACGAGGAAGATCGCACTGCGCGTGATCGGGCTGTGAACGGCCTGGGAAAGCGGGGGACGGGTTTGCATCGCGGGCTGCCGGTCAGTCATGTCGGGACGGACGGGCCACGGACGCCGCGGCGCGCGAAGGCGAACGGTTGGACTGTGTCATGCGACTGTTCTCTTTGTGACATGCGGATGAGGGACGTTGCGCGGGCATCGCGCAACGGGCCGCGGCGGCGGCAGCCTGCCGCCCGGGGCGCGAAAGGGGAGGCAGGCAAGTGGCCGCGCGTTCGCCCGGCGCGAGACCTGTCCGCACCGCGTAACGTCGTCGAGCCTGCAATCTAGCAGCTTCGGCGGGTCTTTGGAACACGTATCGATGATCTGTCATTCGAATGGGTTGATCGAGGTCCGAATTGGCGCGGCGCGTGCAGCTGTACTCCTGCAGCCGGCCGCGCTGTGCTCTTGAGCGGGCGTGGCGCGTGCAGTAGATTAGGTTCGCGCCGCCCGAGCGCGACCATCATGATGAACCTTTTGGAAGCGATGCGTATTTTCGGTGCAGTCGTCGAGCAGGCGAGCGCGCGGCCCGATGGCCCCGAACGCTGTTTCGGCTGCCGGTTGTTGCGGGGCCGCCCAGGCGGCGGTGCCGCATGCGCCGATGCCGGCGTCGCGTTTCACGCATGCTGGCGGCGGACGCTGTCCGCGCTCGCGCACGCGACCGGCGCGACCGAACCCGGTGCGTGCGCAACGATTTACGATTCGCCGGTCGCGGGCTTCCCGTTGCCCGGCACCATCCGCCGCCGCGACCGCGCATCGTTCGCGGCACCTACGACACTGCACCGGCCATCGCGTTGAATACGTCCACTGCATCCGCCGATACGACTGCCGAACGTATCCGCCGCCGCTTCGGCCGCTTCCTTCATGCGGCCGAGCTGGCCGGGCTGATCGTGATCGGGCTCGCGACCGCGTTCGCGATGACGCAAGAGGCATGGAAGGTCGTGCTCGCCGGCGAGGTGTCGCTCACCGACCTGCTGCTGATGTTCCTGTATCTGGAGGTGCTCGCGATGGACGTGCGTTATTTGCGGCTCGGCCGGCTGCCGGTGCGGTTCCCGCTGTTCATAGCGATGACGTCGCTCGCGCGCGATCTGATCCTGCGCGGCGCGACCGACAGCCCGGAGCGGATGCTGATGACCACGTTCGGGATCGTGCTGCTCGCGGCGGGCGTGCTGATTCTCAGTTTCGGGCAGCATCGTTTTCCGGCGGAAGTCGACGACGTCGAGGAGGATGCCCGCGCGCCGCGATAACGACGCGCCGCGCGCGATACGTCGCGGCCGCACTTGTATCGCGCGATGACGATCGGCGTGTGCGCGAATCGAACCTTCCGCGCCCGAGCGCGATCCGGACGCGCCGCAGCGCCGCGATCGCGCGGCGCGCGGGCGGCGCCGTGCGCGCGTGCAGGTTCATGACTGGCGGGCATCGCGCCGTCTTCCCATCTGTTCACCACACGCGCGCGATTTGACGTTCGCTCGCCAAACTGTCACTTACATTCGCCGAATTGCCGCAGTAGGATGCCGATCCTTGTCACGATGGATTTCGCATTGCTATCCGCCTTCAATTTCGGTAATGGACGCGTTCCGTTCAGGGACGCCCGCGGCCGCGCACCGGTATCCGGTTCCGCGCGCCGGTGCGGCACGTGGACCCGCGCGTCGCAGGCCGGTGTACCGTTGCCGGGGCGAGGCGGATGAAGCTCTACGAGAAGTTCGCGAACGACATAGAAAGACTCATCCGGCAACGCGTGTATCGACATGGCGATCGTGTTCCGTCGGTGCGGCAGGCGAGCCAGCAGCACCGGATCAGCATCACGACCGTGCTGCACGCGTATCTGCTGCTCGAAAGCCGCGGGCTGCTGGAAAGCCGGCCGCAGTCGGGCTACTTCGTGAACCTGCGGCACGACGATAACCACGCGCCGGTGCGCGAGTTGCGGCCGTCGAAGCCGATCGCGATCTCGTCGTCGGTCGACATGAGCCGGCTCGTGCTGTCGACGCTGCGCTCGATCGGCGCGGACGACGCGGTGCCGCTCGGTTCGCCATATCCGGACCCGAGCCTGTTCCCGTTCGAAAAGCTGAACCGCTACGCGTATGCCGCCGGCCGCAACAAGTCGCTGTGGGGCGTGACGGACGGGCTGCCGCCCGGCCATCCGCGGCTGATTCGTCAGATCGCGCGGCGCTACCTGGAGAACGGGATGTCGGTGGATCCGAACGAGATCATCGTGACGGTGGGCGCGACCGAGGCGATCAACCTGTGCCTGCAGGCGGTTGCGAAGCCGGGCGACACGATCGCGGTGGAGTCGCCGACGTTCTACGCGATGCTGCACGCGATCGAGCGGATGGGGATGAAGGCGATCGAAGTGGCCACGCACCCGGAATACGGGATCGACATCGCGGCGCTGGCCGCGATCGCGAAGTCGCAGCCGATCGCCGCGTGCAGGGTGATGCCGAACTTCCAGAACCCGCTCGGCTTCCAGATGCCGGACGAGCGCAAGCGTGAACTGGTCGAATTCGCGACGCGGGTCGACATGCCGATCATCGAAAACGGTGTGTATAACGAACTGTATTTCGGCGATTCGCACCCGAGCACGCTGAAGTCCCATGACCGCAACGGGATCGTGCTGCACTGCGCGTCGTTCTCGAAGAGCCTGACGGCCGCCTACCGGATCGGCTGGGCGTTGCCGGGCCGCTATCGCGAACAGGTCGAGAAGCTGAAGTTCCTGAATACGCTGGCGACGCCGTCGCTGCCGCAGCTCGCGATCGCCGAGTTTCTCGAACGCGACGGCTACGAGCATCATCTGCGGCGGATTCGCAAGGCGTACGCGCAGCAGGCGAACCTGATGCGCGCGATGGTGTCGCGGTTCTTCCCGGAGGGCACGCGCATCTCGAGCCCGGCGGGCGGTTACGTGCTGTGGGTCGAGTTGCCGGCGACGGTCGATGCGATGCGCCTGTATCAGCTCGCGCTGGAGCAGGGGATCACGATCGGGCCCGGCTACATGTTCTCGATCACCGACACCTATCGCAATTTCATCCGGCTGAACTACAGCAGCCCGTGGTCTCAGGAGATCGAGCGCGCGATCGTCGCTGTGGGCAAGCTCGCGGCGGCCTGCATGCGTTGATGGCGCGGGCCGCGCGGCATGTGAAGCGGCGTGACGCGCGATAGCGTCCGCGCCGGCGTCGCGGCGTTCCCCGGTGACGGACGGATGACGACGAAATGAAGGCCGATCGCGGCACGCGGTTTGCTTGCGCCGCTGGCCCAGCGTACGCGCATTCGCCGTGTTGCGCCGCAACGTCGACGATGCCAGCACCGGCCGCAGCTCGCGTACCAGCACCAGCCGCGTTTGCGTGCGCTGCGGCGGCGTCTGTACCTGTTCTTTTCGGGAACGACGCCGATAATGGGATCGTCACTTCAGCCGGGAGCCACGCCATGTCCTCGAGCAGCCACTCGTCCTCACGTCCCGATCTCGCGCACGGCATCGCGCTCGACGACATTGCCGACGGCGCAATGATCGAGGGCCAGGTCGGCGACGCCGCGGTGCTGCTGGTGCGCCGCGCCGACGAACTGTTCGCCGTCGGCGCGCAGTGCCCGCACTACGGCGCGCCGCTCGCCAACGGGTTGCTGGTCGGCGACACGATTCGCTGTCCGTGGCATCACGCGGCGTTCTGCCTGCGCACCGGCGCTCTGCTGCGGGCTCCGGCGCTCGACGGGCTGACGTGCTGGCGCGTCGAGCGCCGCGACGGCCGCGTGGTCGTGCTCGATGCGCGGCCTGCGGCAGCGCCGCCGGCGCCGCAAGCGGCCGGGCTGCCGGAGTCGGTGGTGATCGTCGGCGGCGGGGCTGCAGCGATCGCCGCCGCCGTGACGCTGCGGCAGGAAGGCTATCCGAACCCGATCACGCTGCTGAGCGCGGACAGCGAACCGCCGTACGACCGGCCGAACCTGTCGAAGGACTATCTGGCCGGCACGGCCGAAGCCGACTGGTTGCCGCTGCGTGGCGAGTCGTTCTATACCGACCGACGCATCGACGTGCGCCGCGGCACGCGCGTCGCGCGCATCGATCCCGCGCAGCATGCGGTCGAACTCGCGGACGGCAGCCGCATCGGCTACGGCAAGCTGCTGCTCGCGACCGGCGCGGAGCCGAACCGGCTGACCGTGCCGGGCGCTGATTTGCCGCACGTGTGCGTGCTGCGCTCGCGCGCCGATTGCGATGCGCTGATCGGCAAGCTGAAGACGGCACGGCGCTGCGTCGTGGTCGGCGCGAGCTTCATCGGCCTCGAAGCGGCCGCCGCACTGCGCACGCGCGGGCTCGACGTGACGGTGGTCGCGCCCGATACGCATCCGATGGCGCGCGTGCTCGGCGACGCGCTCGGCGACACGATCCGTGCGCTGCACGAGTCGCACGGCGTGACGTTCCGCCTCGGCGCGACGCTCGCGCAGATCGCGCCGGACCACGTGACGCTGGCGAGCGGCGACGTGCTGCCGGCCGACGTGGTGGTCGTCGGCATTGGTGTGCATCCGAACGTCGCGCTGGCCGAGCAAGCGGGTCTCGCCGTCGATCGCGGCGTGACGGTCGACCGTTTCCTGCAGACGAGCGCACCGGACGTGTACGCGGCCGGCGACATCGCACGCTGGCCCGATCCGTTGACCGGCGAGCGCATCCGCGTCGAGCACTGGGTCGTCGCGCAGCGGCAGGGTATCGCCGCCGCGCACAACATGCTCGGCCAGCAGCGGCCGTTCGACGCGGTGCCGTTCTTCTGGACCCAGCACTACGACGTGACCGTGCGTTACGTCGGACATGCGGAGCACTGGGATCGCATCGACGTCGACGGCGATCTGAGCGCCCATCAAGGTTCCGTGACGTACTGGCGCGGCAACGCACGGCTCGCGGTCGCGACGATCGGCCGCGATCTCGACTGCCTGCGGGCCGAAGAGGCGCTGGAGCAGCAGCGCGCGGCGCAAGCGTGAGCGCGCGTTGCGTTGCGCGGGCGGCGTACGCGGTCGAGCACTGCGCCGCACGTCATACAGCGCACATCGCTGCGCGGTGCAAGCGCGCCGTCAGCGATCGCGCGTGCGAATCATCACGCGGCCCTGATCGATGCCGCCGCGCAGCGCTTCGTCACAGGTGAGCCATTCGGGCGTAACGAGTGCCGGCGCCGGCAGATCGACGGGCTCGCCGTCGCGGAAAATCCGCACTTGCGCGACTCATGCACCATGCGCATTGCGCGTCGCTTCGACGCGGATCTCGTGGTCCATGTACGTATCGCTTGCTTGCATCGATCAGGGCCCTCCATTGCAGCGGAACGTTGCCGCGGCGGCACTTTCGTCTTCACGTACACGAGCGCATCGTCGCGCGTGCCGCCGACGCGGTGCGTCGATCGTGGCAGCATCGATGGGCCCGCGCGGCCGGTGTGCCGGCTGACACGACGGCGACGCCCCCTCGCACCGCACCGACAGGCGCGCGCCTTGCTCGAACTGCGCGACGGTCATTTGCACCGTTTCCGCTTTCGACAAGGAGGGCCTGACATGAAAGCAGTCGTATTTCACGGCATCGGCGACATTCGCATCGATACGGTACCCGACCCGCAAGTTTCGCAACCGACCGACGCGGTCGTGCGGCTGACGGCCAGCGCGATCTGCGGCACCGACCTGCACATGGTGCGCGGCACGCTCGGCGGGATGAAGCCGGGCACGATCCTCGGCCACGAGGGTGTGGGCATCGTCGAGGCGGTCGGCCGAGACGTGCGCAACCTCAAGCGCGGCGATCGCGTGCTGATTCCATCGACGATCGCATGCGGCAGCTGTGTGTACTGCCGCGCCGGCTACACCGCGCAATGCGACGTCGCGAATCCCGGCGGCCCGCGCGCGGGCACCGCGTTCTTCGGCGGTCCCGCCGATACGGGCCCGTTCGACGGGCTGCAGGCCGAATACGCGCGCACGCCGCTCGCGAACGCGAGCCTGATCCGGCTGCCCGACACGATCGACGACGACCGCGCGATCCTGATGTCGGACATCTTTCCGACCGGCTATTTCGGCGCACAGCTCGCGGAAGTGAAACCGGGCGATACGGTCGCCGTGTTCGGCGCCGGGCCCGTCGGCCAGTTCGCGATCGCGAGCGCGAAGCTGATGGGCGCGGGGCGCGTGATCGCGATCGACCGCATCGCGTCGCGGCTCGAGATGGCATGCGCGCAAGGCGCCGAGACCATCGATTTCTCCGAGGAAGACCCGGTCGACACGGTGCTGCGGCTCACCGGCGGGATCGGCGTCGATCGCGCGATCGATGCGGTAGGCGTCGATGCGATGCGCGCGACGCACGGGCCGGCCGCGGCCGATCAGGACGCCGCGCGCGCGTTCGATGCGGAGGTCGACGCGGTGGCGCCGCGCCGCAAGCCCGACGGCCGCAACTGGGTGCCGGGCGACGGGCCGTCGCAGGTGCTGCAGTGGGCGGTGCGCGCGGTCGCGAAGGCGGGCACGGTCTCGGTGATCGGCGTGTATCCGCCGCAGGCGCGCGTGTTCCCGATCGGCGAGGCGATGAACCGCAACCTGACGATCAAGATGGGCAACTGCAATCACCGCACCATCACCCCGCATCTGATCGAACTGGTGCGCAGCGGCGCGTTCGATCCGGCGTCGGTGCTCACGCGCCGCGAGCCGCTGACCAACGCGATCGATGCGTACCGCGCGTTCGACGTGCGCGAGCCCGGCTGGATGAAGGTGAAGCTGACGCCGTGACGATGCGAACCCCGACGAGGAGCAATGCGATGAGCCAGATGAACGAACGCTACGACAACTGCATGGCCGCGTGCGACGCGTGCGCGCATGCGTGCGATGCATGCACGGCCGGATGTCTCGCGGAACCCGATCCGCAAAAGCTGACCGACTGCATCGCGCTCGACATCGAGTGCGCGCAGCTGTGCCGCTTCGCGTCCGGTGCGATGGCGCGCCGCAGCGTGCTCGCGCCGCAGGTCTGTGCGCTGTGCGCGTATGCGTGCGACCGGTGCGCGGCGGAGTGCCTGCTGCATACGCACGAGCACTGCCGTCGCTGCGCGCTGGCGTGCGAATCGTGCGCGGCGATGTGCAGGGCGATGGCCGAATGAACGGTGACGGCGCGCGGCTACCGCGTGCCGTGAACCTTGCGTGCGACGCGCTGCAACAGCGCGTCGAGCACCGCCATCTCGACCGGCTTCACGAGGTGATCGTCGAAGCCCGCGCTCGCGGTGCGTGCTCGATCGGACGGGCGCGCGTGGCCCGATAGCGCGACGCACGTCATCCCGGCGAGCGTGTCGATCGAGCGCAGCTCGTGCAGCAGCGCGAAGCCGTCGATATCGGGCATCGACAGGTCGATCAGCATCAGATCCGGAACGGTTTCGCGCGCGACGGCGAGCGCTTCGTCGGCGTCGTATGCGACGCGCGCCGCATGTCCCTTCACCTGCAGCAGCACGGCCAGCGTGTCGGCCGAATCGCGATTGTCGTCGACGACGACCACGCGCAGCGGCGCGGGCGCCGCGTGCTCGGGCGGCCGCGGTGCGGGCGCTTCCACGCGCGCGTTCGGGTCGACCGGCAGCCGCACGGTGAACGTCGAACCCTGGCCGGGCCCGTCGCTTTCGGCGGAGATCATCCCGCCGTGCAGTTCGACGAACGACCGGCAGATCGCGAGGCCGAGCCCGAAGCCGTCCGACGCGCGCCGGCCCGAGGTGTTTTCCTGCTCGAACAGATCGAAGATTTTCTCGAGCGACCCGGCCGCGATCCCGACACCCTGATCCTTCACGCGAATCGCGACGCCGGAAGCATCGACGCTCGCGCTGACGTCGATGCGCGCGCCATGCGGCGAGAATTTCGATGCGTTGTCGAGCAGGTTGTGCAGCACCTGAACGAGCCGCGCGGCGTCGCCGCGCACGACGACCGGATCGGCCGGCAGGGCGACGTGGATGTGCTGCTCGCGCGCGGCCAGCTTCGGCTGGATGCTCTCCACGCCGCGGCACACGAGGTCGCGCACGGTCACGGGCGCGTTGTCGAGCTGGATCTTGCCGGCCGTGATGCGGCCGACGTCGAGCAGATCGTCGACGAGCCGCGTCAGCTGCGCGACCTGGCGATGCACGGCGTCGCGGCATTGCGCGAGCGCCGGCGCCGGATCGGGCAGGCTTTGCAGCACGCCGACCGAGTGACGCAGCGGCGCGAGATGATTGCGCAATTCGTGCGCGAGCATCGCGATGAACACGCTGAGCCGGTGCGTCGACGCCTCTAGCTCCGCGAGCCGCTTGCGCTCCGTCATGTCGCGCGTGATCTTGATGAAGCCGGCCAGCTGGCCCGCCGCGTCGCGCACGGCCGTGATCGTGACGCTCGCCCAGAACAGCGTGCCGTCCTTGCGCACGCGCCAGCCTTCGTCCTCGAAGTGGCCGCGCGCGACCGCTTCCTGAAGGCCGAACGCGGGGCGGCCCGCGGCGATCGCGTCAGGCGGATAGAAGCGCGAAAAGTGATGACCGAGGATCTCGGCGGGGCGGTAGCCCTTGATGCGTTCCGCACCGCGGTTCCACGTGGCGACGTTGCCGTGCGGGTCGAGCATGAACACCGCGTAGTCGGTGATCGCGCCGACGACCGTCTCGAAGCGGAATTCGGCGAAGCGGTGCAGCAGATCCCGAGCATCGGTTGGCTCGAGCGGCGGGTGCGAATCGGTAATGGCGTCGTCTTTTGTCATCGGAACGGCAAGTCGAAGGGTGGCGGACAAACCCGCCCTGCCACCCTTTGGCGGGGCCGGCGGCGGCAATTCAAACCGGATTGATTCCCGCAACAGCATACGGGAACCCAATTCACCTGATCAATGGGTGCGCATTGCCCGTGCCGCGCCGCGCGTGCGACCGGATCGGTTTCGTGCGTGTCCGGCGCACGCGACGGCGCGGCACGCCGATTGCGTCGTACGCCGACCCCCAGGCCGCGGCGTGCCGCGCGGAATGCCGGCCCGCAGCGGCCCGACGCTACACGAGGAACCGACATGAACAGCACACTGAACCCCGACAACGAACCGGCCGGCCCGGACGACGACAACGCGCAGCGCGGCCGCGACGGCCGCGCGCTCGGATCGAGCGACTCGTCAGACAGCGGCAGCGACACGGCGGGCGCGCGGCGTCATTCGTTCGACGTCGACTCGCCGCTCGACGAGCATGCGCTGGAGCGCGGCGATGCGTCGCTCGACAGCGATACGGACCGCGCGGGCACCGGCGAGCGTGCGTCCGCGGACGGCGATGCGGGGCTGGAGGAAGGCGCCGACATCGAGCCGGACCGCACCGAGCGGCTGAGCGATCCGGGCAGCACGGAAGATCCCGACGCGCCGCAGCAGCCCGGCACCGACCGCGCATAGCGAGCGGGAACCGCTGTGCCGAGGCCTGCGCAAAAACTGCAATCGCGTTGCAGATAGGGACGAGGTCGGGCCGACGAGGCCCGACTACCGGCGTTGCGCATGCGGCAGCCGGGCCGGTGGGCCGACGCGGCAGCGTGACGAAGCGCGCGCAACGGTGCACGAGGGTGCGGAACCGCACCGATCGACGTGCGCGATCCGTACGCTGCCCGGTTTCCTGACGGGCGCACCGGCCGCGCACGCGGCACGCGATTTGCAACGATCTGACGAACGCGCGCCGCGTCGCGACACGGGGCCGTGCGCGGCACAGGCGCGATCAAGGAGGGACACGACGATGCAACGACGATATCCCGGGCGGCAGGGTGAACGCGGCGGGCCGCCGGACTGGCAGGAACGCGGCGCACGCGCATACCGCGGTGCCGGTGAGCGTGACTTCCGCGGCGGGGAAGCGCAACGGCATGACGCCGACTATGAGTCGGCGTATCGGCGCTTCGCGAGCGAGGACGTCGGCCCGGAAGACTGGGGCAGCGAATGGAGCGAGCGCTCGGCGCGCTCGGCGGCCGAGCAGCGTGGACGCGGCGCGGCAGACTGGCGTGACGTGCCGACCGGTGCGCGCGATGCAGGCTGGGAGGCCGAGCGCGGCTACGGGAACCGCGGCGGCGATGTCGCGCGCGAAAGCGGCGAGGGCCGCTATGGCGGGGAACGCCGCTACGGCGGCGAGCGGCCGGGGTTGCGCGGCCATCACCGGATGGGCTGGTACGGCGGCGAGCGCGACTACGATCCGCGCGGTCCTCGCGTTGCGGACGCGCCCGACCTGTCGCGTTTCGGCGGCGATGCGCCGCGCGACGTGATGCGCCGGCCGCGCGGCCCGAAAGGCTATACGCGCTCGGACGAGCGGATTCGCGAGGACGTGTGCGAGCGGCTCGCGCGTGCGCTCGACATCGACGTGAGCGACGTCACCGTGCAGGTGCGCGACGGCCGCGTCGAACTCGACGGCACGGTGCCGTCGCGCTGGATGAAGCACGACATCGAGGACATCGCCGACGACTGCATGTGCGTGCGCGACGTCGAGAACCGCGTGCGCGTGCGCCGCGACGGCGAGCACGACACCGGCATGGTGCTGCATCCGTCGCAACGCACCGTCACCCCGACGCAGCCGGCCGTGCGCGAGCCGGAACCGGGCAGCGGGACCGGGACCGGGACCGGGGCCGGGGCCGGGGCCGGCGGCGGCACCAGCGGCGGCACTTCGACCGAAAGCGGCTCCGGCCGCGAACCGCGCCATTGACGGCCGATGCGCGGGACGATCCGACCACCCGGGAACCAGCCATCGCGCGCATGACGACCGGCACTGACGACCCGACGCGCGGCGAGCGCGACGACCGCGACGATCGCGAGGCTCGCGGCGACCGCGCCCGTCACGCCGCTGGCGCCGCTCGCGCCGCGCCGCGCGACGATCCGAAGCGCGGCCTGCGCCGGCGCATCGCGGGCGAGTTGTGGCGCGCGATCTGGCGTTACCGCGCGCGCGTGCTCGCGGCGATCGCACTGTTGATACTCGCGAAAGCGGCGGCCGTGTCGGTGCCGCTGCTGCTGAAGGACATCGTCGACGGGCTCGGGCGCGCGGCAGGCCAGCCGATCGCGCTGCCGGTGCTGCTGCTGTTCGCGTATGCGGTCGTGCGCTTCGCGGCGAATGCGCTGAACGAAGTGCGCGACATGACGTTCGTGCAGGTCACGCAGCGCACGGTCGCCACGTTTACGGTCCGTACGTTCGGCCACCTGCACCGGCTCGGCGCGCGCTTCCACTCGCAGCGGGAGACGGGCGCGGTCGTGCGCGACCTCGAGAAGGGCACGGCCGGCATCGGCTACCTGCTCGGCGTCGCCGTGTTCACGATCGTGCCGACCGCGATCGAGATCGGCTCCGTGCTGATGATCATGATCGGCAAGTACGGCGGCGGCTTCACCGCGATCATCCTGATCACGTTCGCCGTCTATGCGGCGTATACGGTGGTCTTCACGCGCCGGCGCATGCGCTACCAGCGCCGCGTGAACGCGCTCGAGGCCGAATCGAACTCGCGCGTGGTCGACAGCCTGCTGAACGTCGACACGGTGAAGTACTTCGCGCGCGAGGACGTCGAGCGCGACCGGCTCGATCGCGTGCTCGACGAATGGCGCGACGCGGGCGTCGACAACCAGTACGCGCTGTCGACGCTGCACATCGGGCAGAGCGCGTGCATCGGCGCGGGGATCGCGGCGGTGATGCTGCTCGCCGGCCAGTATGTCGCGCGCGGCACGATGACGGTCGGCGATCTCGTGCTGATCAACGCATACATCATCCAGATCAGCTTGCCGCTGAACGCGCTCGGCTTCGTGTTCCGCGAGGCGAACGACGCGATGACGAACGTCGAGCGGCTGTTCGCGCTGCTCGATGCGCGCGGCAAGCCCGGCGAGGACGGCGACGCGCCCGGTGCGCAGCCGCTCGTGGTGCGCGGCGGCGCGATCGAATTCGAGCACGTCGACTTCGGCTACGAGCCGAGCCGCCAGATCCTGTGGGACGTGTCGTTCCGCATCGAGCCCGGGCAGTCGGTCGCCGTGGTCGGCGGCAGCGGTTCGGGGAAGTCGACGCTCGCGCGGCTGCTGTTCCGGCTGTACCAGCCCGATGCGGGCACGATCCGGATCGATGGCCAGGACCTGCGCCTCGTGACCGAGCGCAGCCTGCGCGAAGCGCTCGGCATCGTGCCGCAGGACACGATCCTGTTCAACGACACGCTTGCGTACAACATCGCATATGGCAGGCGCGACGCGACGCGCGCCGACGTGGTCGCGGCCGCGCGCGGCGCGCAGCTCGACGCGTTCATCGAACGGCTGCCCGACGCATACGACACACGCGTCGGCGAGCGCGGCGTGCGGCTGTCGGGCGGCGAGCGGCAACGGGTCGCGATCGCGCGGGCGCTGCTGAAGGCGCCGCCCATCGTCGTGTTCGACGAGGCGACGTCGGCGCTCGATACGCGCTCGGAGCGCGCGATCCAGCAGGAACTGATGCGCGTCGCGCAGCACCGCACGAGCCTCATCATCGCGCACCGGCTGTCGACGATCGTCGATGCCGACCGGATCCTCGTGATGGAGTACGGCCGGCTCGTCGAGCAAGGCACGCACGACGAGTTGCTCGCGAGCAACGGCGTGTATGCGCAGATGTGGGCGTTGCAGGCGAAGCAGCGCGAGCTCGAGCGCACCGAGGCGAAGTTCGCGCGGCAGCCGGTGCGGATCAACCCGCTGGTCGCGCAGGTGCTCGACTCGCTCGCGGAAGCGGCCGCGGCGCGCGGCGTGCCGGTGTTCCGTCAGCTGTCGGACGAAGACCTCGTCGTCAAGGCCGACCCGGCCGCGCTGCGGCGTTTCATCTGGGAGCTGTGCCGCGGCGGGATCGACGTGAGCGGCGGCGGGCAGGTCGAAGTGCGCACCGCGCGCCACGATCCCGACGCGCGGATCACGATCACGTGTGCGGGCGTCGAGGCGCCCGAGCTGTCCCTGGTCGATCTCGAACTGCTGCAGCGCGCGATCGAGGAAGCGGGCGGCTACATCCTGCGCGAACGCGACGACGTCGGCGTGACGTTGCACCTGTCGCTGCCGGTGTGCGCGGTGGCGCCCGCATCGATGCAACTGCCGGGCGCCGGCGCGCCAGGCTCTGACGCCGGTGCGACGTCCGCCGACGCGAAGCCGCCGCTCGACGGCTTGCGCATCGCATGCGTCGACGATCACGACGAAGCGCGCGAAGCGCTGACCGCGCTGCTGAAGGTCGCGGGCGCCGACGTGCAGGCGTTCGCGTCCGGACAGGCGCTGCTCGACGACCTGTGGCGCAGGCGCCGCGTCGACTGGCCGACGCTGCTCGTCTGCGACATCGATCTCGGCGACGACGAGGAAGACGGCTACGCGGTGATGCGCCGCGTGCGCCAGCTCGACGCCGACCGCCCGCGCGACGGCCGCGCGCCGCTCGAGGCGCTGGCGTTGTCCGGCCATGCGCGCGACCGCGATCGCACGCGCGCGGTCGAAGCGGGTTTCCATGCTTACCTGACCAAGCCCGCGGTAGCGGCCGACCTCATCGCGGCGCTGCGTGCGCTCGCTTTTTCCTCCGGAGAGATCCATGCCGAACCTTCTGAACCCGACGACCCCCGAAGCCGTGACCGAGCGCCGCGGCGGTAGCGCGTTCGCCGACCGCCAGGCCGCGGTCGCGGCCGTCGAACTGCTGCTGCCGACGTTGTCGGCTGCGTTGCAGAGCGACTTCGTCGGCGACAGCGGCTGCCTGCACATCGTGATCATGGATCCGGCGCTCGGGCCGCGCGATGCGGCTTTCGAGGACGCGATCCTGTACGAGTTCTCGCTGCCGGACCCGAAGGACTGGGACGCCGACTATCGCGCGTACGCACGCGCGAAGGCGCGGCTGTCGTGGGAGACCGGCCGCGACGGCCACGTCGTGCAAGCGCTGGAACCGTACCGGCTGCGTGCGGGCGACACGAACCTGTGGGGCGCCGTCGCGCAGCACGGGATCGTGGTCGGCGTATCGGGCGCGCAGCCGTGGTTCGACGAAGCGTTCGCCGGCTGCATCGCGCACTGCCTGCGCGCGCTCGCGAAGCACCGCGCGCAGGCGACGCCGGACAGCCTCGCGATCTGAGCGCGGGCGAGCGGGCACGTTTTTACAGCCGGTTATAAAAAAGCCAGCCGGCGCGCGCCGCAGCGCGATACGGCGCGGGCTTCCGCCGAGTGGCACGCTTTTCGCTGTACCCCTGTAGGACGCTTGTCACGACAAGTGTCATCGCCACGATTCTTCGGACGCTAACAGGAGGTGCATGTGAACGCGACTCACGATCCCGCCCGACCACCGCTCGCCGGCCGTACCGCACTCGTCACGGGCGGCGGCCGCGGCCTCGGCGAGGCCATCTGCGAGGAACTGGCGCAACACGGCGCGCACGTGATCGTCGCCGATCTCGACGGCGATCGCGCGGCGGCCGTCGCGCAGCGGCTCGAGCGGCATGGCGGCCAGGCGGTCGGACGGCCGCTCGACGTGCGCGACGAGACGTCGGTGCTGCAGGTCGTGCACGACGCGCGCGAGGCGCTCGGCGATCTCGACATCGTCGTCAACAACGCGGCGATCGACGTGACCGCACCGATCGACGACGTCAGCGTTGCCGCGTGGCAGCAGGTGATGATGACCAACCTGTTCGGCCCGTACCTGATGTGCCACGCGGCCGTGCCGATGATGAAGGCGCGCGGCAGCGGGCACATCGTGAACATCGCGTCGACGGCGGCCAAGCGCGCGTGGCCGAATGCGTCCGCGTATCACGCGACGAAATGGGGGCTGCTCGGCCTGTCGCATGCGCTGCACGCGGAACTGCGGCCGGCCGGCGTGAGCGTGTCGGCGATCGTCGCCGGCGGGATGCGCACGCCGTTCCTGCTCGACCGCTTCCCCGACATCGACGAGGACACGCTGCAGCCGCCCGAGCACGTCGCGGCCGCCGTGCGCTTCGTGCTCACGCAGCCGCCGGGCACGGTCGTGCCGGAGGTGATGGTGCTGCCGATGAAGGAGACGTCATGGCCGTGAGACGCGAACGACGGCTGCCCGGCGCGGTGCTGCTCGACAAGGACGGCACGCTGGTCGAGAACGTGCCGTACAACGTCGACCCCGGGCAGATCCGGCTCGCGCCGGGCGCCGCGCGCGCACTGCGCACGCTCGGCGCGACGGGCATGCCGATCGCGGTCGTGTCGAATCAGCCGGGCGTCGCGCTCGGCTACTTTACCGAACCCCAGCTTGGCGCGGTCCGCCAGCGTCTTGCCGAACTGTTCGAAGCAAACGGCGCGACGCTGGCGGATTTTTTTTACTGCCCGCATCACCCGGCGGGCAGCGTGCCGCGCTACACCTGCGACTGCGTGTGCCGCAAGCCGCGCCCCGGCATGCTGCGCCGCGCGATCGCCGCGCTCGACGCCGCTCCCGAATGGAGCTGGATGATCGGCGACATTCTCGATGACGTCGAGGCCGGTCGCGCCGCGCGCTGCAGCACGATCCTCGTCGACTGCGGCAACGAGACCGAATGGCGAATCGATGCGGCGCGCACGCCGCATCACGTGGTCGACCGCCTCGATGCCGCAGCGGACATCGTCGCGCGCGAGGCCGCGCGCCGCCACGGCCTGTGGGGGCGGCGATGAGTGCCGCGTGGGAGCGTGCGCGACGCATCCTGTGCGTGCGGCTCGACAGCCTCGGCGACGTGCTGATGACGACGCCCGCGCTGCGTGCGCTGAAGGAGAGCGGCCACGGCCGCCGGCTCACGCTGCTGACGTCGCGCACCGGCGCCGCGCTGGCGAACCATCTGCCGATGGTCGACGACGTGTGGACCTACGATGCGCCGTGGGTCAAGCACCCCGATGCGCGCGGCGATCCGGTCGCGGATCTCGACATGATCGACCGGCTGCTCGCCGGCCGCTTCGACGCGGCCGTGATCTTCACCGTGTACAGCCAGAGTCCGCTGCCGGCCGCGATGATGTGCTGGCTCGCGGGCATTCCGCTGCGGCTCGCGCATTGCCGCGAGAATCCGTATGAACTGTTGACCGACCGCGTGCCCGAAACCGAGCCGGAGTCGCACGTGCGCCACGAAGTCGCGCGCCAGCTTGCGCTGGTGCGCACGATCGGCGCGAAGACGTCCGACTGGCGGATGGCGTTCGAGCCCGGCGATCCCGCGCGGCGCGCGCTGCACGCACGCTTGCGCGCCGCGTTGCAGCGCATCGGCGGCGCGCGCCGGCCGGGCCCCGGGCACGGGCGCTGGCTCGTCGTGCATCCGGGCGCGAGCGCGG